>NZ_DASWXT010000083.1:0-33156 GCF_036405355.1 Daejeonella sp.
TCAGATAAAATTTTTACTGCTACTTTTACATCGGCCATAAGGATTGCGGTTAGTGTTTCGTTTCTAGATAATTCAAAACTACTTACTGCAAACTTCTTTATGGCTTTTTTTATGCCTTGTCCTTAACTTAATGACATTGCCTGAAGGGGTCGAATGTTCACATGCGACCCCTTTAGGGTCGAAAAACGGCCTTTATTTCTTTTCTATAAACATGCGACCACCTTCGGGGTCGACGACCTGAGTGCTTTTATTCCTTCTGAATTTAAAGGAAAAGACCAATATCAACCTTCAAATGCAGTTTAATTTTTATTTAGTGTAATCTGATACAAAACACAATCCCTCAGCCTTTCATCATTAATCAGCAGCGGATGTTCAAATTCGAGGACCTTTTCCATCCCGATCTTTTTCATCACCTTTTCTGATTTCACATTGATTTTTGGTGCAATTGAAACTATTTTTTCAAGCTTCAATACTTCATTCGCGTATTCTAAACATCTTTTAGCTCCTTCACCTGCATAACCTTTATTCCACTCTTCACTGCTTAATCTCCAGCCAATGTCAATGCAGGGGGTGAATTCTGCCTCAAACAATTTTTCCGACAGTCCGATAAAACCAATGAACTCATTGTTTTCAAGTTTATCTACTGCGAAATAACAAAAGCCTTTTTCTTTAAATTGCTTTTGCATCTTTTCAATAAATTCAATTGTTTGATCTTTTGAAGCTATAGCGGGAAAGAACTCCATTACTTTTTCATCAGCATTTATTGCGGACATCAATTCAATATCACTCTCAAGCCAGTTCCTAAAGCCCAGACGCTCAGATTTGAATAAGTATTTTTGGTCAAAACCCATTTGATAAAGCTCCTTGCCTCCGATGATTAAAACCCTAATTCTTTACCCTTTAAATAATGCAACATCCAGCTCAGGGTAGTCTGGGCTGATTTAAGTGTCATTGCCGGCTCCACTGGGCCATGGGGCTGTCTTGGGAGGACAAGAAATCTAACAGGCACCCCTCTGCGTTTAAGTGCATTGTAATACATTAATCCCTGACTAAAAGGCACCCTGATATCCGCCTCGCCATGCTGCAAAAGCACAGGGGTTTTCACATTTTGCACAAATCGTAATGGGGAATGTTCGTCGTAGACTGCCCAATCTTCATAGGGTTGTTTAACCATATAGGAAGGAAGAAAACCTGGAATGTCATCGGTCAGATCCTGAGTAACCAAATCAACTACTGGTGCTCCGATGCTTGCAACTTTAAACCTGTCTGTATGCCCGACCACCCAGCTGCTCATAAAGCCTCCATAACTCCAGCCCATAACACCCATTTTATCAGGATCTGCCCATCCTTTTGAAATAGCATAATCAACCCCGGCCATCAGATCTTTGTAATCGCCACCACCCCAGTCGCGGTGATTGGCTTCCCTGAATTTTAATCCATATCCATTTGATCCTCTCGGATTTGGTCTGAGAATGAAGATGTCGTTTTCTGCTATGCCGGCAAGCGGGTAAACCGCCGAGCCTCCTACAAAACTTTCATTGAATACACCTGCCGGGCCACCATGAATATTGAGAATAAAAGGATATTTTTTACCTGCCTCATAGTTGAGCGGATAGGTTAAAAGTCCCTCAATTTCCATCCCGTCAAAACTCTTCCAGCTGATCACTTCAGTTTTTGGAACCGCTAAACCCGCCAACTCAGGATTTATAGTACTGATCTTTATTGGAGAATAACCGGAAGAACTGCTGATATAGCCATCCTGTGGTATTGATGTATTCTGAAATATAAAGCCGAAATGAGTGCCGGTATTGTTCAATTCAAGTCCGCCCAAAACGCCTTTCATCCCTGTATTCCATTCAATCGCCTGTTTCCCATCACTGCTCAGCCGAAATATTCTGGAACTGGTATGAAATGGCTCCAGTGTAAAAACTGATTTCCCATCGCTGCTCCAGCCCACTAGGTCTGCCGGACCATTCGGTGTATCCGCCAAAGTTTGAACACTGCCTGACTTAAGAGCATAAATTTTAACAGAAGTTGTACCTCCCCAAATCCCTTTTTCATCGAGGTTGTAATAGGCTATGTAATTACCATCAGGACTGAAAAGGGGTTGATTTTCACCCACCGGGGTATTTGCAATAATCTTAACTTCACCTGAACTGACATTAATCATCGATATATCGCAGAGCGTATTATCTTCAACACCTGCAGAGGCCGCATGTGCATAGGCAATCCACTGGTCATCCGGACTCCAGCTAAATGAATTTATATGTCTGTTCTCTTTACTCAATGCTGTAAGCTGAGGCATTCCATCCTTATCTTTTTTATTAAGCTGAAGCAGGTAGAGTCGTCCCTGCTTAAATTTTTCATTCATAAAATACCAGTCGTCCCCTGATTTCTTGTTTCCAGCCTCTTCTTCAGTTTCAGCATCAGCACTGGTAAATGCAATATGATTTCCTTTAGTACTCCACTTAAAATCGTTTATTCCGGTTTTAAGATCAGTTAAGCGTTCCGCTTCACCTCCACCTAAGTTCAGGAGGTACAGGTTATTCTTTCCATCACGGTTGCTGGCAAATGCGATCTGTTTTCCATCAGGGCTCCATTTGGGATTAATATTATTCTTTTCGCCATGTGTAATCTGAATAGTATTCTTTTTATTGATATCTGAAATAAATAAATGACTGATAAACACTCTTTTGCCTTCAATTGTTTTTAACTCTTTTACAGCATAAACCACCTTTCCCCCATCAGGAGATACCCTTACTGAACTGATTCCCCTGTGTTTAATAGTTTGCTCTGGCGACCAGTTGCTTTTTGTTTGAGCGTTGATGTTGCTAAGCCCGAGGATTAGGAGGCTGATTAAGGAAATTTTTTTCATGGGAATGATTATAGTGGAGAATCGTTGAATATGTTTATACTAATATAAACTATTATGGTTATTAAGTAGCAGGTGAATTCTTAACGTAATAAATCAGATTTATTCACAAATTGAATCCATTACTGTCTGGTTAAATTGAGTAATATTCAGTATATCCCTATTTAGGCTTTTCTAATGAATATTTTAGCTAATTTCAAAATAAACAGCCCCGCTCAACCTTGCCTCCCTCCATTGCCGGGGGGCGAATTCGTTACTCACCAGCTTTTAATGTTTTTTAAGGTGTTCATGCTTTCGCCGCTGAAGGGCGGCTCAGGTTTGAAGGCCAAAAGGAACAAAAGCCTTCTTCAATCCCTAGGTGCCTTGGTCACAAGCCCCTGCGCATCAAAAAAAAGCGATCGCTGCTTTTGGGGGATATCTAATTATGAAAGCATTCCGGTTATGATCCCAAAATCGGATGCTCGGATGTGCTGTTTGAATGAGTCTGCTTCTTTTTTTTGATTTTGCTGGCACAGGTCCCGGTTTTAAACCGGGAGAATCGTTCTTCGGTTTATCCAATTTGATATGAACGGTCTTTGGGATAGTGCGTTGGCATACAACCGTTCATGAATTACTGGTATTGCCGATTGCAGGGACCGGCATTTCGGGATTTGGCAGGAAAGGCGCACTTTTTCCCTTCAGTGACATTCATAAGTCCCTACAGTAAAGCAATCCGGAGAAGTGTTGCAGATTCATTCATCACTTAGACTACCAAAAACACGGCTTGGATTGCGCCGATGGGAAAAAGTGTGGATTTACAATGCCGAAGGCATGGCTTTGCCACAAATACCGGGAAGCCGCGGCTCTTTTGCTTAATTCCCAGCTGCAGGGAAATTAAGTGCCCTTCCGCCGCAAAGGCGGTCTGATTTTGATATTAAGCATAAATTTAATTTTTGACGGACACTAGTGAATTGAATCATTCTTTCTGTAAGCAGTTTGATTTTTTGGGACTCATAATATTTATCGGGAATTCGAAAATTATCACAATCTTCAAGCCTGTATTTTAACAAGCATACAAATCCGAATATGGTAATCAAGCAAACTTTCAGAAATCTCTTACTTCTATTATCAGTTCTGACTTCATCAATGCAGGCAGGGGCTCAGCAGGAGAATTTGCCTCCTGGTCTTGACCAGTATATTGAGAAGGTATTAAAAACTTTTGAAGTTCCGGGAATAAGTGTTTCAATTGTAAAGGATGGCAAAGTACTGCTTGCGAAAGGTTATGGCATTAAAAAACTCGGCGGGAATGATCGGGTGGATGCAAATACGCTTTTTTCAATTGCATCAAATTCAAAAGCGTTTACTGCTACCGCATTGGCTATGCTGGTTGAAGAGGGCAAGTTAAAATGGGATGATCGGGTAATTGATCATTTGCCATGGTTTAAAATGGCCGATTCCTATGTTACTACAAACCTAACAGTCAGAGACCTTTTGGTTCATCACAGCGGACTTTTAGCCTATTCAGGGGACCTTATGTTGTTTCCCCCCTCAACCTATTCGAGAAGAGAGATTTTAGGAAAACTTCAGAAACTGCCCCTGGTTCATGATTTCAGAAGTACTTATGCTTATGATAATATCTTATATCTGGCAGCAGGAGAAGTGATTAAGGTGCTAAGCGGCAGAGAATGGGAAGATTTTGTTAAAGAACGGATTTTTGATAAGGTGGGTATGCCGGGGAGTGTTTCCAGGCATTCAGAATTTGGGAGCAGGCAAAATATTTCTGCTGCACATGACAGGATAGGAGGCAAAGTCGGACTGGTTGAGGATTATATGGAGCAGAATATCGGGGATGCGAGTAATCCGGCAGGAGGGATTCTTTCCAATGCTAATGATATGTCAAACTGGATGATCACCCAGCTGGATTCAGGCAGAACACCATCTCATGAGGTATTATTTAAACCTGCAAGTACCATGCAATTATGGAAAGTGATCAGGCCGATACCTGTCAGCAAAGTATCAGCAGGGCTGAAACCTGCGCAAATGGATTTCTTTGGATATGCTCTGGGTTTTAGAGCCTATAATTATCAAAAATACAAAGTGGTTGGGCATGGTGGTAAGTTGGGTGGTTTTGTTTCGCAGGTGGCTATGGTTCCCGACCTTAAGCTCGGGATAAGCGTATTAACCAATCAGGAATCAACCGCGGCTTACTGGTCAATTATTTATCATGTACTGGATTATTATGAGAATAATCCAAAATTTGACTGGCTGAAAGCTTTTAGTGATGAACAGGTTTCATCTGCGGCAAGACTGAAAGAATCCCAAAATAAAAATCTGATTAAGGCTGATCCGGCAGGCAAATACGATCTTTCAATTGCAAAACTGGCTGGTAATTACAAAGATGAGGTTTATGGGGATGTTCTATTGATTCCTTCAGGAGATGGTTTGCTGATGGAATTTAAGCAATTACCACACCTCAATGCATCGCTTAAGTATTTTCAGTATAATAGTTTTATTGCGACTTTGAAAAATAAGAGCTTAAAGGCCGATTCATACGTTACATTTGCATTAAATGCTGACGGATCTGTTGATCAGGTAAAGCTAAAGATCATTGATCCGGATTCAGATCTCACTTTTCATGATGTTCTGCTCAAGCCTGCCAGGTAATCTACGGCCGTAATCATTTTGTTGATTTAATTTACAGGTCATACCAGATTTGGAATTACCGAATGGGTGTGATGATATATCAGAATAAAAATATGGAAAATAGAAAATTCAGTAAAGCTACTGATGCAGTTTGGGCCGGAGAAGACAATCCTTACTTCAAAGAGGCTGTTACAACACCAATAGTAAATAGCGTTGCTTTTGCTTACAAAGATCTTGATGAATGGTACGACGTATCAACCGGGAAATCAGATGGTTTTATATATAGCCGTAATACGAACCCTACCGTGGCATCACTGGAAGAGAAAATCAGAGTATTGGAAGGTGCGGAGGCAGCTACAGCTTTTGCAACCGGTATGGCTGCAATCAGCAATACTCTTTTTACGTTTTTAAAGCCGGGCAAAAGGGTAGTTTCTGTTAAGGATACCTATGGCGGTACAAGCAAACTTTTTCTTGATTTCTTCCCGGCATACAATGTAGAGGTTAAACTTTGCGAAACCGGAAATCATGAGGAACTGGAATATGAGATTGCAAAAGGATGTGATCTGGTTTACCTTGAAACCCCAACCAATCCTACCTTGAAGATCATTGATATCAAACGTATTGCCCTTGCTGCAAAAAATGTCGGTGCTGTTGTGGTTGTGGATAATACTTTTGCTACACCGATTAACCAGAATCCATTGGATCTGGGAGCAGATTTGGTATTGCATAGTGCTACAAAATACCTATGTGGTCATTCTGATGCAATGGGCGGTGTATTGGCAGGGAGCAGGGAGTTAGTACAGAAGGTATTTCATTTCCGGGAAATCAATGGAGCCAGTCTGCAGGCCGACCCGGCCTATATGATCGCCAGAGGGATGAAAACACTCGAATTGAGGATCTCCAGACAAAATGAATCGGCAATGAAGATCGCAAATTATCTTAATGGACACTCAAAAGTTAGTCAGGTATTTTATCCCGGACTGGAGACACATACAGGTCATGAAATTGCTAAATCTCAAATGCGGGGTTTTGGTGGGATGTTAAGTTTTGCACTTGATGGAGGTTATGATCTGGTAGAAAAATTCCTGCCTTCGCTTAAGCTTGTGCATCTTGCTGCAAGCCTTGGTTCGGTGAGTACCCTGGCAGGTCCGCCACGCACTACAAGCCATGTAGAATTAACTGAAGAGCAGCGTGCCCTGTTGGGTATTCCCGAAAGTTTGATTCGTTACTCCGTAGGAATCGAATCAGTCGATGATCTTTTAACGGATCTCGAGACTGCTTTGAAGAAAATATAGTAGCTGATAAGACATACAAAGTGATAATACAGCCGGAAAACACGATCGTGTTTTCCGGCTGTATTATATAAACTTACACCTTAAATTAAGCCCGGGCAATTTCCGCTTTTGAGGCTCTTTCTTTTTTGCTCCTGAGAATTACTGCAAGGATCACAAAACTGATTAGTGCAGCGAAATAACACCAGACTGAAATTACATTTTGCCCGTACAGGATGCGGGTGAACAGATAAGAACAAAGTACAATAACACCTACAAATCTTAGTCTCCTGATACTTGAAATAAATGGGGAAACACCGGTAGCGATTATATAGAGTGCACCTCCAAACCAACGATTTGCAGGCGGGAAATCGAGATCATACCTGATATGAGAATGTAATATCTCTGAACTAACAGAATACATCAACATTCCATAGCCTAAAAAAAGTGCCTGAACTGAACCTGTGATCGTCAAAAAAAGGAGCATCTTCCTGCGTTTCTGTTCTTTCTCAAGTAACATGATCGAAAAGGGAATAAAGAAAGGCCAGACTACCTGGGCAAAGACCAGGAAACCATAAGTCGCTGATTTACCCCATTCGGAATATTCAGGATTCAACAATGAAATCCAGACGAATCCTTCTAAACCCTGCTGTAATGACAACATCAATGGGATAGAAGAAAGCAGTCTTTGAGGGCTTGTTTCTGAATTCTTAATGCAAACACCTCCGATAATTAATAAAACTGCTGCTGAGCCAAAACTTGCTGTTGGAGAAAAGCACATAATTTTCTTTGGTTTAACTCCTGAAACATGGCGGGAGGCTTAATAAATATACTCATTTAATTGCATTCCAAAGGGGGTGCAAAAATAGAGAATATGAGTAAAATCATGAAAATACCTGCCTAAAGTCATTCTATAGATCTGGCTTATTAGTTAAAATTGCTTTATGAAAGAGATCAATATAAAACACATCAACAACCTGCATAGTGATGCACTGAGAAGTTTGGATTTTTATAAACAAGAGATCACTATACTTACAAAGCGTCTTGAAGAGATTGCAGCTGATAATACCGGTCATGAAATAGCTGAAAAGGTAGAACATTTTCAGAATCAGTTTCTGATTCAGCGTAATAATATCGATGAATTGAAACATCGTATACATGAAAATTTAAATAAGATAGAGAGTCAGGTAAAAGAATCCGCAGGATTTATCTCACAGTCGAGTGCAGCAGAGAATGTTGAATTATATGATCAGTATCTTACTGAAGAGAAGATTATTAATGAGCTCAGGCAGGAGTTTAACCGCTTTGCTTCCAAATGGATGTAATTGTTGATTTTTAATATGTTGTTAAGTGTTTCCTGATCATTTTATGATCAGGAGGGGGTCAGCTCTATAGAGCTGACTTTTTTTTGCGATAATTTTCACATCCCTGGAGAATGCATGAGTGAAAACTCTATGGACCACGAAGGACTGATGCCAGCGATCCCGATCCTTAAATATTGAAATTACCTTTCAGTGTCAATAAGAAATTACCAAACACTTATGATTTCCCCCAAACAAAATTTCCTTAATAACCTCTCTATTTCCCTGCTCTGATGTAGCATTAGATCATAAATACTCGTCTAATAGGTAATAGACATTCTGTATGAAAACTTCAATTTATTCGATTTTACTAATTACACTTATTGTTTCATCCTGTAAAAAGGATAAAACAATAATCCTTAATGATGAAGTAAATAAGCCTGAATTTCCGGAATGGGTGATTTACAATAAAAGTAATTCAAGTTTAAGGGATAACCAGATTAATGCGATCTGCATTGATAATCATGATGTGAAGTGGCTTGGTACAGCCAATGGACTTATCCGTATCAATGCTGATTCCTGGGATTCCTTTAGTTCCGCAAATTCTCTGCTTCCCTCTAATTACATCAGGGCAATTACTGTTACTGATCAGGGGATCGTTTGGGTAGGTACAGATAGAGGCCTTGCGAGCTACGATGGTCAAAAATGGTCCTTGTTTGATACCAGCAATAGTGTTTTAGCAAGTAATTCAATTACCTGCATCACTTACGATCAAAAGAATGGACGGGTATGGATTGGTACAGATGAAGGCATTGTCAGGATCGATAAAGATGGCCAATGGACTTTAATCTATCTTACAGATCTTGTAATCTCACTTACCTGTGATCGGAATGGCAATCTATGGGCCGGTACCTTTAATCCATTTTCTTTTACAGGCAAGATCAAACAATATAAAGATGGTAAATGGACTAGTTTTATTTTGCCGGATATTGGATATCCCTCAGCCTGGCCATATTCGCTTGCCTCTGATATGAATAATAATCTGTTAGCCGTTTTAAGTGGTACCGCTGTTAAAACCCTTGTTCGTTTTGACGGGAATTCCTGGCAGGAGGTTGAGGGGCCGCATGATGCTTACGGATTAAAGTCCTTACTGATAGATGGTTCCGTTTTATGGGTAGGAGGGACCAGGCTTTCTGTTTTTGGTTCAGTACAAAATAAGAGCATAAGTATGCCGGGAATCAATTCAGGGATACTCGCAATGGCTAAAGATAAATATGGTAGAAAATGGCTCGGCACCCTGAGTGATGGTCTTGTTGTTTATACCCAAAGAAAATGATAAGCAAAGATTCTTTCTTAAGGTTTTCTATCTGCCAGCGTCAAAATTCGTTCTCTAAGCTCTGGCTACTATCCTTATTTTACTTTATGCCCTTTTTTAATCCGTTTTTTTATAATTTTTTCAAACTCAACCGCCCAGAATACAATAGCGGAGGCAGCAATGGTAATCAGCAATTCATAGATTGGTAATGGCTGTGTTCTGAAGATTGGGTTAAAAAATGGCATATAAATGATCATGAATTGAAGTGAAACAGTTCCCAGTAATGCTGTGAGCATTGGCTTGTTTGAAAACACTCCGATTTTAAATATGGAATCTCTTTTTGAGCGTATGGCCATCACATGTCCCAGCTGACTGAAGCATAAAACAGAGAATGCCATAGTCTGTCCATAAGGGTTGTTGTTATGTACAGCCCATGCCTGAATTCCCAGGGTAACCAGTCCCATCAATAATCCAACCCATAGAATATGCCAGGCCATGCTTCCCCCGAAAATATTTTTTGAAGGATCATGCGGCGGGCGTTTCATTATGTTTGTTTCTGCAGGTTCTGAAGCCAGTGCCAGGCCAGGAAGCCCGTCGGTTATCAGGTTTATCCATAAAATATGAATGGCAAGCAGTGGAATCGGAAGCCCCAGAAATGGAGCAAGCGAAATGGCCCAGATCTCACCGGAATTTCCGGTCATTATGTATTTGATGAACTTTAAAATATTGTCATAGATTCTTCGGCCACGCCGGATGGCTTTAATTATAGTGGCAAAATTATCATCAAGCAGAATCATGTGAGCGGCCTGTTTTGAGACTTCAGTGCCATTAATTCCCATTGCAATGCCGATATCTGCATTTTTCAAGGCCGGTGCATCATTAACACCATCGCCGGTCATAGCAACAAAATTATTCTTGCCCTGTAATGCCTGGATTATTCTTAATTTTTGTTCAGGGTTAACCCGGGCATAAACACAGACTTTTTCAACGACCGAATTGAAGTCTGATTCACTTAGATCAGATAATTCAGCCCCTGTCATAACCAGATCATCTTCAGAACTGATAATTCCCAGATCAGTGGCAATAGCTGCAGCGGTTAGTTTATGATCACCGGTGATCATTACGGGCTTGATCCCTGCATCCTTACATTGAGATATGGCCTGTTTGGCTTCTTCACGCGGAGGATCGATCATCCCCGCAAATCCAATCATTGTTAAAGATGATTCCAGCTCTTTTGGATTTATTTTATCCGGCATTTTAGGCAAAAGCTTGTAGGCATAGCCCAGCACACGATGCCCGCTGGCAGACATGGCATTTTGTTCTTCTTCAAATTTGGTATGCCCGTTCCCGTTTTGATAGGTCAATTTTCCAAGTAAGACATCCATACCCCCCTTCGTAATCATGATTATTCCATCTCCTGCCTGATGAAATGTACTCATGCATTTTCGCTGAGAATCAAAGGGAATCTCAGCTATCCTGGGAAATTCTTTTTCTAATTCTGGCTTATCATACCCCTTTGAGGAGGCATATTGAACCAATGCAAGTTCAGTAGAATCACCAAGCCATTCCCCTTTATCACTTTTCAGAATATCATTATTCAATGCCATGGCAGAAAGGAGATTGTTCTTTTCAGCCGAAAAGATTGCCTTAACCTTATGTTCAGCTTCATAAGTCTTTCTGACTGTCATCTTATTGATGGTCAGTGTGCCGGTCTTATCTGTGCAGATATAACTTACCGAGCCCAGGGTTTCAACAGCAGGAAGTTTACGGATGAGCACATGCTGTTTAACCAGTTTCTTAGCCCCCAGTGCAAGTGAAATAGTAACTAATGCAGGCAGAGCTTCAGGAATCGCAGCCACAGCAAGCGAAATAGATATTAGAAGCATTTCTGTAAGGCCCTCTCCCCTTAACCATCCTGAAATAAATATTATTGCACAGATCAGCAGAATAATAAGGGAAAGACGTTTGCCAAATGCAGAAAGCCGCTTTTGAAGAGGGGTACTGTTATCTGCAATCTGAATCATTGATGCAATATGTCCGAGTTCAGTTTGCATTCCGGTTTCTACAACAATGGCCGTCCCATGCCCGCTATTGATGAACGTACCCTTGAAGCCCATATTGGTCCTGTCGGCAAGTACTAAATCTTTGGATTCCAGTTTTTTAATATTCTTCTCCACATTTTCAGACTCACCGGTAAGTGCAGATTCATCTACTTTCAGAGATTGAACTTTAATGAACCGGATATCAGCAGGTATAACATCTCCAGCTTCCAGAAGGATCACATCACCTGGTACAAGTTCTTCCGCGTTTATTTTTACGGCTTTCTGATTTCGCAGAACAATTGCATGGCTGCTCGACATGTTTTTCAAAGCCTCCATTGCTTTTTCAGCACGGTACTCCTGAATGAATCCCGCCAGAGCATTGAGAATAATTATGGTAAGAATGATTATGGTATCGGTTATGTCACCGGCAATACCCGAAATTAGTGCAGCTATGATCAGAATAATGATCATAAAATCGCTGATCTGATGAAGTATTATACTCCAGATAGTTTTCTTTTTACCTTCCTGAATTACATTTTGCCCGGCTTTTGAAAGAAGTAATTCTGCTTTGTTCTGATCCAGGCCTGAGGCTGAACTATCCAGTAATTTATAAACGTCAGAAATGCTTGAATTATGCCAGTTCATTAAACCAAATTTAGCAGGTTTTTAAACCGGATTATTACGGTTCAATAAAAGAGTAATAAAAATCCTTGTAGATCTAAAATCAGGAGATATTATTTTTTCTTATTCTCGGCCCTGTTCATATTTTCAATACCCTTTATTAGTGCATCGGGATTAAATGAAATACTGTCGATTTCTTCCTGAACCAGAAATTCTGCAAATGCGGGAATATCACTTGGTGCCTGACCGCAAAGACCTACCTTGATATGATTTCGCTTTGCAGCTCTAATTGCCTCCCGGATCAGGCCTTTTACAGCAGAATTCTCCTCATTGAATAAATAACTTACCAGACTGGAATCGCGGTCGATGCCTAATGTAAGCTGAGTCAGGTCATTTGATCCAATAGAAAAGCCATCAAAGAGTTTTGCAAATTCATCAGCGAGTAATACATTACTTGGAATCTCAATCATGACATAAACTTCCAGGCCGTCCTTACCCTGCACCAAACCATTGGTCTTCATTTCCTTCAATACTTTTTCACCTTCTTCTATTGTCCGGCAGAATGGAATCATCAATTTTACATTTTTAAGCCCCATTTCTTCCCTTACTTTTTTCATTGCCCTGCATTCCAGTGCAAATCCTTTGCGGTAAAAATCGCTGTAATAACGGGATGCTCCGCGGAGTCCAATCATTGGATTTTCTTCATGAGGTTCAAAGTATTTGCCACCTAAAAGATTGGCATATTCATTACTCTTAAAATCGCTGAGCCTTACAATGACATCATTAGGGTAAAATGCTGCTGCCACCAATGCAACGGATTCAGCAAGGCGGTCAACAAAGTAGTCCTTGCCGTCTTTATAATTTTTTGTCAGATCACTGATCTCTTTTTGTAAAGCCTTGTCCTTAATCTTTTCAGGTTCACATAATGCGAGCGGATGAATCCGGATACTGTTTGAGATCGCAAATTCAAGTCTCAACAATCCAACACCTTTATTTGGGTAAGAACTTAATTCAAATGCCCTGTCTGGATCTGCCAGAATAAACATAGCCGAAGTTTCAGGTAATTTAAGTCCGCTGAAATCCTGTTCATTCACAGTCCATTTTAACAAACCCTCATAAATATGTCCGTCCTTTCCGTCAGCACAGGAAACAGTGATCTCATCTCCTGACTTAATTGCTTCTGTGGCATTGCCTGACCCAACCACGGCTACAGTACCAAGTTCACGGGCTACAATAGCAGCATGGCTTGTTCGGCCACCCTTATTAGTAACAATGGCAGCTGCTTTCTTCAAAATCGGGTCCCAATCAGGGTTAGTAATGTCTGTTACGAGTATTTCACCTTGCAGCAACTGATCGCCTTCAAGCGGGCTCCTCAAAATTCTTGCCTTTCCTGAAGCGATTTTATCTCCAAGAGCAATTCCGCTCGCCAGAAGTTTGCTCTTTTCACTTAGTTTGAAGATTTCATGAACCTGTTTTTTCCCTTTAGCATGAACAGTTTCTGGTCTGGCCTGGACAATATAAAGCTGCTGGTTAAGGCCGTCTTTCGCCCATTCTATATCCATGGCCTTTCCGTAATGTTCTTCAATCTGGAGACACCACCTGGCCAGAAGAATGACTTCTGATCTGTTTAGTGAAAGTTCATTTTTCTTTTCTTCGGATGTGTCATAATTTATGATCGTCTTTTCAGCAGAAAGTTTATCTGCTTTATCAGCATAGACCATTGTAAACTCTTTTTTCCCGCAATGGTTCCTCAGTATCGGATCGTATTTACCATCTTTTAACATGGGTTTAAAAACAGTCCATTCATCTGGTGTAACCCTTCCCTGGACAATATTTTCGCCCAGGCCCCATATACTGTTGATGACTATGGTATTTTTAAAGCCAGAATCCGGATCTATTGTAAATGCAACTCCTGATGAAGCCTTATCACTTCGTACCATTTGCTGAACTCCTGCAGAAATGGCAATATCCATGTCCATAAAGCCCATATCATGGCGGTATTTTATAGCCCGGTCTGTAAATAATGAGATATAACAGCGATGAATAGCGTCAAGTAATTGTTCCACGCCGCTAATATTCAGAAAGGACTCCATTCTTCCTGCAAAGCTCGCTGTAGGGAGATCTTCTGCAGTGGCACTGCTTCTTACTGCAACATCCAATACCTTAATTCCACATTGTTCACATAGATTAAAGTAGGCTTCTTCACACTCCTTCTTTATTTTTTCGGGAAGCACCGACTTACTTATTAGTTCCCGTGCTTTTTCTCCGATTGAACTGAGATTTGATAGGTTTTTTCTGTCTAATGATTCCAATAAGTCATTCAGTGCTTGTTCAATTTTATTTTCTTTTCTGAATAGTCTGTAAGCATCAGCACTTAGGGCAAATCCATCAGGGATGTTTATGCCTTTAGATGAAAGTTGATTGAACATTTCACCCAGCGAAGCATTTTTCCCGCCAACCTTTGGCAGGTCCCCGATGCTAATCTTATTGAAAGGGATTACATAATCAAATAATTGCATATTGTATCTTGTAAAATAGGATTTCAGGAAAATATAGGTAGGTTGGATCTTTAACAAGAGAGCCGGATTGAAAAGAATCCGGCTCTCTTAATTTTAGGATACCTTGATCTGCTTTTTCTCTATTTGTTTAGCTTCTTCTTTTTTCCCGATTTGGATTTTTAAAAGGCCGTCTTCATAATTTGCCTTTACCTGATCTTTATTAACAGTATCGGGTAATAAAAATGAACGGCTAAATGATGAGTAGCTAAACTCTCTTTTTGTATAGTGTTCTTTTTCCTCTTTTTGCTCCACTTCCTTTTCAGCGCTGATTGTTAAAGTGCTATTATCAATGTCAATCTTAAAGTCCTCTTTTTTAAGCCCTGGTGCACTTAACTCAATTTTGAATTCTTTGCCATTCTCAATAATGTTTACAGATGGGGTTCGACTTACTAATTCATTTGGGAAAATGTCAAAAAAATGTTCATTGTCAAAAAAATCTGTAAGCAAGTTTTTTCTTTTTGTTAGTGTCATGATTTGTACCTCCTTAATGATTTTATAGGTTAATTATTGCCTGAAATTAAGAGTTATACCCTGTTTACTAATTGATAATGAGCAATAAAAAAAATGATTGATATCACCTAAAAGATTGCTATGCGATTTAATTAATAAAATTTTTCCATCAAGATAATTTACTTTACTAAATTGAAATTTAGTAAAGTAGTACGATAGCTAAATGAACATTTTAAGACCAGGTTCTATAGTCAATTTCAGAAATTCTGTTAAAATAACGACAGGCTCGAAAAAAATTACAAAAATGACTTGTCATTTTCTGTAATTAAATTAGATTTGTTTAACCTAAAAAATATAACGATGGACAAATTTACAAAAATGAAAGATTTGCTAGCTTCAGTTGAAGTTGATGCAAACAAATTCTACAATTCAGGTAACAGTGCAGCCGGAACAAGAGTTCGTAAAGGAATGCAGGATTTGAAAAATCTTGCTCAAGAGATCAGAAATGAAGTTACTGAGAAAAAAAATAGTGCTAAATAATTTTTCTCACTGTTTTAGATAATAAAAAAGCCCTTCCAATTTTTGGGAGGGCTTTTTTATTGCAACAGAACCATTCCTTTTATTTATTAATTAGGACCAAATGGATCATTTTGACCATTTTTCAGATATTTTTTTTCAAGCAGAATATCGATTGTTCTGTTCAAATATTCTAAGAGGTCCTCATTCTTGCTTAAATAATCATGATAACTGGAGACGAAATGATGAAGTTCCATTATCAGAAGCTGTACTAATTCCCGGTTTGATGTAGAGAGAATATCCTCACTTATAAAAAGAATGTTGCTTCTTATAATTGTATCAATCTCCAGGCGTCCCAAAAACCTAAGATAAATCCTGATCAGCTCAATTTTATTGAATTTATTCCGTGCTTTCAGGCGTTGTTTAATAAAAGCAAGATCATTTATATCGCCTTCATTCTGAAATATTTCAGCTATGGCAATGTCAAGATTTCCGCTCGATGTCTCAGTTCTGAATTTGGCCATTTGATAAGCTTTTTCCTTATCCAGCTTGTAAAGGCCTCTTAAACCCGCCGATGATTCCTTTGATCCTTTTAATAAAGAGGTTGAAAAAAACAGATCATAATTATCTTTATCATCAAGTTCAGACAATCTTTCAAGAGCAAGAGTCCTCAATTGTAATTTCTCGTCATTCTTTGCTATATCCTTCAAACAATCTTTTATCTGAGAATCAATTACACCTGAGAAATTAAAATGTTGCAGAACATAAACTTTTACCTGAGAGCAAAAATCTTTCAGGGCATCGGCCAAAATTTCCTCCGGAAAACTATACTTTCCATTAACACTAATAAGATATTTTATAGCTTCAAGCCTTTCCTGATAGTTTTTTGAGGTGTAAAACTGTTCAACAAACTTGTCAGTCAGAGCTTGACCCTCATTCGTCAGCATTCTCAGGAACCCTCTGGTGTACCTGCTACTATAACGTTCTGATTTGACAGAATTTTCATTATTCATCATTAGAGCTTTTATTTATTTTACGCTAAATCTTTGAATCAGAACGCACAATAAATTACGTTTTAAAGTTAGACGAAAGAATTTTTATAATGTTGCAACTGATATTTTTTATTGTAAAAAAAATGTTACAAACACTGCATTTGAACTATTTCATGCCGAAGATACTGCTATAATCTGACTGCATTTATTTTCTGTAAATGTTCAGGTTAGTTCTTTGAAAGGGCGTTTTTGCTTGCCGTTTCTGTGAAGAACTTATTTATTCTCGTGATCTTCCAGTTGCCATTCTTGTCAAGCTCTAGGGTCAGAAAGTTCTCAATAGTGAAATCATCATAAATGAAATTCACTTTTGCCATTGCCAAAGCAGAACCGCTTGCTATCAGATCAATTGTAGTTGAGCAATTTTGCTTAATTCCCTCATTCTGCTTCATAATCTTCATGATTGAAATCTGACTTTGTGAGAGCACTTCATCGCCTTTTGAAAATTTCATAACTGCATCTGCGCTGAGGATCCGGCCCAGTTTGGCAGCATCTGTGTTTACATGGCTTTCTGCAAATTCATTGATTACATTTTTAACATTAGGGGCAGGACGATTTTTTGCGAATGCTGTGGTTGTTAGAACTGCACATAGTACAGTGCAAAACATAATTGATTTAAGGTTCATTTTTGTGTTTTTTTAAAATAATTTTCTGATCTAAATTTCCATATAAAACCAGCCCGGCACATAGGCAAAAAACACCATTAATTCCATTTTGAGTAAATACTTTCAGGTTCTGATATTTTCTGGTTGGCGCTCCGGAGTATTAGTTAAAGTATTTATAACTAATTGATAATTAGTTATATGCAAATAAATTTTATTGTTATAATTTTCTGTTTTTATACAAAAAATTTGAGATTTCGGGAATCATTCAGATTATGGTCTGTTAAATTTTGTTAAAGGGGAAAATCAGGACAGTATAGACCATAAAAATCAGTCATTTAATTATAGATCTTTTCGAAAAATGAAGTATTTTTTTTGCTGAAATCTTTTGATATATACCGAATTTATTTCTTCAGAATACTGATCTTTATTCAGGGGTATTTATAAAAGAGGGAATCATATTCATCAAGGTATTTATGAAACAAAAACTGTTGCTGTTTAGTTTGTTACTTGTACTATGCTTTGCTTCAATTGCCCAGCAAAGAACTTCGGTTAGTGATTTTAATTTTTTGAAAGGAAACTGGACCATGAATACGGCAAAAGGTCGTATTGTTGAATCCTGGAAAATGAGCAAAGATTCAGGGATGGATGGAATCAGTTTTTCGATAAGTAACACAGGTGACAGTACTTTACTTGAAACGATAAAGCTATATGAATCTGCTGGTAATATTTATTATGAACCAAGCGGAAACGGACCAGGCAATGATTCTACAGTTAGGTTCAGATTAATTTTGGCGAAGGATGGGATATTTGTTTTTGAAAATAAGAATCATGACTTTCCTCAGCGAATTTCCTATCAATCCCAATCAGCAAGCAATGTTCTGGCCTGGATTGAAGGTACTGTAAACGGCAAATTCAGAAAGATTGAATTCCCTTACAGTCGGGAAAAGCTAAATTAGTTTGGTTGAAGATTAAGCCGATATTTCCCTGGGGTGATACTGTTCATCGTTTTGAAAAGTCTTATAAATGAACTTGGACATTCAAATCCAACTATCTCCACGATTTCGTTCAGCGTGTATTTTGTGTTAGTGAGCAGATATTTTGATCTGTCTATCCTCACCTTTATCAGGTATTGATGCGGAGATATGCCATAAGCCTGTTTGAATGTACGTAATAAATGATTTACCGATAAACAGGCAGTCTGGGCTATATCTTCCAGATCTATGTTTTTATTGTAGTTGCTGGAGATGTACTCTTTAGCAAAAGTAAGGCGTTTGAGTATCTCAATCTTAGTGCTTTTATTCAGAAAGCTAAGATTCTCTGATTTATTGGAAACTTCTTTATGGTAGATTTTAAAGTAGTTGATCAGACTATGGTGGAGGTATTCATTGACAAGCAAATCATCAGCCGACTCTTGTTCAAGTTGGTTTTTAAGGTTCAGGATGTTGTATTTCATGTCACCTGAAAAGGGATAGATGGTTTCTAAAAAGAAGCCCTCAGAATGCTCAGTTGAATTGAAAGGGTCATCCAGCAGGGCGTTAATATTTTTATGCTGGGTTCTGTAAAAATCACTCAGAAATTCAGGAGCAAAGGAGATTGAAAGCATATTCACCGGTATATTGGAATCCACCTTGCTGGAATATTGTGTGCCCTGATTCAGAGCAAGAAAGCTGTCCGGATATAGATTTAAATGTCTTTTCCCGATGTCATAAGTTGAATTACCACTAAATACCATTTGCATCGAAAAGTTGCTTATGTGCTCCGGATAATAAGCTTGCTTTACAGTTTCGCTTGATATCTGATTATTATTCTTAAGTACACGTAAGTATTTCATTTTATTTAAAACTATATATCGGTATATATTCTTTCTTCAAGTAAAGTATATCGGTTTTCATTATGTCCCAGAAAATCTACCCTCAGACCGGCATCAGTATATTCAGGCCTGCTGATGAATTCAACCCCTGCAAGAGTGTATTTGTGGTAATCCCTGAGGCAATCATCAGTATGAAAAATGATATAATTGAATTCGGGCTTATTTTCTATTTCCTGCATAATCAGGGTTAATGAATTACCATTAATATCTCTCAATTGAATAGGCTCATTTTTTGGATCCTCGCTTAAAAAGAACTTTTCAGTTGGAAGGAATTGCAGCTTTTTAATTACAAAATCTAGGGCATCAGCTATATGAGGGACATGAACCGGCAAATAACTCAGTTTTAAAGTTATAGGTCTGCGTTCGGATCTAAGTGACTGATTACTAATATTTTGATCTTTGCTTACCATAGATTGCTTATTTCCTATTGCCTAACTAGACTATATGACGCCAGCTATTACAAAATGTTGCTAGAAAAAAATAAAAAAGTGATTTTCGCATATTTATGCAGCTTGCAGTACCTTGAATAAATTCATTAACCCGGCTTAAATTATCAGGGCATTTGTATTAGATTTGCAATTCACATTATGAAAGATTTTAAGAAATATTACCTGATACAGGCAAGTCCGGAGGAGGTTTACCTTGCACTGACCAACCCGCTGACGATCTCTTTATGGACCGGAGCTGAAGCGATCATGAGCACCGAGCCAGGCTCCGAGTTTTCGCTGTGGGATGATAGTATTTGCGGAAAAAATATTGAGTTTGTAGAAAACAAAAGGATTGTTCAGCAATGGTATTTTGGAGATCAGCCAGAGGAATCAATTGTGACATTTATTCTCCATCCCGACAAAAACGGCACTTCTGTTGAACTCAGACATATAAATATCCCTGACTCAGATATCGATGATATGATTGATGGATGGAATCTGAATTATTTTGGTTCACTGCAGGATTTCTACGACGAATAATTCTGAAGTATTTCAGGTTAAGGTTTGTGATGATTCCGGCTTATTAAGCTCCCAAATAAGGAAACCAATAACAATAAGATATTCCATCCCGGTAAACCGATAATTTTCACTGTATGGGATCACACTATAAGTATAATAGCTTAAAGGTATCATTGCTGACCATATCAAAGCAAAACGAAGTCTGGTAAAAACAGAAAGTGCTACCAGGGGGGCAAGATACCAGGGATGGACTACAGCAGAGAATGCCAGATAAATAATCAGCAGCCAAAACATCCCATTCAAAAGTTCAAACTTTCTGAAGTATACCCAGATCATCCCGGATAGAGCCAGAGCGATCATGATCTTACTCAATACAGCTATGGGATTATAAGCCAGGAACCATTGACCAATGGCTCTGAACAAACTATAAAAGCCTCCATTAAATTCGAATTTACCGTAATAAAGCCTCAGGCTTTCGGCAAAATGAGCAAATCTCTCTGTTGAATTAAGTAATACAAGACTCAGGGCTGTTGTGATAATCATGCAAACGATTGCATATTTAATGGTCTTTTTCAGGCCAATTTGTCTGAGGAGTAATGGAATAAAAATCAGTGGCAATAATTTCGCCTGAATAGCAAGTGATAATGCTCCGGCTGAACTGATATACTGCTGATTATTAATAAGCCAGACGGCAAGCAGCATAAAGAATATCATAAAGGCTTCAAAATGTATATTCCCGCTGAGTTCTACAATTACTAATGGGTTCAGAATATAGATCACTTGTAGTGATTTAGCATTGATTCTTGCTGAAAGAAGTTTTTTCAACAGAAGGATAGTTCCCAGTTCAGAAAGAAAGATTGCAGATTTTAAAATAATAACAGTACGGTGCAGGCTATCGCTGCCAATTCCGGAGGCAATTTTAAAAATCGACTGGCAAATTTGTGGATAAACGCTGTAATAATCAGGGGAGTTGAGATAAGGGAAGATTTTGTGCAGCAATGGATCAGAATGCTGTTTAATAAATTGTGCCGGAGTAAAGTCGAAAGGGTTAATCCCCAATTGCTGAATCCTTCCGTCCCATACAAAACGATAAAAATCATCAGAAAGCGCGGGTATTGAAAATATCAGGCAAAACCGGAAGAGTATACCACTCAGCAGCAGAAGTCTGAAATTATCTGGGCTGCTGTTTTTTTGAAGAATATAGGCAATCAGAAATAAGGAGCAGTAAACGCTGATTAGCTGCAGGAAATTTGATCTTTCAATATAATATCCGATCAAAATATAGCCTGTAAGCGATATTAGCAGCAGAAAATTTTGAATCCATTTAGGCATCTATAAAAATTAGCTTACTTTGTAAAAGTATGCAAAAGCGCACATTTACCGATCAGATGGGAAGGCTTATTTCTATCCCGCATCCCCCTCAACGGATTATTTCTCTGGTGCCATCACAAACAGAATTGCTTTTTGATTTGGGACTGGACACAGAAATCATTGGTATTACAAAATTTTGTATTCATCCAAGGGAAAAATTTAAGGGATCAACTAAAATTGGGGGCACAAAAATGCTGGATCTTCGTAAGATTCGCGAATTAGAACCTGATCTCATTATTGGAAACAAAGAAGAGAACAACAGGGCCCAGATAGAGGAACTGATGAAGGAATTTCCTGTTTGGATGAGCGACATACAGGTTCTGCCTGAAGCAATTGATATGATCAGGCAGATTGGTGAATTGACAGGCAGATCAGAAAAGGCCGCTGTAATTGCAGATGATGTTAATGAGCAGTTTTTGAAATTGAAGAGAATGCATAAGCCGTACAGGACTGCCTATTTTATATGGAAGGATCCTTACATGCTGGCAGGAAAACAAACTTTTATTGATGATATTTTAAGCAGAGGAGGGTTTGAGAATGTGATTAGTGAAGATCGTTACCCGGAAATTACTGTTGATCAGCTAAAAACTCTCAATCCTGAATGTGTCTTTCTGTCTTCTGAGCCGTATCCTTTTAAAGATGAGCATGTTAAGGAGATTAAAAGTATTTGTCCGGATGCCCGGGTTTCAATTGTTGACGGCGAAATGTTCTCCTGGTATGGTAGCAGGCTTCTTCTCAGCCCTGCTTATTTGAGATCATTAGGATAAAAATAAAATGATAAGCTTAAATAATAAGCATAAATCATTTTGTAGTTAGATAGAAAAACGTTATTTTTGCCGACCGAAATATATCGGAATTGTGATGAATATCGTTAACCAATAACATATTCAAGCATCCGGGAAATTTTGGAAAATAATCCTAACAATGCGGATGTGGCGTAATTGGTAGCCGCACCAGACTTAGGATCTGGCGCTTCACGGCGTGGGGGTTCGAGTCCCTTCATCCGCACTGATTAATTCCCCGGCTACAAGCCGGGGAATTTTTGTATAAACAAAAACGACATAAAACATATAAAATGAACATTACACAGGACAAAATAGACAATCTGAATTCTGTACTTACTGTTAAGATTAATCCTGAAGATTACAAAGAACGTGTAGAAAAAGCGATCAAAGCGCAGGCGAAAAAAGCAAAACTACCTGGATTTCGTCCTGGTATGGTGCCAGCAGCCCATATTAAAAAGATGTACGGGAAGAATATTCTGGTGGATGAGATCAATACTATCCTGAACGATACCCTGAGTAATTATATCAGCGAGAATAAGATTGAAGTACTTGGGCAGCCATTACCTAAGATCGATGATAGCAAAGAGTTTAACTGGGATTTCACAGATGAATTTGAGTTTATTTATGAACTGGGAATAGCTCCGGAATTTGATCTTGATTTTTCATCAAAAGATAAATTAACCTATTATCAGGTTAAGGTTGATAAAGATACACTTGCCTCAAGGATCAAAAACCTCAGAAAAAGTTATGGCAAAATGTCAAATCCTGACGTATCGGCAGATGATGATGTAATCTATGCTGATTTAGCACAAATTGCTGCAGATGGTTCTGTTTTTGAAGGAGGAATTTCGAATACGGCATCTGTTCGTTTAGATCAGGTTGAAGATTCGAAGATAAAGAAATCATTGATTGGTCTTAAAAAGGATGATGAAGTGGTTCTGGATATTCAGAAAGCATTTGATGGCAATGCAACAATAATTGCAAAGCTTTTGAATATTTCTGAAGAAGATGCTCAGGACCTTAAGTCTAAATTTAAATTAACAGTTAAAAATATAAATCGACTGGAAGAAGGCGATCTGAACCAGGAGTTTTTTGACAAGATATTCGGTGAAAATGTTGTAAAGACAGAAGCTGAATTTGAGCAGAAGATCAGGGAAGAACTTGAGAGTATGATGGTTCAGAATGCTGATCAGAAGCTTCAGGCAGATTTGTTCCAGTTTGGTCTGGATAAGGTGAAGCTTAGTCTGCCCGATGAGTTCCTGAAACGTTGGTTAAAGGCAACGAACGAAAAGTTGAGCGAAGAGGAATTGGAAAAAGGTTATGATGATTTTGCACGTAATCTGCGCTGGACTTTAATTGAGAACAAGATTATCAAGGATAATAAATTAGAAATCAAATACGAGGAAGTTTTTGCAGCTGCTAAAAATCGCCTTGACGGACAGTTCCGTATGTACAGTCCGCAGCCGCTTTCTGAAGAACAATTGGGACAATACACGGCTCAGTTCTTGCAGAATAAGGAGAATGCAAATCGTATTTTTGAAGAAGTAAAAGCACAGCATGTGTTTGATTATCTGAAGGGTGTTATTACCTTAGATAAAAAAGATATAGAGTATAATAAATTTCTGGAGTTGAAATAATTTGATTGTTTTTGGTTTATGGCCATTTATTTCGATCTCTTCTTTTTTATAACTCTTTCGAAATAAATGTTAAATATTAATTATAAATTCAAAAATGAACATAGATAAAGACGAATTCAGGAAATACGCCGTTAAACATCATCGTATCGGCAGCCAGCATGTAGATAGTTTTATTGGAAGGGTTCAAAACGCTTCAATACCTACTGCCATGACACCCTATATCATAGAGGAACGTCAGTTGAACGTGGCACAAATGGATGTGTTTTCACGTTTGATGATGGATAGGATCATCTTTTTAGGTGATGCTGTTCATGAGGGGATAGCCAATATTATCCAGGCTCAGCTGTTGTTTTTGCAATCGACAGATTCCAAACGGGATATCCAGATTTACATCAATTCACCAGGCGGCTCTGTTTATGCAGGTTTAGGTATTTATGATACCATGCAGTACATTAGTCCTGATGTTGCGACAATATGTACAGGTATGGCAGCTTCAATGGCAGCCGTATTGCTTTGTGCAGGAACAAAAGGTAAAAGGGCTGCATTGCCACACTCAAGGGTGATGATTCATCAGCCATCAGGTGGTGCTCAGGGAGTTGCTTCAGATATGGAGATCAATCTGCGTGAGATGCTTAAACTTAAAAAAGAACTTTATGATATCATCGCCAAGCATTCGGGTCAAACATACGAATGGGTGGAGAGGGCTTCTGACCGTGATTATTGGATGATCGCTAATGAAGCTAAAGAGTTTGGTATGATTGATGAAGTTTTGGTAGGAACCGGAGATAAGAAATAATGAGTAAGGGAAGTAAGGATATTAAATGTTCATTCTGCGGCTCAGGCAAGCAGGATACACTGATGCTGATCGCGGGTCTTGATGCACATATTTGTGATAAATGCGTAACCCAGGCGAATCAGATACTGGCAGAAGAACTGAATGTCCGGAAAGCCAAATCAACTCAGACCTTCGAAACCCTGCTAAAGCCTGTTGAGATAAAAACTCACCTTGATCAGTATGTTATCGGACAGGATCAGGCAAAAAAGATACTTTCTGTAGCTGTTTATAATCACTATAAACGTTTGAATCAAAAGGTAGGCAAGGATGAGGTTGAGATTGAGAAGTCCAATATCATCATGGTTGGCGAAACGGGTACAGGAAAAACCCTTCTTGCCAAAACAATTGCCAAAGTTTTAAATGTACCTTTTTGTATATGTGATGCTACAGTATTAACTGAAGCAGGATATGTTGGTGAAGATGTCGAAAGTATATTGACCCGTCTGCTTCAGGCAGCTGATTATGATGTAACTGCAGCTGAGCGTGGTATAGTTTATATTGATGAGGTTGATAAGATAGCCCGCAAGAGTGACAATCCTTCAATTACCCGGGATGTATCCGGAGAGGGAGTGCAACAAGCCTTGTTGAAGATTTTAGAGGGTACCATTGTCAATGTTCCCCCACAGGGGGGAAGGAAGCATCCCGATCAAAAGATGATTCCGGTTAACACCAATAATATCCTGTTCATTTGCGGCGGTGCATTCGATGGAATCGAGAAAAAGATAGCCAACAGGCTTCGTACGCAAACTGTTGGTTATAAGGTTGATAAAGATGAATTTACTATTGATCTTAAAAACCTTTATAAATATATTACCCCTCAGGATCTGAAGTCATTTGGGCTTATTCCTGAACTTATTGGCAGATTACCTGTGATTACTCACCTGAATCCTTTAGATAGGGAAACTCTGCTGAGTATATTGGAGGAACCGAGAAATTCATTGATCAAACAGTATAAAAAGCTATTTGAATATGAAAATGTAAAGCTTGAGTTCGATAAGGAGGTAATGGAATTTATTGTGGATAAGGCGATGGAGTTTAAACTTGGAGCCAGGGGCTTACGTTCTATTTGTGAAGCGATTATGATCGATGCGATGTATGAGACACCCTCCGGAAAAAGTGGAAAGGAGCTGTTCATCACACTCGAATATGCTAAAGATAAATTTGAGAAATCAGATCTTAAAAAATTAAAAGTTGCATAAAAAAGCCCCGGATCACATCCGGGGCTTTTTGCTCTATTTAATATTTATTATCATGGAAAAGAAAGACCAAAAAAATGAAACAGCCTCTTCCGTTAAAAAGGATATTGAACTGGAAACGCCTGTAAAATCTGGTTTGAAGATTAAGGATGATATTGTTGCCAATTGGTTGCCACGCTATACCGGAAGACCACTTGCTGAGTTCAGTAATTTTATTTTGCTGACAAATTTTTCCAGGTACCTTAAGCTTTTTTCAGAATGGAATGATAATGCACCGATTATGGGCCTTGATAAGCCAATGCAGAGTGTTTCGGCAAATGGTATCACATTGATCAATTTTGGAATGGGCAGTCCAATGGCTGCAACCATGATGGATCTTCTTACCGCTATCAAGCCCAAAGCAGTCTTGTTTTTAGGTAAATGCGGAGGCTTGAAGAAAAAGAATAAAATAGGTGATCTTATTCTTCCAATAGCAGCAATCAGAGGAGAGGGAACATCTAATGATTATTTACCGGCTGAAGTTCCTGCCCTGCCTGCCTTTGCTTTGCAGAAGGCCATTTCCACAACAATACGTGATTACTCCTTAGATTACTGGACAGGTACAGTCTATACTACAAACCGCAGAGTATGGGAGCATGACAAGACTTTTAAAAAATATCTGAAAAGTCTGCGTGCTATGGCCGTGGACATGGAAACTGCAACAATTTTCACTACCGGATTTGCCAATAAAATACCAACAGGGGCCTTGTTATTGGTATCTGATCAGCCAATGATCCCTGAAGGGGTAAAAACAGCAGAGAGTGATTCGCATGTAACCGAGAAATATGTTGAGAATCATCTCAGGATTGGCGTTGATTCATTAAAACAACTGATCAATAATGGCTTAACAGTTAAGCATTTGAAATTCTAAAAGATTTTCGGGTCTGTTTATTGATTCCTTTCTTCCGGTATAATTTTTCTTCTGTTTTTTTCCGAATTTCCAATGGTTAAGACTACTTAACCAGTAGTATTACGATATATTATTTTGCATTATAGGTATAGTTAATATATTGTTTTGATTTTATTCCATTTTGGCATTTATTCTGTTGTTTCTGGCTTAAATGCTTATTTTTGCATTATGTGGTATAACAATATTCTCGAAACCATAGGGAACACCCCTCTGGTTAAATTGAACACAATAACAAAAGATGTTAAGGCTACGGTTTTGGCAAAAATTGAAACTACCAATCCGGGAAACTCCATAAAGGATCGGATGGCGGTTAAAATGATTGAAGATGCTGAGCGTGAAGGAAAACTCAAGCCGGGTGGAACCATTATAGAAGGAACCTCAGGAAATACAGGAATGGGGCTGGCAATGGCAGCGATCATAAAGGGTTATAAATGTATTTTCACGACCACGGATAAGCAATCGAAGGAAAAGGTTGATGCATTGCGTGCTTTTGGTGCCGAAGTTATTGTTTGCCCAACTAATGTTGAGCCTGAAGATCCCCGTTCATATTATTCAGTTTCTTCACGTCTGGAGCGTGAGGTACCAAATTCATGGAAGCCTAACCAATACGATAATCTCTCTAATTCGAAGGCTCATTATGAGCAAACAGGTCCTGAGATCTGGAAGCAAACAGAGGGAAAAATTACTCATCTGGTTGTAGGGGTTGGAACCGGTGGTACAATATCCGGTACCGGGAAATACCTCAAAGAGCAGAACCCGGCCATAAAGGTTTGGGGAATTGATACCTATGGTTCGGTCTTTAAGAAGTATAAGGAAACCGGTATTCTCGACAAAAATGAGATCTATCCATACATCACAGAAGGCATCGGGGAAGATTTTCTTCCTAAGAACGTTGACTTCGATATCATTGACCGTTTCGAAAAGGTAACAGATAAGGATGCGGCATTAATGACCCGGGAAATCGCCCGTAAGGAAGGCATATTTGCCGGAAACTCTGCAGGATCGGCTCTTGCCGGTCTGATGCAGCTTAAGGATGAGTTAAAAGAGGGGGATGTTGTTGTAGTTATTTTTCATGATCATGGTTCCAGATACATGGGCAAAATGTACAATGAAGACTGGCTCAGGGAGAGGGGATTTCTTACGGATGAAAAACTTACAGCCAAGTCTATTCTAATGAAGCGGGGCAGACAGGAAATTGTAACGATTGATTGTGAACAGTCCGTACTTCAGGCGATCAATACAATTAAGTCCCTGAATATTTCACAGATCCCGGTCACTCAGAAAGGTATGATCGTTGGCAAGATTACGGAGAGCGATATACTGAGTTCTGTTATGGAGAACCCGACACTTCGGTCAGGTTCTGTAAAGGATATTATGACCTCTTCCTTTCCATTTGTTGATCTTAATACTTCTATTGATAAAATCACATCGATTATAAATAAGGATAATATGGCAGTTCTGGTTGAAGGTGAACTGGGTGAAATTGAGATCATTACGCAATATGATATCATCAATGCGATATCTGCCTGATCGGATTAATTCTCAGATGTTTCGGACCAGGCACTCCAAAGAATAAAGCCAAATCCTGAAAGCATTAATACATGATAGATCAGAAATCCGAAATCTTTAAAGTATATCCCTGAGGAGGCAGCAAATAAGAAGTAAAGAAAAAGCAGAAATTCAGGGATGTATTTTTTATATCCGGGTGTCTTTAAATAGGGATTTATTCCGCCCGACTCACTAACCTTAGGGGTTCTGATAAAGGCTGTCTTTTTTCCTTTTATTCCCTGTAATATTGCCCTTGTATTATGGTATGACATTCCCAAAGAAAGAATCAGGGCAACCGGGAATGCAGTTATGACTTCTATTAGCGCTCCGATAAATTTCTTTTTATCAACCAAGATTGCGGTAAAACAATACAGGAAGTTGATCAGCATTACTGTCATTATAATGGTATTCCATTTAAAGAGCTGATTAAATTCTGTGGATGTGTTTTTAACGAACATTAATGGAACGCTTATTAATGCACTGATTAAGACAAAGGCATAGATATAGTTATTCAGGAGGTGAAAGCTTCCGAATATTTTCACAGCTAAGCTGATCTTTGCTTTCCAAAGCTTGCCTATAAGTTTTTTTGAAGTTTCAACACCACCTTTGGTCCAGCGAAATTGTTGTGTACGCACAGCGCTTATCCGGTCTGGTAATTCTGCGGGAATTATTATGTTTGGACAATAATTAAACTTCCAGCCTTTAATCTGAGCCCTGTAACTAAGATCAAGATCTTCAGTAAGAGTATCCGAGTTCCAGCCACCAGCGTCGATGATGCACTCTTTTTTCCAGATTCCCGCAGTTCCGTTAAAATTTATAAAATATCCGCCTTTGTTTCTTCCTTCCTGATCAATTATAAAATGGTTGTTCAGGCCGGTTGCCTGTGCTCTGGTCAGTAATGATTGCATGGCATTCATATGGCCCCATCTTGTTTGGACCATTCCTGTTTGTTTATCAGTGAAATAGGGTAATGTATCGATCAAAAAATCCGGATGCGGAACAAAGTCGGCATCAAATATCGCTAAATACTCACCAGAAGCACTGATTAGTCCGTTTTGTAATGCACCTGCTTTATAACCCTCCCTGTTTGACCGATGGATATGTTTTATGTTGAAACCAAGAGTTTTTAATTGTGCAACCCTGTTTGCAGCAATTGTTTTGGTATCATCAGTAGAATCATCCAGCACCTGGATCTCTAAGCGGCTTTTGGGGTAATTTAATCGTTCAACTGAATCCAGTAAGCGCTCAATTACAAAACGTTCATTATAGATAGGTAATTGAATAGTCAGTGAGGGTAATTCAAACGTTTTATTAAGCTGATATTCTTTTTTTCTGTTGAATAGGAATGTAATTAACAAGGCTAGCTGCCCGATGCTGAAAAGGATTATGAAAAAAAAGAAGAAGTAGTAAAGTATTACAATACCAAGTTCAAGCATAAATCCCGCAGTAAAGAGTTAAATATTTTTAAAAATGGTGAGTAATATTTTATATCCGGCCAAAATTGTTCCTTTTATTGTACCTGAGACCTTGCTTACACCAATTCTTTTTCGGTAACTGACCGGAATTTCGGTAAACTTCAGATTAAGTTTCGCCGCTTTGACCTGCATTTCGACAGTCCAGCCAAAGGTTTTATCTTTCATGTTTATTAATTGCAGCGTATTCCAGGTGATTGCCCTGAACGGCCCCAGGTCGGTAAAATGAGCATTGTAAATTAGTTTGATCAGTGTGGTAGCCAGCCAATTTCCGGCAATTTGCTGGAAAAGCATGGAGCCTTTCTGCCTTTCTCCCAGTACTCTTGTACCAATTACCATATCAAAACCGGAAGAAATAATAGGAGAGACCAGCAATTTTAGCTCAGCGGGAAAGTCTGAATAGTCACCATCCAAAAAGACAATGATATCATCCTCTTTGGCTTTCTTACTGATATAGTCCATGCCTTTAAGACAGCTATATCCGTAGCCTTTCCTGTTTTCCCTTAAAACAGTGGCACCTTTTTCTTTTGCGAAATCTCCCGTTTTATCTGTCGAACCATTGTCAACAACAATAATTTCTGTGACCATGTCAGGGATATCCGCGATGACCTTTCCTATCGATTTGCTTTCGTTAAACGCAGGGATGATTACATAAATTAATGGCTTTTGCGGGTTCTGATTCATTTCTTGTCTTCATGGCGGATATATGGAATAAACCGACCCTCTTCTTCCAGATTTTCAAGTTTTAGAACTCCGCGCGGACAAACAGATGAACAAACACCGCAACCTACACAGGATGCCCGGATTATATTCTCGCCTTTTTGCGCATAGGCCCTGACATCGATTCCCATTTCGCAGTATGTAGAACAATTCCCGCAGGAAATACATTGTCCACCATTTGTTGTAATTCTGAATTTTGATTTGAATCTCTGGAATAATCCCAGAATTGCTGCCATTGGACATCCGAAGCGGCACCAAACACGGGATCCCATTATTGGATAAAATCCTGTTCCAATAACTCCTGAGAATACGGAGCCTATCATAAAACCATACCATTGTGAGAATAAGCCTGATGAATCACCTAAAATAGTTCCGCTTTTCCATGAATTTAGCCAGAGCAGAACTGTAGTGAGTGTAATGAATACCAGGACTGAGTGAACCATCCAGCGCTCAATTTTCCATGCTTTCAATGATTTATCTGAATTTTGCCTGTATGGGTCGCCTAAGGTTTCGGCCAGGGCACCGCAACCGCAAACCCATGAGCAGTACCAGCGTTTGCCGAAATTATAGGTTAGAACAGGGGTAGCGATGAACGTCATGACTAAACCCCAGAATACCATAAATACTCCCAGATTCCCTGACTGGACCAGATAATCTATATCATTTGGGAATAAATAGGAATATTTTAATGGCCAGAAATAAGAAAAGTAAAATTCCGGCTGATTTAATTTTAGCAGGAATGCAGGTAATAAGAATGCAAAGCCCAGTTGAAAGAACATTACAGAAATGGTTCTTATGATGTGATAACGACTGAATTTATATTTTGCAATAAAGCGAATTCCCATGATGAGAACTGCCAGAGTATAAAAGGCACCATATAAAAACCATTGATCAGATGCTCTACCTCTCAGCATCATGCTCAATGGATCCATTGTCCGAATCAGACCTTCAAGATAATAAGGAAACCAGTAAAGTATGATATAAAACCCGGTCATTAATATTGCAATGCCCCAGGCAATAGCACCCCGGCTGCTCAGGGAATTTTGCATTATCCCGTTATTTTTGATTCCTGCCTGTGCCTTAAAATAGGGAATTGAATAAAATAGGCCACCCAAAATGAATAAGCCTGTTATCAGAAAAAAGAATAGCAGGGGATGGGATGTTCCGGCTCCGAAAGCAGCAATAATTGAGCTCAGTATTGCGCATGCGGTAAGTGCAGCACCTGCTTTTTGTAAAGGACTGGCTGCAGCTGGACTTGCGATTGAAAGTGAAACGTCTTTCATTTATTTTAAATGTTTGTTATTCTCCATCTCCACCGTCTAAACTTTGTAAATAGGAATGGGAGATATCATTGTAAAAGGCTTTCGAAAATTCAGGGTCAAACCATCCTTTTTTCAGATTTTGAATCACAAAACCAATTGTTTTGTGCTCCCTTATCCATTCCTCCGCAATAATTTGTCTGAATCTGATGCCAATGAAATTAAAACCTGATATACTTTCATCTTTTCTGCTGTAATTTGCCCTGAAGGCATGTTTGCCATTTGGGTGTTCCCAGTAAAAACTTTTCTGCTGATCATTGATCTCAGGCAAAACCTGTCCGTATGTTTGATATTCCAAATCGAAAAATTTAGCTGAATTAAACCAAATTCCCCGATTGTAAGCAGATTTATCTCCGCAAATAGTTTTGGCCAATGTTTCCGCCTGCATTTTTCCGGTGTACCATAATTGTTCAATGGCAGGTTCTCCAGGCTTTGGTTTACGAAACTGTGCACAATCACCTGCAGCATAAATATCCGGGATGCTGGTCTCAAAGTATTCATTGACGAGAATCCCGCGCTCAGTTTCCAGTTCATGTTTCTCAAGGAAACTGATGTTTGGCTTTACACCTGCTGTAAGACCAACAAACTGACATTCAAACTGCTGCCCTGTATTTGTGAGCACTCCTTTAACACGATTCTGATCATCGGAAATGATCTCCCTGAGCTCGGTATTAAATTGAAGATTTATTCCATGTCCGCTTATATGTTTACCAATAAGTTGTGCTTCTTCCCTCGGTAAGACATTATTCCAATATAAATTTTCACGTATGAGCATACTAACCTCAATCTTCCTGCTGTGAAGCATTTCAGCCATTTCAATGCCAATCAATCCTCCGCCAACAAGTACTGCTGAGGAAATATTTTTTGTATTATTCTCCATCTGTTCAAGATCCTGCATACTATAAAGACCCTGAACTCCATGGAGGTTTTCTCCCGGCCATCCAAATTTATTGGGTATTGAACCACTTGCAATGATCAGTTTGTCGTAGGCTATTGATTCGTCATTATCAAAATGGAGTATTTTATCTTTTGAATTCAGGTTTTTAACATATGCCCTGATTAGATTTATTCTGTTTTTACTCCAAAACCAGTCTTCATAGGGCTTGGTATGTTCAAATTTCATGTGCCCCATATAGATATACATCAGGGCAGTACGTGAAAAAAAATGTTCGCTTTCTGCAGAGATTACAGTAATGGAAGCCCTTGAATCAAGCTTCCTGATATTCCGTGCACAGGTAATTCCTGTAATACCATTCCCGATGATGACAATATTCATGAATGATTT
>NZ_DASWXT010000084.1:0-13201 GCF_036405355.1 Daejeonella sp.
AAAGTATCAATTTCTGGTAGACTTATAGCCCTTCCGATTCCGGTCAACGAACCGGAATCTCCTCAATATATAATACTGATTGTCATCGTGGCGAAAGCCACGACCTCATTCGTAATACTAATTATTAAAAGATCGAAAGCCACACCTGTGTTATAAAACTGATTGCCATCGTGGCGAATGCTGCGACCTTATACTCCCAAAGACGCAAACACTAAGAAAAGTGAGTGTCATCCTGACGAATTCAGGAAAACGGGATCGCAGCGGCAGCTTTGCCGCAAAGTAAATAGGATCTAAACACTTATTTTCTGCGGCAAAAATAGCGCCCGCCCGGATAGCGGAACCGATAGTAGACGGAACCTGCTTTTCAAAAAATAATTATTACTCTTATTGATTAACGTTTTAGTGTGTATAATCTATCTTATTTTCTCAACCATCCCTCATAGTCTGTGTTGTCACCTTACCATAATCACCCTCATATCCAATGTTCCCTAGGATTGGTTTTACCTACCATAAGCAACTCATGTCTCTTGATTGGTGACAACACCGACCAAATGAAATTATATTTAACCACACCCAGAGTACATTATTTCTTCTCTTGGATCACATTCCTATTTATACATATTAATATTGCGATTTTTCTGCCAGGTGTGTGATCTATCTCATTTTCTCTACGATTATTTTTATTTATACTTACAATAATTATTGCTTATAAAGCACTTTATATCTATTTAAAAGATGTTTTGAATTCAATATTAAGAGCCCGATTCATGCTTTTTACGTATATTTGAATAATTTAGAAATACATATGAATATCAATATAGGATCACGCCGAGAAGTATTAGTGCACATCGAAAAGTATATGCTTGAAAAGATGGATGAATACCTCAAGCCTATCGAAACAAACTGGCAGCCTTCCGACTTCCTGCCTGATTCAACGCGCGATACATTTTATTCAGAAATTAAAGACTTGAAAGAAAATGCAGAAGCACTTTCTTATGATTTGGTAGCGGTTTTGATCGGTGATACTATTACTGAAGAAGCACTCCCAACCTATGAATCCTGGTTGACTATGGTTGACGGTATTTCGAAAGATGAACAAAATGGCTGGATGAAATGGGTGAGACTATGGACTGCAGAAGAAAACCGTCACGGAGATCTGCTGAACAAATATCTTTATTTATCGGGCCGTGTGGATATGCGCCAGATGGAAATCTCAACTCAATATCTGATTGCTGATGGATTTGATATTGGTACAGGTCATGACCCTTACCGTAATTTTATCTATACCAGCTTTCAGGAACTCGCTACAAATATTTCACACAGAAGGGTGGCATCATTGGCTAAGGCTGATGGCGATACCTTATTATCGAAAATGTGTGGTGTAATTGCTTCTGATGAGGCCAGACATGCAAAAGCCTATAAAGATTTTATGCTTCGTATTTTTGAAGTGGATCCAAGTGAGGCAATGATTGCTTTTGAAGATATGATGCGTAATAAAATTGTCATGCCAGCTCACTTCCTTCGTGAAGTAGGTTTACAAATGGGTCAGACTTTTGGACATTTCACAGATGCAGCACAACGTTTGGGCGTTTATACCGCGGTTGACTATGTTCAGATCATGAAACAACTGATTGATGAATGGCATATTGAAAAAGTGCGTGATCTGAATGAAGCTGGTGAAAAGGCTCGTGATTATGTAATGAATTTACCTGACCGCCTGTTGAGGGTTGCCGAAAGAATGAAAAATCCTTCCCTTGAATATAAATTCAGCTGGATAGCAGGTTAATGATACTAATTTAACCTGAGTTAGATATAGTGAAGGCTAAAAGACAGGTTTGTAAATATTCAGATAGGGCTTTGGAGTTAAATAATTTGATTTTTTAAACCAATACCTGTGTCTTATAGGCTAGTGCAGCCCTTTCCTCCGGAGTAGTTCCGGCAAGAAATCGCATTCCATTTCAAATTACGACCAGCCGGAAGCTACCTCCTCCGGCAAGGTTTATCTTACCCGGTGCTGTTTTTCATCGGGACGGGTAGCCCGGCAAAAGGACCATTTGCCATTTTATATAAACCCGGGTGGCAGCTGTAGATTTTTGCCCGGTCTGATTTTATATTACCAAAGAATTTATGGGCAAAAACTACGGCAGAACACGGGACTGGCATAACCGAAGAAGTGCAGACCCTGATTTCCAAAAACAATAGAAAACTATCAATTTTAATAGTAGCCGGCAAAAAATTGTATCCAGCTTATGTTAATTCAATAGAAAAGCCCGACATGCAATTTTACAGGTCGGGCTTTTTTATTGTTGTTGAAATTACTTTTTAACTAATTGCATCTTCTCAGGATTCCATAAGATTGCAGTATCGTTGTTATAGCTGTCGTTACACAACAATGCAGGTGCTGCTGCACGATATCCGAAAATCGCATCCTCGGCAACTTTGCCATTGTTTTTAATTGCATTAAAGAAATTTACAAAATGATCGTACGGACCACCCATATAACCTTTTTCTGCTGCAAAGCTATATTCTTCCTGCGGCAGGATTCGTTTACGGTCGCTTAATGGAGTACCCGCATTCTTCATTTTTTCTATGAAAAAAGGATCATCGGAAGAAAAGTTTTTATTCCTTCTTAACGTAACACTGTCCCAGCCAATATCCATTGCACCTTCACTTCCTACGAGTTTTAATATTGTATTTCCACTGGTTCCATCAGCAAAATTACATCTTAAGGATAGATTAAATGCAGGATGAGCCTGAGCCTGGTCCGGGTAATCGAATATGCCCAGAAGCACATCCGGAACTTCACGGCCATCTTTCCAGTATCTTAATCCGCCGGATGAGTAGATCTTATTCGGGCCGAAGGAATCTGTTATAAAATGCAGACTGGAGAAGAGATGGACGAACAGATCGCCCGACATTCCGGTTCCGTAATCGCGGTAATTTCTCCATCTGAAGAAACGCATCGCATCAAAGGAGCGTTTGGTAGTATTGCTTACAAAAGTATCCCAGTCGACTGTAGCCGCTGAAGCATCAGCCGGAATTGGATACTGCCAGGCACCACCCGGTGAATGACGTGCCCAAAAACCTTCAGCAAAGTTAAGCTGACCAATGGCTCCATCTTTCAGAAGTTCTTTTGCTTTCTCATTTCCCAATGAAGAAACACCCTGACTACCTACCTGAAATACCTTTCCGGTTTCTTTCTGAGCTTTGATCACTGCAGGACCTTCGGTAATATCATGAACCATTGGCTTCTCGCAGTAAACGTGTTTACCCGCTCTCATTGCATCGATTGAGATCTGCTGATGCCAATGGTCAGGTGTAGCAACAATAACTGCATCAATATCTGAGCGGTTTAATATTTCCTTATAGGATCTTGTGGTGAAAATGTCTTGACCCCAACGTTCTTTTGCGGCTTTCAGTCGACCATCATAAAGATCACATACGGCTACCAATTTTACACCGGGTACCTTTAATGCTGTGATCGTATCCCCCGTCCCCATTCCCCCGGCCCCAATCAATGCAATATTGATATTATCGTTTGCACCAATGTATTGTCTTTTATGGATTATAAACTGTGCTGTTTCACTTTCCTGAGCTGCAGCAAGTACATTGTTTCCAACCGCAACGGCAGCTGTGGTTGCTGCAATTTTTTTAATAAAACCTCTACGAGAAGATTCCTGATTGTTGTTCATTAGAATATAATTTGGGTTTTTATCCCGGTCTATCCGGGATTGAATAAGCCTGCTATTAGGGCAGGCTTACTGTTAGAATAAATTATGTGAACTAGTTTAAAACTAGAGTTCTTTGATTTTAATGTTTTTCCATCTAACCTTGATGTCACCACCAGAATGGATTTGAAGCGCAATAAAACCTTTTCCTGCTCCAAATTTTTCATCTTTCAGATGTGAGATTTGTTTACCATTTAACCAGGTAGTTATTTCATCACCCATTACATGAATCTTTCCATGGTTCCAGCCATCCGGACTAAGCCCTGATTCTTCTTCTTTAGTTGGTTTTGTTAACCAGCCTCTTCCATAGGATTCGTAAATGCCTCCTGTTCCGTTTCCGGGAGGAGCAACTTCTACCTGCCATCCGCTGATTTTGGTGCCATCGATACTGGAACGGACGAATACACCGCTATTACCATTTGCTTCAAGTTTAAAATCATATTCCAGTATGAAATTCTTGTAGTTTTTGTCTGTAGACAGATAGCCATATTCTTCTTTTGGCCCATTTTCACAGATCAGATGGCCTTTTTCAACATACCACTTCTCTGTACCATGAATAGTCCAGCCGGTAAGATCCTTGCCGTTAAATAGTTTTGTTGACTTCTGAGCAATTGCAGCAGTTGAAATCAAAATGAAGGAAAAAATAAATACTAGGTATTTCATTATTATGTGTTTTGGTTTATGTAATAAATATAGTTTTTAAAAAATGGATTCAAAACGAAGCGTTGCATATTTTACACTTTTATATAAATATGCTTCTTATCCATCCATAATCCAACAGTCCAGCACAGTAACATGAAGGTCAACGCAAATAATAAGGAGCCGATTGGCCCGGGGGCTATTGCCTGAAAAACATTGATGCTGATGGCTTTACGAAGACTTGTATCTTCAGCCACGGTGATCAGACTAAGAATTCTGCTGCCTACCTCGGCCAGTAAATAGATAAATAGCGGATTTTTGCCAAATACAGTAAAGAAGTAAGTCCAGTTGCCCTTGTTCATGGACTTAATTTCGACAACATACAATAATGCAGCAATGATTGCCAGATTAAGTCCACTGGTCAGCAGGATAAAGGAACCGGTCCAGAGTTTTTTATTGATCGGGAATACGCTGTCCCAGCAAATTGCAATAAAGATCAGAGCCGCTCCGGCCAATAGCAATTTGGCAATCGTTTCATAGGTTTTGCCATTTTCTTTAATGAATTTTCCTGCAAAATAGCCGATGATAACTAATACAATTGCGGGCATAGTACTCAGAAGCCCCTGGGCTTCAAAAGGTACGCCCTCGCCTTTGGATAGATGACTTTCTCCAAACAGAAATTTATCAAGATAATGACCTGCATTTCCCAGCATACTGTATGGATCTGCAGAATCACCAAATGCGAGTAGAATCCCCCAGTAGCCCAAAAGAAATATTACGCTTAAAATAATGATCTTCTTCGCGGAGAGATAATGAATCATCAATGCTCCAAAGAAATAGCACAATGCAATACGTTGTAATACCCCGAAAATGCGGGTTTCGCTGATTGGTTTTAAGATCAATTCGCCGGCTTCATTGGCCTTGAAAAATGGGAACCAGTAAAGCAGATAACCCAGGATAAAGATCCATGCCGTTCTCTTCAGTATTTTGAGGAATACCAGACTGTCGCTTTCCAGTTTCCCTTTTGTAAAACTCATCGCATTACCAACTGCGAATAAAAAGGCCGGGAAAACGAGATCTGTCGCAGTAAGACCATGCCATGAAGCATGCAATAGCGGAGCAAAGGGAGTAGCACCGCTTCCAGGAGTATTAACAATAATCATAAAACATACGGTCATGCCTCTGAAAACATCAAGTGACAGGAAGCGGGTGGGAGAATTGCTCATTTTGTAGAAATTGGATTGAAATTAAGTATTCGAGATCCAATTTACATTATTTTGGAGGATTTGGAAATAGGGGTGTCATTCCGAATGAGGCCTGTCTGGCCGGACAGGCAGGTATGACAAGTAATCTCGAGGTCAAAGTTCTAAAATTAATCATCAGGCTTATCTAATCAATGTGTTATTGTTAAAATTACTGATCTTCAGAACCCGATTTAAACAGATTTCGGAGGATCTTAGACTATGAACTTTCAGGTTTCAATCCCAAACCCCGTTTTAATAGCATTTGAACGTAAAATGTCTATACCTTAAGCGAATCTAAGACCTTCTTAAAGCCTATCTTTAAGCTTTTCCTTGTCATATTTATACGTTAAACTCTTGATAAACAGCGATTTTTTTCTTATATTCAATAAGGAATTAAGAAAATGGCTATTCAAACCTCCATATTGTTTAAAGGCTTCAGTGGAAGTATCAACCGGCAGTTGTTATTCAGACAATGCGGGGGGAAGACTGTTGTTTCGAGGTTTCCTGACAGAAGTGCTGTAATCTATTCAGAAAAGCAGAAACAGGAGCGGAGACGTTTCGCAGATGCTGTATCTTTTGCCCGTGTGGTGATTTCAGATCAGAGTTTGAAACAGGTTTACAGTATTAAAGCGGCTTTACTTGGATTCCGATCCGCCTGGAATGTCGCTATTGCAGAACATATGAGTGATCAACCGCTAAAGCTCAAAAAGAAGAAAATCTCCTTTGATAAAGCGCAGATAGCATTACAGGCAGGCAGAAAAATACAAATAAAGTTATTTAGAACGATAGAAAGGGAATCTCCGGTTTTGGTTAAGTTATCACGCCGATATAACCGATGCAGGAATATTATTAAATTCCGGCAGGATAGAGTGGGCTTAAATAGGGATGAGTGTGAATTACAAATTGCAAATTCGTGCTAGTGCTTCAACTTATCACGGTGTCTTCTCCGTCATTCCAGAAGACTCTCTAAGGCCGGACGGGTTGGACGAGGAATCACATACTCGAAGATTCTTCCATTAATCACGAGATTTCTCCCTGCGTTACCAATTTGATTGATTACAACGGCCGTTTCCGCGAGTCGAAATGACGGTTCTTACATATTCCTCCTGTACTGCCCCCCAACCTCATATAAAGCATGTGAGATCTGCCCCAGGGAACAAACCTTACAAACCTCCATCAGGCTTTCAAAAATATTTTCTCCGGCAACAGCTTTCTGCTGAAGTTCTTTCAAAAGCTTAGCTGAAGTTTCTTCATTTCTCTGCTGAAAGGTTTCCAAAGCGCTGATCTGGAATTTCTTTTCTTCTTCAGTAGCACGGATAACTTCTGATGGAATGATCGTTGGTGATCCGTTTTTATTGAGGAAGGTATTCACCCCAACAATAGGATAAGTCCCGTCGTGTTTCAGAGTTTCATAATAAAGTGATTCTTCCTGAATACGGCTGCGCTGGTACATCGTTTCCATGGCTCCCAACACTCCGCCGCGATCATTTATTCGCTTGAATTCCTCCAAAACGGCTGCTTCAACCAGTTCGGTCAGTTCTTCAATAATGAAGGCGCCTTGTAAAGGGTTCTCATTTTTGGCGAGACCCAATTCCCTGTTAATAATAAGCTGTATTGCCATTGCCCTGCGCACCGACTCTTCTGTCGGAGTAGTGATCGCTTCATCATAGGCATTGGTGTGCAGTGAATTGCAATTGTCATAGATCGCGTAAAGCGCCTGCAAAGTTGTTCTGATGTCATTGAAATCAATTTCCTGAGCATGCAGGGAGCGCCCCGAGGTCTGGATATGATATTTTAATTTTTGTGAACGGTCATTGCCCTTGTATTTATGCTTGATGGCTTTAGCCCAGATTATTCTTGCAACACGTCCGATCACTGAATATTCAGGATCAATTCCGTTGGAGAAAAAGAAAGACAGGTTTGGCGCAAATTCATCGATATGCATCCCACGGCTCAGGTAATACTCTACGAAAGTAAAGCCATTACTCAGGGTAAAGGCAAGTTGGGAGATCGGATTGGCTCCTGCTTCAGCGATATGGTATCCCGAAATAGAGACCGAATAGAAGTTTCTTACCTGCTTGTCGATGAAATACTTCTGTATATCACCCATCATCCTCAGAGCGAATTCAGTTGAAAAAATGCAGGTGTTTTGTGCCTGGTCTTCTTTTAAAATATCTGCCTGCACAGTACCTCTTACACTCGAAATTGCATAGGCTTTTATCTTATTATAAACTTCAGGTTCTAAGACCTGATCGCCTGTAAGTCCGAGAAGCATTAAGCCGAGTCCATTGTTTCCTTCAGGGAGTTCGCCCTGATAAACCGGCTGGGAAATGCCTTTTGCTTTGAAAATCTGATCAATTTTAGCCTTTACTTCTGCCTGCCGCCCATTTTCAATGATATATTTCTCACATTGCTGGTCGATGGCGGCATTCATGAAAAAGCCAAGCAGCATTGGTGCCGGACCGTTAATGGTCATGGATACCGATGTAGAAGGATGGCAGAGATCAAATCCGCTGTACAGTTTTTTTGCATCATCAAGTGTCGCGATGCTGACTCCTGAATTCCCAATCTTACCGTAAATATCGGGACGGAGCCCGGGATCTTCTCCGTAAAGCGTGACCGAATCGAAAGCTGTAGAAAGTCGGTGTGCGGGCTGTCCGAGCGAAACGTAATGAAAACGCTTGTTGGTTCTCTCCGGACCACCTTCGCCTGCAAACATACGTGTCGGGTCTTCACCCTCACGTTTTAAAGGGAATACTCCGGCAGCGTAAGGAAACTCTCCGGGAACATTTTCGGTCAGTAACCAGCGCAGGATGTCGCCCCATGCTTCATATCTAGGTAAGGAGATCTTTGGAATTCTTAGTTTAGATAATGATTCTGAATAAAGGGATTGTTTAATTTCTTTATCGCGGACTTTGTAAATGAATTCATCAGCCTTGTATTTCTTTATCGTATCAGGCCATTCACGTAATAATCTGCGGCATTCGGGATCAAGACTTTCTTCAAGTTTATTATATATATCAGTTAAGGTTTTGACAGCGCTATCCTCAGCAGGTCTGTGTTGTATGGCGAGGGCAATTGCACCCTTAACCTGAAACATCTGCTGAGCGATTTTACTCTGTGTATTTACCCATTCTGCATAAGCTGAACTGCTTTCAACAATTTCGGCAAGATAACGGATTCGTTCTGGCGGAATGATATAACTCTTTTCACTATGCTTTCCGATTAATTCCATTTTTGCCTGGAAATCATATCCGGTCTTCCTTAATATGGCCTTCATCAATTCCGAGAAGAGTTTATTCATCCCGGGATCATTGAATTGAGAAGCCATGGTCCCGATTACAGGGAGCTCTTCATCTGGAGAATCGAATAGTTGATGATTACGCTTAAACTGTTTTCTTACATCCCTGATCGCATCCAGTGCTCCCCGTTTATCAAATTTATTGATCGCAACGATATCCGCAAAGTCGAGCATGTCAATCTTTTCCAGTTGGGTTGCTGCCCCAAACTCGGGAGTCATCACATATAAGGATACATCACAATGTTCTGTGATCTCAGTATCCGACTGTCCGATACCGGAAGTTTCAACAATGATCAGTTCATATCCTGCTGCTTTACAGATGTCGATCGACTCCTGAACATATTTTGAGAGGGCCAAATTGGCCTGCCTTGTCGCAAGGGAGCGCATGTAAACCCTTGGGTTATTGATGGAGTTCATCCGGATCCGGTCGCCTAATAAAGCACCGCCAGTTTTGCGTTTTGAAGGATCAACTGAGATAATCGCAATGCTTTTATCAGTTTCGACCAGAAAACGGCGCACAAGTTCATCAATCAGTGATGATTTTCCAGCCCCTCCGGTTCCGGTTATTCCGATAACCGGTACTTTTTTATCCGCATTTAATTTTTCAAGTTCCTTCAGGAAGTTCTCTGTCTGCTCAGGATGGTTTTCTGCCAGTGTAATCGCGGAAGCTATAGCATTTACATTCTTTTGCTGAATGCCCTTCAGCTCATTCGTCAGGCTGGTATGGGTTTGAAAATCACATGCCTGGAGCATATCATTGATCATTCCCTGAAGTCCCATTTTCCGGCCATCATCAGGTGAATAGATCTGAGTGATGCCGTATTCTTTAAGTTCTTTAATTTCAGTCGGCAGGATTACGCCGCCACCGCCCGCAAATATTTTGATATGCCCTGCGCCGGATTCCTGCAGCAGATCATACATATATTTTAAATACTCAGTATGTCCGCCCTGATAGGATGTCATTGCAATGCCCTGAACATCCTCCTGAATCGCACAGTTTACAACCTCCTGTACAGATCGGTTATGACCAAGATGGATTACCTCCGCCCCTGAGGACTGAAGTATCCGCCGCATAATGTTGATAGTTGCATCATGCCCGTCGAACAGGGCAGCTGCTGTAACAAAACGGATCTTATTTTTAGGTTTGTAGACTTCGGTCATTTTTGTTCCTGATTGGGGTATAAAGGTAAGAATAATTGGATTGATGAGAGATTTAGGGGGGAATTTGGGTTTATGAAATTTAAATTACCCACCAATTTAATCTTGTACGTTGAGGCGTCTAACCGACCCCGAAGGTGGTCGCACGTTTATAGAAATACCAAAAATCTAGTTTTACGACCCTGAAGGGGTCGTATGTGGAATTCCGATACATGCGACCACCTTCGGGGTCGGAATTCCCGTATCAACCAATTGCTATAAACATTTGACCCTTTCCGGGTCATTCAAATTGTGATGTTTAAATATGAAAGCCTTCCTTTATACTTTCAAAATCCTTTAAACCAAATAGAAGCAGAACCTTTTTCCTTCTGCCCAAATAAATCATTTTAACCCTTCTTTGGGCTGTGTTTACTTGGCATTTTTGGTGCTTTGGTTTTACCCTGAACCATAGAGTTTTCATTTCCTTTATTCACGGTGGCCTGTTTGTTGTCTGTTTGATAAGACATCTGGCCTCCGCTGTTTGAAATACCTCTTGATTTCAGTGCTTCCTTTTTGGCATGGATCGATTGGTTTCCTTTTGAACTGCCCTGTTGGTTTTCATTGGATTTGTTTCTTACTGGTGTTTTCATAATAACCTCCTGTTTTTACAAGGCTATTGCAAGCATTTGCATTTCGCCCTGTATACAAGGTACGAATAAGAAATCTGGTAAAAAATGACTTTGGTTACAACCAGTTTTTCTTTTTGAAAAAGATCAGGGTAATTACCGATGATAATACCATAAGTGCAATGGCAAAAAGGTAGCCATAATCCCATCCCAGTTCCGGCATGAATTTAAAATTCATGCCATAAACACTGGCAATCAATGTCGGAGGCATAAAGGCAACAGTCGCTACAGTGAAAATTTTAATAATGCGGTTCTGTTCAATATTCACCAGACCCATAAAGGTGTCCTGAAGGTATTCCAATCTTTCAAAAGCGAATTTATTGTGCTCAATCAGTGAGCCAATATCCTTGATCATGATTCTTAGGACAGGCATATATTCTTCAGGAAAGAGACTGCTCTTCATTAATGAGGATACAAGGCGCTGCTTGTCCACTATGTTTTCGCGCATTAATATATTGTAGTTCTGAAATGAAGCAATCTTTAAAAGGATCTCCTCGTCAGAACGTTTTCTATTCAGCGTTAATTTCTTATTCAGGTCGGCAATGTCTTTCGCGAGGCCTTCAATGATGTCTGCATCCTGTTCGATTCCTGTTTCAAGTATTGTGAGCAAAATATGATAGCCGTTTGTAAATGATCCAGGATTGGATTTGATCTTTTTGACAGATTCTCCGAAGGTTTTCAAATCGTCATCCCGGTAGGTAAATAGTATTCCCTTTTCCAGGATGATAGATACCGGGCAATAATCAAATTCCTGCAGTTTGGGAGATAGAAAATTGGAGTTGATGATTAGTTCATCGTCGAGTTCATTAAAGCGGGAAGAGCTTTCAATCTCTGAAGATTCTTCAACTGAAGAGTATTTTATATCAAAATAAGTTTCGATCGTTACTTTTTCCTCAACGGTAGAGTTTTGCAGATCTACCCATACCATATCGTTAAGCGGGATTGCGCGTAATAAACTGATGTCGCTTTCTTTCGCCAATCGTTTATCTTTTTTATAATATATCCGGAGCATAGCCTGAGTTTAAGGGTAAGATTGAATTTTGTATCTTTGCAAAAATAAAGTTTTGGGAACACCTTTAGATTACGGATACAAGAATTATAATCATTATGGCGCTTATCTTAAAAATAAGTACGATGGGCAGCGCGTATATAAGATTATTGCTGATGCCGGATTTACCTGCCCAAACCGTGATGGGAGCAAAGGTTACGGGGGATGTACCTATTGTAACGTAGATTCTTTCACTCCCGAGCTTTCCCGGAAGCTTCCAACCATTCGCGAACAGATCGAGCAGGGCATGGAAAGGGCCTATAAAAATTACAGAGCCGAAAAGTTCATTATCTATTTTCAGCCTAATACCAATACTTATGCTCCAACACATTATCTCAAAATGCTTTATGATGAGGCTTTGAGTATTAATACAGAGAGTATTGTAGGATTATCGGTAGGAACCCGCCCCGATTGTATCGATTTTGAGAAGCTGGCATTGCTTGAAAGTTATGCCGATAGATTTGATGTTGACCTTGAAATGGGGATGGAATCGATCTATGATGATACCCTTCTGCAGATCAACAGGGGATGTACCCACCAGGAATTCCTGAATGCAATTCAATTAGCAGAAAATACCAAGGTTGATATTTGTGTTCATACTATTTTTGGCTTCCCATGGGAAACCCATGAAATGATGCTGCGTTATGCAGATGAGATCAACAGATACCCGCAAATCAAATTCGTTAAACTACATCATCTTCATATAGTTAAGGGCTCTATTATGGGTTCAAGATATGCCCGTGATCCTTTTAAAGTATTCACTATTGATGAATATACCGACTTTATTGCCGAGTTCATTCCTTTATTAAGACCGGATATTGTGCTGCAAAGGCTATTTGGCCTTGCTGATTTTGATTTGCTTATCGCTCCAAACTGGGGAATGAAGAAGTCCCAGATCCAGAGTTATATCGATAAGCGTCTTGAAGCGAAGGGAGTGGTACAGGGAAGTGCTTATAAAGGGGCATCGGTTCTGGTTGTTTGATCGTATTAGGCTAATTCTCTAGTTCCTTCTCTTACTGTCTCTATTTCTGATTGATTTGTTTTTGAATTTTAAATTGAATTGACTGAGCTATGTTTGGCCTGCCTGAGTATTGTGCTTGTTGGCAGTTGCCGAGTTCGGGATTGCGGCTTTCAACATAATCACAAAACTCTGTTCTCGGTGTCTGATAAAGTGCGATTTGATTTTTGGATGTAATTGCAGGGAGGCACGACGAAGCAATCTTATGACGAGTAGTAGTCTAGTTGAGGGGATTGCTTCGCTGCAATGACAAATCGTTGAGCTTGACCCGCCACCTCATTCCATCGCAATATAATCCGTTGTTATATCGTTGCTGACCCACCGTTCTTAGGTAAAACATGTAATTGTCTTCTCTTTTTCTCAAAAACTTCTCAGTTTTTTCATAATCTCTCAGATTTTT
>NZ_DASWXT010000085.1:0-21344 GCF_036405355.1 Daejeonella sp.
CTCCGGGTGCTGCTACTAAACAAACGTTGATGAAGCAAACTACCACGAGATTCTATGCGCTTGTCCCCAAAATAACCCGAATAATCTACTCGTATCATAAATGCAAATATCCAATTAATATTTATGGGTACACGATAGGGCAATGGAGGGAAGCAAAGTTATTGGGATATCCAATTTGGAAATTAGCTAAACCATCAATTTGAAAAGCCTAAATCGAGATATACTGAATTTTGCTTACTTTAAGTAGACAAACATGAACTTATTTCAGAAATAATAAACCGTTTGAATACTTTAATTCAATTATTCTTAATTTTGGTTAATGGATGAAACTTCTCAGTTAAGCGAGTTCGGCAAGATATTTATCTACCTGATCATGGGTGTTTTATTCGTGCTCTTTACATTTTTCATCGGAAAACTGGTCGCACCTAAAAAGCCTAATCCCGAAAAATTGACTTCCTATGAGTGCGGTGAAGAACCCCAGGGAAACTCCTGGATACAATTTAATTCACGTTTCTATGTTATTGCATTAGTTTTTCTGCTTTTTGATGTTGAGTTAGCTTTTATTTTTCCATGGGCAACAGTTTTCAGTCAGCAGGAGCTAATAAATGCCGATCCTTACTGGGGATGGTTAAGCATGATTGAAATGTTCATTTTTGTAGGTATTTTATTAATCGGATTGGTCTATGTTTGGAAAAAGGGTGACCTGAACTGGATCAGACCTGAACAATATTCACCTGTTTCGCCTTCAAAAATTCCGCTTTCTGCATATAAAGCACTAAATAATGAAACTTATCAGATAAAATCCTTTAGTGTAGATTCTGAAATTCCAATATCCGAAAAGGTGCAGATGGAATCAACAGTATCCTCAAATAAACCAGGATTTACCCCGAAATTTAAAAGACCTGCCTTGTGAGTTTAGAAATAAAAAACGATACCGGTTCAGTAATGATTGTGAAGGTTGATGATTTGCTTAACTGGGCGAGATTATCATCACTATGGCCTATGAGTTTTGGTATAGCATGTTGTGCGATAGAAATGATGGGATCTATGGCATCTACCTACGACCTGGATCGTTTTGGAGTATTTCCCCGTCCCTCGCCAAGGCAATCAGATGTTATAATCATTGCGGGTACCGTAACATTTAAAATGGCTGAACGCATTAAACGTCTTTATGAACAAATGCCGGAACCAAAGTATGTGATTTCTATGGGTTCATGTTCCAATTGCGGAGGCCCCTACTGGCAGCATGGATACCATGTGGTAAAAGGTGTTGACAGAATCATCCCTGTTGATGTATACGTTCAGGGATGCCCCCCAAGACCCGAAGCACTTATTGGAGCAATACTTGAGCTGCAAAAGAAGATTGAGCAGGAGAGCCTTTTAAACAGCTGATTCGGGTTATTAAATCATTCTCAAGCATAACAATAATATTTTATATTCTCCTTTCAGGATATGAAACATACCGAAAATTGGATATTCTCACAGATTTCGCCTAAACTTGCAGCAATATGAAAGCATTTTACGGAGACCTTAAGCTTGGAATACTTGGTGGCGGCCAACTGGGGCGCATGCTTATTCAGGAATCAATAAATTATAACATTACTACCTATGTTATGGATCCCGACAAAGAAGCTCCATGCAAGGATCTCTGCAGGAAATTTGTACAGGGTTCTTTAACTGATTTTGAAGCGGTTTATAATTTCGGGAAAGAGGTTGATATTTTGACCATAGAGATCGAAAAGGTTAATGTTGATGCGCTTGAAAAGCTTGAGAAAGAGGGTTTAACCGTTTATCCGCAATCAAGAGTCATCAGACTTATTCAGGATAAAGGAATTCAAAAACAGTTCTTTAAAGAGAATGATATTCCTACTGCTCCATTTCAGGTATTTGGCAATAAATTGGAACTAATTTCTGCTAATTTAAAATTTCCATATATCCAGAAGCTTCGCCGTGATGGGTATGATGGCAGGGGAGTAAAAATAATAAAATCAGCTTCAGATCTTGAAAATGCATTCAATGAACCGAGTCTGATCGAAGAACTAATAGATTTCGATAAAGAACTGTCTGTGATCGTTTCCAGAAATGAAGATGGCGATATAAAAACATTTCCCTGTGTAGAAATGGAGTTTAATTCAGAAGCAAACCTTGTTGAATTTCTAATCTCCCCTTCTACTTTAGATTTTGAAATACTCCAAAAGGCTGATCAATTAGCGATAAAGATTGCTGAAGATTTGAAGATTGTTGGAATTCTGGCTGTAGAACTATTCCTTACAAAGAATGGCGACATTCTGGTAAATGAAATTGCGCCACGCCCACATAACAGCGGACATCAGAGCATTGAGGGTAATTTTACTTCTCAATATGAGCAATTGTTAAGAGCAATATTCAACCTGCCTCCCGGAGATACAAGGGCAATCAGCAATTCAGTAATGATTAATCTGCTCGGAGAAAAGGGATATGAAGGGGCAGCAGAATATGAAGGATTACATGAAGTGCTTGAACTGGAAGGTGTCTATATCCATTTATATGGAAAGAAATTTACCAAGCCTTTCCGGAAAATGGGACATGTAACGATTATGGATGACGACCGTCAGAAGGCTATTGAGAAGGCAAGATTTGTTCAAAACAAAATCAAAGTAAAAATATAAATAACTTATATAAGTTATTTATATACAATATTATATCTATAAAAAATAATATGGCAAATGAAGTGATTAAAGTCGGTATTATTATGGGCAGCAAGTCTGATCTGGGTGTTATGCAGGATGCAGCAGATGTATTAAAAGAGCTTAAAGTCCAATTTGAAATTACTGTTGTTTCGGCCCATCGTACTCCGGAACGGATGTTTGAATATGCAAAAACAGCATCTGACAGAGGCTTAAAAGTAATCATTGCCGGTGCAGGCGGAGCCGCACACCTACCCGGAATGGTTGCTTCCATCACTCAACTACCGGTAATCGGAGTTCCGGTAAAATCGAGTAATTCTATTGATGGCTGGGACTCCATCCTATCAATACTTCAGATGCCGAACGGAATTCCTGTTGCCACAGTAGCATTAAATGCCGCTAAAAATGCCGGAATACTTGCTGCCCAGATCTTAGGAACGTCTGATTCTGCTTTATCTCAAAGACTTCTGGATTATAAAGAAGAGCTAAAGCGGAAGGTTGAGGAAAGTGCGAGGGAAATGGAAGGCAATTGATAGTTGACAATTGACAGTTGACAATTGCGACCCGATTGCTATAGGGTTGAGAACGGTGACCCGATAGCAATCGGGTTGGAAATAGGTGCCGTTATTTCGAATACACGAGTACTAGTTTTCCAGTTGAAATAAATCAGATTTGTGGAGAAATCTGTTGAATTTACTCCCCCTCTTTTAGGCGGCCTCAACTGATAACTGGCAACAGATAACTGGTAACATATTACCTCAATTCCACTGCGGGTTTTCAGGAAAATTGGCGATATGTGCATACTTTGGTCCAAGCCCAATAACCACTTCTCTCCATAAGTTTTCTTCATCTTCAACAAAAATCACTTCAGGACTGTATTTATCAGTTACCAGCCATGAATTCTGATCGATTTCTTCATTCAGCTGACCAGCACCCCATCCTGAATAGCCTACAAAAAATTTGATCTCTTGATGATTAAGCTGTTTATTATTAAAAAGGATTTTAATTGTTTCGAAATTACCTCCCCAAAAGACTCCCTCTCTGATCTTAAGCCCGCTATTGAGTTTATCATAACAAGAATGAACAAAATGCAGGGTATCTGCTGCAACCGGACCTCCGAAGTAAACAGGAAAATCTGCTCCCTTCAAATCGGGGATCAAATCATTCAGAAGCAGATTACTTCGTTGATTTAAAATAAAGCCAACTGCCCCGGCTTCCTCACATTCAGTAAGTAAAACAACAGACCTTTTAAAATTAGGATCAGACATAAATGGCTCTGACACGATCAGGCTTCCACTTTTGGGTTTAAGGAGGCTAAGCATAAAGAAATGGATTAAAAATCATTTATTGTATTTAAAATTACAATATATATCTAAAAATCATTCAAATGATAGAATGCAATCTGCAATTGTTAAGTTTGTAATATAAGACAACAAACCTTATAGCAAGCAGGTAAAACAATTAAAATGGCAGTAAAAAAAGAAACACTTGAAAACCTCCGTCAGGAATATATTTCTGAAAAACTATCCAAAAGGGACGTAGATAAAGATCCGATCAAACAATTTGGCAAATGGTTTAAAGAAGCAATGGATGCAGGCATTCATGAACCGAATGCGATGACTCTAGCTACAACCAGCATTGACCGTAAACCCAGTGCAAGAATTGTATTGTTAAAAGGATATGACGAAAGGGGCTTTATGTTCTATACCAATTATCTGAGCGCAAAGGGAAAGGAAATGTCTAAGAATCCTGTTGTAGCAATTGTTTTTCACTGGGCCGAGCTGGCAAGACAGGTAAGAATTGAGGGTACAGTTGAAAAACTTAGCAAAGAAGAATCTGATCGTTATTTTCAAAGCCGTCCGAAACAAAGCCAGATTGGCGCCCTGGTTTCTCCGCAAAGTCAGGTAATTGAAGACCGGGAAGACCTTGAAAGGGATTGGAAAGAGGCTGAAATAAGATATGAGAATAAAACAATACCTAAACCGGCATTTTGGGGTGGATATATTATAAAACCACAGGTGATTGAATTCTGGCAGGGACGCCCAAGCCGCTTGCACGACAGAATTGTTTATAAAAAAGCTGATAAAACCAGTTGGAAAATTGTAAGGCTTGCACCCTGATCTTTACCTATGAATTTTGATGAAATAACAGATCTGCTAAGGGATAAATTCGGGGAGGGTGTGATCAAAGCTATTGAGAACAATGGTTTACAATCGGCTTTACAAATAGATCCGGAACTTATTGTGAAGGTTTGCGAAGAGCTCAGAGACAATAATAACACCTGGTTTGATTTTCTCTCCTGCCTTAGTGGAGTAGATCATGGGCTTGAAAAGAACAAATTTGAAATAGTTTATCATCTCGCCTCAATACCGCACAAACAACAACTTGTTCTCAAAACAATAAAGGATCACGATAGAAATAGCGGCACATTGCCATCTTTCTATAGTGTTTCAGAAGTCTGGCGTACAGCTGAATGGCATGAGCGTGAAGCATTTGATCTGTTTGGAATTCATTTCGTTGGCCATCCTGATCTGAGAAGAATCCTGCTTCCTGATGACTGGGAAGGTTATCCACTGCGTAAGGACTACCAGGCGGCAGAAGAATATAAAGGGATAAAAATTAACTGAGCTAAATACCTCTCATGCAGCTTAATAAAACCAGATATGCTCAATTAACTGAAGGCCTCAAGCCCGAAGAGATGCTTATCAATATGGGTCCGCAGCACCCTTCCACACATGGTGTTTTAAGGCTTGAACTAATCACTGATGGAGAGATCGTGAAAGAAGTGATCCCTCATATGGGCTATTTGCACAGGTGCTTTGAAAAACATTGCGAAAGCCTCACTTATCAGCAGATCATTCCCTTTGTAGATCGCATGGACTATCTGGCATCTATGAATAACGATCATGCATTCGTCATGGGCGTTGAACGTATGATGGGTATTGACAAAGATATTCCAAAAAGAGTCGAATATATCAGGGTACTGGTTTGTGAGTTGAACCGCATTAGCTCCCACCTTATTGCCATAGGAACCTATGGAATTGACATAGGCGCTTTCACTCCATTTCTTTGGTGCTTTCGTGATCGCGAACACATCATGAATATGCTGGAATGGGCATCAGGTTCAAGAATGCTTTATAATTATATCTGGGTCGGTGGTCTTTTCTATGATTTGCCGGTAGGTTTCGAAGAACGATGCTCTGAGTTTATAAGCTATTTCAAGCCAAAACTCACTGAATTGAACCAGTTGCTTACGGATAATCAGATCTTCATTGGAAGAACAGCAGGCATAGGGGTGCTCCCGCTCGATGTGGCAATTAATTATGGCTGCTCGGGACCCATGCTCAGAGGATCTGGATTAAAATGGGATCTGAGGCGTGTGGATGAATATTCTGTCTATCCAGAGCTTGAGTTCGATATTCCTGTTGGAAAAGGTGAAATGGGTAAGACAGGTGATTGCTGGGACCGGTATAAAATACGGACCGATGAGATTGCAGAGTCTATCCGGATCATTGAACAATGTCTTAACAGATTACAAAAGGAATTAAAACGAAGCCCTGAATTCGACCCAAGAGCTAAACTTCCTAAAAAGATCATACCCAAAGAGCAGGATTTTTATATCCGGGCTGAAAATCCAAAAGGTGAACTTGGCTATTATTTTATTTGCGACGGCAAGACTGAAATTCCAAAACGAGTAAAAGCCAGAGCCCCAAGTTTCAATAATCTATCTGTATTGCCCGAAATATCCAGGGGCGTTTTAATCGCAGACCTGGTAGCTATACTTGGATCAATTGATATTGTACTTGGCGAGGTAGACCGTTAATTAAAAAAGGCTGAAAGAATTTAAATTCCTCCAGCCTTTATAAACACAAAACAAAATATTTAATAAACCTTAACCATGTAAATATATGGTTCAAGTTTCTTGAACTGATCTTTACGGCTTAATCCGGCAAGGGTATTTCTTTTGTTCACAACCAGCTTTTCATCCAAAGAATCCTGAGGAATTGCTTCAATTGATTTAAGTATAAAGGATGATTTTATCGCGAATGCTGCACCGTCGAGCAATGCCTGCTTGCCATTAATTATACCAATAACATTTCCACGATTATCCAGTAATGGCCCGCCACTGTTTCCAGGATTAACAGGAATTGAAACCTGATAAGCTACAGTATCTCCTGCATAACCATTTTTTGCACTGACATATCCTTTACCTAAAACCTGCTCATCTCTTGGAAAGCCAATGGTAAATACATCCTCTCCTACATCTGAAGCAGCCTTCTTAAATGTGTAAGGCAGGCTTGCAAGTTTCTCAAAAGCAGGATCAGTAATTTGAAGTACTGCCAGATCATAGGCAGGATCAATATAGATCAATTTTACTTTAAATGCTTCACCTTCAGAGTTTTGTACATAGACTGAATCAGCCCCCTTAACTACGTGAAAATTCGTAACTACATACCCATTGGATGAGAGAGCAAAACCTGTGCCTCCGAATTCTCCAGGATCTGCAGGGCCTTTTACAGGTTTATCATTGATGTTCTTGATCAAAGCGTTCTGGGAACGTTTAATACTGTTAATCTCCCGGCGTAATAAGTTAACATTAGTTGAGATAGACTTCGAAAAATAACCTGTTGAAAGTAAAGTCGCCGAGACTGCTATAAAAGCAACCGAAGCAGCAATAGCCGTATTGATTCGATATTTCTTCCACAATCGAATAACTTTTGGGGCTTCCGGAGCAACCTCGTTTTTAATTGCCTGAATATCCAGTGATTCATGAATTGCATTCATATCAGATGAAAGCTTAACCCTGCTTCCATAATCGGATAGATTTGAAATAAAGTTGCGATGCTCAACAACCTTCATATCAAAGGAAGGATCACTTTTTCTCAATTGTTCAAAATCAGCCAGAGCAGATCCTGCCAATTCTCCTTTAAGATAAGCATCTATTAAATTCGTTAATTCCAAATCACTTTTCATCTTCTTCTGATTAAGTTTGAAAAAATAGTTTTTTCAAACGCTGCAGGCATTTATATTTCTGAGTTTTGGCATTATCCGCATTGGTATAACCAAATTTCTCACAGATCTCCTGCATAGATCTGTTCTGTATATAATAATCTTCAATAATAGTTTTACAAGGTTCTCCCAATTGTATGAGAGCTGATTCCATTATTGCAAACTGTCTGTCCTTTTCTTCATGCTTTTCCAGATCGTCTTCAACAGCAATGATCTCAGAAAAATCCTGTATGTTCCTTATCGTCTTGCTTTGCTCGTTTAAACGCTTAAGCCATAGCCTTCGGCATACAGAATATAGAAACGTTTTAAGCTTACTGTTTAGCTCAAAGTTTCCAGCCTTAACCTTATTATAAAGAACGATAACCGATTCCTGAAATACATCTTTCGCGTCATCTTCATCTCCATTATTTTTTAGCACTAATTGAAGTACCATAGGAAAATAGGAAATATATAAACGGCTAAGAGTCTCTTTAGAATCATTCAGTATTCCTAATACAATCTCACTATCTGCTGGAGCTGAACTTTTTACCTCTTTTTTCACTATTAATACTTTTTATCAGGAATTGTAACCCAATGATAGGAAAATATTTTTTTATTTTTTTTGAATAGCCAGGGTTACCTTTCTTGCAAATGGGTATTAAGAGTAATTATTTATAAATAAATTAAAACACTAAACAATGAAAAATTCTTTCAAATTCGGTTTCTTAGCTTTAGCTATTTCTCTATCAGTTGCTGCTTGTAACTCAACCAAAACTGAAGAAGCTGCTGTAGATTCAACTGCTGTTATGGACACTACTGTTGTTGTTGATTCTGTTGCTACATTAGATACAACTGTTGTTGTTGATTCTGTTGCTACTAAGTAATTAAACCCAAATTGCAATTGGCCCTCCCGGATTTAATCCTGGAGGGTTTTTTATTTAATTGGATTAAGGGTTAATAACAAATAATGTAATCCAACATTGTTTTTGAAGGACACAATTAAAGGACAGGCTCAATTTTCATCCAGGTCGCTGTGATCATCACCTCCCAGACTGTAATAATTGTTTTCCTCATCCTCTTCTCCAATTAATTCATTGGCATCATCAAGTTCCGCTCCCGGTACATCAAGACCTTCATCAAGACTGGGATCAGATTTAATTTTCTTTTCACCAGTAATTTCAGACTCGTCAAAAGACACTTTCTGATTTTTCTTGAAAATATCCTGGTCGGATGGGTAAACCGGATAGCCCGGAAGTTCTTCCTTGTTCTCCCCTGCATCGGGAATCTGTTTGTTTTGATTCTTGCTCATCTGAATTTTATTAAAAGGTAAAACGAAAAGACATGAAAAAATAGGTTTAGAAAACACTTAATAGATTCCGGAAAGTTATTCAGTTTTAATAAGATTTCCGCAATCAGGATTAGTATAAAATTAATCATTTAATATGATTAAGCCTGAAGGTTGAAAATATATAAGAGCGTTTAACAACAGTAAACCTGATATAAAAGAACAATCCTAAAACTAATTCAAATAAAAAAAAAGCGGGCCATATTAATACGACCCGCTTCAAAATATTTCAATTATAATTCCTAAACAGTTTCCGGTTTTTTCTTAAACCAGCCTTTTATTCGTTTAGAGTTTGAATCACCTATTAATAACATACAAGGTACCAGAATCAGGGTCAGGAAGGTTGCAAAACCCAGGCCGAATATCATAGTCCATGATAGTGGTCCCCAGAAAGCAACGTTATCCCCTCCGAAATAAAGGTTTGCGTCAAATTCTGTAAACAGGGTAACAAAATCCATATTCAAACCTACAGCAAGCGGAATTAAGCCTAACATGGTTGCTGTGGCAGTCAGTAATACCGGAGTCATTCTGGTTCTGCCGGCTTCAATGATGGCATCCTTGATATCCATGCCCTGTTCGACCATTAAGTCGGTAAATTCTACTAACAAAATACCATTTCGAACTACAATACCTGCAAGAGCAATAATACCCACTCCTGACATCACAATAGACATCTCCATTCTGAATATGGTAACACCGAGTAATACCCCGATTATACTTAATAAGATCTCACTCAAAATGATCAATGGCTTTGTAATTGAGTTAAACTGAGTTACCAGAATGATAAGAATAAGCCCTAAGGAGATCATCAATGCAGTACCCAGGAAAAGCATTGTTTCCTGTTGCTCTTCCTGTTCACCTGCCATATTAACCTCTACGCCGGCAGGAGCTTTAAACTGATCAATTTCACGCTGTATATTAGCTACAACCTCATTTGGATTGTATTCACCAAGCACATTGGATGAAAGAATAATGATCCTCTTTTCCTGTTTACGTTTGATTCCTCCGTAGGTATTCACATAATCAATAGTCGCAAAAGAAGATAGCGGTACCTGACGTATAATTCCACCCATACCCATATCCCGATAAGTGACTTTCATATTCCTTAAAGCATCCAGATTATTTTTCTGACTTTCGTTCGCTCTGAGGTTAATCTCATAATCTTCATTTGCATCTCGGAATTTCGAAACTTCTTTTCCAAAAATAGCCGTACGCAGATCCATTCCAATTTGCCCACTGGAAATTCCCTCACGGTTTGCCCTTTCACGATCAATATCGAAAATAATCTCAGGCTTATTGTTTTGAAAATCAGATTTTAATTCTTCAACCCCTGCAATCTGGCGACTATCAAGATACTGTTTCAGGTTCTCTGAGACTTTTACAAGAGAGTCAAGATTATCTCCTGTGATCTCAATACTGATGGGCTTGGCTGTTGGCGGGCCTGACTGTTCCTGGGCTACCGTGATTTCAGCACCGGGAATTCCTTTTACCGCCTCTCTTATTTTATCAAGGTATACCGAAGTACTTTCACCTGTACGTTTTCCAAAACTCACAAAAGCTACAGTCACCTTTCCCATATTAGTATATTGTCCCTGATCTTCACTCTGTGGATCTGTAACACCAATTGTAACGTTAGATAAAATTGAGGATACATCCTTATTATCCCTGCCAACAACTTTGGTCACATTTTCTTCGACCTTCTTCACTACCTCATTTGTATATGCCTGATCTGTACCAACCGGCAGCTGGATATAGACATAAACAAAATTCGGATCTGACTTTGGAAAGAAAACAATTTTCGGAGGCACAACAGAGATCAGCAGAAGAGTCAGAAAAAACAATCCAACAGTACCCCATAGCATAGTTCTTGGTCTTAATATTGCCCATTTAAGCAGTGATACATATTTATCCTGTGCACGAGGCCAAATTTTTGTTTGGAAATTCCGGATCGCATTACTCAGATAAAAATGGTTCAGCAGATAAAGCAATCCCACAAAAACTACAAGATTACCGATTCCAAAATTGATCAGATATCCTAGTATCGCAGCACCTAAAAATATCAGCAGATTCTTTCTGACACTTTTGTCAAATGATGGCTTTTTAACCGTGTGATCTTCTGGCTCCATAAAGTCTACCGCAAACACAGGGTTTATTATATAAGCCACTAATAGCGAAGCAAGAAGAGTGATGATCAATGTCATTGGCAGGAAGAACATAAATTCACCTATCACACCAGGCCAGAATAATAATGGTACGAAGGGAGCCAATGTCGTCAGTGTACCCGAAAGTACTGGCAAGAATACCTCTGCAGCAGCAATTTTTGCCGCTTTCTTAATTGGAACCTTTCCATTGTCGAAGATACGGTGTGTATTTTCGATTACTACAATTGCATCATCCACAACAATTCCAAGTCCCAGAAGGAAAGAGAATAAAACCATCATATTCATGGTAAAGCTGAAACCCATTATTCCACCAAGGGCCGGCATAGCCATAAATGCGATGAACATAGACAATGGAACCGATAATGCGACAAAAAGAGCATTGGTAATACCCATAAAAAACATCAGAATCACAGTTACAAGAATAAAACCTATGATAATGGTATTAATAAGGTCATGTAAGGTGATACGGGTTCGGTCCGATTGATCGCCAGTTACAGTAATGTTCAGATTTTTAGGTAATGAGCTGACTTTCATTTCCTTAATCAATGCATTGATCTTATCTGATGCATCAATCAGATTCTCACCGCTTCTCTTTTTAACATTCAGAGTGATTACATTCTTTCCATATAAACGCGCATAACTTTCCTGTTCCTTGAATGAATCTTTAACTTCAGCAATATCTCTCAGGTATACGGAGGAACCTGTAGGAGTTTTAATAATCAGATTAGATAATTCCTGAGCGCTGACGAATTCTTTTTTCACATTCAGCGTTCTGCGAACCCCATCCATTTTTATGGTTCCTCCAGAAATGGTAAGGTTTTCATAACCCACGGCACGTTCTATATCTCCAAAGGAAATTTGAGCTGCTGCCATCTTATTCAGGTCGGCATTGATCTGAACCTCCTGTTCAAGAGCTCCGACAATGTCAACACCGGAAATTTCTTTCAGGCTTTCAATCTGATCCTGAACTTCCTCGGCATAATGTTTAAGGCTTTTCAGGTCATAGTCGCCAGAAATATTCAGGTACATGATCGGTAGATCCGAAAGATTGATGTCCATCACATTAGGTTCATTTGGCAGATCAGAAGGAAGATCCTGTCTTGCCTTATCGACTGCATCCTTTACCCTTTGTTTGGCATCTTTGGTTTCAACATTCGTGTTAAATTCAGCTGTAATTATTGAAAAATCCTGGTAAGAATTGGAGGTGATCCTTTTTAATCCCGAAGCAGACTTCAATTGCTTTTCAATCTGTTTAGTCACCAGATTCTCCATATTGGCAGGAGAAGTACCCGGATAAACCGTCTGAATAAATATTTTCGGGATTACAACTTCCGGGAAATTCTCCTTTGGCAATCCTTTATATGAAAAATACCCAATTACGGCAATAATCACAGTCAGCACATAAATGGCTGTTCTGTTTTCAATTGCCCAACTGGATGGTTTAAATTCTTTGTTAATGTCTTCCATATTACTTTAAATTATGAGCTTGTGTTTAACAGGTAGATACAATTAATTAGCCTTAACCAGATCTCCCGGACTTAAACCATTAGTACCTGCAATAATAACCTTATCTCCTACTTTGAGACCTGAAATTATTTCAGCCTGTCCTTCAGAAATTTTACCAGTCTGTACATTAACCCGCTTTGCTTTACCCCCTTCTTCAACAAATAGATAATCACCATTTTCGGCCTTTTGAATTGCATTTACAGGAACTACTAAGGCTTTAAGATTTTGGTAATCAATTATTTTCAAAATTGAAAGCATATTAGGACGGTATTTGCTATTTGAAGGAAGCTTTATTTCAACATTAAAACTCCTTGAAACCGGATCTATGGTTTTGGATGCAAATGAGATTTTTGTTGAAACTGTGTCTGGAACATCAGGTAATATTACCTGAACATTATCTCCCTGATTAACCCGGCTTGCATACGACTCGGCAACCAAAGCTTTAGCCTTTAATTTACTGGCATTAACCACCCTGATGCCTGACATTCCCGGTGAAACTGCCTGTCCGACTTTGAGATCCATAGCATCGATAGTTCCGGAGATCGGAGATTTTATTTTGAACATAGAAATCTGAGTCTTCAGGGTCGCAATACGGCGTTGGGCTGCATCACGCTGGGTTTTTGCATTCAAAAACTGGACTTCCGTTCCAATCTTCTGATCCCAGAGGCTCTTTTGACGCTCATAAAGCGTGGTTGCAAGGTCGAGTTGGGTTTCAAGCTCAGAAATGTTCTGGCGCAAAACCTGATCATCAATTTGTGCCAGGACCTGACCTTTATTTACATTTTGTCCGATAACAGCATAAACAGCCGTTACCACACCCTGAGCTTCAGGATTTACCTGTACATTCTCTTCTGCATCAACTTTTCCCTGGACTTCCAAATAATTTTTGAAAGAAGTTTCCTTCAGCTCTAAAACAGATATATCTTTTACATCCTCAGCTGCAGAAACACTTCCAACTTCAGCTTCAAGCTTTTCTATTTTTGAGTTTAACTCTGCACGCTCCTTTTTCAGGGCTTCAAGCTCAGATTTTTTATCAGTTGGTTTTCCTCCGCAAGACGCCAGAAAAAAAACAGTAGAGATTAATAGTATTCTTTTCATTTGAGTGATTTTTGAGTTTTTCAATGTTCCGCCCTGGACGGATAGTTCTTTATTTTTTTGCCTGTAAAGCTGCTTGGTATTCTTTTAAACCTTTTAATAAACTATTTTACCTAAGGCCTTATCCATGTTAACCTTATTGATTAATAGATCATATAATGCATTGATGTAGTTGTTCTGTGCCTCCTTAAGAGAGGTTTCGGCTGTTGTAACTTCAATACTTGAGCCAACACCCTGCTCGTACTTAATTTTTGTTACTCTCAAGACTTCCTGAGCGAGCTCCATATTACGGTTTTGATTTTCGAGGGATTTCAAACCATTTCGGTAGGTTGTCTGTGCCTGTTCAACTTCAAGACTGATCCCATTCTTCAAATTGACCAGGTTGTTTTGAGTCTTAAGAATTTCCAGCTTTGCATTACGGACCTGATAGAGTTTAATACCACCCGAAATGATTGGAACAGCGAGGCGGAAACCAATCACAGTAGTTGGGAAACTTCTGTCAAACAAAGTTCCGAAATTATTTGACTGTAAACTTTGGGAGGTACTTCCAAAGGCCGAAAGAGATGGTAAAAACTGGCTCTTATATCTCTTCAAATCAAGTTCATTTAACTTTTTCTGTGTTTCAAGCAATGAATATTCTATCCTGTTTTTATATGCACTGGTATCAGAAACCGCGAAAGCTTGAACCACCTGAAGCCCTGCTATGGAATCTTTTAATGTCAGTTTACTTTGAATACTCATTCCCATCTGAAACTTCAACAGATTCACATTCAGATCCAGCAGTCTGATAACATTTTCACGTTCAGTTTCCAGATTATTATTAAGAACAGTCAGACGATCAACATCAATTTTTTCAACAAAACCATTTGCATAAAGGGCCTTTGTATCATTCAATGTTTTTTTCAGGCGGAGTAAATTAGCATCCAGAAGGCTCAGTTGTTCATTACTTACAAGTACTGAATAATAGGCTTTGCTTACTGCAACAGCTGTTTCTATGCGGCTTCTCTTTAAACTCTTACTCGACAATTCCCTGTAAGTTTTAGAGGCCTGTAAACCCACTAGATAAGTTCCGTCAAACAACAACTGGTTCAATTCAAGCCCGAAGGAAGATTGGTATTTAACGCCAAACTGTACCGGTACCTGAGTCCCAGGTTGACCAAAAAACTCCCCTGGCAATAAATTTGTAGGCACTTTCAGGAAATCATTAAAATTTAAATTCCCGCTAACCTGAGGCAAACCAATTCCGACAGTCTGCTTAACCGTATTTGCTGCAATTTCTTCATCAATTTTAGCGTTCTGTATCGAACTCTGATTTCTCTGTGCATATTCAATAGCCTCCTGCAGACTAAAATGGGCAACAGTATCAGTCAATTGTGCCCTGACATCAGTTATGCTAAAAAGACACAGGATTAGTGTAAGGTATTTGTATTTCATAGTAGTTATTCTTCTTCAGTTATTTCCTTGTACTTATTTATTAATTTATGACCTTTAAGAGTACATATCCCATATAAAAAGTGTTCTGTCAATTCTGACATTACCTGAACAATTCCATATTTACCACTCGTGTACGTCGAATTCCCATTAAAGATCAGGTCAATTTGTTCCAATCTCATTTGAGTCAAAATATCCGGTTTAATATCATCCCGGTAATAACCCTCTCTGATTCCACGTAGTAAATTATCATGAATAGTTGAATAAAGATGCTTTTCCCTGAACTCCTTAAAATAAATCCATGCCTGAGGATGGTACTTTTGAAGATCATAAAAAAGTGTCGGGTTCATGTTAGATAAAAGTTCCTTCATATTTGTTACAGCAAAAAATACTTCATGAACTGCATTTTCAGCTGTCTCAATATTTTCTTTGATCACACATTTCTGACAATTTAATTTCATGTCAATTACAATATTCACAATCTCATTCTTATCACAAAAATGAGTGTAAATAGTCTTTTTAGACATTCCCAAATGCCTGGCAATATCATCCATCGTTACACTTTTAAAACCATACTGGCAGAAAAGCTTATCAGACTCAGAAATTATGTACTCTTTTACTTCCAATTCACACCTCTTTTTTAGTTCGGCGGTAAAACTATGGAAACTTTTAATAAATCCAAAGTTTCCATAGAATAATTTATTTAGGACATAAACATTTACAGTAAAAAGATAAAGTGGAATCTCAATCTTCAGCAATGGTCATTCAAAGCTATTTAAAGGATTTAAGTAAAAATCGTAACTTCGCAAAAAATCCCGATATGAACTTTTCTCCATTATCTGCCATTTCTCCCATAGATGGACGTTATCATAAATCTACCCAGGAACTATCTAATTACTTTTCTGAAGCCGCTTTAATAAAGTTTAGGGTATATGTTGAAGTAGAATATTTTATTTCATTATGCGAAATTCCTTTACCCCAATTAAAGAATTTCGATAAAAGTAAATTTGAAGCCTTGAGAAAGGTGTATTTAAATTTTTCTGAATCTGATGCTGAAGCAGTTAAATTGATAGAAAAGACAACCAATCATGATGTAAAAGCTGTCGAATACTTTATTAAGGATAAGTTCAACGAATTGGGATTAAATGAGTTCAAAGAATTTATCCATTTTGGTTTGACTTCCCAGGATATAAATAATACAGCTATTCCTCACTCTTTTAAACTTTCGGTCCATTCATCCTATCTCCCGGCAATAAACGAACTGCTGGATTACATCAAAGGAAGGGTATCTGAATGGTCGTCTATACCTATGCTGGCTCATACCCATGGGCAACCAGCTTCTCCCACTTTATTGGGAAAGGAACTTCAGGTATTTGTAGAACGCATTGAAACCCAGCTGGAACAACTAAAATCCATTCCATTTTCGGCTAAATTCGGTGGTGCAACAGGGAATTTCAATGCCCATCATGTGGCTTACCCTGAAATTAACTGGACAGATTTTGCAAATAAATTCGTGAATGAACGTCTGGAATTAAACCGTTCCCAGTATACCACTCAAATCGAACATTACGATAATTTTGCAGCTCATTGCGATGCTATGAAACGGATTAACAGTATCCTGATTGATCTGAACAGGGACATCTGGTCGTATATTTCAATGAATTACTTCAAACAGCAAATCAAAGCAGGCGAAGTAGGTTCTTCTGCGATGCCGCATAAGGTCAATCCAATCGACTTTGAAAATTCTGAGGGTAACCTGGGTCTGGCAAATGCTATTTTTGAACATCTGGCAGCGAAGCTTCCTATTTCGAGACTGCAGCGCGATCTTACAGACTCAACAGTACTAAGAAACATTGGAGTACCGGTTGCACATACTCTGATAGCAATCAAATCGACCCTGAGAGGTTTCAAAAAGCTATTACTGAATGAAGAAAGCATTCAGGCTGATCTTGAATCAAACTGGGCAGTGGTGGCTGAAGCAATACAAACAATTCTGAGACGTGAGGCCTATCCAAATCCTTATGAAGCACTGAAAGACCTAACGCGGACTAATCAGCAGATCAATCGTAATACCATTGCCGAATTTGTTGACAAACTTGATATTTCTGACGAGGTAAAAAAGGAATTGAAGGCGATTTCTCCTTCTAATTACACAGGAATTCAGGCAGTCATTCATGTGTCATAACTTTAATTCGGCTGTTCAGGAGTTTAAAATTTAGTAAATTTGTATATAAATACATGAATATGAGCACTGCAACTTCAACAACAAACGTATATACTGAGATTACTCCAAATCCTGCTACCCGTAAGTTTTTGGTTAATAAGTTACTTACCAATAATAGCATCGACTTCCCTAATAAGGAAAATGCAGAGAAGTCGCATTTTGCGCGTGAGCTCTTTAAGTTCAACTTTGTTACCGGTGTATTTTTTGCGAGCAATTTCGTTACGATCACCAAATCTGAAACTGCAGACTGGCAGGATATTGAACCCATTCTGAAGGAATTTGTAAAAGGTGCAGTCGAATCTGAACTCAATATCATTGAAAAAGAAGAAGCTCTGGCGAATTTTGAAGGTTCTGAGACCGAAATAAAAATACAGCAGATATTGCATGATTATGTTCGCCCCGCAGTTGAGCAGGATGGGGGTGCAATCAGTTACAGATCATTTAAAGAAGGTATTGTTACCGTTGAGTTACGCGGTTCATGCAGCGGATGCCCTTCATCAACAATTACCCTTAAATCAGGTATAGAGAACCTCTTAAAACGAATGGTTCCTGAAGTAACCGAGGTAGTATCCGAAGCTTTATAAATAATATTATCTCCAGAAAAAAGCCCCACTTCAGAAATGTTCTGAAGTGGGGCTTTTTAGTTATTTGTTGTCTGAGGTCTGATATCTACATTACTTTATGTTAGGTTGAATCTGAGCGCGAAGTTCTTCTGCCCATTTCGATAGTTCAGCACGCTGTTCATCCGACAATTTAGCATCACCGTGTATCAGTGTGTATGATTTAAGCGGCATCTCTCCTTCTTTGATCATTTCAATAAATTCTTCCATTTTATGATCTGCTTTTTTTGGAGCATAGCTTGCAAATTCAGAAAAGTTCAATTCTGATTTCCCTTCGTTAACGTGATCTGCAAGCCACCAGGCTACAGGCTGTATTTCGGCATACCAGGGATATAACGTATTATTTGAATGGCAATCGTAACATGCAGTATGAATGAGTTGTTTCGTGTTCTCAGATGCCTGATAATGAGCAAAAATATCATTCGGACTTTCGGCAGCCGATTGATTCTTTTCAGGCCTGAATAATTGAATAATGATAAATACCGCCAGAAGGGTAATCAGGATTTTTTTTGTGATTGACATGATATTGTGTGTTTTAGACGTGGAAATGGGGAACTGGGAATAGAAAATGGGCCATGGGTATTAGGAAAATGGCTATCAAAATAGGTAGAAGCATTAATAATTGAAAGCATATTAATTGAATTTCTCCTCTAATATAAGAAGTAATTCAGCAGAAATAAATCCATTTGTTGCCACCATTTCCCTTCGTTCTATACTATTATTTCCACCGGTAAAATCAAATACATGGCCGCCTGCTTCCCGAACCAAGACAATTCCTGCAGCTACATCGTATGAGTTGAGATTAAACTCGAAATAACCATCAAACCTACCACAGGCAACATAGGCAAGATCAATGGCAGCCGAACCAATTCTTCTTACCCCATGACATCGCTGCATCAACTCTTTCAAAACAGCCAGATAAGCATCAAGTTTTCCGAATTCGTAATAAGGAAAACCGGTTGCAAGCAGCGTATTTTCTATTCTGGATGCCTTCGATACTGAAATACGTTTATTATTTAAGTATGCCCCTCCGTTTTTCCAGGCTGAAAAACATTCATCCCTGTTTATCTCATAAACCACTCCAAGAATGAGTTCATCATCACATTGCAGGGCTATACTGATGGAATAGGTTGGAAGTCCGTGTATAAAGTTTGTTGTTCCGTCGAGCGGATCGATTATCCAATCGTACTTCTCACCGCTTATGGTGGTGGTTTTTTCTTCAGTAACAAATCCAGCTTCAGGAAGTAACAATCTCAGGCCTTTAACCAGAGCTATTTCTGCTGTTTTGTCAACATAAGAAACCATATCATGTAGACCCTTATACTCTACCTGCTCACGGTTGAAAACCAAAGCTTCTCTGCGAATAAATTCGCCAACCTCTTTTGATAAGGTAATTACACCAGAGGTAAGTTTTGAAAGATCCATAAATCAGGATTTTATTGGCATTGAATATTTGTCAGCATTCTTTTGTGACCAGAATATCCCAAAAATACCAAGTAATATGAGAATAGTAGAAATCATCTCAGCCTGAGTAAAGGCAAGACCAAATGCGTGGTATTGAGAATTTACACGAATACTTTCAATCAGAAAACGCTCTAATCCATTAAATATCAGGTATAGAGACCACATGATCCCGGGTGTTTTAATTTTATGTCTGAATCCCCATAGAAGGGCAAAAATGAAAAGGCCCATAACTACCTCGTAAAAAGGTGTTGGAAAGACCGGCAAAGGCAGTTCATTACAAAACGGGCCGGTACAACCGGGTATCGGAACACCGCTGTTCACCACATTATGCGGATATTTAAATGCCCAGACCCAATCAGGCGCCCAGCTTAACCATGATGGCTTTGGAGCAATATTTTCTATACCCCAGTCGCCATCACCCGAAAGATGACATCCTATACGACCAACGGCATAAGCCAGCATCATTCCCGGACCGGCAATGTCAAGCATGTGAATCCATTTGATACCGTACTTATTGGCATGATAAATTACGGCAGCACCACCCATAATCAAACCACCATAAAAGGTTAAACCACTGAAGGATAACAGCCCTCCTATAGGATCCTGAACAAAGTCATCCCAATACTCCAGATTATGAAATATTTTGGCTCCCAGAAAACCCCAAATAGCGGCCCACATTAATAATGTGCCCATGATCTGGTAAGGATGAACCAGTTCCTTTACAACTTTTGGCTGACTTAGCTGCTCTTTCTTCTTTTCAGAATAAGCCCAATAGATAAATAAGGCTCCTAGCAATAAACCACCAAGAAAGCTTCCTCTTGCAGATAAAATGAAACTCTGAGGATTTGCCACAAAGGCAGAATAATTTAATAATCCATCCAGAAGTTTATAACCCACTAAAAAACCAAATATTCCATTAAATACCAGTTCCTGAGTACTTGCTGGCTCTCCTACCTTAATCTCACGGGTAAAAGGCAGAACAAGTCCCAGTTTTTCCTTTCTTTTAAATTCCTGAGAAAGCGCCCAGTAACCTGCCGCAAAAGCTATAGCAACGAAAAATCCGAAGGTTTGAATTGGCAGCGGAATATTAATTCCTGTTAAATATTCAATGAGGTGGGTTATGGTTGGAAACATAGGTTAAATATACAATCTTGTTATAATTTACAATGTTAATAAAAGCTAAAGAAATAAATCAGGAATAAGAAATCCTGAGGAGAAAGGATCAATGAACAAAGGTTTCTGCCAGTTCAGTAATTTCCATATCACCATCAGAGGCAATATTTTCTAATCTTACGCTGCGCATTTCATTGATTAGTAGCGGATCATAAGGTGCCTTTACTTTTACATAATTGCGGCTGAAACCATGCATGAAACCATTTTTATGATCAGCTTCAAAAAGCACCTCTGCCATTTTTCCTAACTGGCTTTCGTAAAACGCCCGGCGTTTTTTCTCTGAAAGGATATGCAGCATCTTGCTCCTGTCGGCTCTTTGTGATCCCGGAACAGAACCTCTCATCTCAGCTGCATCCGTATTTTCACGCTCAGAATAAGTAAATACATGCAAATAGGAAACATCCAGTTCATTCAGAAAATTATAGGTTTCAAGAAAATCTTCACGGCTTTCGCCCGGGAATCCAACAATAACATCAACCCCGATACAACAATCGGGCATTAGCCGCTTTATTTCCTTAATCCGATCGGCATATAATTCGCGTTTATATCTCCGACGCATTAAACCCAAAATTTTATTACTGCCTGATTGAAGAGGAATATGAAAGTGGGGAACAAATTTATCAGACAAGGAAACAAATTCTATGATTTCATTACTCAACAGATTGGGTT
>NZ_DASWXT010000086.1:0-18559 GCF_036405355.1 Daejeonella sp.
TATTTAATAAAACCACTTAGTAATTTCCTCGTAGTTTCAGTTAATATTAAAAGTTGATTTAGTTTTACTTCTTCTATATATTCTAAATCAAAGCTAAGATACAGTTGAGTTTCTAATTCATAAATAGAGCCTCTCGCGATGTAGAAGAATTGTATACTATCTTTTGGATAATTCCTTCCACAACCTTCAGCAATATTTGAAGGAATTGAAATCGCAGACCTTCGCATCTGATTTATTAGCCCAAACTGTTCTTCCTTTGGGAATTCAGCCGTTACAGAATAAATATCTTTAGAAAGCTTTCTTGCTTCTAACCACACATTTAAATCATTGTAGCGTTTTCTTGAATTTAACATATTTCTGAAATTGAATTATTTAGAATAATTTACATCTAAAACTCAATTTCCTGCCATTTAGCCCGTTAACTCAATAAATTATACCATTTACTAAGTCTTACAGGTAACCGATAACAGCTAACTACTAGTACCCCAAATTCGGGCTCAGCCACCTTTCCGTTTCCTCAACTGTCATCCCTTTACGAATGGCATAATCTTCTACCTGATCCTTGCTGATTTTGCCTAATCCAAAATAACGTGATTGCGGATGTGCAAAATAATAGCCGCTGACTGCTGCGGTAGGATACATAGCAAAGCTCTCAGTGAGGTGAATTCCAGTTGCATTTTCTGCATCAAGAATTTCAAACAATGTTGCTTTTTCTGTATGATCCGGACAGGCGGGATATCCAGGTGCCGGACGAATACCTCTGTATTTTTCCTTGATCAGATCTTCAGAACTAAGTGATTCATCATTTGAATAAGCCCAGAATTCTTTTCTGACCAGCTCATGCATCCGCTCTGCAAAGGCTTCAGCAAGGCGATCTGCAAGTGCTTTTACCATGATACTGTTATAGTCATCATAGTTCTTTTCAAACTCTGCTACCAGTTCATCACAACCTATGCCCGTGGTAACCGCAAAGCCACCCCAGTAATCAGCAATGCCTGATTCTTTCGGTGCAATAAAGTCAGAAAGGGCATAGTATGGCTCACCGGCTGCTTTCTCTGCCTGTTGTCTGAGTGTATGAATAGTTCTGTAAACCTGAGTTCTGCTTTCATCAGTGTAAAGTTCAATATCATCGCCAACAGAATTTGCAGGCCAGAAACCGATCACCCCTTTTGCCTTCAGCGATTTATCGGCAATAATCCTATCTAACAAAACTCTTGCTTCATCATAGAGTTTTTTTGCTTCCGTGCCCACGAACTCATCTTCAAATATACGCGGGTAGCTTCCTCTCAATTCCCAGGTATGGAAGAATGGCGTCCAGTCGATATAGGGTACCAATTCTTCAAGAGAAAAATCAACAAATGCCCTGGTTCCAAGGAAGGTCGGTTTTGGTGCAACAGCAGCATTCAGATCAATTTGAAACTTCTCTGCCCTTGCTTCTTCAATAGTTTTAAAACGTTTATCTGATTTTTTATTTAAATGGGCCTCTCTTGCTTTTGAATATTCATTATGGATATTTGTGATGTATTCCTCCCGGTTTTCATCACTCATCAGGGTACTGCAAACTGTAACACTTCGCGAAGCATCAAGAACATGTACAGATGGACCTGAATAGTTCGGAGCCACTTTCACAGCTGCATGAATTCTGGAAGTAGTTGCACCACCAATAATCAACGGAATCGTAAATCCTTCCCTTTCCATTTCTTTTGCGAAATGAACCATTTCGTCCAGGGATGGAGTAATCAGCCCACTGAGACCGATAATATCTACATTTTCAGCTTTTGCTATCTCAATAATCTTCTGTGCAGGAACCATTACTCCAAGATCAATGACCTCAAAATTATTACAGGCCAGTACAACCCCGACAATGTTTTTACCAATGTCATGAACGTCGCCTTTTACTGTTGCAAGTAATACTTTTCCTGCGTTTTTACGCTGGTTGCTGTCAGCATTATTAAGTTTTTCTTCCTCGATGAATGGTAATAAGTAAGCCACAGCTTTCTTCATTACCCTGGCCGATTTTACTACCTGTGGAAGGAACATTTTCCCCTGTCCAAACAGATCACCCACAATCCCCATCCCGTCCATTAAGGGCCCTTCAATTACCTCGAGGGGCTTTGCATATTTTTGGCGTGCTTCTTCAACATCATCATCCAGATAGTCGATGATGCCTTTTACAAGTGAGTGGGATAAGCGCTCTTCCACACTGCCTTTACGCCAAGCCTCATCCTTTACAATAACTTTACCAGTGGTTTTGATAGTTTCGGCAAAATCTACCAGGCGCTCTGTGGCGTCTGGGCGACGGTTAAGCAGCACATCTTCAACCAATTCCAGTAAATCTTTAGGGATTTCTTCGTACACCTCAAGCATGCCGGCATTGACGATACCCATGTCCAGTCCAGCTTTAATTGCGTGGTAAAGGAATGCCGAGTGCATCGCCTCACGAACGGTATTGTTCCCCCTGAAGGAAAATGAAATATTACTTACCCCACCGCTTACTTTTGCGAGGGGAAGGTTTTGTTTGATCCAGCGGGTAGCTTCAATGAAGTCTACTGCATAATTATTATGCTCTTCCAGTCCGGTAGCTACCGTCAGAATATTAGGGTCAAAGATGATGTCCTGCGGAGGAAAATTGACCTCATTGACCAAAATATCATATGATCTTTGACAAATTTCCTTACGTCTTTCGAGTGAGTCAGCCTGTCCGGCTTCATCAAATGCCATTACAACTACAGCGGCTCCATATTGACGGATTTTTCCGGCATAAGTTTTAAAAGCTTCTTCCCCTTCTTTCAAAGAGATTGAATTCACGATTCCCTTTCCCTGAAGGCATTTTAATCCGGCTTCAATCACCGTCCATTTGGAGGAATCAACCATGATAGGTAATTTGGAAATATCTGGTTCTGAAGCAATCAGGTTAAGGAATTTAACCATTGCTGCTTCAGAGTCGAGCATTCCTTCATCCATGTTGATGTCAATGATCTGAGCACCACCTTCAACCTGCTGGCGCGCTACAGAAAGAGCTGCATCAAAATCGCCGCTAAGGATTAGTTTCGAAAATTTCGGAGATCCTGTGATATTGGTACGTTCACCGATATTAACAAAATTCGTTTCGGGAGTCAGGGTAACCGGCTCAAGTCCGCTAAGCCGGAGATATGGCTCAGGTTTGGGAGGTACTCTTGGTGAAAATTTTGCTGCTTTCTCAGCAATACATTTAATATGTTCGGGAGTTGTACCACAGCAACCGCCGACAATATTAACAAAGCCGTTCTCCATGAAATCCTCAACCAAATGGGCAGTTTCATGGGGCAGTTCATCATAAGCACCAAACTCGTTGGGCAGTCCGGCGTTAGGATACGCTGAAATAAAACAGGCTGCTTTTTGAGAGAGTTCTTCAATATGCGGACGCATATCTTTAGCTCCCAAAGCGCAATTAAGTCCGATACTCAATAAATTGGCATGACTCAGTGAGTTTAAAAATGCCTCAACGGTCTGACCAGATAAGGTTCTTCCGCTGGCATCCGTAATCGTTCCAGAGATCATGATGTCGATCTTCCTGCCGCTCTCATTCTCATAATTCTTGGCGGCAAAAAGGGCAGCTTTGGTAATGAGTGTATCCGTGATCGTTTCGAAAAGTAAGACATCAGCCCCACCTTCAATAAGGCCCTTAACCTGCTCGTAATAAGCATCTACCAGTTCATCAAAAGTGACAGCACGATAGCCGGGGTCATTAACATCAGGCGACATGGAAGCCATTTTTGTTGTGGGGCCAAGGGCGCCGGCAACAAAACGTGGTTTATCAGGATTTTTCAGCGTGTACTCATGAGCTATTTCTTTTGCAATCCGTGCACCTTCGAAACTCATTTCATACGACAGATCTTCCATTTGGTAATCGGCCATTGAAATGCGTTGGGTACTGAAAGTATTCGTTTCGATAATATCTGCACCAGCTTCGAGATATTCGGCATGGATTGCTTTGATGATATCCGGACGGGTAATATTCAGGAGGTCATTATTACCCCTTACATCACATGGATGATCTTTAAATCGTTCGCCCCTGAAATCTTCTTCTGTTAACTGATAGCGCTGAATCATGGTGCCCATAGCACCATCAATTACCAGTATTCGTTTTTGTAATTCTTCTCTAATGCTCATATATGATTTAGACATGAGATATGAGATGTGAGATATGAGATAAAACTGATGAAATGCAATGGTTTTTGCATACATAAGTCTGATATCTCAAATCTAATGTCTCATATCTACAAACAGGCTTATCTTCGAAAAGTCGGTATTTATTGACTCTCACTTATCTGTTCCCGCATAGGCGGGATAGAATGTAGCACCTTATTAGCACAGGTTGCTAAGATTTCTCAGGGTCTAATCCCTCCATCTTTCTGAATAAGCAGTGCAAAAATGCAAGATATTTTGATGAAATGCAAATGCAGGGGCGAGTTATCAGTTAGCTGTTGTCAGTTAACTGTAATTACTTGCGTAAATTAGATTTTCAGGTAACAGGTAAGATGTAACCGGCAACAGACAACCCAATCCTATTTGCGACTTCCGAACAGGCGAAGCAGCATCAAAAACAGGTTGATAAAATCAAGATAGAGGGTTAATGCACCCATAATTACCATTTTATTCGCAGATGCATCACCATATTCGATACCGGCGGCTATTCGTTTCAGGCGCTGCATATCATATGCAGTTAATCCTACAAATAAGGCCACACCTATAAAACTGATAATATAATCTAATTGACTGCTCCCCAAAAAGAAGTTTACGATGCTGGCGATAATAATTCCAACCAGAGCCATCATCAGGATGGGGCCGAATTTTGTCAGATCAGTTTCAGTAGTGTATCCTGCAAAAGCCATGACAGCAAAAAGCAGGGATGCAGAAATAAAGCAGCCCAGAACAGATGATGAGGTATAAATAAGCAAAATATAACTCAAGCTTATACCGGTTGCGGCAGAATATAGAACGAAAATCAGAGCCAATGCCGGGAAAGAAAGTCGGTTCATCCCAAAAGACATGACCATCACAAAGGCAAGGGGGGCGAACATGGCAATTGTACCTAAAGTGGTTCTGCCTCCATTAATCGGGTCGATTAGCATGCTGAGTAATGCCTCATCATTCGAGAAGAAATAGGCAAAACCTGCAGATAGTCCTAAGGCTATGAACATCCAAAGAAATACATTCGGAATAAAATTAGCCGAGGTTATTGCACCTCCACGCTGAACTATCGGCTCGTTAGTATACTGGTAGATTGATTCTTTTTCTGACATAAAAATTAGTTTCCCCGAATTTAATAAAAATGATTTGTTCTGATGTTATAAGAATGTAAAAGTACACACCTGCTTTCAATTTTTGATTTTAGGTGGTCCAGGGGGGCTTCGATAAATCGTTTCGTGCACTTATCTTATTAAGTATTTATTTTTTATGAAAATACTAAAAATGTTAGTATTTTTAAATTGTATTAAACAAATAAGAAAACATGTTAGAAATAAAACTGTCAGAATATCTATTGATCATAGAACCTGATGAACAAACTAAAACAGATGTATTCGGATTTAAGCACCAATTCAGCATCCTGGGTTGTAAAAATTCTGTCAATTTAATTCCTCATCTGACCATTTCAAATTTTCTATTACATCCAAATATAGAGGATCAATTAGTAAGCCTGCTTGGTAATTTCTTAAGGGGCTTTTCTGCACTTACAGTCCTCTTAAATGGTTTCGAAACCTTTACCAACAAGGCTATTGTTGTAAACGTAGATAATGCGGGTTATTTAATACATCTCGTCTCAAGCTTAAAAAACCGATTTAATACTTATTTGAAATCTGGTCCAAACCTGAAGCCGTATTTTTCGTTAAGGCCTCATGTAACTATCGCCAGACAAATGACACCAGATCAGCACAAGCTACTTTGGCCTAAATGGAAGGACAAGCAGTTTACTCACTCTTTTTATGTGCAAAAGTTGAAGCTGATGAAGCGAGAGGTTGATCCGATAAGCTTAAAGCCATTACAAAATTATCAGCACGTGCACTATTTTGTTCTTTCAGGAAAAGATTCGGGCTTTTACAGACAAGGAAATTTATTTGAATAGAATTTCTCAGCAGAGCATTAGGTTCTTACACTTAGATGTTAAGTGGCAAATGATAGTGGAAATAACTCTATAATATCGAAAAATCTTTTTCTGTATAAACTGCCAGAAACAACAAAAGCGATCGTTTCTGATCGCTTTTCGTAGCCCGTAGGGGAATCGAACCCCTGTTTCCAGAATGAAAATCTGGCGTCCTCACCCCTAGACGAACGGGCCATTTAGCTTTGAGCTGACAGCTTCGAGCTCTGAGCTTCTTTCTATCGCCTTAAACGATGCGCAAGAAGCTCATTTCTCACTGCTCATTTCTCGCAGCACTTGGGTAGCGGGAGCCAGACTCGAACTGACGACCTTCGGGTTATGAGCCCGACGAGCTACCAACTGCTCCATCCCGCACTGTATCATAATTTTAACGGGTTATGAACCCGGCAGCCGAAGCCACACTTAATACAATTTTAAGCTTAAAGAACGTCTCTCCGTTGCTTTTAAATTGGACTGCAAAGATATATTTCGTTTCTTTGCAGTCCAAATAAATTTTAAAATAAATTTTACATGTCTCATAAAGCCGGATTTGTTAGTCTGATAGGGAAACCAAACGTTGGGAAATCAACCCTGATGAATGCTCTGGTAGGAGAAAAACTGTCAATAGTGACTCCTAAGGCACAAACTACACGGCACCGGATTCTGGGCATCGTGAACGAGCCCGAGTATCAGATCGTATTTTCGGACACTCCCGGAGTAATCAAACCGGTGTACGGAATGCAGGAATCGATGATGAGTTTCGTAAATGGCTCTCTTGTCGACGCAGATATCGTCTTATTTGTCACCGATATCAATGAAAAATATGATGAAGCTGACGTAATTGAGAAATTAGCTAAGACCAGCTCACCTATTGCCGTGGTTATCAACAAGATCGATAAATCAAGCGAGGAATTGGTTAAGGAAAAGATTGTTTACTGGCAGGAAAAATTGAATCCGAAAGCAATTTTTGCAGTTTCGGCACTCCATGATCATAATGTTCCTGCTGTTATGCAATTCATTCTTGATAATCTGCCTGAACATCCAGCCTATTATGATAAAGATACCCTGACTGATAAGAATGAACGCTTTTTTGTTTCGGAAATCATCCGCGAAAAAGTTTTCAAATTATACGATAAAGAGATCCCATACAGTACAGAAGTGATCATCACCTCTTTTAAAGATGAACCTAAGATCATCCGCATCAGCTCTGAGATCATTGTGGAACGCGATTCACAAAAGAATATCATCATCGGCAAAGCAGGTGAAATGCTGAAAAAGGTTGGAACCTATGCCCGTAAGGACATGGAAGAATTCCTGCAGAAAAAAGTGTTCCTCGAAATGTTCGTGAAAGTTATTCCCGATTGGAGAAACAGGAAGAATTATTTGAAATCGTTTGGATACGAAGATTAGGACAAAGAACAAGGAGCAAAGAACAAGGATGGATTCCGGTTCATTGTGGATTAATATTTAAAATAAAATACAGAATTAAGGTATAAGATATTAGACTTTTTTAGTCTTTGTTCTTTTCTCTTTGTTCTTTTATCATATCATAATGAGTAACATAGTAGCAATAGTAGGCCGCCCCAATGTAGGGAAATCTACATTATATAACAGATTAACCGAAACGCGTAAAGCCATTGTGGATGACTTCAGCGGAGTAACCCGCGACAGGCATTACGGAGTCGCTGAGTGGACCGATAAGCATTTTACGGTAATTGATACCGGCGGCTACGTGGCGCATTCTGACGACGTGTTTGAGGCTGCAATTCGTGAACAGGTGGTGATCGCAATTGAAGAAGCTACAGTCATACTTTTTATGGTTGATGTGGTTACCGGCGTAACGGATCTTGATGACGATATCGCCAAACTTCTTCGACGCAGTAAGAAACCGGTTTTCGTTGTGGTAAATAAGGTGGATAATAACCAGCGGCTTACAGATGCTAGCATTTTTTACAGCCTCGGATTAGGTGAAATATATCCGCTCTCCTCCATGTCGGGCTCAGGGACCGGTGAGCTTCTAGATGAAGTGATCAAGCATTTTGAAGAAGAAGCTGAAGAAGAAAATCAGTTGCCCAAATATGCGATAGTTGGTCGCCCAAATGTTGGAAAATCATCCCTGATCAATGCCCTGATCGGTAAGGAAAGAAATATTGTTACCCCTATTGCAGGTACAACCCGCGATTCGATACATATCCATTACAATCAGTTCGGGCACGAATTCATGTTGATCGACACCGCAGGTTTACGTAAGAAAACTAAAGTTAAAGAGAACATAGAATTCTACTCGGTGATGCGCACGATCAAAGCACTTGAGGAAGCTGATGTGATCATTCTTATGATCGATGCAGTTGAAGGTATTGAATCACAGGATATCAATATCTTCCACCTGGCCGAGAAAAATAAAAAGGGGATTGTGATCCTGGTTAATAAATGGGACCTTATTGAGAAAAACACTAAAACAACCGGTGTATTTGAAGAACAGATCTATGATAAGATTGCTCCCTTTACCGATGTGCCAATCGTATTTACATCAGTTGTAGAAAAGCAGAGGATATACAAATCCCTGGAGGCTGCTTCAAAGGTTTATGAAAATAAACTTAAAAAGATCCCTACCTCAAAACTTAATGATGTGATGTTACCGATCATTGAAAACTTCCCGCCACCGGCTGTAAAAGGGAAATATGTTAAGATCAAATATGTAACCCAGATCAATGCGAGTTCCCCAATGTTTGCATTCTTTTGTAACTTGCCGCAATATATCAAGGAACCATACAAACGTTTTATTGAAAACAAACTTCGTGAACATTTTGATTTCACCGGAGTTCCAATCCAGATTTTCTTCAGACAGAAATAATTAAAAAAAATAAACTATTCAACCATGAAAAAATTATTCTTTACAATTCTTGCGGCGGGTTTATTTGCAGTTTCATGTAACAGCGGTGCTGATCAGGCAGAAAAAGCAAAACAGGATTCACTTGCAGAAGTGGCTGCAGCCGATTCTATGCTTAATGCTGCAATGGAAACCGACTCACTGAGTATGGATACAATTACAGTAGATTCAATTCAATAGCTCATTACAAGGGAGGATCTTTCAAAACTTCCAGCGATCGGCTGATAGCCAGGTCTCCGGAATTCAGCACTTTGTAGAATCCTTCATCCCCAAAATGATATCGGGCTAATAGTGCCCTTAGCTGGGTCTCGATTTCCTTTCTGGATAAGGCTATCTGAGTTTCGCCTGCCTTAACATTTCGTTTGGCAGCCATTTGGCTTAGTTTCTTGATATCCTGATCGCTCAGTCTGAAATTCTTAATCAGCTCTTCTGTTGAATGGTAAACCTGATTTTGTTTAAGCAGATGGTTATACAAAACATCATTCAATATCCCTTTTGCTGAGAGCTCATAATAAAGACCTGTGTATCCGCTGGTATCTACCGGAATGTAAATATCGGGCATAATACCGCCCCCGCCATATAAAACTTTACCCGATTTTGTGGTGTAGGTCTTGCTCTTATTATAGAGTGAATCGCCAAGGCTTTTTCCATCAGAACTTAGTTCTCCATTCCGGTAACGTTCTTTTACCTCGCTGTAATAGGCATCGTTACCCTTTTTATACGACTTCTGAATGGACCTTCCGGATGCAGTATAATATCGTGCAATCGTCAGGTTTAATGCAGAACCATCCCCAAATTCAAATTGCTCCTGAACAAGGCCCTTTCCGAAAGAACGTCTTCCAATGATCGTTCCCCGCTCAAGATCCTGCACAGCTCCTGCAATGATCTCACTTGCCGAAGCTGTATTCTCATCAACCAGTACCACAAGCTTACCATTTTCAAAATCACCCTTCGAACTGGCAAAATAATCTGTTCGCGGTTCGTGCAGACCCTGGGTATAAACTATCAACTCATGTTCAGCAAGAAATTCATCTGCAAGAGCCGTCGCCGAATTAAGGTATCCTCCGCCATTATCCCTAAGATCAAGGACCAGATTCTTCATGCCCTGCTTCTTCAACTTCACAAGACTGGCATGGAAATCCTCGTCCGTTCTTGCTCCGAATTTGCTGATCTTGATATAAGCGCTCTGTCCGGTTAGCATGTACGCTGCATCAATACTACTGACAATAATCCTGTCGCGCAGAATGCTAAATATCTTACGGGCTGTATCCCGTTTAACCAACAGTTCAACTGCCGACCCTCTCTTCCCTCTGATCTGATCAACAATATGCTTCGAAGTGACCCTTATCCCTGCTACCGGTTTCTTATTGATAGCCAGAATCTTATCTCCGTGTTTTATTCCTGCTTTATATGCTGGCCCCCCCGGTTTTACAGAAGTAATCAGCAATGTATCATTCAATATGTAATATTCGATACCAATTCCATTGAAATTCCCCTCCAGATCATCGCTGAGGAGCTGTGCATCTTCAGGAGCCAGGTAAGCAGAATGGGGGTCAAGATGCTTAAGTATCTCCTGAATGGCCATCTCTTCAACAGTATCTAGCTTCACAGAGTCGACATAATTCTCATTAATAATCCGGATTACCTTTTCAACCTTAGACGAACGGCCAGAAAGCCCGAAAGACAGAAAAGAACCATTTTTTGAGTTCTGATTTTCACGAACGAGTTTTGGTCCAAGCCAAAGCCCTCCAATCAATACAGCCGAATATCCGGCAGCAATTAAAATATTTTTTCTGGTTCTGGCTTTCATCTTATCAAGACATCAAATTTATTGAATTTCAGGTGGCTTAAGCACAGAAATCGATCATTTAAAATATTATTAATAATGAATCTAAATAATTTGATTTTTTGAATCCTGATTTGTAATATTGCAGCCAATTTAAAATTAGTCTAATTAAGATGAAGCGGATTTTAGCCCTATTATTTGCCCTGATACTTATCCAAAACGCCACTGCTCAGATAAAACAAGCTGATCAAAGGATAAAACTTGCTGACAGCACAATTATTGAAATGCCTCAGATTGTGATCATTGGGAAGCGGGATGGCTTAATCAGCAAAGTCCCGGGTTCAGCGACAGTTCTGAATTCCCGTGAGATTAGATTAACTGCCCCTCTTACCTCCAATGAAGTATTACGCAAAGTAACGGGAGTAAATGTGGTTGATGAGGAAGGTGCGGGATTACGTCTGAATATCAGTATCCGCGGACTTGATCCCGACAGAAGCCGAAATGTTCTGATGCTTGAAGATGGTGTGCCTATTGCTTTAGGCCCATACGGTGAGCCTGAAATGTACTTCACTCCATCGATCGACAAAATGTCGGGTATCGAGATTCTGAAAGGCAGTGGCCAGATCCTTTACGGTCCGCAAACCATTGGAGGAATAGTCAATTTCTTTACAGCTGATCCACCTTCACAGGAAATTACCCGTATCAAAATTTCAGGTGCAAAAGGAGGATTTTTCTCAGGCTTTGGAACCTATGGCAACACAATCGGGAAGGCCGGAATTTTAGTTTCGTACCTGCACAAAAGAGCGGATGATTTAGGTCCGACACAATTCAGATTGAATGACCTTTCAGCAAAAATCAGATATGAATTAAATTCAAAATCAAATCTTGGGCTCAAGCTTGGCTACTACGAGGAGGAATCAAACTCAACATATATTGGTTTAACTCAAACCATGTTTAATCAGCGTGATCAGGATTTTGTTCGCATGTCGCCATATGATAATCTTCCGGTAAAACGCTTTTCCGGAAGTGCTACACACCAGCTTGAATTCAACGATAATATCAGTTTAAAAACTACTGCTTTTGCTTACACAACAACACGCAACTGGCAAAGACAAGATTTCTCGTTCAGTTCCACTGCGGCAAATCAAACAGGAGTACAATGGGGAAATCCGGCTGTCAGCAATGGAGCTGTTTATATGTTAAACTCAACCGGTAACCGAAACAGGCAGTTTCAGGTTGCAGGAATAGAGCCCCGATTGAGTGTTAAACACAATTTGTTCAATATCAATAACGTACTTGAAACAGGTGCAAGATATTTATATGAAAAAGCCGACGAGCAATTTATTGTAGGCAGCAATGCAAATACTGCCGAGGGCACCCTGAGGGATAAAGAAGTAAGAACCGGCTATGCTTTCAGTGCCTATGCACAGAACAGGTTCGACCTGACTAAAAAGCTCTCATTAAATGCCGGTCTGAGACTGGAGAATTTTGATTATGAAAGGGAAATACTTCGCGGAAGATATCGCATTAATGGAGTAAACAACGTGATCAGAGACACCAGTATCATTGCTAAAGACAATACTATGGCATTGATTCCGGGTGCCGGAATCAACTACTCAGCAAATGACAGGATTAATCTGTTCGCCGGGATACATAAAGGCTTCGCCCCTCCAAGAATTAAGGATGCGATTACAGCGACAGGTGTACCTTATAATCTGGATGCTGAACTGAGCACCAATTATGAGTTGGGTACGCGGATTAAGTTAAACGATTATTTCAACGCCGAATTAACCGGTTTCATACTCGACTTCAAGAATCAGATCATTCCGGTTTCAAATTCCTCAGGTAATTCGAATGCCAGCGGTGTGGTTAATGGAGGACAAACCCTTCACAAAGGAATTGAAGCAGGCTTCCAGATTGATTTTGGGAAAATGGCAGGTTTAAAGAACTCCTATACTTTTGAAAGCAGCATCACTGTTCAGGGTTCTGAATACAGCAATGACCGTTTCATTTCGGTAAATGGCAGCACAGTCAATGTGAAAGAGAACAAACTTCCTTACGCAGCCAATCTGATGATCTGGAATGCTGCAGGTATAAATCTTCACAATGGTTTCGGTTTCAGGGTTTCGGGGAATTATATCGGATCACAGTTTACAGATGAGATAAACAGCGAAGTTCCATCGGCAAATGGAAGAACCGGGAAGATCAATAGCAGATACATAGTTGATGCAAATGCTTATTATCGTATTCCTAAAACCAATGCAAACCTGAACCTGGCTGTAAAAAACCTGACAGACCAAAGATATATCAGCAGCAGAAGGCCTGAAGGAATCAGAGTTGGATTACCAAGATTAATTACTGCAGGATTTGAGATATTTCTTTAAAAAATAGAAAGTATAAGAATTTGCACCCGGCCTGAAAATTCAGGCCGGGTTTTTTATTGCAAATTAATTGATCAGCTAAAAGATAATATTCCGATTTTTGTAATCGAAAAAATGAACATGAAAAGAACAACTGAAGCTGATTCCAACTATACTGATCTCGACAAAATGTCTGTTGCAGAATTACTGCAGGGCATGAATAATGAAGACAAGACAGTACCTTTTGCCGTAGAGAAAGCGATTCCCTCGATTGAAAAAGTCGTTAATGTAATTGTGGAAAAAATCAGTGCAGGAGGGAGACTATTTTATATTGGAGCTGGTACCAGTGGACGCCTTGGTATACTTGATGCATCAGAATGCCCTCCAACCTATGGTGTGCCATTTGATATGGTAATCGGGATCATTGCCGGGGGCGATAAAGCGATCCGCAAAGCAGTTGAAAATGCCGAAGACAACAGCGAGCAGGCCTGGAAAGACTTGCTGGAATTTAATATTTCAGATAAAGATGTTCTTGTAGGAATTGCTGCATCCGGAACTACACCCTATGTTATCGGGGGATTAAAAAAGGCGAATGAAAACGGACTTGAAACTGCCTGTATTGTATGTAATGCCGGAAGTCCGGTAGCTGCCGAAGCCAAACATCCGATTGAGGTGGTTGTAGGTCCGGAATTTGTAACAGGTTCAACCCGCATGAAATCAGGTACGGCTCAGAAACTTGTCCTGAATATGATCAGTACCTCCACGATGATCCGTCTGGGTCGGGTAAAAGGGAATAAAATGGTGGATATGCGGCTTAGCAATGTAAAACTGGTTGGCCGTGCAGTTAACATGGTGATGCAGGCAACCGGTCTGGATTCAGGTACAGCACAAAAACTGCTCGACAGATACGGAAGTGTCCGTCAGGCGGTCGATAATGCTGCTTCATCAGAACTATAATTTCAAAAAATGCATGAAATAGAACCATATTATCGCTGGAGGGACGATTATATTGCTTCCGAAGATGCGCTTTCGCCATTTTTTGAAACAAAATATAATGAGTTTGAATTCGATAAACAGATTTATAATTATTTGATTCATCCTCAATGGGATTTCTTTGGTTCACAAACCCTGTACCTGAAAGTTTTGTATGCCGATTATGAAAAAGGCTATGCAATAATTGAATTCATGGGTGAATGGAACGATGCCCTTCATAATGATATCATGACACTCAAGCGGGAAATTCTGGATCTGATGGTCATTGAAGGAATCGATAAATTCATTCTGATTGGAGAAAACATACTTAACTTTCATTCATCTGATGACTGTTATTACGAAGAGTGGTTTCAAGATGTAGAAGAGGGCTGGATTGCAGGTATTAATTTCAGAGAACATGTAATCAGTGAATTCAGGCGAAACAATATTGATTATTACATCAACTTTGGCGGAAACCTGGACGATATGGCCTGGCGGAATCTAAAACCTGTTCAATTATTTAAGCAGGTGGAAATGGCATTAAGCAGAAGATTGAATTAAGCAGAAAGCTGAAAGATAAAAGTATTTAAGAGAAGCTCTTACTTATTAAGTTTTTGGCTTTCATTTCTTTAGCTCTCAATTTGCTCCCTATTTTAAATACTCAAGAACAATTCTCCATTCCTCCTCCTTCTCATCATACCTTTTCCATGTATTTGCCCGGCTTGGGGAGGGTAAAACATGGTAACTTTTATCAGGGCTTTTTATAACATAGCGATTATAAAAATCTTCTGCTTTTTTACTTGCGAAGAAAACAGTCCTGATATTTTTATATTGATTATAGAACGACTTGAAATCGTTTGGTATTTCATTTTTTATCGCATTGTCTGAACTGCCTTTACCTTCGCAGTTTTGAAGCACATCCCATAATGCAATCGTATGATCAGTAAGTAATTTCTTTCGTTCCGTGTAGTCGGTGCTGAAAGGACGTTCAAGAATGCTGAACATGATCTTCCAAAAGTGATTACCTGCATGCCCGTAATATTGCTGGAGCTGTAGAGACCGCTCTCCTGGCATGGTACCTAGAATAAGAATCCGGCTATTAGCATCTGCAATAGGTTCAAAGGCTGTTTTCATTCTGCACCTGACGGAGTCTTTAGCATTTTGGGGCTAATTTACTATAATTTTCCGCCCTTAAATGCCCAGGACCCACCTCACATCAAAAGCATCCCTGATTTCAACCAGCCTTTGTTCTTCATAATTCCGGACAGATTGAGTCTTATGCACATTCTCTAATTTTTTAATAATTACCCTTCTGTGTTCTGCATTCTTACATTTCAGAAAAACAGAAAGGTAATTACCGATGTTTCTTCCTTCATTGTGGACTAAATCTGAACCGTAAATAACGATACTATCAGAAACCAGGGAACCACTGATGACTGGTATTTCAGGATAACCTGGTAATTTTTTGTCAAAAATTTCAAAATGAAGCCTTCCACCAAAGCAGCTTTGGTAAAAGGTGAGCGCTTTTTTGCAATTCCCGGAAAAGGTAATGAATATCCCACTTACTAAGGTGTCATTACTTTGAAATAACATGGATAAACAAATTAGGCATCTGGTATTTCGGGCTCAACAAGATTCTTCATTTTCTCCAGCGACTCCTGCCAGCCTAAATAGCACATCTCAACTGGTATAACTTCAGGAATACCTTCCTGAACTATTTTAAGTTCTGTGCCACAAAGAACCTTATTCAGCCAGATAGTTGTTGTTATCTCGCCAGGTAAAGCAGGGTCGTCAAATTTATCATTGTATTTAATAAACTCGTTGTCCTTTATATCCAGATATTCCCCGCCAAATGAATGGCTGTTACCGGTGCTGAAATTAGTAAAAGTCATTTTGAACTTACCGCCCACCTTAAAATCCATTTGCTGCACACTGCATACAAAGCCATAAGGAGGCAGCCAGCTCGAGTGTGCCATCGGGTCTGCAAAGGCACGAAATACTTTCTCCGGACTTGCCTTGATTACCCTGTGTAATGAAACCGTATTGTTTGCCATTTTTTTGAATTTAAATTGTAATTAATTATTCTGTTTTTCCTTACCCGTACAGTTATCCTGATACCTGAAACCCGATACCTGACACCTCGTACCCTGCTCTCAATACTTATTTTTCATTCTCCTTTTTCCTTAATGCCACAATCTCTTTGATCAGCTTTACCGGGAGTGGTTTATTTGCCGGAAGCTGGATAGCTGATTTACTAGTTTTGTAGCCCTCCAGATCAGCTTTGAAGTGTTCCCAGAAATCCTTAGTAAATGGGTTTGATAATGAAATGTGATTCGGGTAGGCGCTGTAAAATATCAGATAACCATTGTATTTAAAACATGGTATTTGATAACTGATAATTTCTTTTGCATCAGGTACTATTTCGTTAATAATTTTCCTGATCGTTTGCATTCTATCTAAAGTCTCACCACTAAATACCTGATGGTACTCATCTATAGTTTGATAGTTTGTCTTAGCCATGATGCCGGATTTTATTAGCATAAATATAAGAAACTGCAAGAATGCCCAGGAACACTACTGGCATAAGCATAAACCCAATATTTTGATCAACACAGGCATGACTGATGAAGGCAAATATTAAATTAAATGTCAGTCCTGCATATGCCCATTCTTTGAGCTTAGCGGGGGTTCCTGAATAAGAAATAGCTATAACTCCAAGTACCTTGCAAAATATGAGGGTATAGGCAAAGTAATCAGGATAACCTAAAGGTTTGGTGCCTGCATTGACATATTCAGGTGCAAACAAAACCGTCCCCAGTGGCATTACACCTTCCCATAGTATCAGGATAACTGTAGCTACCCAAAAGATTATTTTATTCTTTTTCATCTTGATATATTTTTTTTAGAATTTATTTTGATTCTACGTATTTGACAAAATTATTTAAAATAGCCTGCCAGCCCTGTTTCTGAAGTTCTGGATCATTCTCTGTTTCTGCATCAAAAATTGTTGTAATTGTGGTTTTACCTTCATTCTCTTCAAACAGGGTGGTGGTCATCCTGCCATCGGGCATTGTATAAGCTATTTCACTGTACAATTCAACATTGTCATAAGTTCCTTCAAAATCAAATCCAAAGCTGCCGTCTTTAGCCTCCATTCTATGCTTGAACTTACCATCTTTTCTGAGATCGTTTTCGCTTTTCGTTGTATGCCAGCTAGAGTCGGCAGTGTTCCACTCCATAATATCGGCGGGAGTATTCCATAATTGCCACACTGTTTTGACGTTAGCATTTACAATTGCTTCTACCTTGATTTTTGTTTGTTCTGCCATTGGTATCTATTTTTTCTTATTATTATATTACAAAGATGCAAGAGGGACAAAATTTGAGGCTGTTGTAAAAACGACAAATATGGGGTGGATTACGACAACTCATTTGTAAATTTGATTTGAATATTATATGCAAGTATCAGTTTTTGTACCACAATATGGTGTAATAGAGGCTATTACGCCAGCATTCAGGACATTTAATACCGCCAATGAGTTTCTGACTGTTTTTGGTAAAAAGCCTGTATTCAAAGTAGAATATGTAGGCTTAAATGAATATGTACCGGCCAATAATGGCGAATACACGATAAAAACAGATCGCTTACTCAAGGATGTCAGCAATACAGACCTGCTCATTATACCTCCCACTTTTGGAGATACTGAAGCGGGGATTCAGGCCAATACAGAAGCAATACCCTATTTTAAAAAGCTCCATTTAAATGGCAGCAGCCTGGCCAGTTTATGTATAGGCGCTTTTCTGCTCGCAGAAACAGGATTACTAAACGGGAGAAAGTGCTCTACCCATTGGGCTTATATCAGTGAGTTTAAAGAAAAATATCCTCTGGTAGAAGTCGAGGATGGTGCGATTATTACTGAACACGATAATATTTATAGTAGTGGCGGTGCAAGCAGCTTATGGAATCTAATATTGTATTTGGTAGAAAAATTTTCTGACAGAGAAACGGCTGTGATGATTTCCAAATATTTTGCTTTGGATATAGGCAGAGACAGTCAGTCGCAGTTTGCCATTTTCCGGGGGCAGAAAAATCATGGGGATTCGGAAATACATAAAGTACAGGATCATATTGAAATGAAGTATGATGACAAAATTACTGTAGAAGATTTAGCAAACTTCATCAATATGGGTCGCAGGACTTTTGAGAGGAGATTTAAAGATGCGACCAATAATACACCAATAGAGTATATACAACGTGTAAGAATAGAAGCAGCCAAGAAGTTTTTTGAAGCCTCAAGAAAGAATGTGACGGAAGTAATGTATGATGTGGGTTATACTGACACCAAAGCATTTCGGGATATCTTCAGGAAGATTACCGGTCTTACCCCAATAGAGTATAGAAATAAATTTGCGAAGGTGGCGAAGGAGGT
>NZ_DASWXT010000087.1:0-6825 GCF_036405355.1 Daejeonella sp.
CGATCCGATAGAGGTCAGCTCCATCTAAAGCTCCTGAGAAGGGAAGCTCCCTTGGAATACTTCCTTCATCTTTTGGGCTCTGCAAGAGATGAACAATATTGGGAAGCATATAGAGGAATGAAATCTAAAACGTCAATAACCGAAGTTACGGACTTTCTACGGCTACATAAAGATGCCTTAGGAGAGGATGAACACCTCTTTTAACAAACCACCGTTCTTTATTGCTTGCTCCAGATGTCTTAGAATATCTCCCCATTGTTAAAAACCAGACGCACCATTTACCTTTTAAAGAGACAAGGTTGAGATATAACCCTAAGTCCCATACGTCCTGAAATATTATAAACCATCCATCTTATAGTGAAATGAAAGTCATTTCGAAAAAAAGGACACAGCCAAAACAATTTTACAATTAGCTTTTTTTCCTAACTTCAAATACATTACATAATAACAACCGAAGCACTAATTGGCAATGAAGACTCGAACTGTCAACGCCCAGCAAAACACTAACAATGCTATAGCTAATAATTTGCCTGAAAAGAAGATCGTTTCTGAACCTGATTTGGAGTTAGAGAAAAATCATTCCGTAGCCATGCCAATTAAAAGTATGCAGGAGATGGCAGATAATAGTGCACAAGTAAAGCAATTAAAATCTATTCAGGCAATTGCTGATAGCCGTTCTGATACTGTTGTTCACAGAATATCGAATAGTTTCATAAATAATAGCTTCCCGGTATTTCAATTTATTCGGCAAGGTAACGAAGCTAACAATGAAAATCCTAAGGGCTGGTATTCTGACGACGGCAAACAAGGACCATTTCCTACAAGACAGCAAGCTCGCGATGCAGAAAATAAAGCTAATAGCACAACCGCTGCTGCTTCCTCCAGTTTACAAGCTGCCGCTTGGGATGGAATAAATAATACCACTTTAGATTTTGGCAGCCAAGGGTCTATCACTTTGACAATGCAGGAAGTTTTGGACGGTATTTTAGAAATAGCAGGAGATCCATATCATTTAAGAACGGATGGTGTTGTTCAACTTTATGCAGCCAAATCCGGTATAACGGCTCATGTTCACGTAGATATTGGAGTAGGAGGAGGAATGACGAAACGAGGCAGTCGCGAAGAGCGGGATGCACGCACACCCCCAAGTCTGGTTGAAGCAATTATGAGAAAACCAAATTATGCAGAAGTCAAGAAACAGGCTCTTGAATTGAAGGAACATTATAAAGCTGGAGGAGAGAAAGTTGTATCTCCGAAAGATGGAATAAAGTTTCTTGAAACGAAAGCAAAAGAAAACGGTACAGGAATGTATGTTTCAAGTTTGGCAGACGCTAGAAGTAGAAATTGGAACATAGGAGATATAATGGTGACAGGAGGTGCAGAATATAAATGGCTAAAGCCTCACAAAGCGGGCGATCCAATAAATAGTGGGGATATATCACTTACAAGACTAAAAGGTGGCTAATTTGACAGAGACTTCCTTTTACCAATTAGGCTATATCTGTCACATTTAAGCAAAAGTTAAGTATCCTTGCCTTTCTTGATAGTGGTTATTATCTCTTACTACAATAGATATAGAATCCAAAGTCATTTTACAGAACAAGGAAAGAGTATTACCCTCCCCAATCCCTCATTTAAAAAAATCCTTCACATCACCTCCCCCAACGCCACAACCCCCACCCCACTAAAATAACCCCCACCACCATAATTAACACATTCACCATCTTTGAACGCCTTTTTTCCAATACCCTGAACTTTGATTCCTCCACCTTTTTGCTTTCATATTCTTCTCCATAATTCATAGCCCATTGCTTTTCTTCAAGAAGCCCCGCACTGTCCGTCCAGCTGATTACCCGTCTCAGCTTTCCGGAAAGCTCAATCTTTTCGGCCTTGCCTTTGAATCCATGCTGAGCTGAAAAGCTAAAGGTGTCTATGGGTATTATACTAATTGTGCAAATCTCATCATCAGATTCTGTCATCTGGATCCCCTGAGCATTTAACTTTACCCCATCCTCAAACCAACCGTTAACTAAATCATACCGCAATTTTTACTATCAACCGCCAGAAAGATGTATTTTGGTAAATTATACTCCGAAAAAAAGGAATGAATAGAATATGTTCATCAGAAAGAGATATAAATCATTTTCAGACCAATGAAAAAAGAAAACGAGATAAAAATATTTGAAGACAAAAAGGTGAGAAGTCTTTGGAATGAAGTGGAAGAAAAGTGGTTTTTTTCTATCGTCGATGTAATTGGTGTATTAACTGATAGCCCAAATCCAAGAAAATATTGGAGTGTACTTAAGATGAGATTAAAAGCTGAAGGCAGCCAGTTGACTACAAATTGTAGTCAACTGAAAATGGAATCTGCAGATGGGAAAAAATATCTAACCGATGTTGCAGATACCGAACAACTTTTCCGTCTTATTCAATCCATTCCTTCGCCAAAGGCAGAGCCTTTTAAACTTTGGCTGGCAAAGGTAGCGTCAGAACGGTTAGATGAAATGCAGGACCCCGAGCTCAGTATAGACAGGGCATTGGAACAGTATATGAACTTAGGCTATTCCGAAAACTGGATTAACCAAAGACTCAAAAGTATTGAAATACGTAAGGAACTGACAGACGAATGGAAAAAAAGGGGATTGAAAAAAGGAGTTCAGTTTGCTACCCTAACCGACATCATCACCAAGGCATGGGCCGATAAAACCACCAAAGAATATAAAATCCTTAAAGGACTGAAAAAGGAAAACCTCCGGGACAACATGACTAATACCGAATTGATTTTAAATATGCTGGCAGAGGCCTCTACAAAGGATATTTCGGAAGCAACTAAACCTAAAGATTTTACAGAAAGTAAAAAGGTAGCGAAGCAGGGTGGTAATGTAGCAAAAGTCGCTTTACAAGAACTGGAAGCAAGAACAGGAAAAAAAGTGGTGAGTCCAATGAATGCAAAAAAGAGCCTTAATCAAGATAATAAGCAGGACTAAAAATAAATCCGGCAGGCATCCTCTGGCTTCATAATTCACCCAAACCACTTCATCACTCCACTTCTCAACCCCCACCCGATAAGAATTATACCCGCCAAAACAATGAATACCAGTATTACAGACCAACGCTCTGTAACCAATGATCTGGTCTTTAATAACTCCGACCTCTCACTTTGCTTTTGTTCCTCATAATCTCTGCCACTTTGCTGTTCGAACTGTACCACTGTACTATCAGACCGGGATTTCACCCTTCTATGCAGTCCCCTAACTTCAATCTTCTGAGCCTTACCCCTGAACCCCTGCTGCACTGAGAAGCTAAAAGTATCTTTAGGAATTATACTTATTGTGTAAAGCACATCAGCTGAGTCTGTCATCAGGATCATACGCTTGCCTTCATATTGGGCATTCTTCAATTCCTTCATCCGGATCTCAGATTGCTCTGAGACTGAACTTTTCAAAATTTGCTTGTTCAGCTTCCGGGTACTGCATGAGCTGAGAATGATCAGCATCAGCAGTACAAAGAGATTTATTTTTAAAGTTTGCATGATCTTAGATTTAAGGCTGCCGGATATACCGCGCAACCTGATAAATAGATTTGACGGGTCGGCGTTTGCGGTACACTCCATCTCCCTCTCTGCCGCCTGAAACATTCGTATTCCCCTCAACCGTAATCAGCCAGGTTCCATCCCATTGATCAATGAAACCGGTGTGGGAGATGCGGTTTTTGTCGGGGAAGTAAATACCGAAAATGTCCCCGGTACCCGGAGTTGCCTGTTATCAGTTGTCTGGCTGGGCGGATAGGCGTATGCTATACGTGAATGTCTTGACCCGATAGCTATCGGGTCCTGGCTCCTGGTTCCTGACTCATCTGCCCTGCTTTCAACTTTCAGCTTTCTGCTTTCTGCTCTATACCAAATTACGTTACTACCCCTAAACAGGTCCGGTGACCAGCCCGTCCTGGGGTTAGCGATATTGGCTTGCCCAAAAACCCAGCAGACGAAAGCTGCACACCAGGGGTTTCCTTGCGGAAGGTTAACGTAGCGGAGGTATTGATCTACCTCCGCTCCCCTGTTGGATGGCTTCTCGCGGATGCCGATCTGACTCCTATAGATCTGCCGAACCTCTTGCTGTTTAGCATTGATTATTGGTTCAGGAGCTGAAATAGTTTGCCCTTTTACCTGCGGAGCATTGAGGATTGCAAGGCAGAGCAAAAAGAAGATCGATAGTTCTAACAGGACTATGATCAGGTTTTGATTTTGATTGCTTGTTTTCATGATCTTATGATTTTAGTTTTGTTTTATGCTCGCGAAGCTTAAATGAGAGCGGCCAGAACAATAACAAAAGCATAAAAAACAGCTAAATAGAATCCGAGATAAATCAGCACTTTTTGCAAGCTGTGCAGCGATTTGAAGTTGAACTCAAAGTATTGAACTGAATATTCGGCAAACACCGGCCAGATAACCCTGATGATCCACCAGGTTCCTGCCTTAAAGATCAGGATGGCCGAAACGGCGAGAATGATTGCACTATAGATCCCGGGGTCGATCGGAGCTGCACTCATATCCACCATTCTGATGGCATAAGGAATGGAGATAAAGATGAGTACACTGAGTATGATGCCGGTATATTCCATGCTTAAGGTAATTTGACCGGGCTGAAGATATTTTTGTATGGCTTTCATGACGTATGTGATTAATGGTGAGAAAATATGCGGCGGCTTCTGGCCGCCGCATCCTGAATTAAATGGGACCCACAGTCCCGGCGTAAATGCTGTTCGATACGTCCTTACCGTTTAGGCCGATGTAGAACATATAAACATGAACTGTGCTGCCTGCCCATTCCGGTGGAATTTCTACAACCGTAGTTCCTGCGGTTCTTAGAACTTCCTCCGGTCCGATGACGAAATCTCTCGAAACCGGGTCAAAAACCAATACAGTCATTTCATCGGTGATGAACCTGTTCAGCTTATCGAATCTCGGCGACCAGGAAACAGTCAGATTCAGATCTTCGACCAGCAATGCCACATCGGTTGCCGTGCCCAGCTGCCCTTTGGCCAACATGGCCTTTGGGAAATCAATCTCGTAATCCGGATAAGTCCCGGTAATTGCTTCATCAAGCACCTGCTTCAGGGCCATGTTAAATCCTGTCGCACGACCTGTTTTCACCTGTCCATAAGTCAGGTTCATCAGGCTTTTTACTGGTAGTAAAAACCTGATCGCTGTCGCAAACTTGGCTTGCTGCTCAAGCTGCTTCGTCGATTTGGGTTTATTACTCAGTTTTGGCAGGCCTTTGATATAATTAATATCGCGCCAGCTGCTGCCAATAATACTTCCGGCCTTGCCGGAGAAGCCTCCAAGGGCTCCTTTTCTAATAGTTCCCATGTTTTAAAAATTTAGGGGTTAAAAAAAATGATTAATTAAATACCGGTACAGATCAAACATCCGAACTGATGCGTCAGCGCTGAAATTTTGGCCCAATTTGGCCCAACTTGGCACGATTTGGCCCACTATTGCTTAGTGGAAAGTAATGAGAGAAGGTATTGATACGCAGTCTGCATGGGGATTTAAACCGAAAATGATGGGAGAAAGATGAACACTTTGTTCGACGCGTCTTCGACTGTTGTTCGACTGCGCTTCGACAAAAGTGCCTCCCGGTCGAAGAACTGTCGAAGCCGTGTCGAAGAACTGCCGAACACTTCTGCAACACTTCCCGAAGACTTGTCGAATCTTTCCCGAAGGATGCTTACTTCAAATAATGGTCTTTGATTTTGAAAATATCAGGAGTAAAGTAGTAGTAACGGCCACGGATACGCTTAAAGCTCAGTATCTTTTCCACCCGTATCCGATATAATGTTCTCCGGCTAATTCCGAGGATTTTTTGCACCTCCAATGAGTCTACCCATTGTTCAGTCGCGGATTCCCAATTTTTATTCATAGCCCGGAGTTCAGAAAAAAACTCATTTTGTTTTTTCTCCATCCGTTCCAGGATCTCAATGATATGTGCCAGTTTTGACATGGGATAAAATCACTACACAAAAATCACTAATACCCCTCTAAAATGTTATTCACAGCATGAATAAGTTATTCAAACCGATGAATAAGTTATTCATGGACATAAATTGTCTCCTGAAAACCTTTGGAAATTCGCTTAGAAAAAGAGGATAAATTTTGATTTCAAATCACACATTTTCATCTTTTTGACTGTGAAAAATTAGTTCGTGAATAAATTATTCATGCCTGAATAACTTATTCACGGGGCTCATAAAACTGCGTTTGGGGGCTAAAAAGGAAACGTTTTCAGCCTTTTGGCCGTAATTGCCTCTTTATGAGGGTATTGACAGAGGATTTTTGAATGATTAAATTCATGTAAAAGAGATCATTAATCAGCTACCTAAATTTCCCCAAACATGAAAAATTTCAACTTCGGCGAGAATCTGCGCATGATTCGGAGCTACAAAAACGTTTGCCAGGAAGGCATGGCCACAAGCCTTAATATCTCACAGGCTTCCTATTCAAGAATCGAAGCAAGTCCGGATTTCCCGGAGATTCAGGTAATCAAAAAACTCGCCGATGCGCTGGGTGTCAGGCCAAAAGATTTATTATCAGCGAACTGGTATGCCAGGGCAGTGCATGGCGATTTGGATAAGGACAAGCGCCGGGTAGCAACGATTAACCATACCGGCCAAATAACCTACGGTATTCTGCTCGCAATCGCTGCCTGGGACTCGATTTCAGGAACGGCAACAGGTACTGAGAAAGAATCGATTAATGTCCTGCTTGTAATTGGTTGCTGCTTAGGATTAGGCGCATTCTTTCTTTATTATTTTACTGTGAAGCAT
>NZ_DASWXT010000088.1:0-49792 GCF_036405355.1 Daejeonella sp.
TGCAGAAACTTTGGATACAAAATATTACAATTACGACTGGTTTAGTGAATACAAACACCACACCTATGCTGTTAAAAACAATGCAGAGTAACAGGATTCAGCCGGAAAAGCTGATTACACACCGTTTTACATTCGACAAGATATTAGAGGCCTACGAGGTATTTGGTAATGCTGCGAGAGAGAAAGCGATAAAAGTGATTATTAGTGATTAACAGCAAGCAGCTGGATTGAATATTTAAGGCGGGAATACCCGCCTTTTTTTACTTTGAATTCAGTATCATAATGACTCTCATTATCCTTGAATTTTAATCCCTCTCAATACCCTGATAAATTCAGGACGCTAAGCTTAAGATCAATTATGTATTTTTGCCCTAAGCTTAAGAATGAAACTAGTCCGACTATTATTATTCCCCTTCTCAATCCTGTATGGCCTCGGAGTGATACTTCGAAACCTTGCCTACGATTTCGGGATACTTAAGTCGCAGAAATTTGAGCTGCCTGTAATTTCAGTTGGGAATTTGTCGGTGGGTGGTTCCGGTAAAAGCCCGATGACCGAATACCTTGTCCGCTTACTTAAGGATAAGTATAAAATCGCAACATTAAGCAGGGGCTATGGCCGTAAAACTTCAGGTTTTCTGTATGTAGATACAAATTCACTGAGTTCAGAATCTGGCGATGAACCGCTTCAGTTTAAGCGTAAGTTCAGGGATATTACGGTAGCTGTTTGTGAAAATAGAACAGAAGGTATTCTTCGTCTTGAAAAGGATCATGAACTGATTATTCTGGACGATGCTTTTCAGCACCGATCGGTGAAGCCGGGATTAAACATTCTGCTTTTTGAATACGGTACTTTATTTAAACAACAATGGCTTCTTCCCACTGGCGACCTTAGGGAGCCTCTGTGGGCGATCAACCGTGCCGATATCGTGGTTATATCCAAGTGCCCGGAAAAGATGAACTCCGAGCAGCAAAATGCGATACGTAGTAAATTCCGTGCTGATACCTTGTTTTTTTCTTTTCTTAAGTATGGGGATTTAAAATCATTCAATCAAGATACTCCCGGGCGGAGTCTTAATTCGATAAATGAAAAAAGTAAGGTCATTTTATTAACGGGTATTGCCAAAGCATCACCCTTGTTAGCAGAACTGGCTTCCTATGGTCCTGAACTGATTCATCATCAATATCCTGATCATCATCAGTTCAGCGACAAAAATATCGCTAAACTTGTAAACGAATTCAATGAGCTTACTGGAGATGACAATTTGATCATCACCACTGAAAAAGATGCTCAACGACTAAGAACGGCAGGCATCATTGAACATCTAAAAGATCTGGCTATTTATTATCTGCCGGTTGAAGCGGCGTTTAATGAGTCTGAAGTCAAGAAATTTAATAATTTAATAGAAGAATATGCATCAAAATCTACAGGCAACAACTGATTACATCAAGAAAAAGATTGGTGATTTTGAGCCAGAGATTGGAATTATTTTAGGTACCGGTTTAGGTGGATTGGTAGAAGATATTGAAATTCTCCATAGTTTAATGTACTCCAATATTCCAAATTTCCCGATTTCAACGCTTGAATTTCATTCCGGTAAATTAATTTTTGGAACACTCAGTGGAAAAAAGGTAGTTGCCATGCAGGGCCGGCTTCATTATTATGAAGGTTATGATATGAAGCAAATCACTTTTCCTGTCAGAGTGATGAAAATGCTTGGGATTCAAAAATTGTTTGTTTCCAATGCAAGTGGTGCCCTGAATCCGGAATATCGCAAAGGCGATCTGATGATCATTCACGACCATATCAATATGCAGAGTGATAATCCGCTTCGAGGCAGGAATACTGCAAGTCTGGGACCACGTTTTCCGGATATGAGCGAACCTTACGACAGAACAATGATCGAAAAGGGCATGGAAATTGCCCATAAGAATAATATTCGCTGCCATTCAGGAGTTTATGTATCTGTAAATGGACCGAATCTTGAAACAAGGGCTGAATACCGCTTTTTACGTTTGATCGGAGCTGATTCGGTTGGAATGAGTACTGTACCGGAGGTAATTGTTGCCAATCATATGGCTCTTCCTGTTTTTGCTATTTCAGTGCTGACAGATGAGGGCTTTCCGGATACTTTGAAAGTGGTATCATTAGAAGAGATCTTAAAAACTGCAGAGGAAGCTGAACCCAAAATGACTAAAATATTAAAAGACCTCATTCTGGAAATTTAATGATCAAACGCTTAGCCTCAGGATTGTTTTTATTGCTGTATCTGTTTAATTCGGATGCATTCGCTCAAAGAACCATGCGGGCAGAAGGTAGTGTGGGTTCTTCAGGCCGTATGGGTCAGACGGGAGAGCGTGACACTTCCCTGAATAAAACCAGTGATGCGGATTCTGTTTATTATTATGCCAAAGATATCCGGTACACTACTATCAGATTACTGAAAGAAGGTACCCAGACCAGAGGAATTGATACAACGGTACATAATTTTCAGAATTTCAGTCCATTATATCAGCCTAAGACGCCTACTATCGGACTTGGGAGTGCCGGCATCGCTTATCGTGAAATGCTTTTCAGTCCGTCAAAAACTATTGGTTTCGATGCAGGATTTCACAGTCTTGACCTCTACCGCCTGATACAGGATTCGATTAAATTTTATCGGGCTAAATCACCCTATACCGAATTGTATTATGTGAATGGGAAAATTCATGAGCAAATGTTTAAAGTAACTCATTCACAGAACGTAAAACCCAATTTTAATGTTGGGGCGCACTATAACCGCCTGACCGGGGATGGTTTTTATGTCAATCAAAAAGCTGATCATTTGAATGCAGCACTTTTTGCCTGGTATGAATCACCCAAGAAGCGATATAATATCCTCGGGGATGTTATTTTTAATACCTTAAAGGCAGGTGAAAACGGATCCACCAGGAATGATACTATTTTTAAGGAAAGTTCCCTTGATAAAAAAGCTGAGCCTGTGTATTTGAAAGCAACAGGGTCAGACCGCCCGATGCAGACCTGGCGGCAGACCCAATTCTTTATTAAACAGCTTTACTATATTGGCAGAATTGATAGTCTCCAGGGTCCTGATTCTTCAGCACGGATTTTACCCACACAGCGTGTATCCCATACCCTGACTTATACCCGCGATCAATATAAGTTTTTCAGGAATGAAGAGGATTTATATGGAGCTTTTCCTACTCTTCCTTCTCAATCGTTTACATTGACCAACGATTCAACCAAAGTATCGAATCTTAGAAACGAGTTTACCTATAGTTTTTACCTGAGGGGGAAGGCATTGAGTTTCATAAAGAATGAACTTAAACTCGATCTGGGTATTCAAAATGATTTGTATCATTATGAACAATTGGCTTATGAGACGAATTTCTCGAATACAATGCTCAAAGCAGGTCTGGGATACCGTTTTAGTGATAAAGTAAATATTGATGCGGATTTGAATCAGATCGTACAGGGTAAGAATGCAGGGGACTTTTTGTATGAGGCTAATACCAGCTTCTTATTGAGCAAATCGATAGGCAGGATTGTACTTGGGGCATATGTTCAAAATAAATCTCCTGAACAGATGTATGAGCGGGTTGATTATCAGTACCATAGCTGGAACAAAAACTTTGATAAGTCAAAGATCAGTAACCTTTCCTTTCTGTACCAGAATCTGAAATATAAACTGGCTGCAAAAGCTGAGTATTTTCTGGTAAGTAATTATCTCTACTTTAAAGAAACTGCGAGTGCAAAACAGATTACACCAGATCAGTTTGGGACTAATATTAACCTGCTTAAGCTTAGCCTCTCCAAGGATTTTAAGTTTGGTAAGTTTAATCTCGATAACCATATAGTTTATCAAAAGACTGATTTTCAGGATATTATCAGAACCCCTGAAATATATACCTATAACAGTTTCTACTATGCAAGCAGGCTTTTTAAGGTACTTTACACTAATGTTGGGTTCGATGTTCGTTTTAATACCCCATTCAAAGCTCCGGCCTATGCAATCAACGTGAGCCAATTTTACAACGACAATACTCCCCTTGAATATTCTACTTATCCGGTAATGGATGTTTGGGTAAGGGCAACCTTAAAGCGGGCTAATCTGTTTCTGAAATATGATTACGTCAATCAGGGATGGCTTTCAAGAGGATACTATACCGTGAGGTCTTATCCGATGCAGGATAAAGTATTAAAGTTTGGGGTTAGCTGGAAATTCTATAATTAGTTGACAGTTGACAGTTGACAGTTGACAGTTGACAGTTGACAGTTGACAGTTGACAGTTGAAAATGGCTGATAAATTAATGAAATTATCAGGCATTTTTAGGTTTAATCAAATTGGTTTTTGTGGTTTTGAGGATACTGATAAGGAGTCTGAGTACTTCTGGACAATCATTATTGATCGTGCTATATTCATCCTGATTTATAAATCCAGTATCTTTTAAAAGGCTTATCCAATATTCAGTTTCATTAGCTTCATTCAGGGCGATATCCATTTTATGAAGAAAGTCAGCAGATGACTGGGCATGTTCCGCCTCTCTGATTTGGGCAGCTATTGATGTGCCGCTTTTTAATAGTTGTTTTGATAGAACAAATTCTTTCCGCTCTTCAGACAGAACTTTGTAAATCCTTATTGTTTGGATTAATTGTCAACTGTCAACTGTCAATTATCAATTAATCAGGTTTTCTGTTTCTTCTTCTTCGCTGCCGGGAATAACACATTATTAAGGATTAGTCTGTAGCCGGGTGAGTTGGGATGAAGATTCAGATCGGTAGGAGGGTCACCAACCATATGCTGATAATCTTCCGGATCATGCCCGCCATAAAAGGTCCACTGGCCTTTTCCATACTCTCCATGGATGTAACGGGCTTCATCACTTGTTTTGGTTTCACCCATCACAAGTACATTTGGCTTAATGACACTCTTCCTGAATGCAGTCGTCTGGCCCATAAATCCTTTCACCACTTTATCATGGTTCTGGGTAAGCATGGCAGGCACTATATCCCACTTTGCAGAGAATTCAAACAGAGTAAAAAAGTCATTTGTACGATTTAATACTTGCGAACGGATTGGAGTAGCATCTATATTCGAAAATTCATTGTTTGCAGGATTCATATCCAGCTTGAAGTTCTGAAATGCAAAGGTTTGATTAAAATCAAGTTTCGACTGAGCTTTCGGGTCGGAGGTGTCACCATCAAAAACACGCTCTGCGATATCCGTTCCATTAGCAGCCAGCGCAATATCAATGGTTTCAGGTCCGGAGCACATCGCAAACATGAAGCCCCCACCTGAGCAGAAATTCCGGATGTTTCTGGCTACCTCCAGTTTCATTTCCGACACTTTGCTAAAGCCATTTTTTTTTGCCGTGGCTTCCTGCAATTTCACATCTTCGATATACCAGGAGGCATTTCTGAATGCACTCCAGAACCGGTTGTATTGCCCTGTAAAATCTTCATGATGAAGATGCAGCCAGTCGTATTTCGGCAGTTCGCCTTTTAAAACTTCATCATCATACAAAATATCGTAAGGAATTTCGGCATAGCTAAGTACCATAGTCACAGCATCGTCCCATGGTAACTTGTTTTTGGGAGAGTAAACAGCAATTTTCGGGGCTTTCTCGAGTTTAACCATCTCCATGTTTACTGAAGGGTCGGTAACTTCATTCAAAATCGCATTCACCTTTCCATCAGCAAGCACTTCGTAAGACACTCCTCTGATCTTACATTCCGATTCCATGGATTGGGTGTATTTCATCAGAAAACTACCACCCCTGTAATTTAGCAGCCAGTCGGTTTCCAGACCATTCTTTAGAGCCCAGTAAGTGATACCATAGGCTTTTAAATGATTTTTCTGGTCTTCATCCATAGGAATAAGAATGGAGGCGGCCTTGCAAACTGCAGTTAAAAGGAGGAAAAGAAGGGTTAATCTGGCTTTTAACATCGGGTATTATAACGTTCTACAGTATTTAAAGGTATAAAAAGAAGAAGATATTTGAAGAATTTCATCAATTGACCGAAATAATTACCTTTGTCTTCCAATGTTAAGAAAACAAATATGAGCAAAGCAATTATTAAAACAGAGAAAGGTGATATGACCGTTCAATTTTATGATAAAGATGCACCAAATACAGTTGCAAATTTCTTGAAATTGGCCAAATCCGGTTATTATGATGGTGTAACTTTTCACAGAGTGATTAATGATTTTGTGATCCAGGGTGGAGACCCGACAGGTACAGGTGCCGGTGGCCCGGGATATAGTATTGATTGCGAACTTGAGGGTGAGAACCAATACCATGACAGAGGTGTCCTTTCTATGGCTCACGCCGGTCGTAATACAGGTGGTTCACAGTTTTTCATTTGCCATAGCCGTACAAATACTTCTCATCTTGATCGTAATCATACCTGTTTTGGTAAGGTTATTGAGAACGTAGATGTTGTTGATGATATCCGTCAGGGTGATAAAATATTAGGAATAGAGATTGTTGAAGAATAGATGTGAGATTTGAGATGTGAGATTTGAGACGTCTGTAAAGCGTCCGTTAAGATCTCATATCTCGCATCTCACATCTCATATCTAAAAAAAATATGAATTTAAGAGGATTAGTATCCGTATCCGGTAAACCGGGATTGTTTAAACTGATTGGCCAGAATAAATCGGGCTTTATTCTGGAAACACTGGATGAGCAGAAGAATAAGATCGTAGTCAACATCAGTACTGCAAAGATGGCCTCTTTAGAAGATATTACCGTTTTTGGTGATTCGGCTGATTTGAAGTTGAGCGATATTTTTCTGAAAATGAAAGACAGCAAAAATTTACCTGATGCAAAAACTGCTGATGGAAATGCGTTGCGTGCCTACTTTACAGAAGTAGCGCCAGATCACGATCAGGAACGTGTTTATGCTTCTGATATGAAGAAAATCATCAACTGGTTCAGCATCATTAAGGATCTGCCTTTATTCAATGAAGAAGCTCCCGAGCCAATAACTGATGGATCTCCGGTTGCTGCAGCAGAAACTCCGGTTGTTAAAAAACCAGAGCCTGTGAAAGAAAAACCTAAGGCTACCAAGGCTGCAGGAAAGAGCGCTACGCGTTTGTCGCAGAAATCTAAATAGGAAATAGGAAATAGGGAATAGGGAATAGGGAATGGAAGATTGATAGTCCATTTCCAATTTCCCATTATCTATTTCCATATTTCCAGAAATCCCATCTTCAAAAGAACCGAATAATCGCATACCCAATTGCAATAGCAATTAAGATCATTATCCAAAAAAGCCTGCTTTCTTTCGATCGGTTACCGGAGCGAAATCTGTAATTTCTTTTATAGTCTGCCATAATTCACAGCTTAATCATGATGATAAGGTTCTCCTTTTAAAATGGTGCATGCCCGATAGAGCTGTTCAGCAAAAAACAGACGGATCATCTGGTGTGAAAGTGTCATTTTAGAAAGGGATATTTTTTCATTGCTTCGCTCATAGACCTCATTACTAAATCCATACGGACCTCCAATGATAAACACTGTGTGTTGTAGTCCACTTACCATTTTTTTATTTAAATATACTGAAAAGCCCCTGGAACTGAACTCTTTGCCATTCTCATCAAGCAGAATTACATGGTCTGTACTCTGAATATTTTTAAAGATAAGTTCTGCTTCTTTGCTTTTTTGTTGTTCTTGTGAAAGGCTTTTCGTATTCTTTAATTCCGGGATTTCGAGTATGCGGAATGGGATATAATGTTTCAGGCGTTTCAGATAGATTTCAATCCCTTCAATCAGATATTTATCTTCTGTTTTGCCTATGGTTAAAAGGGTGATTTTCATCTGATAGCAATTGTTTTATTATCTGTGCCGGCGGGCATTGTTAACGTAATATAGTCACCGGACCTGTTTTTTTGATCATATTTCCATTAAAATCGACGGCATCAATCAAATAATAATAGGTCCCAACCGGTAAGGGTTCATTATTGAAGGTTCCTTTCCAATGATTAAAAAGATTGTCCGATACAAACATAGAAACACCGAATCTATTAAAGATCTGTATTTTGTAGGATTTAATATTGGTCATGCTGATCACAAATTCATCATTCAAAGCATCGTTATTAGGCGTAAATGTGTTGGGGATGAACAGGATATTGTTTGCACTGATCATAAACTTGCCTTGTGCAGTGGATGCACTGCAAACCGAGCTCTTAAAGACTGTCAGGCTTACATCAAAATCACCCGCACTGAGGTAGGTATGTTCGGGATCCTTATCAGTAGAGGTATTCCCATCCCCAAAATCCCATAAAAAAGCATCTGCATCTGTCGATTCATTGAAAAATCGGACACGGATAGGGAATGAAAGTTTTGCAGGTGGCTTTGGCTCTGAACGGAATGAGGCAATAGGATTCTTGTAAATCGGTGGCACACGAATGCTATCTGTTTCGGTGCTGCAATTACCCCTGCTTAAAGTCAGGGTATAAGTACCTGCTACTGCTTCACTCGTTACCGGTATTTCCGGCGATTGCAGATTGGAACTGAAATTATTCGGACCTGTCCAACTGTAAGTCACATCAGTTTGCGCGGCAGTACTGAGCCTGATTACATCAGTCAGGCAGAAATCAGGTTTATTGACAATGATTACAGGTTTCGCCGGACTTAATGCCACAATGATCTCTTGTGTGAAAACGCTGATACAGCCTGAGCTTCCTTCTGCTTCGAGGCGAATGGTCTTGGTTCCTCCGCTGGAATAAGTAATCGTATTTACCGGATTACTGCCGCCGGGAGGAATATTTGAACCTGCTCCAAAATCCCATCGGAGTTTCTGGAAGTCTTTGGAGCTATTCGTAAAAGTAAAACTTTGCCCGACAGTGCAGGGATTATTATTGGTTATAACAAATGAAGCTGTTGGTGTTTGACCGATAGAAGCTACTGTAACCTGGGCAGGGTCACTTGTACAACCATTCAGGCTAACAGTGACAGAATATATACCCGCCTTGCCAGCACCATCAACCGGCACTTTGATCTCTGTAGTGCTTGCGCTAAAGCCTCCCGGACCGGTCCAGGAATAGCTTCCACCATCCACCAAATCAGCCTTCAGGCTTATTGCTTCGCCAACACAGTATCTTGTTTGTAGTCCACTTATTTTTGGTGCATCGGGCTTTATGACGTGCATGAAAGTTTCAGTTTGAACAATCGAGCAACCATCATTGTTCTTAACCTGTAAAACAACTGTTTTCAATCCGCTTGTACTGTAGGTCACAGTGCCAGGATTTTGGTTAGTGCTTCCGGCAATACTTGCACCTTCTCCAAAATACCATTGGATAGTTGTGAAATCAAACGCTTCACTACTAAATGTATAAGAAGGGCTCGAAGTACACAGATTATTATCTACTTTCTTAATTTTTGCTGAAGGACCTTTAAATAAACCAGTTCCGGCTTTGCCGGCTTTGTCGGTGAAGGCAATTTCAAATCCATTATTACCAGCTGAGGCGTTATTTACAAGGAGTGCGTAGACATAACCCTTTTTCATGGTGATGAACTGAACAACACCATCTTGGCCGGTCCCACAGCCGCTTGCCTCCTTTAAATCAGTTGCGTTAAAGTCTAATCCTGTTTGTACATACGTTGCTTCATTCGCGCAACGTTGATTGATACCTTCCCCAGCGGCACATCTGATTGCATTAGAGGCTAAAGGATTCTGTGTATTACCTTCAGGTCCTAATTCATATAATACCCAGTCAATATCGTCCCTTTTGCTTGGTGTAATTGTAAAGACAAGTGTTCCATCGTTGGCAGCTGTCCATTTATACCATGCAGAATTTGTTTCTGAAAATGCAATGCCGGGTTGAACATCCAGGCAAGTTCCTACTGCTTCATTGGGATTTAAACCTGCCCCTGCTATATTAACTTCTCTTATTATGCTCTCAATTGAGCAGATTAACGATGCTCCTGAGAAATCCTGGCCTGCTTTAATTTCAGACTGATAATTCTCAATACAAAGTTTGAAAGTGCCTGTACTATTATTAGCCCCGCTAATTCCAATGAAATAGGTAATGCCAGGAACTAATCCTGCACCGGTTATAATAGTTGTATTGCCATCTTTTAATGTTTGTACAGTCCTTTGTGTGCCATCACAACCATTGTACAAACGAATTTCAGGTGATTGTAAAGTACCACTACCCGGAGGACCACTAACAGTCACCTTAACCTCAAAATTTCTTGCAGTAAACTTAAACCATACATCATTCCCAGTGCCAATGAAAGAAGGGCTTGCGTTTATATTGGTGTATTGTCCATTGCCTGAACAATATTCACGGGCGTCAGTAATTTCAATAGCATTAGCGCACTCATCGTTTGCAGGTTGAGCAAATGCAGTTAACACTGAAATGAAAAGAAGGAAAAAAAGTGAAATGTATCTCAATTTTCTGATATAGGCTTTTACGAAAATACGGAAAAACCGTCCTGGTTGGTTCATTGTTTGAACAGTGATTTTTATGATCCGTGCGATTAATATGATTCGTACTATCATATTAATCAGATAAATCACCTGAATCATGGTTCAGACAAATGGAAAAATTACTTATTCAAAATCCCCTTTCTAACCTGAGCTTTCATCAGTTCACCATCTGGGTCGAGGCTTGTTTTTAATTTTGTGAAGGCTAATGTACCCTCAGAAGTGAGGTAACGGACTTTAGGATTCGGATCATTGAGGCATCTGATGATTACCGATGCGATATCTGCCGGCTTCTGAAAGGCCTTTTCCTTAAATTCTTCAGTGAAAGTAGAGCGGTAAGCCATATAATCTTCCATCAAAGGTTTATAGTCATCATTCAGAATACCACCAGTTGACTCGAAGTATTCAGTCAGGCTATTGCCAAACTCTGTGATCGTGCCTCCCGGCTCAATTAGTGATACATTGATCCCGAAATAGGGCTCCAGGTATGTTGCAAGGCTTTCTGTTAAACCTTCAAGTGCAAATTTTGCGGCGCAATAAATCTCGTTTACCGGAGAACCTACAATTCCCCCAACCGAAGAAACATTGATGATATGTCCGCTTTTTTGCTTGCGCATAAACGGCATTACGGCTTTGCTGCAGCGGATAGGCCCGTAGAAGTTAACATCCATTACCTGCTGAATTTCTTCCATGCTTGCCTGTTCCATCGGTTTGATAAATCCGGCACCTGCATTATTGATCAGTACATCAATTCTTTGTTCGGCTGAAATGATCTCTGAAATGCATGCCGCTATGCTTTTTTCATCCTGGACATCCAGTTGCAGAACCCGGAGTTTAACTTTTCTTTTATCAATTTCCTGATCCAGCAAAGCTCTTTTACTCAGGTTGCGCATGCTTGCGTAAACCTGATGGCCCTGTTCAGAAAGCTGAACCGCAGTTTCGAGTCCGATGCCGGTTGAAGCCCCGGTAATTAGAATTACTTTTGACATGATGCAATATTTAGAAAACAGATTTGATTAAAAGCAAAAAGCCAAAAGTATTGAACTTTTGGCTTTTTAATATTTAGCAGGTTATTTTATTAACCCTTTTGATTCATTCTGATGATATTTAATGCACCACCTGCTTTGAACCATTCGATTTGCTGCTCATTATAGGTATGGTTAACACTGAATGATTCAGTATTTCCATCCGCATGATGAAGCACAATGCTCAATGGTTTGCCGGGAGTGAAATCATTTAATCCGCAGATATCAATCGTATCATCTTCAAGAATACGGTCATAATCATTTACATCTTCGAATGTCAATGCAAGCATTCCTTGTTTCTTGAGGTTGGTTTCGTGAATACGTGCAAACGATTTTACCAGAATGGCACGTACACCAAGGTGTCTTGGCTCCATTGCAGCATGTTCACGTGATGATCCTTCTCCGTAATTTTCATCTCCAACAACAATGCTACCTACACCAGCCGCCTTGTATGCACGGGCAGTAGCAGGTACTGATCCGTATGCTCCATCAAGCTGATTTTTTACATTATCTGCTTTTTCGTTGAAGAAATTCGTTGCTCCGATGAGCATATTATTAGAGATATTATCAAGGTGTCCACGGAACTTCAACCATGGACCAGCCATAGAAATATGATCAGTAGTACATTTTCCTTTTGCTTTGATCAGAAGTTTTAATCCTGTAATGTCTGTTCCTTCCCATGCTTTGAATGGATCAAGCAATTGAAGACGTGCAGAATTTGGATCTACGATCACACTTACTTTAGTTCCGTCTTCTGCCGGAGCCTGGTATCCTGCATCTTCTACTGCAAATCCTTTGGTCGGCATTTCGAGACCTTGTGGCTCATCAAGTTTAACCTGTACGCCCTCTGAATTAGTAAGTGTGTCGGTCAATGGATTGAAAGCTAAATCACCCGCAATGGTCATTGCAGTAACAATCTCAGGAGATGCTACGAATGCATGGGTATTCGGGTTTCCGTCGTTACGCGACTTAAAGTTTCTGTTAAATGAAGTAATGATCGAGTTTTTACGGGTAGGATCATCGCTATGACGAGCCCATTGTCCTATACATGGTCCGCATGCATTTGCAAGAACCACACCACCCATTTTCTCGAAAGTATTCAGGTAGCCATCGCGCTCTACAGTATAACGTACAAGCTCTGAGCCAGGTGTAATTGTGAATTCAGCCTTTGCTACCAGTTTCTTATCAACTGCCTGTTTAGCCAGAGATGCTGCTCTCGAAATATCTTCGTAAGAAGAATTGGTACATGAACCGATCAAACCAACTTCTAAAGTTTGCGGCCATCCGTTATCGCGTACTGCTTCAGCAAATTTTGATATTGGCCATGCCATATCTGGTGTAAAAGGACCGTTTATATGAGGTTCAAGAGTTGACAGATCAATCTCAATCACCTGATCAAAGTAATTCTGAGGATTAGCGTAAACTTCATCATCTCCTGTTAAGTGTTCTTTAACCTGATCAGCAAGTTTTGCAATCTCTTCTCTTTCAGTGCCTTTTAAATAAGTTGCAATTTTATCATCGTATCCGAATACTGAAGTGGTTGCACCAATTTCAGCACCCATGTTACAGATTGTCCCTTTTCCGGTTGCAGAAAGTGATCTTGCTCCTTCTCCGAAATACTCAACAATATATCCTGTACCACCTTTTACAGTCAGGATACCGGCAACTTTAAGAATTACATCTTTTGCAGAAGCCCAACCTGAAAGTTTACCTGTTAGTTTTACACCGATCAGCTTAGGGAACTTTAACTCCCATGCCAAACCTGCCATTACATCACAGGCATCAGCACCACCAACGCCAATGGCAATCATACCTAAACCACCTGCATTTGGTGTATGAGAGTCGGTACCGATCATCATACCACCTGGGAAGGCATAATTTTCTAAAACTACCTGGTGGATAATACCCGCACCCGGTTTCCAGAAACCAATTCCATATTTATTTGATACAGATGCAAGGAAATCATAGACTTCTTTATTTTGAGTATTGGCAGTTGCCAGATCCTCGTCAGCACCAATTTTCGCCTGAATCAGGTGATCGCAGTGTACAGTTGAAGGTACAGCTACTGTTGGTCTGCCGGCTTGCATAAACTGCAATAATGCCATTTGAGCAGTTGCGTCCTGCATCGCAACACGGTCAGGGGCAAAGTCAACATAAGTGACTCCGCGCTCATGAGCTTCAGTTGCGTTACCATCCCATAAGTGGGCGTATAAAATTTTCTCTGTTAATGTAAGTGGCTTACCAACAACTTTACGCGCTGCCGCAAGACGCGGACCGTAGTTGTCGTAAACCTTTTTGATCATGTCTAAATCAAATGCCATCTTATTTGCTTGATTTTAATTTATTTCCAATTCTAATTGCCAGCGAAGTTACATAAAACGACCTTAAAAATGAATAGATAAGAGCATTGAAAACGCAAAAAAATATGTATTATCTGAAAAATAATACACAATTTCCCGAAAATGAAGGTGGAGAGAAGCTTTGAATAACCTGTTTCGATATAAGGAAGGGTAAAACAATACGGTAAGAATACATCAGATAAGGTTCTGGAGCAACAATAATTTGTTTTTTGAAACCAATGCCTGTGTGTTACAGGCTGGTTCAGCCCTTTCCTCCGGAGTATTTCCGGCAAGAAATCGCGTTCTATGTCAAATTACGAATGGCCGGAAGTTACCTCCTTCGGCAAGGTTTATTTTACCCGGGTTTGTATTTCATTGGGACGGGCAGCCGGGAGCTGCTGCTGTGCGCAAGTTCATTTAAACATTTAAAGAGGTTCCAGCTTTCGCTGGATCCGATAGCTATCGGATGACAACATTGTTGGTGGGGATGGGGGAGATTCCAGCCTCCGCTGGAATCGAGGCATGGGATTTTCTATCGAACTCACATTGGAATAGAAAAAATGAGGAATTATAAGCTCAGGCTTAGTTCCTCATTTTTATTCGTGAATATTTGAATATCATTATAATTTACTTCCCATGTAACCGGAAGCGCCTTCTTTAGCATGCTGCTGACCCCGCAGTATTTTTCCTGTGAATCTGTAACTGCTTTAATTGCTGCATCTTTTGCAGCGTCAGAGCCTTTAAAATTATAGATTAAGTGTATAGCAATGTATTCAATTGGAGCTTGTTTGCTTATTTCTCCGATTGCTTTGATATCAAAATCATCTACCGGCTGTCCAAATTTTCTGAGCAGTGATACAACATCCATCCCTGTACAACCCGATAGGGCTGTCAGTACGAATGGCTTGGGAATAGGTCCATTATCTTCTCCGCCAACTTTTTCGGGTGCATCCATAATAACGGTATGCCCGTTCACTAAGGTATTGAACTGCATTTTACCCATCCATTGGGTCTCAATTTCATGTATCATGATTGCTGATTTCTAGAGATTTTCGATTACCCTGCGTAATTTTCCACTTACTGAAGAAGCGACATCTCCAAGCGAATCATTTTTTATTGCCATCATTGATGCAATCGGATCAATTGCCGAAACTTCAATTTTGCCATCCTCATGTTCCTGGACAACTACATTGCAGGGCAGCATTGTACCGACCTTGTCCTCAGACTTAATCGCCTCAAATGCGAAGTTTGGATTACAGGCACCCAGGATACGGTATTTGCGGAAATCTACGTCAAGTTTCTTTTTAAAGGTTTCTTTGACATCAATTTCAGTAAGTATGCCGAATCCCTCTTTCTTCAGTTCTTCGGTAACTCTGGAGATAGCTGTATCAAAATCTGTGTTTAATGTTTTAGAAAAATAATAGCTCATGATCTTATACTTTAAGGTTTAAATGATAATCAAATATCCGCTTCGTTCACCTCTTCAACTGTTACATCTGTTACAATACTCTTTGAATTATATCGGATACTTTATCATTCTTTTATCAGATTTTATTTAAAACCTGCTCAAATATATGCTAAGATTTTAATAAAAGATAAATTTATCCTTTATTTGTTTTAAACAATCTTAAAAAAATGAATTTAAGAAAACCACTGATCTATTCCTGCTCGGGATGTTCGAGTGCCGCTCAAATGGCTAATTATATTGCTGTAAGATTAGATCGTCAGGGTATTGCAGATATGTCGTGTATTGCCGGAGTTGGGGGTGGAGTAAAGAAACTTGTAAGAACAGCACTTTCAGGAAGAAAAATAATAGTACTTGACGGGTGTCCGCTTGCTTGCTCCAAAGCTTGCCTGAGTCAGCATGGGATCGTACCTGATATACATATAGATCTTAGTACTCTGGGTGTTTCGAAGAAGGAACATGAAGATTTTAATCAGGCTGAGGCCGACGAAATCATCGGGCAACTTTTAGTAAAGATCAGTGCTGCAGAAAATCTGGATTTAGCTTCCCTCGTAAATCACCCCTGAAGTAGGGGTTTCTTTTAACTCAATCCTTTTTAATTCAGGGATCAGGGGCTTTAATTTGTTCCATAACCAGATGGCCAGGATTTCGCTGGTTGGGTTTTCGAGTCCGGGTATTTCGTTCAATAAATGATGGTCCAGAATTTCAATAATGGGTTTGATATGCATTTTAAGATCTCCATAATCAATGATCCATCCGGTTTTTTCATCGGGTTTACCCTCCACGAAAACACTAAGTGCATAAGTATGGCCATGCATATTGGCACATTTATGCCCTTCGGGTACATTGGGAAGAAAATGTGCTGAATCGAAAGTGAATTGCTTGTAAATTAACATGCGGCAAAATTAGGTTCTAAATTAAAGATAAAAATGATCCTGATCAGTTTTGAGGATTATTTTCAACCAGAATGCTGAAAGCTGTTCCGCCGAAACCTGCAGCATTGATGAGGATTTTTTGCAGCGATTTCGACTGTTTTTGCAGGGGAAGATATGGCACCTGAATAAATTGATCGTGTTGCATCATTAAAAGAGCCATTTCAAGACTCATAGCACCAGAAGCACCGAAAGTATGTCCGATTTTCCATTTATTTCCGGTTAAAAGGGGCTTATTTTTACCAAAGATGATTTCAATTGCTGTCATTTCAGAGCTGTCGCCCAACATAGTGCCCGGTGAATGCATGATTACTGCGTCAACACTTCCGGGTTGATGACCTTCAAGAGCCATTTGCATTGATTTTTGCAGGCAGAGGGCATTTTCAGATAAAGATGCCCCATGGCTGATGATCTCTGTTCCAAAACCTATACCTGTAATAAATCCAATTGCGTTCTCAGAATTAAGCTCCAGACAAAAACAGGCCGCAGCTTCCCCCAGAATCAGGGTATTCTGCTCTTTTTTAAGATCCATACTCCTGCAGGGATAATCCTGATCAAGTGCCGAATATATTTTGAGTGCCTTCATCTGGGCAATTGTAAAAGGCGTTAAGGGAGCCTCGCTGCCTCCGGCCAGAAAGCGCGTGCAAAAGCCTGCCTGGAGCCATGCAGCGGCATTGGCAATCGACTGTAAAGCCGTTGAACAGGTAGCAGAATGCGAAATGGCTGGCCCGCTTATATTCTGGTCGCAGGCAACCCAACTGGCAATATTTCCCAATGTAGTGCCAGGAGAGGTCAGTGGATTTACTTTTTGGTTACCGCTCTCAATAAATTCACTGTGATATTTTTCAAAGCATGCAGTTGCTCCTCTGGATGAACCCATATTAATAGCAAATCCTTCAGCTGTGTTCCATCCTGCCTGCTTTACGGCGATTCTTGATGCTGCAATAGCATAAAGTACACTGGGGTCAAGCTGCTGGTATTTCTTTTCCTTAATCAGTCCGGTAATTAGTTCTTTTGCCTCAATTGAAAGTCTTGCAACCCATTCAGGTTTGTTAATTATATTTTCCCTCAGAAAGCAATGCTGTTTATTCAGGTATTGGTTCCAGACAGATTCACTGTTTGTACCCAAAGCCGAAATACTTCCGTAACCACTTATCGCTATTTTCAGGTTTTTCATCTGTTTGTTTTTTGTTTTTAACGGCGATGAAGAGATCATGATTTGACAATTATACCCCTGCGGGTTTCGGCAAAATCATGATGGTTTCATTAAAACTGTATGCTATGTTTTTCTAATCCGCTTCGAATGTAAGGCAGATATCGCTGATTTAAAAAATAACGGAATTTTTTATCAAAGAAAAAACCAATGAAAACAATCCGAAGCGATTTGTTGCTCTCATTGGTTATACTATATGCTGTTTTTCTCTATTACAATGTCAGATAGTTTTTATCATCCAGAATAATCATAAATTCAATCCTAAAATTTCAGAGATATCATTGAATATATATTTCTTCCAGGACGAAGCATTTTACCCCAGTCGAGGTGTTCATAATAGGCCTCGTCCAGAATGTTTTCGATTCCTGCAGAAAATTCAAGATTGTATTTCTTCAGACTGAAGGTATAGCTGGTCCGCAGGTTAAAGATTGAAAAGCCCGGACTGGTTTTTTCACCGAATGCCGTACTTACTCTGTTCTGTCCCGAACTTAATTCACTTTCTGCCTGAACGAATAGTTTTTCATGGTTAAATCTCAGCCCGGTAATTGATTTTAAAGGGGAGATTAGGGGGAGAGGATTTCCTGAATTATCCCTGCCATGAACCCATTTGATGGTATTGTTGAGAGTGAAATGATGGTTTGCAAACTGATAGTTCAGGCTGCTTTCTGCTCCGCTGATTCTGGCTGATGGAATATTGCTATATCCGCGAACACCATCTGCACCAATAGTCATCACACTTAAACCGGATTTAGTTTGTCCCAATATATAATTCTGCAAATAGCTTGTAAATCCACTTAATTTCAGAGAAATATTATTTAATGAATAGATAATATTTAACCCTGCATTTAATGCACTCTCATTTTTTAAATCCGGATTTCCGATATAATCATGGTTATCCATGCGGTTAAAAAGATAGAAGCCATAGCGTTCTGATGTAGTCGGTAAACGTTCACTGTAGCCGGCGCTTGCATATAGTGTAAATTCGGAATTCAGATATCGGGTGTAACCTGTGCTGAAATTTTTCAGCAGCCTGTTTGCCGGCTTCGATACGTCGTATCCCAATACTGCAAACTGGTCTTGTCCCATTTTGTCGGTAAGTTTTGAGAAAGCGGCATCCATTCTGACTTTGAAGTCGATTCTGCTTTTTTCGTTCACTGAGATCAGATCCTGAATGTATAAGCCCGTCACAGTTTGATGATTGACAGGCCATGTCAGCATATACATCGGGGCACTGTTGGCGGGATACATGGTCATGTCTGCTTTTACCCGATTATGATATGTATCCAGTTTCATGCTGATTGAGTGTTTGCCGCGATTCCTTAATTGAGTCTCAAGGTAAGCGCCCTGGGTATTACTCCAGCCAGGCATATCCATATGCATGGGTACTGAAGGACGTTTGGTATCATCCATAGCATGTTTGATGCTGTTTACATAAAATTTTGCTTCCAAATTACTGATCAAGCCATCTTTTGGATTATTTCTGAAGGTGATTGCTCCAACTCTTGCACGGGCATTTCCTACGTCCATTGGCAATGCAGGATAGCCTATGTTCCAGCCGTCGTCGATAAGTACATCAGCTTTCAGGATACTGTTTTCGCTCAATTGATATTTGCCTGAAATACTCGCATTGGCCTTCTCATATTGCGAAAAATCCACTTTTCTGTTCAGACCATCCCGGTAATTGTCTGCTCTGCGATAAACTCCGCTTACCCGCATTGCCCATTTTGATGTGCCGTAATCGAAGGCCATAATATTCTGAACTGCAGCGGCTGCAGAATAATAACCGGAGGCCAGAGTGCCCGAAAGTTTTTTCTCAGGGTTAAGCATTGCTTCTGCAAGTTTCAGGTTAAGGCTTCCGCCGATGGATGCTCCCATTGCCATCCCGTCACCCGCATATTTTATATCAATGCTTTTCAGGTTAACGGGCTCTGTGTAAATAGTCACAGGATCCATTTTGTCAGTACATGCACCAAAAAACTTCATCCCATCAATCACTACATTGACCTGGCCTGCACTGAAAGCGCGAAGTACGGGTTCCATTCCAATCGGACCTCTTCTGATCAGACTCACACCCTCGATTTTTGAGAGGATATCTTCGGTACTCGAAAGACTTGAGGACTGGTAAAATGCCGAGCCCGGATGTTTGCTCTGTGTATGTCCTTGAATATGAACCTCTTTTAGTTCCAGACGTTTGTAAATGGTATCCTGAGCAGTCTCCGCTGCTTCAGAGTAGCCTGAAATAATCAGGCTACTAAAAAAGAGAAGAATATTTAAGAAAGGTTTCATATTCTCAGAATAAAAGATCAAAGAAGGTTGTTGTTGATTTGCCATCCTTATTCAAAACCAGGTTTATCCTCCAGTCGCCGGTCATTGTAAAGTTCACCTTGCCTTTATAATGGCCATTTTTAGTCAGTGTTGGATTGACATTATTTGGTGAACCGTGCCCCATGCTTGGCATTTCGGGAGTCATAGTGATGCTGTAATTATCCTCGGCCGGGAAAGTCATCATATCCTGCTTTTTAAATACTGCGATCTCGAAATCATTAACACCGACTTTCGGACTTGCAGGATTGATATAGGCGATGGTGAGTTTTGATCCATCGGCAGCGGTAATAGTTTTTACCCGTTCAGGCTGTGATTGTTTTACCTGTATGGCCATTTCAGCTTTTCCATATTTAGTCTGGCCTTCTTTTTTAACCATCACTATCATTCTCCACTTACCGCTTTCACCGGAGCTAGGCATGGTAAATACTGCTGCACAAGAGAAAAGTGAGTTATCAGCATCCATGCTTTCCGGGTTTTCAAGAGGGGCGGAGTGGCTCATTTTAGCGCCGTTCAGATCCATATCCATAATAGGGAGAATCTGTACAGAAGATCTGTTTAGTGCCTTACCTGAAGCCGAATCGGACAAAGAAATATATAGTTTCTGGTAACCGGTATTTAATTCTGTACCAGACCATAGTTCTACTTTGGCAGCAGAACCAATAGCAAAAGCGTCAGCAATTTTAATCAGGTTTTTTTTGGGGTCTTCAATTATTATGTCTGAATCTTTTTGGCAAGAGCTGAGAATTGTACCTGCAAGGGCAAGTGCTAAGAATAGTATCTTTTTCATTTTGTATACAATAAGATTATGGTATGGAGATCCTGATGCACATAGCTTTTCAGCGAGGCATAGAAATCTATCCTGTAATTATTAAAAGGTCTTTTTTACCCGTTTTTTATTAAATTTAAGGTCCTTGTCCGACGATAATTTCCGGACATTATTTCCAGGTGAAATTTGTTGGTTTTAGACCAGAGGGGGATGAAATATCTTATTGTTTAATGTATGTGAATAAAGGTTTTTCAATTCAGGTATGGTATTCTCAATAAGAATGTATTCGGGGTCAATTGAAAGGTGTACATGGGGAATAAATACCGGAAATTCGATCTGTTTAAAAATTTCTGCACTTTGTTTTTCAGCCTTGTCGGCCTCTCCCATTTTCTTTTTTAAATAACATTTTCCTTTACAATTCAACTCCGGTTTGTCTTTATTCTCGCATAGTTCAGCGATGATGTATTCTATGTTAAGAGTGTAATAACTTATAAGACCTATTTTAATAAGGCATTGAAAACTCAGTGCCATTATTAAAATCAGACTTATGAATTTATACTTCATACAAAATATCCTGGCTATCGGGATAAAATTAATAAGGAATGATATGTCATGAAATGACAGGTGTCGGAAGAAAAAATGAGATTAGTCATCTTTTATAGATTCTGAACATAAATTATAGCTATTCTTCTGACAGAAACCCTAAGGGTTTACTGCATTGCAAAAATAGCCTTTTTTTAGCTAAGGGCAATAAAAAAGGGAATTGACCAGATAAAATTTGCTGTTTAAAGGGTTCTAAACTGGAATCCCTGTTCAGTTAGTTTTTCAAGGATAACTGGCAGAGCATATTCCAAACGTTCGAATGCTTTCTGACTGTCATGGAAAACTATAATTGATCCATTTTTGTGATGCTTTAAGACATTTTCGACACATTGCTCTTTCGTAATACGCTCATCAAAATCACCACTAAGTACATCCCACATCACGATTTCAGTTTCAGGAAAACATTTCCTGATTGCGGTTATCTGTGATTTTTTTATCCTGCCATAAGGGGGTCTGAACAGACGTGTTCCTGTAAGTACAGAAGCCTTTCTTACATTGTCCAAATAATCGCTGTCTGATGTTTTCCAGCCCCTGAGGTGATTATGTGTGTGATTTCCAACTGTGTGTCCTTCAGTGATTATATCGGATAAAATAGATGGATTCTTATCTATGTTATCGCCGATACAAAAGAACGTGGCTTTGCAATTGTATTTTTTAAGAGTATTTAATACATAGGGTGTAACAACTGGTATGGGTCCGTCGTCAAAAGTGAGATATACATATTTCTTTTTGCGGCTTTTATGCCAGGTTAGGGTGGGGTATAACCATCTGAGCCAAAAGGGAGAATAAGCTAAATACAATTGCCTTCTAATAATTTATCACGAAGATAAATATGTTATTAATTAAATGATAGTATTTTTAGAGTGGATTTACATCCTAACCAATCTTGTTGAATAATATATGAAACATCCAAACCCTAAGGTCTTTTACAGATATAGTGTTTTTGCCTTATTGCTGGCCGGTTCTATTGTGAATCCGCTTTTCGCACAGGAGCGAATCACCCTGAAAAGGGCTACTGAACTGGTCATTGAGAATAACCTTCAAATCAAGCAGGCTCAGTTTTCTGAGGCCATATCTGAAGAGAACCTGAGTCAGTCAAAGCTTGCCCTTTATCCCTCACTAAACGCTAATACAGGTCTTAATTTTAACTTTGGACGAAGTATTGACCCATTGACCAACCAGTTTATCAATCAGGCAATTACATCAACCAGTGGGAACGTTACTTCCAATACAGCTTTGTTTCAGGGATTTAGAAGGATGAACGAAATATCCCAAAACAAACTCCAGCTTGAAGCTGATAAAAGCAATACCCAAAAGGTTAAGAATGATCTGATTTTAGCCGTTGTAACCAATTATTTGTCGGTACTCAATGCTCAGGATCTTTTGATTGCATCACAGCAACAGCTGGATATAGCGAAACAGCAACTGGATATTGAACAAAAATTCTTTGATGTAGGTAATAAAACACTTGCTGATCTTTCACAGGCAAAATCGCAGGTTGCAACTGCAGAACTAAATGTCACCAATGCAAAGAATCAGGTTGATCTGTCTTTTTTGAATCTCGCACAATTATTGGAACGTGATCCATCAGTACCATTTGAAGTTGAAAAACCTCAAATTGATAATATTAATAATGTTAATGCAGCCTATTCTGCTGTAGATGTTTTCAAAACAGCTTCATTGAATTTTCCTGATATAAAGCTTGCTGAATATAGAAAACAGGTACTTGAGAAAGAAATAGACATCGCAAGAGGAGGGTATTTTCCATCCCTCAATCTTCAGAGTGGTTTTGGTACCCGGTATTCGAATGGAGCATTTGCAAATAATTCTTTTGCTTCACAGGTAAAAGATAACTTCAACCAGTTCATTGGTTTCGGATTGACTATTCCAATTTTTAATGGACTAACAGCCAAGTCTAATGTGCGCAGGGCAAATATTAATTTTCAAAATGCAATGTTGTCTGAGCAGCTTGCAAAAAATAACCTGAATAAAGTGATAAATCAGGCTGTTTATGATCTCAGAGCGGCAGAAAAACGTTATTATTCTGCACAGACTGCTTATGAATCGTCAAAGGAAGCGTTTAATGTAATACAGCAGCGCTATGCAGTTGGCTTGGTTAATTCTCTTGATTTTAATCAGGCACAGACAAATTTAAATAAAGCACAGTTTGATCAGATTCAGGCGCAGTATGACCTTATTTTCAGAAGTAAAGTAATTGATTATTATCTGGGCAATCCAATCACCTTTTAATCAGAAAAATTTCCCCTTATATCAAAAAAATGGCAAAGAAAAGTAATACGTTAAAATATGTGCTCATTGGAGCAGGAGTACTCGTGGTTGTGGCAGTTGCGGGTAATAAACTCGGCTGGTTTGGCAAAAGCGACGTTATAAAAGTGGCGGTTGATAAGGTTGAAAAGCGAACTGTCATCGAAACAGTTTCTGCCAGTGGTAAGGTACAGCCGGAGGTTGAGGTAAAGTTAAGTGCTGAAGTATCCGGGGAAGTTGTGGAATTGCATGTTAAGGAAGGTGATGTGGTTAAAAAGGGGCAATTATTGTGTAAGGTTCGTCCTGACGTACTTCAGTCGGGTTATGACCGTGCAGTCGCATCGCTGAACAGTCAGAGGGCCGCACTTGCAAGCACCCAGCAACAGCTTAAGCAATCTGAAGCGAATTTTGCCAATACCGAGGCAAAGTACAAGCGTAACCAGGAACTTTTTTCCAAAAAGGTAATCTCAGCTGCAGAATTTGATGCGGTAAAAGCCGAGTATATGAGTGCAAAGGCGAGTCTTGAATCAGTTCGTCAGAATGTTGTAGGAGCTCGTTTCGGTGTTGATCAGTCAAGTGCTGTTGTAAAAGAAGCAGGAGCAAATCTGGCCAAAACTACAATCTATGCTCCGGTTGACGGGGTAATTTCAAAGCTTTCTGTTGAATTGGGAGATCGTATCCTTGGTACTTCACAGATGGCCGGAACAGAGATTATGAGGATATCCAATCTGAGTTCAATGGAAGTAAGTGTGGATGTTAATGAGAGTGATATTAACCGTGTTTCTATTGGTGACCTTGCTGATATTGAGGTAGATGCTTTCCAGAATCAGAAGTTTAAAGGAGAAGTAACCGAGATTGCCAGTTCATCGAGTGTAGTTGGAACTTCAACTGATCAGGTTACTAATTTTACTGTAAAGGTTCGGATTTTACCGGAATCCTATGCTAAGTTACTTCGTTCTGATAGTGCAAATCCATCTCCATTCCGTCCGGGGCTATCTGCTACGGTAGATATTCAGACCGAACAGTTTAATGGCATTGCTGTTCCGATTCAGTCGGTAACTATTCGTGATGAGAAGAAAGAAGCAAAGGAAGGTGAAAAGGCTGCAAAACCAGCTCCTGCTTCAACTGCGAATGGGAAAGAAAAGGAAAAGAATGCAGAACCGGCCAAAGAGTATGTATTTGTTTATAGTGCCGGAAAGGTTAAGCAGGTACAGGTTACAACCGGGATTCAGGATGATACTTATATTTTAGTAAAAACAGGGTTAAAAGGCTCTGAAGAAGTTGTTTCACTTCCATTTACAGCAATCTCAAAAACACTGAAAGACGGCTCAGTTGTTGAGAAAGTTGATAAAGAAAAGCTTTTTAAAGCCGACGGTAAGGAGTAATTTACCAGAAATACCTAAATTGCCCGCTTAATGTGCTGATATTTATAGCTCATTAAGCGGGATTATTTTTATGGTACAAATTCAGAAAAAGATAGCTGTGGTTGGTGGAGGCAGCTGGGCAACCGCGATTGTAAAGATCCTGTCCGATAATCTGATCGGTAAGGAGATTTATTGGTGGATGAGAAATCAGGAAGCGATCGAACATATCCGTCATTATAACCACAACCCGCATTATCTGAGTTCAGTCGAAATACGGATCCCGGACGAGAACCTGAGTACAAACCTGAAGGAATTAATAGCACCATGCGAATTGATTGTTCTGAATGTACCTGCAGCCTTTTTAAAAGATGCATTGACCGGGATTAGTCCGGAGGATCTGAAAGGCAAAAAGATAATTTCTGCAATAAAAGGCATAGTCCCCGATGAAAACATGATCATCGGAGAGTTCCTTAATAAGCACTATCAGATACCTTTCAGTGACATTATTGTAATCAGCGGACCCTGCCATGCGGAAGAGGTGGCACTGGAGAAATTATCCTATCTGACCATTGCTTCTCAGGATGCGAGCCTGGCAGTTGATTTTGCAGCAATGCTTAATACCCGTTATATTAAAACAAATGTTTCCGATGATATTTATGGTACTGAGTATTCTGCGGTTCTGAAAAATATTTATGCTATTGCCAGCGGTATTTGCCGTGGTATAGGTTATGGGGATAATTTTCAGGCAGTGCTTATTTCGAATGCGATTCGCGAAACTTCCCGTTTTGTGGAGGCCATACATCCAATACAAAGGGATATTAAAGAATCGGCTTACCTGGGAGACCTCCTGGTAACCGCATATTCGCAGTTTAGCCGTAACCGTACTTTTGGTTTTATGGTAGGTAAGGGTTATACGGTAACATCTGCCCAACTGGAGATGAATATGATTGCAGAGGGTTATTACGCCGTTAACTGCCTTCATCAGATCAATAAAGCCTATAAAGTAAATATGCCTATTTGCCGTGCCGTTTACGCAATTCTTTATGAAAGACATTCTCCTCAGATTGAGATGAAATTACTGTCGGAGCAGCTGACGTGATTGATCAAGGAACAAGGATCAAAGATTAAGGCCATTCCAGTCCTTATTCCTTGCGCCTTAATCATTGTTCCAAACAAAAAAAGGAGCAAAAACTCAGGTTTTACCCCAGTCTTTGCTCCTTATACTTTGATCTTTATTCTCTTAGATGCGCCTGCGTCTGTCGCCACCTTCACGGCGGGCACCACCAGCATTGCTTCCGCTACGATCTTCACGGCGTTTGCCAGAAAAATCACGGAAACCACCGCCTCCACTTCCACCTTCGCGTCTGCCGCCACCGCCGCTTCCGCCACGATATCCGCCACCACTTCCACCTTCTCTGCGTCCACCGCCACCTGCGCCACGGTATCCACCACGTTCGCTGCTTCCGCCATCACGGTCGCCAGCTAATTCAATACGGACACTTCTTCCCTGAAAATCAACAGATTTGAAACCTTCAACAACCTGATTAACTGCAGAATCTTCAACTTCAAAGAATGTAAATACACCTTTCAGGTCAATCTTTCCTACACTTTTTCCGCTGATCTTGGTATTGTTGCAAATGAATCCCAGCATATCTCCGCGGGTAAAATCATCAACTGAACCCAGATTCATAAACAATCGGGTGTATCCGGCACTTGTGCCTGATCTCATCGGACGTTCAGAACGCTCTCCTCTTTCCGAACGCTCAAATCCTCTGTCGTCAGAAGAAATATTCAGATCAGGGGCTTTGGAATAATATTCAAGGAAACGGTTAAACTCAAGGGAAGCAAATCGCTTAATGATTTCTTCCTTATCCAGATCTTTAAATTCATCCATAATACGAGGGATGTATTGTTCGATCTGTTCCTGGTTAACTTCTACATTATGAACTTTATGCACAAGGGCAAATAATTGTTTTTCGCAAACGTCAAATCCGGTTGGGATCTCAGCTTTTGTAAACTGCTTACCTATCGTTCTTTCAATATGACGAATTTTTCCAAGTTCTTTGGAATTGATGATCGCGATAGAAATACCTGTTTTACCTGCACGACCGGTACGGCCACTACGGTGGGTATAATTTTCGATTTCATCAGGCAATGAATAATTGATTACGTGAGTAACATCATTCACATCAATTCCTCTGGCTGCAACATCGGTAGCAATCAGTAACTGAAGGCTGCGTTCGCGGTAACGCTTCATTACTTTATCGCGCTGCTGTTGTGACAGGTCACCATGTAAGGCATCGGCATTATAACCATCCTTCATTAATGACTCAGCAATTTCCTGGGTTTCAATTTTTGTACGGCAGAATACGATCCCGAAGATCTCGGGGTTGAAATCAACGATACGCTTAAATGCTGCGTATTTATCTCTTGCCTTTACAATATAATACTCATGTTCGATATTGACATTTCCGGTATTTTTGGTACCCATAGTCAACTCGAAAGGATCAGTCATGTATTTTTTTGCAATGCGACGAACTTCGTTTGGCATGGTTGCAGAGAATAACCAGGTTTTTTTGTCATCAGGAGTAGTCGACAAAATACTGTCTATATCTTCCTGAAAACCCATGTTAAGCATCTCATCTGCTTCGTCGAGTACTACGAATTGTACCTGAGTAAAATCAATTGCTTTACGATTGATGATGTCAAGCATACGGCCCGGAGTGGCCACTACGATCTGAACGCCGCGTTTGATCTGGCGTAACTGATCTGAAATGTTTGCTCCGCCATAAACAGCAACGACTTGAACGTTTTTCATGTTTTTGGCGTAGTTTTTTATATCGTTGGTGATCTGCAGGCAGAGTTCACGTGTAGGACATAAAATTAGCGCTTGTGGATAATTTTCTTCAAAATCCAGTAATTCTAATAAGGGGAGGCCGAAGGCTGCCGTTTTACCGGTTCCTGTTTGAGCTAATCCGACAAAATCGTTGCTGCCTGAAAGTAATACCGGGATAGATTGCTCCTGGATTGGTGTGGGATTTTCGAATCCCAGTTCAGTAATGGCATTAACAATATCATGACGGATACCCAAGGTACTAAATGGGTTCATGATAATTTTTATAGCTGTCAGCTATATTGCTGAAAGCGCCGCAAAGGTAAGGTTTTAATTTGGTATTTTTTTATAAAGCTGAAGATGGGGTTTTATGATCAGCATGACAGGATATGCAGGGTGAAGGAATTTGGGAATCATCGGTTCTTAGCCCCATGAATTAATAAATTCATAATTCCATTTGCATCAATGTTTATTTTGTATTTTCAAATGTTCTTGAATTCCGGCATTTCGGTCTTGATCCTGATTTTGACAACCAGAAAATCTGCATGAAAATAAATTAATTCAAACGTAATTATCTCTTTTGAACAAACTCTCAGCATTTAGAAAAAAAAGTAATAATCAATAATAAGATGAAACGAAGAAACGCAATTAAAGGCTTAGCACTGCTTCCATTCGCAGGAACCGTGCTTAGAAATCAATCTGCACAGGCAAACACTCAAATTGCCGGCAGTAATGCTATTATAGAAACATTGCCATCAGATTCAGCTGCATCTGCTTTCATGGCCGAGACAAATATTTTTCGTTCCCTCGGTGTAGAACCCGTCATCAACTGTATGGGTACTTTTACGATCATTGGAGGTTCATTAGAGCGTCCTGCTGTTCGGGCAGCCATGGAGGCCGCTGCACATAATTTCGTGCAGTATGATGAACTGGCTGACGGGATTGGCCAGAGACTGGCCGATCTTACAGGTGCTGAATGGGGTATGGTATCGGCGGGATGCGCTGCCGGACTTAAACATATCACAGCTGCCTGCGTTACAGGCGGGAATCCTGAGAAGCTAATCCGCATTCCTGATCTGACTGGTTTTGATAAGAATGAAGTCATTATACCTGATTTTTCAAGAAATGCCTATGATCATGCCATACGAAACATTGGGGTTAAAATTGTGAGTGTGAAAACACCGGATGAACTTCGGAAGGCAATTAATCCACGTACTGCAATGATCTATATCCGCTCGACCGATACAGATACATTTACGGGACAGCCATTATCCCTTGAAGTGATTTCACAGATAGCTAAACCACACCAGGTGCCGGTATTGGTTGATGCGGCTGCTGAGAATCTTACTTTGCCACCGGTCCATTTGAAAAGAGGTGCCACAATTGTTGCCTACAGTGGCGGGAAGGCAATTTGCGGACCCCAGTGTGCCGGTTTAATGCTGGGTGATAAGTCTATTTTAATGTCTGCATGGCAGGCAAGTTCTCCGCACCATGGTCCGGGCCGCGATAATAAAGTTGGCAGGGAAGAGATGATCGGGATGATGGCGGCAGTAGAAGATTGGGTGAAGCGTGACCATGACGCCGACTGGAAAAAGTGGCTTGGATGGCTGGATACTATTTCAAAAAGATTAAGTCCGATTGCGGGTTTGAAACTGGAGGTGATTGAACGTACCTTATTGGATAATAAAACGCCGGTCTTAAAAGTCAGTTGGGATCCTCAAAAACTTCATATCAGCGGATTTGAACTGGCTGAAGAATTGGGAAGAAATAAACCCAGAATTGCGGTATGGGCTGAAGACGATAGCAGCGGTGAGAGTTTTTTCAATATCACTACCGGACAAATGCAGGCCGGCGAAGAAAAGATTGTAGCAGAAAGAGTATTTGCAATTTTCTCGAAGAAGCGTAGTCATAAACCTGAAAGTATGATGGCACCGGTAGCTAACCTTAGCGGACGATGGGACTTAAGCATTCAGTTTTTCAGCAGTGTCAGTCAGCATTCATTAAATATATTACAGGATGGCAGTTGGTTGAGTGGAACACATCAGACTGATTTCCAATCAGGAAGCATGAGTGGGACAATTGAGGGAAATCGGGTCATGATGCAAAGCGCAATGAGAATTGTGGGTGATGATCTTTCCTATCAGTTTTCAGGAATTGTAAATGGAGATACCATGTCGGGTGATATCCATCTCGGTGAGTACCGTACAGCCAAATTCACAGCCAAACGAAATGTGCAGAAAGCACCAAGAAGAAAAGTGAATATTCCTGCTGGTCCGCCTTTGGCAACCTAAGTAGTTCGTAATCCCATTCATAATTTAAAAACAATGACCCAACATGAAATCAACACGTAGATCAGTTATAACCAGCCTTCTTTCAACCATTGCCGGAATGGCCGGATTTAGCCTGGTAGCCCGATCCCAGACTCCACAAAACAACGATGCCCCGTTTTTGAGTACGGGAGCATCCCCCGATGTTACCTTGTATCCCGGATCTATAAGATATGGAAATCTGGTCTTTGTATCCGGGACCGGCGCTGATGCGGAATCTGTTTTTGAAATTAAAGCCGATACCGATTTTGTATTGAAAAAAATGGAGAAGAGATTGCTTGCTGCAGGTTCCTCAATGGAAAAGGTGTTGAAAGTCACCGTATTTTTAAGTGATATGGCTGATTTTGAAGGGATGAATGAAGTTTACAGAGGAAGATTTGGTTCAAAAGCACCTGTTCGTTCAACTGTTGCGGTTGCTAAAGGTGGAATTCCGGGTCGTTCGATCATTGAGATTGATTGTATAGGATATGTATAGCTGTGAATAGGACTCTTAGCAAGTGCATTAATTTAGTAGATGCCTAAACCAGTATTTGTGATGTACAAATATTTATAGTTTGTATTTAAAATGTAAAATTTTATATTGGAGTTAAATATTCAACTTACTGGGTACTTTGATGAAAATTTTACAAAACGAGTCAGAAATTTTGCGCCTTGTTTCCGAGGGTAGTGAACTGGCTTTTCGTAAAATCTATAACCATTATAACAGCAGGCTATATAACTACGCTTTCAGAATATCAGATGATGAAGAGCTTTCAGAGGAGATTGTAATGGATGCATTTCTGAAGGTTTGGTGTAATCGTCAGAATCTTATTGAGGTAAATCACTTTGATTCATATTTATATACATTAGTTAGAAACAGGGCATTCAATGCGATCAAGCGAAGAGCCCACGAAGCTGATATAATAAGTAAACTCAGCCTAATTAACTCTGAGTATCACGATACCACAGAAGAAACTGTGATCTATAATGAATATCAGCATATCTTAAGTCAGGCTGTTGACCAATTACCTCCTCAGCAGCGAATTGTTTTTAGCATGAGCCGGGATGAAGGTATGAAGTACGAGGAGATAGCTAATCACCTAAAACTTTCCAAAAATACTGTTAAAGCTCATTTGAAAAAGGCTTTAAGTACCCTCCGGCTGGTTATTTCTAATTATTTGTTTCTAATTATTTGTATTTTCTTTTCTTAGTTCTGAACGGAAGACTTTCAAGCTATTTTTTTTTTGAACTAACCCTCTTTTGTTTCTTGTCTGTCTTATATATGTGGATAGAGGAAATTTACACCTTTATTTAAATTTTTAGATTATGTCAATTCACAGGTTCAGATACCTTTTTCAACAGTATATCAAAAAAATAGCTTCATCTGATGAAATTGAGGAATTTCTTATAATGATGAAGCGTGAAGATTATGATGATGAAGTGAAGATACTATTGGAGGAATTCTGGAATCAGGTAGCTTCAGACGCTCCAATTCCTGAAGAAAAAGCTGAGCGAATCTTTAATTCAATAATGGCTTCCTCAATAGAAAAAGAGCCCTTAAGCATATTCAATAGCAAGACCTTTTGGTATAGGTCTGTTGCTGCTATTTTCATAGTTGGTCTGTCTGCAATGTTTTATCTTATGAGATCAGGAATCCCTGAATCTCAACAAGCAAAGTTGGTTTTTGAGAAATCTAAAACAACTAATAAGCTTGTACGGCGCTTTATTAACCTTCCGGATGGTAGTTCAGTGATTCTGAATGAGAACAGTCGGCTTGAAATTTCAGATTCTTTTGGGACTAATAGTAAAAGGCAAGTCTATTTGTCTGGTGAGGCATATTTTGATATTGCTTATGATCATAGCAGGCCGTTCATAGTTTATACTGGTAAAATAAAGACAACAGTTCTGGGTACTGCTTTTAATATTAAATCAAGTCCTGGTGATAAAAAAGTAATAATCACAGTAACCAGAGGTAAAGTAAAGGTTGGGGATAATCAAAAGACCTATAATGTGATCGTTCCTGATGAGCAGGTTGTTTTCGATGAATCAATCAATAGGCCCATTAAAAAACCGGTTAAGGCAGAGAAGTTTATAGAATGGACCAATGGAGATATTTATTTTGATGATGTAAGTATTAGGGACGTGGCAAAACAACTGCAGGAACGTTTTCAAGTTTCGATTATATTTTCAAATGAGCAGATAAAATCATGCAAGTTCAGTGCTACATTTTTAAAGAGTCAGAGTTTAAAGCAGATTCTCAATATTATTGGAGAGTTCAATCAGATAAAATATCAGTTTAAGGATGATAAGACTATTATAATGAGTGGGTTAGGATGTAAGTGATAATGACTAATTAAAATTTGGAATTTATAAAAAGAAGGAAATGTATACAAAAATACCACCCTAAAATTAGAACCCTCTAAACTTCTTCACGGCAATGAAGAGGTCCAGAGGGCTCAATGCCCAAATCGTTTAACGAAGGGGCAGTTTTAAATTAAATTTCATCCCTGTAAATGGATATTAATGAACTTAAAACCTTGTAAAAATATGAAATATTTTACAAAAAGTGCAGGTGGGGCTACCCGTGCCGATTTTACTGCAAAACAATCTAATAATAAGAATCTAATAAAACAGATTATGCGTATTGGCTTCCTATATACAGCCTTAATGGTTACCTCTTTACAGCTGTTATTAGCCTTTCCTGTCAAAAGTCAAAAGATTAGCGCAGTTGAAGTCAAACTAGAACTAAGAAACGAGACTTTACTAGCCGCATTCAAAAAAATTGAACAGCAAACGCCATTTCGTTTTGTATATAGAAAGGGCGAATTGATTACACTTCCGTCAAAAAATATCATGGCATCTACATATACTGTAGAACAAGCCTTGAATATATTGTTGGAAGGCACTGATCTTTTTTATAAACAGGTAGACAATAATGTATTAATTCAGTCTGGTATGAATCTTGGATCAGCTTCTATATCTGGAGCTGTTAAACAAGTATTGGCTGACATTACTATTCGGGGGCAGGTAACAGACGCAAATGGAGAAACCCTACCCGGGGTTAGTATTAAACTAAAAGGTACGACTATCGGAGCAACCACAGATATGGATGGCCGTTTCACAATAAATGTGCCTGACAGGAATAGTGTCTTGACGTTTACCTATATAGGTTACATCTCTCAGGAACTTGTCGTGGGCGACAGAATAACCTTGAATATTAAGCTTGAGGCGGCCAATACAGCACTTACAGAGGTAGTTGTTACCGCATTAGGTATATCGAGAGAGAAAAAGGCTTTAGCATATTCAGTATCCGAAGTAAAGGGAGATGAATTAACTCAGGCTCGAGAAACTAATGTTGCCAATGCACTTAGTGGAAAGGTTGCCGGGGTGAATGTGAGTGGTAATGCAACAGGGCCCGGAGGGTCAAGCAGGGTTATCATCAGAGGAAATGGGTCATTAGCAGGGAATAATCAACCGCTTTATGTAGTAAATGGTATGCCTATGGACAATTCCATTCCAGGAGGGGGAACCCAATCAACCGGAGGTGGTATAAATGTTGACCGGGGTGATGGAATTGCCGGTATTAATCCGGATGATATTGAATCTATAAGTGTATTGAAGGGTGGTCCTGCAGCAGCTTTGTATGGTTCGAGAGCATCTAATGGTGTAATTCTTATAACTACGAAAAAGGGTGTAGCTACAAGGGGTATTGGAGTGGAGTTAAATTCAACCTCTACTTTTGAAACTATATCCGTTTATCCGGATTGGCAATATGAATATGGACAGGGAATTGATGGGGTTAAACCTGCTACAGCAAATGCAGCAAGAAGTTCGGGGCGTTTATCATTTGGTGCGAAGATGGATGGTCAGCCATCGATTCAGTTAGATGGGCAGATGCGTCCATATTCTCCGGTTTTTGTGAAAGATAATTTTAATAATTTCTATAGAATGGGCTCCACCTATTCGAATACTGTAGCATTTACCGGAGGGAATTCAGATCTCAATTTCCGGTTTTCAGTAGCAAATGTTGATGCTAATGCCATCATGCAAAAGTCTTCTATAAATAGAAAAATTGCCAATCTAAATGTTAACGCTGCTCTTGGCAAGAAGATTACAGTTGAAGCAATCGGTCAATATAATCTGGAAAAGGGTGTCAACAGACCTAAAGTAGGTTATGCAGATCATAATGCTTCCTGGGCAACTTATCTTGTCGCAAATACGATGGATATCAGAACCCTGGCTCCCGGTTATGATGCTGACTTTAATGAAACGCTATGGAATGCTTCCAGTGCTGCCACAAACCCATATTTTGTAATAAACAGATATAGAAATGGGGATGATAAAAATCGTTTTTTAGGTCAGTTCAGCGTGAAGTATGATATTCTAAAGAATTTGTTTGTCAAAACGAGTGTTAGTAAAGACTTCTATAAATTCAATGCAGAGAATATAATACCAACAGGCACTGCAGCAGCACCTAAAGGTGAATTCGAAAATATTCAGGCAAGTGTTTCTGAAACAAATTCGATGCTCAGCCTAAACTATAATACCAAGTTTTTCAAGGATTTTAGTTTTATGGCCATGGTTGGAGGAAATCAGCAGCAAAGTGTTTATGACCAGACCAATATAAGGGGTACAGAGTTTACTATTCCCTTCTTTTATAGTTATACCAATGTTGCAGCTTTGAATACTTCGCCACTTTATGAGCAATCAAAGATTAACTCAGTTTTTGGTTCTGCCGATCTGGACTATAAAAGAGTTGCATTTCTTACAGTATCTGCAAGACAAGACTGGTTCTCCACTTTGAGCCCTCAGAATAATACAATCCTATATCCTTCCATTGGAGGTAGTTTGATCTTATCTGAAGCCTTAAAAATGCCATCATTCATCAATTTCATGAAATTAAGATCATCCTGGGCACAGGTAGGAGGAGCAACCCCGAGTCCCTATATTCTTAATCAAACATTTAACATGATACAGGGTGGACATAACGGAAGACCTGTACAGGGATTCTCTTCAAGATTAGTGACCAACCCCGATTTAAGGCCTCTGACCTCTACTACTTACGAAGCAGGTTTAGATGTTCAACTTTTGAATAACAGACTTGGACTTGATTTTACAGTCTACAATAGAAAAACTACCGATGATATCGTAAGAACAACTATCCCTAATACCAGTGGTTACACAGAGGCACTTCTCAATGTTGGAGAAGTTAGTAATAAGGGGATAGAATTTTTGATTAGCGGTAAACCAATTAAGAGCAAAAATTTTAGTTGGGACGTGAGTTATAATTTTGCCTATAACCGCAGTGAAATTGTGAAACTTGCTGAAGGACTAACTGAGGTAACTGTTGGTACAGGTGTTGCAGGTGGCGTAATCCAAAATCGTGTTGGAAAACCTTTTGGAATGGTTAGAGGATTTCTGCATTTGAAAAATGCCAGTGGTCAAACAGTATTCAATACCGTGAGTAATCTTCAAGTTGTGAGTCCTCTGACTGATCTTGGAGTAGGAGTACCGCCCTACACTATGGGATTAACAAATAACTTTGGATACAAAAACCTGTCCTTAAGCGTTCTCCTGGATGGAAAATTCGGGAATACAATTTGGTCAAATACAAATTGGTATGCATCGCGGTTCGGATTACCTAAATCAACTCTTCCTGGTCGCGAGAGTGGACTTCCTTTGAATGGAGTCACTACGTCAGGTGCACCATATTCTTATACAGTACCTGTTGCTCAGATTGATAATTATTATAATTCTCAGCAGAGTTATACCGGTCTGTTTGCATATGACGGAAGCTTTGTCAAATTGCGTCAGGTAATTCTGGGGTACAGGCTTCCAGTTTCAAAAATAGGTGCATTGAAATTTCAATCTGCCACCATATCAGCAGTGGGAAGAAATTTATTTATTTTATATAGCAAAACCGAAAATTTCGATCCTGAATCAAGTAATACCAGTGACAATGCTCAGGGTTTGGAGGCCTTTGGTCTGCCAAGGACAAGAAGTATTGGTTTGAATCTACAGGTAAAGTTTTAATCATTTAATCTTATGGATATGAAAAATCATTTTTTCAGAAATACGGCAATTGTTTTAATAATGCTATTTGGAATTTCCTGTGATAAGGGTTTTGAGGAGCTAAACGTGAATCCAAATGCGGCTACTAGTGTAGTTCCTGAGTTTTTATTAACAAAGGCTCAATTGTCCTCAGCCAGATATGACTATTTTATGCTCGGCGGTGCAATGCAGCACATGGCTAACTATAACATTGGTCAGGCACAAGGCGACAAATATGTAGGTAACCTGGGTTGGCAATCAAATCTATTTGAGAATTTTTACATTAACGAAGGGCTTGAAATTGAGGAAGTTATTCGTTCGGTTTCTGGCAATGGAGACTTAGTCAATAAACTTGCGGTTGCCCGGATATGGCGTGCTTTCGTTTATCATCGTATAACTGATATGTATGGAGATATTCCCTATAAGGAAGCTGGAAAAGGTTCATCGGATAAGATTTATAAGCCTAAATATGACAAGCAATCTGATATTTATTCAGATATGCTAAAGGAATTGGACGAAGCCGCAAAAAGTTTTAATACAACTAAACCCACATTTGGATCTGCTGATTTGGTTTATTCAGGTAATATTCCAAAATGGCAGAAATTTGCATACTCCCTGATGTTGAGATTAGCGATGCGGTTAAGCAAAATAGATCCTGCAATGTCAGAATCCTGGGTAAAAAAGGCAATTGCCGGCGGAGTTATAATCAATGACAGTGATATGGCCACAATTCAATACGTTGAAGGAGGTCAGATCTCAAATCGTAATCCAATTGCACAAGGCTTAATGGAAGCTGATTATAATACACCTCAGGCAGTAGATAACAGGCTAGGTGGAAAATTGTCAAAGACACTGATTGATCATTTGAAGAATACGAAAGATCCTCGACTTAATGCTCTGGCAGTTGTATGGGTTCGGGCTTCTCCTACAACAGCATTTGTGGCAGATACTGCTACTGCTTTGCAATCGGGAATGCAAAATGGGGTTTGGGATGCTGCACCCGCAAATTTTGGGACTTATTCAGAGCCTAATCCTAATACATTACTGCGCTACAATGCACCTATGTTCATGTTTACTGCATCTGAGAGTAATTTACTCCTAGCTGAAGCAGCTATCAGAGGATGGTATTCCGGAAGTGCTGAAGATTCATTTAACAGAGGTGTAAGATCGGGAATACAACAATGGGGATTATATGGTCCAGCAGGTGTGATCGCAAATAACAGGATAGATGCTTATTTAAAATTGAATGCCTTTAAGGCTGCTGGTACATTTAATGAAAAGCTGGAGCAGATATCCACCCAAAAATGGGTAGGTCTTTGCTTTATTGATGAATATGAGGTGTTCTCAACCTGGCGTCGTACCGGATATCCGGCTTTGATTCCAACGAATTATCCAGGTAACCTCTCAGGTGGGACAATTCCAAGACGCATGGTCATCGGTCCAAATGAGCAAAATTCAAACAGTGAAAATTTTATAGCTGCAATGACACGTCAGGGTGGAGCTAACTATAATATTTTAACAAACCGGGTTTGGTGGGACGTTAAATAGGGCGAAAAATAAATTAGAAATCAATATTATTTTGTCGAAATTGTTTAATGCAATACAATAAAAATAAGCTAATGAAAAGAAGAAATTTCTTAGAGAAAACACTAGCTACAAGTGGCGCTTTACTGGTCCCGGGAGCTACTGTTGCAGCTATTAACAGCAATTCAGTAATAAGCGAAGAGCCAGTTGATAAAAATGACAATGAAACGGTTTTTGACGAGGTGATAATCGAGAGACCACTTAGTGGCAAACCGCACCAGGGTAAGGTTTTGGCAGTAATTCAGCCGCATTGTGATGATATTCCAATTTTTGCAGGAGGTACAGTAGCTAAATTAATTGATGAAGGTTATACCGGATACCTGATCAGAACCACCAATGATGATGCCGCCGGAAGCGGAAAAAATTATGGAGAAGTAGTAGCGAATAATGAAGCTGATACTGAGGCGGTTGCAAGAGTCCTGGGTTTAAAGAAAACCTATCACCTGAATTACCGGAATCATAATATGGATGAGAACAACATTCAGGAAATCAAAGCCAGAATGATCTTCTTAATCAGAATGCTGAAGATCGATACAGTGATTTGTTATGACCCCTGGGCACCCTATGAAAATAATCCGGATCATTATATAACTGGTCGTGCAGTCGAAGCTGCTATTACTCCTGCAGCCAGTCATCTCGATTATCCTGAGCAGTTGGATCTTGTAAAGCCACATAGTGTTGCTGAAAGATATTTCTTTACCAGAAGAGGTCCGCAATATGTCAATAGAATTGTAGATATCTCAAAATATATTGATAAAAAGGTTGAATCAAACATGGTAAATGTCACTCAGGGTCCGGCCGGAAATAACGGATCAATACTCAGGAAAAAGCTGGCTGCACAGGGTAAGAGCCTGCCTATTCTTGGGGATGACGACAGGACTGCTGATTTTAATTATATCAAGCATTTCGTGCTGGATATCGAATCTCCCAGATTGAGATTTGCTCCTTCTGATAAAAAAATCGGTGAAAAGTATGGTCTTGAATGGGCTGAACGATTCCATTACATAGGCCCTCTTCATTCAAATCAGGATGATTATATAACTAAAAATGCTGTTCCGCTTAAAAAATGATTTCAGACAATGTTTAAACTAAAACATCTTTCGGTTCTGGCCTTGCTTCTATGCACTTTTTCATTATCTGCTCAGCAAAGCAGTAAAGTCTATGGTATAATTATCAAGGGCGCTCATGTAATTGATCCCAAAAATAATATTGATGAAGTGCTGGATGTTGCCCTCAATGATGGCAGGGTAGCATTAATTGCAAAAAATATTAATGCTGATCAGGCCACTCAGGTTGTAGATGCTGCAGGAATGTATGTAGCACCGGGCTTAATTGATATTCATTCGCGCCTGGGCTATACTCTTCCCGATGGCTATACTTTCCGCGTTGGGGTTACAACCATTGTTGATGCAGGAGATTCTGATTATGAATCCTTTGCCAATTTCAAAAAGCAGATTATTGAAAAATCAACTACCCGTGTTCTGTCTTTTCTGAATATTAAAGGGGGTGATTATAAGGGTGGTGCAAACGAAAAGGGTACAGGTGATAAAATAGCATCCGAATCTGCAAAGCTTGCAATGGCTAATAAAGAGATCGTTGGTTTTAAAGTTGATTTCGTCGGCCCCGACTGGTCGCCGGTCGACCGGGGAGTTGAGGCCGGAAATATTGCCAAAATGCCAATCATGCTGGATGGTGGTCGTAATCATCCATACCCATCCCTTAAAGACTTATTTACAAAACACATGAGGCCAGGTGATATCTATACGCATACCTACACAATTATTGAAGATATCAATGCCAGGGATATGATTGTTGATCAACAAACTGCTTTGATTAAACCATCTTTCCCCGAAGCACAAAAGCGGGGTATAATTTTCGATGTTGGTCATGGTTCTGCATTCAGGTATTCAAATGCAATCCCCGCTATGAAGGCCGGGTTTTTCCCAAACACAATCAGCACAGATCTTTCAGCAGGAAGTACAAACGCATTCATGAAGGATATGATGAATGTAATGTCTAAATTCCTGACTATGGGAATGAGTTTGAAAGAGGTTATAAAAGCAAGCACATGGAGTCCGGCAAAGGCAATTAAACGGGAAGAACTTGGCCACCTCTCTCCAGGAGCAACTGCTGATCTGGTTGTATTCAGCCTGAGAGAAGGAAAGTTTGGTTTTTATGAAACCGCTGGTTATAAAATGACTGGAAATAAAAAAATTGAATGCGAAATGACCATCAAGGGAGGCAGGATTGTCTATGATTTGAATGGAATTGCAACTCCTTTGAATAATTTCTTTCGTGAAGGAAATCAATTCCGATGGTAAAACATTTTAATAAAATTTAACATAAACACATATGAACTTTAAAAGGATTTTTGCGATAGCTCTACTTCTTCTTATTATTTTACCTTGTTATTATAATTCTGCATTTGCACAGGAAATTGATATCCTGTTAAAGGGCGGTCAATTAATTGATCCCAAAAATAATATTGATGCAAAAATGGATGTTGGCATTAGCAATGGGAAGATTTCCCAGGTAGCTGCTGATATTCCTGGAGCCAGGGCAAAAAAGGTCGTGGATGTGAGAGGCATGGTTATCTCTCCCGGACTTATTGATATTCACGTTCATGTTTTTGCGGGAACAAATAAGAAGCAGCAATATATGGACGGGCCGAATTCCCTGCCTCCAGATGGTTTTACATTCAGGGCGGGGGTTACTACTGTTGTTGATGCTGGCAGTTCAGGATGGAAATCTTTTCCCTTATTCAAGAAGAATATCATCGACCAGTCTAAGACCAGGGTTCTTGCATTTTTGAATATAGTTGGCGATGGAATGGGTGAACACCAGCAGGACAGGAATGATATGGATCCTAAAATGGCTGCCACCTTTGCTAAATATTACAAAAACGATATTGTCGGTTTTAAAGTAGCGCATTTCGGCGGACCTCAATCAATTCCTGTGGATAGTGCAGTTGCTGCTGGAAATCTTGCAAATATGCCGGTTATGGTAGATTGGAGAGGTTTGCCACCAGAAAACTCTCTCGAGGAACTGTTTATGAAACATCTTCGTCCGGGTGATATTTTAACACATAATTTCCATGCCGGAAAAGGTGCAGGAGCTACAGCAGCAATGTATAAAGAAGCAATTGTTGATCCTAATGGTAAGGTTAGACCATATGTTTTTCGTGCACAGCAACGTGGAATTGTGATGGATGTTGGCCATGGCGGTAATGGTTTTGTATTCAGTCAGGCCATACCTGCACTTAAGCAGGGATTTATCCCGAACTCGATTAGTTCAGATTTGCATATTGGAAATATGAATGCCGGCATGAAGGACATGTCAAATATTATGTCAAAGTTCTTAAACATGGGAATTTCTCTTAAGGATGTGATCAAACTATCCACCTGGAATCCCGCTATGTACATTAAAAGAACAGAGCTTGGTCATTTAAGTGTTGGTTCGGAAGCTGATATTGCAGTTTTTAAGATAAGAAATGGTGATTTTGGATTTATAGACTCTCATGGCTTCACCATCAGAGGAACACAAAAACTAGAAACAGAGTTGACACTCAGAGCAGGTAAAATTGAATGGGATTTAAACGGGATTGCTAATAGGGGATGGGCTAATAAATAAAATTTAATCTAACGATTTAAAACAAAAAAATAAACGAATGAAACGAAGAGAAATAATTAAAGGCTTAACCTTATTGCCTTTTGCCGGAAGTGCTGCTGCTTCGCCATTGAACAACCTTTCTTTCGGTTCAAACGGAATTCAGGAGCATGCTGATCTTTACGGAGTAATTGATGAAGAGCTGGTGAGAAAGGGTGAGAGCCTGCTAAAATCTATTGGTGTTGAGCCTTTTGTAAATTGCAAAGGCACCAACACAATTATGGGAGGTGCAGTAGTTCGCCCCGAGGTAAAATTAGCGATGGAGTCGGTAACTACGTTAAATGTCCAGATGGATGAGCTGGCTTTTGGAATAGGTAAGAGATTAGGAGAACTAACCGGTGCCCAGTGGGGAATTGTAACCGCGGGCTGTGCTGCCGGGATCAAGATGGTTACTGCAGCCTGTCTGACAGGTGGTGACCCGGAAAAATTACTTAGAATTCCTGATCTGACCGGATTTGCAAAATCTGAAGTGATCATTCCCCTGTCTTCTCGTAATGTATATGACCATGCAGTCAGGAATGCCGGCGTAAGGGTAATCAATGTTGAAAGTCTTGATGAATTAAAAAGAAGTATTAATTCCCGGACTGCAATGATTTATATGACACCCTCTGAAGGTGAATTTACAATCTCAAATGTTTCAAAAATTGCGAAACCTTTAAATGTTCCGGTATTTGTTGATGCAGCAGCACATATTCTTACCATTCCTGATGTTCATTTGGCTCAGGGTGCTGATGTGGTGGGTTATAGTGGTGGAAAAGGAATCAAAGCACCAAGTTGTTCGGGATTAATTTTAGGCAGGAAAGATCTCCTGATGTCTGCCCACCAGGTAAATTCTCCGCATCATGGTTTTGGACGTGATAATAAGGTTGGACGTGAAGAACATATAGGGATGCTGGCCGCTGTGGAAGCATGGGTTACGCTCGATCATGTAAAAGAAATGAATACCTGGGTTTCATGGCTTGAAACCATTGGAAATGAGGTCTCAGCTATCAACGGAGTTAAAACAACAATCACCAGGCCTGATCCGGAACTGATTCACCACGTTACTCCATACCTGCACATCAGATGGAATCCGGAACAACTTCATGTTACTGGTGAGGAGGTTGCCGAAGAACTTGGTACAATTGCTCCAAGAATTGCAGTTCAGGTTGGCAGGGATGAAGCGGGACTCACTGGAATTACTCTTGTTGGTTACATGATGATTCCGGGGAATGATAAAGTGGCAGCAAATCGTATTCATGAGGTACTTTCAAGAAAAAGACAGCCAAAAGCTATCCCCGAAATGAAAAACCCGGTGATGAATATGGTTGGACTTTGGGACATGGAAGTTGAATATTTCAGCAGTAAAGTTACCCAGCATTTATTTATAGATAGTCAGGAGGGTAACTGGATTACCGGGGTGTTTAAGACAGACCTGTCAAGTCGTCCTTTTACAGGAAGTATTGATGGTAACGAGGTAAAAATTCTATGTAATTATAGTATTCCGGGAGATAGAATACTCACTACCATGCAGGGCAATATCAATGCAGGGGTTTTGACCGGGGAAATGGATTTTCATGAGTTTAATACTGCAAAATTTAGTGCAAAAAGACATAAATCAAACCTGAATAAAAAACCGATAGAATATCCAAAGCATCGTCCACAGTCGAGTTAATACTTGATAGCCAGTCTGTTTTGATTTTTGATTGCTAAAGAATCTGCCGGAAAGCTTTAAATTAATTTTTCATCCTTTTATAGAAAATTCCTATTGCAAGGGAGTAAGTTAAAATAGATTTATAAACCATTCAAAACTAAAAAAATGAAAACAGAAAGAAGATCAGTATTAAAGAAATTATTTGCCTCTATTGTAGGTGTTACAGGATTTGGTATAGCCGCAAATGCTGCTATCCCATCACCTGAAAAGGAGGTTGGAAGCATAACTGAGTTTCAGGATGTACCCTTATTTTCAAGTTATACAAAGCATGGTAACATGGTTTATGTTTCCGGAAAAGGAGCACACACAGCCCCATTTGAGATCAAAAATCATACAGAGATTGTATTAAAACGAATTGAGGATGAGCTTATTAAAGCGGGTTCTTCTATGGAGAAGGTTTTAAAAGTAAATGTTTATTTAAATGATTTTGCAGATTACCAGGGCATGAATGAAGTATATAAAGGCCGTTTCGGAAGTAAGCCTCCCGCTCGTACTACAGTTGCTGTTGCAAAAGGCGGTATTCCGGGAGACACAATAGTTGAAATAGATGCAATTGCTTATATCTAATTCATTTATTAGGGCATAATTAGGGGGCAATGCTCAATGATTATGCCCTGATTTTATTTTGTTAAAAAGTTCATTTGTTTTTATATAGGGTGCTTTAGTATAAGATTTAACTATGTTATTTTAATAAACAATCAATTTTATCTATGTGATTTTTTAGATTTATATGCTGATGGTTTATTAGTTGATTGTAATTAAATTTCATGACTTAACATTATTGTTTAAATGCTTAGCCTGGAATGTTTCAGCAGGCCGAACCCTTTAAGCGATATTTGAATTGTAACTTACCTGATTCATTACATTTCTAGCTAAAGATTGAATTATAAAATAATTACCTTAATAATCTTAAAATCAATCTATGAATTCAAAATTAGTTCGCATTTCCATCCCCTTTCTGACAGGAATTTTACTGAGCATTAGTACTGTATTGCATGCCCAGACTTATGATATTTTACTAAAGGGCGGCCATCTGGTCGATCCGAAGAACAAGATCAATGAGAAAATGGATCTTGCCATTAATCAGGGCAAAGTAGTTCGTGTTGCTGCGGATATTGCTGCTTCTTCTGCTAAAAAAGTAATAGATGTTAAGGGCTTATATGTTACTCCCGGGTTGATTGACATCCACGTTCATGTTTTTGCCGGAACCAATAAGGAGCAGCATTATATGGATGGTCCGAACTCGCTTCCTCCTGATGGATTTACTTTAAGGGCAGGTGTTACTACAGTTGTAGATGCAGGAAGTTCGGGATGGAGGTCATTCCCCCTGTTCAAAAAGAATATTATAGATCAGTCTAAAACGCGGGTTCTTGCTTTTTTAAATATAGTGGGCGATGGGATGGGTGCCAACGAACAGGATTCAACAGACATGAGTCCGGTGATGGCTGCCCGTTTTGCTGAATACTATAAAGACGATATTGTAGGTTTCAAGGTAGCTCATTACAATGGACTGCAGTCAATTCCGGTTGATAGTGCGGTTATGGCCGGAAAGCTTTCAAAAAGACCTGTAATGATCGATTGGAGAGGGATGCCTCCATCAAACTCTTTTGAGAAACTTTTGATGAAACACCTGAGGCCTGGGGATATTTTAACCCATATGTACCATGCAGGAACCCGTTCGCCTACAGCACCATTCTACAAGGAAGCGCTGGTTGATCAAAATGGAAAGGTCAAACAATATATTTTTAATGCGCAAAACAGAGGCGTGATATTTGATGTTGGCCACGGTGGTAACGGTTTCGTATTCTCTCAGGCGATGCCTTCCCTTAAACAGGGACTGTATCCGAATTCAATCAGTTCCGATCTTCATATTGGAAATATGAATGCAGGTATGAAAGATATGAATAACATCATGTCAAAATTCCTCAATATGGGGATGTCTCTAAACGATGTTATTTTAAAGTCTACCTGGAATCCTGCACAGTATATTCAAAGACCTGAACTGGGACATTTAAGCATTGGAGTGGAAGCCGACATTGCGGTTTTAAATCTTAGAAATGGGGATTTTGGATTTATTGATTCACATGGTTTTGTTTTGAAAGGCAGTCAAAAACTGGAAACAGAGCTTACCATCCGGGCAGGAAAAATTGTATGGGATTTAAATGGACGCGGAGCCACAAAAATAGAATCAAAATAGATTTATTGTAAATGCTGATTAGTCAGGAAAATATTTAGACAAAATTCTTAATTTATGAAACGCAGAGATATAATTAAGGGTCTGACCCTGCTCCCTTTTGCAGCAAATGCATCAGTATTGGACACTGAAGCATCTCAGAGTAAAAATGGATTTGCTTTTTTATCCGGAGTTTCGAAAACTCCGGATGCTGAACTTGCCGAAAGAGGACACAAAATTCTAAAGTCTATTGGGGTTGAACCTTTTATCAATTGCAAAGGTACGAATACGATCATGGGTGGTTCGGTAGCCAGACCGGAAGTTCGACTGGCAATGGAGGCTGTTTCAACCCTCAATGTGCAGATGGATGAGTTGGTAGAGGGAGTAGGTAAGCGCCTTGCAGAGTTGACGGGTGCAGAGTGGGGACTCGTAACTTCTGGTGCAGCGGCCGGAATAAAGCTCTGTACTTTTGCCTGCTTATCCGGCGGTAATCCAGAGAAGCTAGTCCGCATGCCCGATTTAAGGGGATTCGAAAAAACAGAAGTGATTATTCCAAAAGCTTCGCGTACGGTTTATGATCAGGCAATCAGAAGTACAGGGGCTACAATTATTACAGTTGATAATGAAGAAGATCTCCGGAAAAAGATTGGTCCGAAGACAGCCATGATTTATATAGATGCTGAAAAGGAATCATTTTTACCGCTTGAGATCATTTCAAAAATCGCTAAACCATTAAATGTTCCTGTTTTTGTGGATGCTGCGGCACACATACTTACATTTCCCAATGCACATTTGTCGAGAGGTGCTGATGTTGTCGCTTTTAGCGGGGGAAAGGGCCTTAAGGCTCCTGGTAGTTGCGGTCTCCTTTTGGGAAGAAAAGACCTCTTGATGTCTACCTGGCAGGCTGCAGCCCCGCATCATGGTCCTGGTCGCGATAACAAAGTGGCCCGTGAAGAGCATATCGGCATGCTTGCAGCAGTGGAAACCTGGGTAGAGATGGATCATAAAAAGGAGATGCAAACCTGGGTAAGCTGGCTTGAAAATATTGGGAAGCAGGCTGCAACAGTGAAGGGGGTTAGTTATCGTATCAGAATGCCCGACCCTAAATTGATTCACCATGTAACTCCTTATTTATTTATAACCTGGAATCCTGATGAACTTCATGTAACAGGTCAGGAGGTTTCTGAAGAATTGGGAAATACCTTTCCACGGGTTGGGGTTGCCATTTATCGGGATGAGCCTGGTTTGACAGGAATCAGTTTGGTAGGATACATGATGGTTCCCGGAGATGATAAGACCGCCGCCTCCCGGATAAAGGAGGTTATTGCAAGGAAAAGAAGTCCGAAACCCGCTGTGCCAATGAAGGCTCCATCCGTAAATATGCTGGGACGATGGGATATGGAAGTCCAGTTTTATAACAGTCTTGACAAGCAACATTTATTTATTGATCAGCAGGATGGGAATTATTTTTCAGGAGTGCACATATCTGATTTTTCGGAGCGCGAAATAAATGGGACAATTGAAGGAAATGAGATTAAAATGCAAAGTACCTGGGTTATTCCCGGTGACAGGATTCAAACCACATTTAAAGGTATAGTTAGTGCTGAAATAGTTTCAGGAGATATTGATATGCATGAATTTCTCTCGGCAAAATTCAATGCCAAAAGAACTAAATCTGAAATTGTCAGAAAACCTGTTGTTTATCCAAAAGGAAGACCGCAAGGGGGTAATTTTTTGATTTAGCCTGTTTTTTGAAGCCTAATTGCCAGGATTCACGATGTTTTTACATAAAAAATGATGATTTTTATTAAAATCGTCATTTTTTTTTGGAGCATTATGTAATTGAATATTCCTATATTGGTCTTATATAATTGAAGGTATCTTGAACTATAAGTCCTTATCTGATAAAGAATTACTCGAGTATTTAAAAGAAGGTAGCCAGGGAGCATTTACAGAAATCTATAATAGATACTGGAAACAGATGCTCGCAATAGCCTATACTTTTAGTAAGGATAAATCTGTATCACAGGATATTGTTCAGGAAATATTTGCCAAATTATGGGCCAGACAATCCGAACTGAATATTGAATACCTCAATACCTATCTTGGTTCCGCTGTCAGGTTTTCGGTTTTTAAGCTAATTTATAAACAGAAAAGAAGACTTGAAATAGAATCTCAGAATGTTGCGGATGAATTGTCCACTCTCACTGAGGAGCAAATTGATACCCGGTTTATTCAGGAGTATATTAATAAAGTGGTTGAAGACCTGCCTGAGAACTGCAGAATGGTATTTAACTACAGTCGTAATTATGGCCTATCTACTACTGAAATCTCAATGGAGCTTGGTGTTTCCAAGAAAACTGTAGAAGGCTATCTCACAAAAGGCTTGAAGATCATTCGTCTGAATCTCAAGAATGCAATGAATTTGTTCCTGTTTTAAGTTCATGTAAATTTTCTGTTAAATCTTTTTTCATTTTTTGCAAGGGTACTTGTCGACTTATGGCACTATATAGTATATGAGCCTAAATCGGTGATCTATGCAACAAGAAGAAGTCCAAAAATTAGTTGAAAAGTATCTTCATAACACTGCTTCAGCCGATGAAACTGAAAAGTTGTTTCAGTGGTATCGAACTGAAATGAAAGCGGATTCGGAATGGAATTTTGACCCACAGGAGGATGAAGAAAATCTGAAATCATTTATTTTTTCAAAAATTGATCTACCTGACCTGGCAGAAAGGCAAATACCGGTCTATCGCAGATATTATTTCCTGACAGCAGCTGCCACTGTTCTCCTTTTTATGGTAAGTGGCTTGTATTTCTATTTTAAGAAGGATCAGATTCAAACCGCTCCCGTTTCTGTAAAAGTAGCTGTAAAGCAAAAAGTAAAAGATATTCAGCCAGGTGGAATTAAAGCAATTCTTACGCTTTCTGATGGGAAGAAGATTGTCCTGGATGATTCGCAAAACGGGGTTGTGATTAATCAGGGAGGAATTAAGATTCACAAGAATTCGAAAGGTATTATTGAATATACACTTTCTGAGTCTGCAAATGAGCAAACTGTAAGCGAGAGAAGAGAAATTCAAACAGTTTATAACACCATTCAAACACCTGTTGGTGGAAAGTTTCAATTAAATCTGGCTGATGGGAGTAAAGTATGGCTGAATTCGGCCTCTTCCCTGCGTTTTCCGGTGTTCTTTTCCGGAAACTCACGTGAAGTTGAGTTAAAAGGAGAGGCCTATTTTGAGGTTTCGAAACATGATGATAAAAAATTCTCTGTTCGGTCCGGAAATCAGACTGTTGAAGTGCTTGGTACTCATTTTAATATCAATGCATACTCTGATGAACCATCAATTACCACTACCCTGATTGAGGGAGCTGTCCGGGTAATAGAATTAAACTCAAAGAAATCTCAAATACTCAAACCAGGCGAACAATCAAAAGTTAACTGGGATATCAAAATACAAAAAAAGGATACTCAGGCTGAAGTAGCCTGGAAAGATGGATACTTCTATTTTGAAAATGCGAGTATAGAAACAGTCATGCGCCAGTTAGGCAGGTGGTATGGTATAACTGCCAGATATGAGGCGGCATTGCCCGAGCATCATTTTGAAGGTGCTATAGCCACAAATCTGACACTTTTAGAAGTGTTGGAAATACTTCAGAAAAGTAATATTCACTTTAGACTTGAAGGGAAGGAGGTTGTTGTTATGCCTTAAACTGAAATGTAGAAGGCAGAAAAAAACCAGAAGTGTTGACGCACTCCTGGCTAAAGTCTGGCCTTCGAATAAAAAATATTGAGATAGATTATTGATCACCAAACCAAGCAAATTTATGAATTTATTTACTAAAACAGATGGCTATCTAAGTCGTGTCACCACTTTAGACTTAAAGCCGACAAACACTGGCGGTATTACGCATAGTAAGAGCCAGTTGATTTCATTTAATTCAATTCTCCTTGTCATGAAGCTGACATTCATTTTTCTTTTAGCCTTGATCTTAAATGTTCGCGCAGAGGGGTACTCTCAAAAAGTTACTTACAGTGGCGAAAATGTTCCGATTGAAAAGGTGTTTTCAACAATTAAGAAGCAAACGGGTTATGGATTTTTCTTTCAGAAGGAACTTATCAGTTTAGCAAAGCCAGTAACCATTAATGCTGTTAATGAGGATCTTTCTGATGTTTTGATTGCCTTATTTAAAGACCAGCCTTTAGAGTTCAGTATTAAGAATAAAACAATACTGGTATTGAAAAAGACAGTGTCAGTTATGATTCCGGAAAGTAATCTGATTGATATTTCAAACTTGTTGGAAGAGAAGGATATTGTTGTAAAAGGGCAGATTACTGATGCTCAGGGTGAAACTTTACCAGGGGTGAGTATCAAACTAAAGGGTACTACTGTTGGTGCAACTACAGATGTTGACGGTCGGTTTACCATTAATGTGCCCGATAATAATAGTGTACTAGTCTTTACCTATATCGGTTATCAGACTCAGGAAGTTACAGTAGGTAACAGAACTAACTTAAATGTTAAACTTGTGGCAGCCAATACAGCACTTACTGAAGTAGTAGTAACCGCATTGGGTATTTCAAGAGAGAAAAAGGCGCTTGCTTATGCAGTAACTGAAGTAAAAGGGGAAGAATTTACCCAGGCAAGAGAGAACAACGTGGCAAACGCATTCAGCGGTAAGATTGCTGGTGTAAACGTAACCGGTATGTCATCTGGTCCGGGTGGTTCCAGTCGCGTTATTATCAGGG
>NZ_DASWXT010000089.1:0-6164 GCF_036405355.1 Daejeonella sp.
TTTGGGAACCCGATACTTTAGCCGGGATAGTGGGCAAACACTTCCCGGTTTTTATTTATACAGGTTTAAAAGCCATTCTGTCTTTAAAACCTATATTAACATGTACCATTATTGGAATTTTTGAGTTCCCTTTGACTTAAAGTTTTGGAATTTTTTCTTTCATAGTTTTATGTTTAGTTGAGTAATTGATTGTTGGTTATAGTTATCTGGATTTCTTAGTTAATTCATTACAATAATATTTCCCCCTTCGATCCTAAATTTGACACCGGTATAGTTAAGCATATTTAAAAATTCAGAAGCCTTAACATTACGGGAAATTTTACCCGTAAAATACCTCTCAGGAATCTTGCCTTCAAAGCTTATATTTAAATTATACCATAAGGCTGCCTGCCGCATAATCTCCTCGATACTCGCATCTTTAAATTGAAACAATCCGTCTTTCCAGGCAGTTTCTAAATCTGCATCTACATCATTGATTACTTTCATCCCATTTTCGCCATTTAATACAGCCTGATCACCCGGTTTTAATACATTAGTTAAATTTCCGCTCGTTATTTTTACCGCTCCTTCTACTAATGTGGTTTTCATAGCTTTCTCGTCATCATAGGCTCTGACATTAAAATGAGTTCCTAATACTTCAATTTGGGCATGAGCTGATTTTACTTTAAAAGGCATAGCAGCATTTTTTGCTACTTCAAAATAAGCTTCGCCCTTAAGTTCAACCTCCCGGATTTTACCTTTAAACACACTAGGGAACTTTATTGAAGAGGCGGCATTTAACCACACTTTACTGCCATCAGGAAGTACAACCTGGTATTGTCCACCTCGAGGGGTTGATAGGGTGTTAAACCCAGGCTTTTGAGTATTGCTTTCAACTACATGGTAAACCAGTTGTCCATCTTTAGTTTTATTAACTTCAAAATTTGCCATTTTTACGATAATACCATTCTGTGCACTATCAAGAATAATGACTCTACCATTTGAAAGTGTCAATGTTGCCCTGTTACCACCTGGAGGAGCATCATGAAACACATTTGAAACTATTTTGGCTTTAGGTTCAGGGACTGGCCTTAGCCAAAAATAAGTTCCAACACTAATAAAAATCAGAATTGCTGCCGCTAAAGATCTACTAAATATTGACGGCCATCCCATGCCATTATTAACAAAAGCTTCTTCTTCTAAACTATTTACTGCAGCCCCTGCTGGCAAAATTCTGTTTAGTATCTCCAAACTTTTATCAGAATTAAATAAAGATTCTTCTATTTGCAGACCATCCCATGCCTCGCGTATAACTGCTGCCAGTTCATCATCCGAAGTTATATCCAATAGCTGAAGCAATTCCTCTATTTCCTGTTTAGTAGCAGTTTTATTATAATAACTGTTAAAAAGATAGGACAGCCTGGTATTAGATGAATGCATAATTCTTATTTAAGAATAGTAGATAATATGATCGTTTAGAACGACCTCATACATAAGACACATAACAGATGAGAAAAGGGGGTAGTGATAACTTAAAAAAAAGTTAAAACGATCAGTAAAATTATAGCCGCTTCAGAGTTGGTCTTCACATATGCGGTAATAGAGGCAGTAGCTATCTGTAAATATTTTTTTACAGTTTCACAAGAAAGATTGAGCCTATTGGCTATTTCGGTATATCTGAGTCTCTCATGCCGGCTAAGCAAATATACCTTTTGTTGTTGCGGCGGTAATTGATCAATAGCTTCATCAAGCAGGCAGTAATATATATTTAAACTGTCACTTTCAGATGTCAATATTTTGACGGAACTATCTTCCCATTCCTTCTTATTTATCTGCTCTCTTGATAGTTTTCTTAAGCAGTTCAGGGTGTGATTTTTAGATATGACAAACAAGTATGCTTTAAAATTACGTACCCTGACCAATGTCTCACGACTCATCCATATTTTAAGAAATACATCTTGTACAATCTCTTCAGCTATGTCAACTGAATTGGTAATACGAAAGATGTGTATTCCTAATTGCTGATGATACTTTAAAAATAACTGCCGGAATGCATCTTCTTCACCTGCTGACACTTTTATCAGTAGCTTTTTTTCAGAATAAGGAGATAAATCAGGCATGAGAATATTATTTCAGCTGAAAATTAATTAAAAAATAATACATAAATGCAAATAGATTAGGGATAATTTTAATCTGGCACATCTATAAAAACTGATCGTTTGTCGAATACATTTTTTAGATTAACAGATTTAGCTGAAGTCGGTAGTGCTGAGGTATCTCTTATGATTGGAACTATTTATCATAACCCCTCAAATTGAACAAACTAAAGTCTTTTTTAGCCAAAAAATATTTATTTGTCTTTTAAAGACAAAAATTATCGAGTTTATTTGTATAAGTATTATAAATGAAATCGATAACTATTCTAGAAAATCACTTCTCTTACTTTAGTCCAACTTCTATAAAATCAAAAAAGGTGCGAAATTATAGTTAAACCCCGCATCGCTTCAAAAAATTGGCAGTAATTTTCTGCACCCGCTCGTCAGCACCATGCGGACGCCCAAAGTGGGAATTTGGAGTAATTACTCCGGGAGGGACAGCAAGTCCAAATGACCAATAGATCGTTGCTGCGTTAAAAACCCAGTTACCTTTTGGTCCGGGATATACAGTTGCAGTATAATGTGATTTCTGTTCTGCCCCATTCGTTGTAGTCCCTTCAGCAACAACCTCTAAACCAGGGATTTTCGCCGGATCGCCATGATGCTCCCAACCCACAAGCCCGGGTATCCTATCCCCCTTGCGCATCCCTGTACCCTCAAATATCCAATGATCAGGCTTTGTTATAATCCAATCAGCAGAACCATTGAATGGATAAACCGTCCTCGCACCGATCAGGGTATTTTCATTCGGCCAGTCATCCTTGGCAAAAGGACCCATAATTCCAAGTTTCTTCTCGGCTTCAGAAAAACCACCGAAACGCCCGATTCGTTGAATTGTACGGTAAGGAGCTCCGGATGCATCAGGTTTTAACGGTAAACGTCCAACACCTGCCTTACTCAAGCCCGAAGCCGGATCGAGATTTGCGGTATCGACATCAACTTCAGGTTTAAGATCGATAACCCACATCAATGCATTTCCTGATAAAAATGCAGCATTAAGTCCCCGATCAACCGCCTTTTTAACATTTTCAAACATTTGAAGGGTCCAGTATTCATCATGTCCCACAGAAAGGAAGCACTTCACACGGTCAAGCCCTGAGGGATCTGTATGCGTGTCAATATTGGAGCAATAGGTAACGTCATAGCCCTGCTGTTCGAGCCAGAAACATAATGAATATTCCCATAGCAAAAACTCTCCTGATCCCTGAGACAAGGGCTGGTCTACTACCTGCGGATATTTTGCATAAGGTCGGTTATAACTTACCCATGTTCTGCCGCTAAGAGATTGCTGAGGCGGGTCACTATCGTAGAGTGAAAAGGTATCAGGCCATTTATTGTAAGCCTGCCATGTATTATCACTGGTTTGAAACATCAGATCCGCCTTTCGGTCATCACGTACTATGAAAATGATATAACTCTCATAGCGATGGGTAGAGCATGATAATTTTCCAAGATATACACCGCTGAGCCAGTCCTGGGGGATCTTGAGGGATGTTGCAATTTCCCATTCACATTGTCTTAAACGATTTTCGGCAATTGGTGGTACAAGCTGCGGGCTAACAGGAAAAGGTCCCAATCTTTTCACAAAACGGCCACCTTTACCACCATAATAGCCCATTCTGTAGATATCAATACTTATATCTGTTTGAGAAGCCGCATTTAAAAATATATCAAGAGTCTCTCCTGAGCGAACACTTGTTTTCGAGCAGTAACCCTCAATAAGTTTAGAGCGAAATTGTTCTGATTTAATAAAAGTAAGTTGCCAGTCTGTGGTACCCGGTTTTTTATTCTCTTCTACGATCAGGTTGCTTTTTTGCTGCTCAGCATTAGAAAAACCAGAGAGTGGCAGGAGTGCAGCCGCCAATCCTGCATGTGCGGCCCCTTTTAGAACATCCCGGCGACTTATTTTATTCTTTGACTTCTTCATTCTATCTATAATGCAAGATCCTAATTGAAAAACACATATTGGTACTCCATTTCAAATTAATTCATGTTTGCACAATTCAGGAAGCCCCTGATTTACGCAGTAAATTATGCATAATTTGCTGCACCCGCTTATCCGGGCCATGCGGACGGCTCCAGTGCGACCATGGCAAAGTATGCCCCGGTGGCATGCCCAGAGCCTGTGCCCAGAAAATTGTGGAGGCACTAAACACAATATTTCCCTTTGGAGCAGTATAAATAGTTGATGCCCATCGCTGAGGTTTAACACCGCCACTCCATGCAGTACCTTCAGCGACTATCTCAAGTCCCGGAATTGGAGCGGGTTCTCCCATATATTCCCAGCCAATCAGTCCGGGAATACGATCACCCTTTTTAATTCCTGTATCCTTAAACATCCAGTGCTCAGGTTTGGTGATGATCCAGTCCCCACCACCTGTGATTGGATCTATATTTCGAACCCCCATTAAGAAGCCTTCATCAGGGCCTCGCTCAGGAAATGGTCCGTTCAGATTTTCACGATCGACAGCATACTTGTTCTGAGCTCCGTATGGACCTCCCCTGAAAATTATCCGGTTTTCTTGTCCATTGCTATTTGCCCTGAATGGGGAAACCCAGCAAACTGAATTTCCTGATAAAAACAACAGATTAACACCTTCATCGCGCATCTTTACGACACTGTTATACTGGCGAATGTCCCAATACTCATCATGCCCCACACTGATAAAAGATTTACACTTAAGCCCGCGTTCAGGTGAGATCATGTCGCTGTTTGAACAATAGCTTACATCATAACCGTGTTCTTCAAGAAAATAGGATAAAGGCTGCTCGAGTGAAAGAAATTCACCTGAACCAAAAGAAAGTGGGTCATTTACGACACCGGTATATTGTGATTGCCGTCCATAAGGGCGATCAAAGCTGACATCAGCCCAGGGGCCTTCAACACCTTTAGGATGTGTATAAACTGAATAGTTATTTGGCCATCTGTTGTATGCCTGCCAGGTATTATCAGAACACTGAAAAAGGACATCTGCAGGACGGTCATCACGGACTATAAAAATGATATAACTTTGCCAGTAAGGAACATTCTCATCAGAGGGTAATGTCGTTAAACGACCAAGGTAAACCCCACTCAACCAATCATCCGGAATAGTAATGGAGGTACATGGCTTCCATTTACATTCATGAAGACCTTTGAGTCCGGGTTTAGGTACAGGCTGCGAATAACCATCAAATGGACCCAGTTTTTTCATCAATCGGGCACCGCATCCCCCATAATAGCCGGTACGGAATATTTCGATCTCAAATTTTACCTTCTGATCCGTTGAAACCATTATATCAAGGGACTCTCCGGCTTTAAGGCTTTGTTTGGAACAATACCCTTCAATAGAAGGGCAACGCTGAGCATCCTTGTCAGGACGAACACGGGTAAGCTGCCAATCTGTTGAACCTGGTTTTTTGTTCTCAGCCTCAATCAAACCTCTTTTTTCCTGGCTTATATTCGCGAAGCCTGCTAGTGGCAAAAGTGTTGTTACCAACCCTGCTTTTGCAGCATCCATTAGCACTTGGCGTCGTGATATAAGATTAGTATGTTTTTTCATTCTGCCATTTATTGGGATACCGTATAAATCATCTTATATAAAATTCACATCCAAACATTCTACCTTTCCCCTGATGAGCAGTTTCAAGCTATCATCAGGGGAGGCAGATTTATTTAAAGGTTAAATTATGCTAATTTTATTAATCCCATATCTCAAAACATAGAAAAGACCAAAATTCAATACCTTATACCCCTCCCTTCAGGTAGGCAATTAATTTTACCATTTCGTCTTTGCTAATACTTTGTTCAAGACCATCGGGCATCAATGAAAGTCCGGAATTACTTAGTGATGAAATATTTCTTCTGAGAATGGATTCATCTGTACCAAAAGTTGTACGAAGTGTTAAGCTATTCTCATTTTCTGAAACCAGCCAGCCGGAAAATGATCGGCCATCGTTTGTACTGATGGATATGGACTGATATGCCGGTAATACTTCATAATTTGGAACCAGGATGTGAAGTAATAAAGCATCAGCAGGCTGATTCTT
>NZ_DASWXT010000090.1:0-16961 GCF_036405355.1 Daejeonella sp.
ATTACCACTGTTTGTTGCTCCTACTGCTGAAGTGATCTTTACTGATCCCGGTGCGATTGCTGCCGAACCGGTTACCGTTCCTGCAATTGCCTTAACCACATATCCTCTTGAACTGGTTACACTCACGTGGTCTGTTGCCAAAGCAGTAATACCATTGGTATATTTTGTCTCTGTATCAAAGTTCACATCCAATGATGCAGGCTGAGTTACACTAAATGATAAAACATCAGAAATGGTGATGTTCAAATTTGCAGTCTGTGCAAATGATTTGCTACTTAATAATGATACTGCTGCAATTGCGAATGTTATAATAACTTTTTTCATGTTTTTCTTTATGTCTGTTTTAATTTTTATCAATGTTTGATAAGACATAGACAATTAGCAGACCAAGTGTCAGAAAGGCTAAAAAGAGGGATTTTTGTCTAAAATGCGGGAATTATATGGGATAATTTTTCCCGATTGGGGAATGGGATACTCAAAGGAGTAGTGAGTAGTGGGTATTGAGTTTGAGATTAGATACGTATTCGATTGGAAGTAGGAAATGGAGAACAGGTAATAGTGCAGCGTTTAGATCCATTCCCTATTTCCCATTTCCCATTTCCTATTTCCTATTACCAAAAAAAGGAACTGAAATGCAACAATGGGAAAGATAACAGGTAACCAGGAATCCGTAATTGTTAACAATCTCAAGCTACGTATTCCCTGTTAAATGTCCTCCGGAGTTCGGTAATTGATGATTGAAGCCTTGATCGCAAAATACCAACTGTAATATTTAGTTCTTCGGCAGCCTGCACATGCGTATACCCTTTAAAGTAGATCAAATCCAGTGCTGATCGTTGATCAGCATTGAGAATGTTCGTCATATCTTTTACTCCAATCAATTCAGGATTATACGAAACCTGAAATTTCTGATCGATCTGCTGAGTTGATTCAGAAAGATTTTCACTGACCGTATAATTCCGGTAATTAACGCTTCTAAGATAGTCTATAGAAATATTCCGTGCTAATCTAGCCATCCAGGTGTACAACCTGCCCTTTCCGGGATCGTATTGTTTAAATGACTTCCAGATCTTAATAAAGGTCTCCTGAAGCAAGTCCTGAGCCACTTCTTCAATTACCACTATTGTGGAAATAACCCTGTACAAGGAATCTGAATACATCCGGTAAAGAGCAGACATTGCACTACCATCCATATTTTTCAAACCCTCAATCAGTTTATCTTCAGATAAGCGGAGTTTTCTGCTCCTTCCGATTCTACTTTTGTTCGAATCTTCAACATGTATATCCATTGCTATCATAATATCATTACGATTATTATCTAAAAATGGATGTCCAACATGAATTTAAGATGAATTTTTAAAAAAATATATTTCACTATTCCCTACCCTGTAGCTATCGGGTTCCTATTTCCCATTTCCTGTCTGATAGCAATCCGGTCCCCATCTCATTGCATTTTGTTTGCAAATGCCAGAAAATCCTTCAGAAACTTATCCATCCTACCGGCATAGCTATCATCAGATAAAATTCCATTAGAAAACAAAGTCTGAACCTTCGGCGTGATAAGATATGGCGGATAAACAATCCCCTGTAAGGTATTGGTATATTGCTGCAGGTTTTTTGCTGCACTTATTCCGCCCAGCATACCTGATGAAACGCTGATAATCCCAAACACCTTTTGTGAATATTCCTGAAAAAAGTAATCCATGCTATTTTTCAGGCTGCCGGGATAACTACCATTGTGTTCAGGTGAAACGATCAGGAAAATATTAGTTTCATCCAGCCGGGATTTTAGATTCTTTAAGGTTTCTCCGGGTGAAGGATGGGAATCAAATGTATAATCCAATAATGGCAGATTCGTTTCCTTGACATCCCATAACCAATTATCAACCGCCAGCTTGTCTAATCGATTTTTAACCTCCAGTGCGACCTGATGAGATTGTCTCCCTGGTCTGGCACTTCCTGAAATAATTGCAATTTTCATAAAATTCCTTTCTTAATGATTAACTAAGATCTACACCTGTTTCCTATCCCCTATTTCCCCACAGATTTGCAGTCACTAATACCAATATACAACAAAAGGGCGTCCAAAATAATTGAACACCCTTTTCTGCATTAAAAATTCTAAAATTATCTCTTCTTAATTTCTACTCTTCGATTCAACTGCCTGCCAGATTCAGTATCATTGGAAGTAAGGGGCTTTGACTCTCCAAAACCTTTTGTAATCAGATTATTAGCATTAATACCCGCTGTTACCAAATAGCTTTTAACGGCAGTGGCTCTGTCAATGGAAAGAGTCATATTCCTCTGCTCAGTTCCTTCAGCTGAAGAATGTCCGTTAAGATTAAAGCTCATTGATGGAAATTTCTTCATTTCTCTGGCTATTTCATCAAGTACCGCATAGGATGAAGTTTTTAGCACTGAGGAGTTAAACTCAAATAATATATTTTTATAATTGAATGTTGGCTCAGAGGCAACAGTCTCAGGACAACCGCCATTGACAGAAGAACCTGCCTTATTTGGGCAATTATCTTTTGAATCAGGAATGCCGTCACCATCTGTATCGGACTCAACAACTGCAGCCGCCTTTGGTGCATCCTGAACACTGGCAGGTACGGGTGCGGCTGGCGCCTGGCTGATAATCTTTTTGGGTTTACAGGAAGAAAACAATACCATAACAGTAAAGATTGCAATGGCAAAAATCGAAAATGTGCTTTTAAAGTTTCTCATTTCTAGCTTAAATGGTTTATTAAATTATTGGAAATAAAACTACTACTTACTTGCTTTTTAAACAAACTAAACAGTAATTAATAATAAAAAGAACCCAAATGATTAAATAAGCAGAAAAAAAAACCTGTTTTTTATTCAAATAGAAACAAAGTAGACAGAACTTAACTAAATACTTCCTTGCAGCAGGAACGATTCAATTCTAATTGAAATAAAAACCAGGAAGAAAAATATTAGGTGTAGAAAAATATCTTACTCCTCAATGACTTTCCATTCAATAAAATCACGTCAATTTGTAATTGAAAATTAAATAAATCTATGGAATCAATAAGAGGAAAAATCGCTGTAATAACAGGAGCAGGTAAAGGAATCGGAAGGGCAATTGCCATAGCCCTGGCTGCTGAAGGAGTTCAGGTCGGTTTGATATCGCGCACAAACAAGGATCTACTGGAATTGAAAGACGAGCTGAAAAAATACACTGTTAAGACTGCCATCGCTGTTGCTGATGTCGCAGAAATACAATCCGTAAATGCAGCAATAGACAGCATTCAAAAAGAACTGGGAAATATTGATATTTTAATCAATAATGCAGGAATTGCAAAATTCGGAAAGTTTTTAGAACTGGAGCCTTCAGAATGGGAAGATCAGATTAAAGTCAATCTCTTCGGTGTTTATTATGTAACGCGCGCTGTACTACCACAAATGATTGAGCGTCAGACCGGAGACATTGTTAACATTTCTTCAAGCGCAGGTTTGAAAGGAAGTCCTCTAACCAGTGCCTATAGTGCCTCAAAATTTGGTGTGATGGGTCTCAGCGATTCATTAATGCAGGAAGTTCGCAAGCATAATATCCGCGTTACTGCATTAAACCCGAGTACAGTGGTAACCGATCTGGCTATCAGTGCAAACCTCATAAATAATAATGAAGACCGGGTTATGCATCCTGAAGATTTTGCGGAATTGATTGTAGCACAATTAAAACTAAACCGAAGAGTTTTTGTAAAAGATGCATCTGTCTGGTCAACAAACCCATAATCCATCTATTTCCAATTCCCTATTTCCTATTTCCCTTTCCCCCCCCAAAAAAAAACCTCCCTGCAATCTCATATCTTTGCACAAACCTCCAAACCTTAAAAATGACGAAACATTTTATCGAAGACGAAAAAATTGAATGGGAACAAATTGATGAGGGTGTTCAGAGAAAGATCATGGCTCATGATCCAAGCCTGATGATTGTGAAAATCAAATTTGAAAAGGGTGGTGTCGGACCGCTGCACAAGCATCCTCATGTTCAGATTACTCATGTGCAAAGCGGGAAGTTCGAGGTGAGTATTGATGGCAAAAAACAAGTACTTAAAGGAGGCGATGCATTTCTTGTAACTTCAAACCTGATTCATGGTGTTCTCTGCCTTGAAGCAGGAATTCTTATCGATACATTCAGTCCGATGCGGGAAGATTTTTTATAAAGCTTAAAGTATTAAACATTATTATCCAATTCAATTGCCTTTCGAAGTGCTCCAACAGTTTTATGATCACCTGTATGACTCCAGCCGGGGGGCATAAAAACATATAAAAATTTATTCTTAATCCCGGGAGCACGGTATACATCCTTTGCCAGCGCAGTAATCTCTCCAAAATAGGAATCCAGAAAACTGTTGGGTTTCATTTCCCTTGTAATTCCATATTGAATGTTAATACCATCCTTTTCGGGCTGATATGTTTTAAATACTTTATCCCATATATTCAATAAGTTACAGTAATTCATATCCATGTACTCGATATTTTTGGCATGATGCACACGGTGGTGTGAGGGTGTTAAAATAAACTTTCCCAGGACTCCCATTCGTCCATCTTTCATCATCGATTCTCCAATATGAATAAATGAACCCCAGGTACCATCAATAAACATAATTACAAATAACATTGCCGGGGGCACACCCATCAACATACAGATAGTTGTTCTGATCACGTCTGCATAAGGAGCTTCAAGGAAAAAATGGGCATGAGAAACAGCCAGATTCATGCTTTCAGGTGCATGATGGGTGGAGTGTAAACACCAGAATAATCTAACCTTATGCCCGAAATAATGATAAACAAAGTGAGCCAGTTCCCAGATAATATACCCATAGATAAACCAGTACCAGGTAAACTGAATGTTGATTATCGCATACTTCTCAAAAATACCAATACAAACCATAGTCATTCCTATGGATATGTACCTGCCAATAATTGAATTAAATACATAAGAAAAGAAAGATATCTTATAAGAAACAACCTTAAACTGCTTGTAGAGAAGTCCCCTGATCAATTCAAGTATCAAAATAATGGGAAGCAAAGGTGCAATTGCCCTGGTAATACCTTCATAGGTAAGCAGGGTCTTATAATCTCCTGATTTTATAATTTCAATAAGCCCATCAAGACTAAAAAAGCCCCAGATCTGCTTTAAAATAGTTTCAACAAATTCCATATTAAGAATTGATAATCAATTAATTTAGAAATTAGAATTCCAGGTTAAATTTCCATATGCCATAGGCTTGTTGCTTTAAACTTTCAGCTTTAATATCCTGCTGCTTGCCCGTCCTTGCGTGACTCGGATGCTCCGAAATAAACTTTTCGAACCGGATCCCATCGGATTGCCTGATAACCGCCATACATCCCGTTGATATATCCAACCTGATGTCCCTTTTGCATTAATTCCCTGATCACATCATACGGATAGCCACTTTCAAGGGTGATCATTCCACCTTTGGGAGCCATACCTTCGCCGGTAGGTTCAGAAGATCCATCATGGTTTATCCTCGGAAAATCTCCTGCTTCCTGAATGTTTAAACCAAAATCTACCACATTCATCACGATCTGTACATGGCCCAGTGGCTGGAAAGATCCTCCCATCACCCCAAAACTCATCACCGGCTGGCCATCCCTGGTCATAAATGCCGGTATGATAGTTTGAAATGGTCTTTTCCCCGGTGCATAGGTATTATTTTCACCCTCTTTCATGACATTAAAGAGCTCTCCCCGATCCTGAAACATAAAACCTAAACCGTCGGGCATCATGCCAGATCCAAAACCTCTGAAATTACTCTGAATAAGGGAAACCATATTTCCGTCCTTATCCGCAACTGTGAGATAAATGGTATCACCATCCTTCATGGCCGGATTTCCTGCATCTACTCTAACTGCAGCTTTATCAGGATTTATAAGCTTTCTACGTTCAGCAGCGTAAGCTTCGGAAATTAATTCCTTAACCGGAACTTTAGCAAAATCCATATCAGCATAAAATTTAGCTCTGTCTTCAAATGCAAGTTTTTTAGCCTCAGTGAACAAATGCACATGCTCAGCACTGCCCAATCTGATCTTTGAAAAATCATAACCTTCCAAAATATTGAGCATCTGTAGTGCGGCTATACCCTGACCGTTGGGAGGTAATTCCCATACATCATAACCCCTGTAATTCACAGATACCGGATCAACCCAGGTAGATGTATGTGAAGCCATATCTTCATAACTCAGAAAGCCTCCGTTCTTCTTCATAAAAGCATCAATGGTACGTGCCATATCCCCTTTGTAAAATACCTCCCGTCCCTCTTTACCAATCCGCTCAAGGGTATTGGCCAGATCCGGATTCTTGTAAACATCTCCCTCCAAAGGAACATTTCCATTTGGATAATAATACTTTTTAATATTAGGGTAAGAACCGTATAAAGCAGGTACAGCCTTTACAGAATTTGCTAATTCACCATGAACAGGAAAACCATTTCTGGCATATGAAACTGCTTTTTCGAGCACTTTAGTCATAGGCATAGAACCAAACTTCTGATGGAGCTCAAACCAGGCATCCACACATCCCGGAACTGTAACCGGCAATGGCCCCTGGGATGGAATATGAGAAATTCCCCGCTTTCTGAACTCAGCAAGGCTCAGTGATTTTGGTGAGCGACCGGAACCGTTAAGCCCGTATAGTTTTTTGGTTTTTGCATCCCATACGATGGCGTATAAGTCACCACCGATACCATTGACATGAGGCTCAACTACCCCTTCCATAGCATTGGCCGCAATGGCTGCATCAATAGCATTTCCACCAGCCTTCAATACGTCCAGCGCAACCTGGGTTGAAAGCGGATGTGAAGTTGCAGCCATTCCATGCTGGGCTATAACCTGCGAACGAGTTGACCATATTTTGCCATAAGGGCGGTCCTGTGCAATTAGACTTAAAGGCAGAAATAAACAGAGCAGCAGCTTTTTCATATCTAGAATTTGAATTTAAATATAATGGATTTGGAAGCAATAATTTGGAGATTTGAAAATTTGATGATTTGAAGATTATTGATTCCAAGTACAAATTTTCCTTCATTTTCAAATTACCAAATCATCAAATCTTCAAATTACGTGTTGCCAAATCTTCAATACATAATAATCAGGTCATTTTATTCTACAGATAAACAATCATCAGTTTCAATAATTATTTTTGTCTGATAAAAGAGGGGGTTTTTGATCTTTTACAACTGAGAAAATGGAAGAAAATAAAGAAAAGCCTGACCTGGTAGTTTGGGATAAGGAAAAAGGCTACTATCAAAAAGGATTAAGCTATGGTAGTAATCTGAGTGCCCCGGCCATAAATCTCGAAAATGTTGGTGGCTGGAAGCAATCCAATGCAGAGTTAGCCAATAAGAATTTTAAAACAAAATTCGATGAGCTAAAAGAAGAATATGATAAACTCGTACAGGAGGTTCAACTTAACGAACTGGTTTATTCTGCCAAATATAATTTCACTCCGGTTATGGGTCAGGTATATCATTTATACAGTAAAACAGATGATACCTTATTTCTTTCAATGATTTCTCCGGATAGCTGGAACCAGAAATATCTGGGCTCTTTCAAACTGGATGCAAGTCATAAATGGTCTAAAACCGAGATCCAGAAATAAGTCTAAAATTTCAACTCATCTAAACCCAACCCAAATAATTTCAGCGAAATTTCATTTAGCTTTTCTACTGAACCGCTCAGATGAATTGTACGATGAATATGTTTTGCATTTGCTCCGGGTGCCAAACTTAAAGCCGGAGAAGAGCTTTCGATCTCATAGAATTTTCCCATTTGTTTTCCGTCAATCGGGCCGTCTGTATAAGCGTTTACCGCATCTCCTTCAAATGGATCTTCCTGTATCTTCCAGGTAGAATTTACATAAGATGTGATGCCTTCAGGCAAAGTAAACTGGGCAATAGTCAGCACTTTGTTTTCTGCATCATAACTCCCCGCAATTGGTAAAGCCCGCTTCGGGGAAACCCCTATTTTACTTCGTTGTTTTGCATCTGCTTTAAACAGAAGATAGCCATCTTCAATCTTTAACCGGTCTGCGCTTAATTTCCCGAAATAATCATCAGTTACAATTTTACCAAGACTCAGGCTGTCTCCTTTCCTGTATGGGATGATCACATTGGTTTGATCATTAGACTTAAGCATACTTAATACCCATATTGAAAGTAAGCCTGTTTGTTGATCCCATGTATTTTTTCCGGTATTTGTTAAAACATTTTCAGACTGAAATCCAACTGAACGAATCTCTGAACCCAATTCAAGCCCCAATAATTCATTGATCGAATTATGCTCAAGAAGAGAAATATTTCTGTTCACCTTCAGATCAAAAGCCGTACCGCTATAGTTTTCCAGATGCATTGTCTTTTCAAATTTTGCTTCTGTTGCATTTGCAGAAATCAGGTTAAAGGGTTCTGAATCGATCGCTTTGGGAACATACCAATTGTCGAAGGTAAACTCTGCTCCTCTTTTAAAGTAGAGTGCAAACTGTCCGCCTTCCGGTCCGAGCCAAAACCTTTCCTCACCACCAAGAGCGGTAAAATGTTCTGAGAAAGTGCCCTTCGCTATCAGATCATAATTAAGCCATCCAAAGCTCATTCCCTTTTCCCCATCAGAAGTACTGGTCATTACACGGCCCTGATAAGCCGGAAGAACGATGAGTTGAGCATCACTTTCAGGATCTTTTAACAAAACCAGATCCTTGTGATATTTTTTTAAAAATGCCAGATCATATGCAAAAGTTCCCTTCTGGTCGACCTGTTCCTGACATGCACTGAATAAAAACAAAAGAATTAAAAGGGCGGGATATCTTATCACTGCTCTATGATTAAGTGTTTGATAATTAAGCAGCTACAATATACAAATGAAAAACTATCCAGCAAAAATTTCATCTCCATTAGAATTCAACTATTCCGGGGATCAGGTTAATGAGTCCGAAATTAGAGGTTATGCCCTAAAGTTATCTGTTTGAAAAGGCTGCATATTTTTCCATTCAATAAGTTGAAGATAACATAACATACGCTTCACTTTCCATGCTCATCAAGGCTTTATCTTTGCATAAAATAATCATTCTATGTATAATACAGATCAAATATCACTGGACCAAACAGATGAGTTATCCATCAGGCACTATAAACCTCTGGGTTTAACTGAACCAGAAAGCAGTATGGAACCTGATAGCATATTGTACAGAGAGGTACTTCAAACCTCTTTACATGATTTATTTTCATTTCAGTCAGTAGAACCTGAGAGCACGTTAAAGATTTCGCAACTTGATTCCGTTGATGAGCCCTGGGAATGTATGTTCCTGAAGTTCACAGATTATGTGAAAAAAAACGGACATACAAACATATCAGCAGATAAGGAACATGCCGAAATAAAGGACTGGATCAATAAACAAATTCTGAATAAACGATTTCTAACCAAAACCAGGTTCAGAAAGCTGGATTTACTTGGGATAAACTGGAATACCGTACTAAGCAGGGATCATGGCTGGGATCTGATGTTTTCGAGGTTAATAACTTTCCGGGATACTTTTGGTCATTGTTGCGTGCCTCATTTATGGCATGATGACAAACAACTTGCTCTCTGGGTATTGAGACAAAGAAAAATGTATTCTCTAAACAAGATTTCTGAATATCGTAAAAACAGGCTTAATGAGATAGGGTTTACGTGGCAGGTGCAGGACTTGTACAATAAACAATGGGAGAATTATTTCCGACAACTGCTCAAATTTCACATGGAGCATGGTCATTTTACTGTTCCGGGTAAAGAAAAGAAATTAGTGAGCTGGATTGAAAGACAAAGGTTGCTAAAGAAAAAGAAAAAAATGCCTGCTGATCGTGAGAAGCGTTTGAATCAGATCAATTTTGTTTGGGATTTTGATCAAATCAAGAACAAAGACTGGGAGGAAAAATACAGTCAGCTAAAGGAATTTAACCAAATACATGGTCATAGTTTTGTTCCTCTCAATTATAAAGCGAACAAATCACTTGGTATATGGGTGGCTTTACAAAGAAAAGCTGAAACAAACGGAACGATTTTGAAAAGCAGATTACAGAAATTAAACCAGCTTAACTTTATCTGGAGCAGAGATACACCGACCAGAGTAAAATCAAATTACGATTCTCTATGGGAACATAACTTTGAGAAACTAAAAACCTATAAACGATTGCATGGCACCTGTCAGGTCTCCTTAAAATCAGATCCTAAACTTCAGGGCTGGACAGTATGGCAGAGAAAAATGTTTATTAATGGTAAAATCTCACCGGAACGGGTCAGCAGACTGAATGAAATAGCTTTCCCCTGGAGTGTTAATGAACCTTACTGGGAGAAGATGTTCGCTATGCTAACTGCTTTTCATGATAGATTTGGCCATAGCAGAGTGCCTTCTCAATGGCCAGAAAATCCGAAACTGGCAGCCTGGACTTACCGGATAAGAGCCGGAAAACATGAGCTAACCCCTCAAAAAACTGAATTGCTAAACAGTCTTGGATTTGAGTGGGATATAAACAGAAAGACAATAGTTGAATGGTCACAAATGTATCAGCGCCTTTTGGAATTTAAGCAAGATTACGGCCATACCCATGTACCTGTTAAATGGTCAAAGGATCCCAAACTTGGTAAATGGGCCAGCAGAATGCGTAATGAAAAGAAGAAAATAAGCCCCGAAAGACTTATCAAACTTGAATCCATAGGTTTTGATTGGAATAAAACACACAGCAGACTGAGGGTAACTGAAAGATAGCTGTCTTGTATGATGTTTGAACAAGCACTGATACTCCTATAATAAAACGGTGGTAGCCGTAAAACCAAAATAACGAAATAAGGCAGGTATAACTCAGGGTTTTACTTACGAATAGAAATCTGCCTTGAATTTTCGTCCACAATTATTGTATCAAGCCGCTTTGTTCTATGATTCTTTGAGATAAAATAGGTTAAATTGTTGTGGAATGAAATAGAGTCAAAATGGTTAAAAGCGCTTTTTTGCCGGTCGTAAAGATCTGAAAACTCATAGGCATATTTGCCGCTTCTGAGGTTAAGTTTGCCGACCATTCCAATTGCATTTATATACGCAAACTCGCTTTTAATATAGGGCTGACCGAGATTAAATCCGGGAATATGTTTATGCCAGACTGACTTTCTGACTAACAAATCGAACTTCTCGACACTCGCCCCTCCTTCGGTAGCGAAGTCTTCTTCATAAAACACCAGAAGATATTTTTTATCGATTGTATCTAAAAAAATCTTACCAACCCAGGCTTCTGTATTCAACCTGATTGATTTTTTTCCCCAGGAGATAATACCATTGGTAGTTATTCGATATTCTGTATTCCCAACTTTCGCAAAAAGCGTATCAGGTACCAGATTTGGCTTTTCACGTAATGATTTTGCTTTTACAGGTAACCTAATGTTATTCGATGCTTGGCGGCTGTCTGCGAGGCCCAAACTGATTATAAAAGAAAGGATAACAATTAAACTTGAGAAAATCGTTTTCATTACTAAGCTGGCGGATTAATAATAAATATAAATGAAATATCAATATGAATTCTCAGCTCTCCATTCCCGATTTCCTACTCCCTATTCCCTCTCTCCACCAATAACTATCGTATCTCAATTGTCAATTATCAACTGTCAACTATCAATTATCAACCTGATAGCTATCGGGTCTCAACTATCTTCCACCATTCCCCAAAAACCTGTCCCTCATCATTCATCCAAACCACTTCTCCGATCTGTGGTGTAACGAGGGGGAGATCATTCAGCTTACTGAGTCGTGAAACTTCATTGAGCGGTTCATCCCAACTATGCAAAGCCAGAGAGAACTTGCCTGAATGAACTGGCATCACTCGTTTTGCATTGAGATCTTTGGCAGCCTGCACTACCTCCTCCGGAAGGCAATGAATGGCACGCCAGGCAAGGTTATACTGACCGTTTTCCAGTATCGCCAGATCGATAGTACCAAAGCGATTCCCAATCTCAGCGAAATGTGTGTCGTAACCACCATCGCCGCCGATAAAGATCTTCTGTCCGGGTGTTTCAATAAGATAGGCCAGCCAGAGCGTAGTGTTACGTTTGAAGGTTCGGCCGCTGAAATGTCTTGCAGTTAGTGTATGAATTTTGATATTCTCGCCTATTGCAATAGTTTCATTCCAATCCCTTTCTGATATAATTTCCGGCAGATGACCCCACTGCTCAAAATATGCCCCCACTCCTAAACCGCAGATTACATTCTTTACCTTTCCTTTAAGTTCTTTAATCGTCGAATAATCGAGGTGATCGTAGTGATCATGGCTGATCAGCAGGTAATCAATCTCAGGGAGATCATTTACACCATAGGAATTGGTTCCTTCAAAAGCCTTTGTTGTTCCGGGTATTGGGGATGCATTGCCGCTGAACACCGGATCAACCAGAATCTTAAGTCCGTCGACCTGCATGTAATAAGATGAATGCCCAAACCAAACCACCACATTACTATCCGCCGGAAGGTTTTTAAGATCTGTTTTAACAGAAGGAATTGCCTTAAGCGGTTTTTGCCTCGGGTTTTTCTTAAAAAAGAAATTGTACATCACCCCGGTCATAGAATAGCCTTCGGTTAAAGGGGGTGTATAGCTCAGGTTGGCAAAGGCACCATCCCGAAAATGCTTCGACTTTTTCATCCGCTCCAGGCGTTCGCCGGATGCCGCCTGCCCGAATTGGGGCTGCTGCAGGAAAATTATTGTAACAAGGCTTAATAAGGCCGTAGTAGAAATCAGAATAATCATGGTGTATTTAAAAATTTTATATAATTGCTTCATTTTGTCTTAACTTCTGCTTTCTATTTCGCCAGAATTTTAATATCACTGATTTCGAGTACCTGCCTGTCATAACCTTTTGTAATAGTATGAATCATCGCCTGCCCGACCTCATTTAAAGTCAGTGATTGTTTAGGAAACATATAAGGAAATATTGCAATGAATGGTTTAAAGAACCAGCGCACATTCTTTTGGCCTTTTACCGGCTTCATGAACCCTGGCCTGAAATTATACTGCCCTTTAAAACCAAGATTCATCAGCGCATCTTCAGTCCGGCCCTTTACACGCTGCCACATCTGTTTACCGTCACTTTTAGTAAGAGTACCGCTAACGAAATTGAATACCATTCCGGGGTTAAGTTCCAGCAATACTTTCGCAAAATTCAAAGTGGTATCGTAGGTAATGCGGGTATAATCAGCCTCATTCATACCCACAGAGCTTACTCCGGCGCAGTAAAAGCAGGCATCAAAGCCTGCAAGCTTATTGCTGTAATCTGCCAGTCTGTTAAAATCTGCTACCAAAAGCTCACTTAGCTTAGGATGTGATATTTCATAGGGTTTACGGTTGATCATCAGAACTTCCGACACCTCATCACTCTGCAGGCAGTGGAGCAATACCCCTTCACCAACCATTCCTGTAGCACCTGTTATAATCACTCTTAATTTCTTCATAATATTTAATTTTTGGACTGAATGTTCATTCCAATATCTGTCAAATTTTTTATTCCTTAATCGCGTCCCAAACCAAACGCATCTGCTTCTCGAGATAAGCAGGATCATTTTCCTTGCCTGAAGCCTGCATCCAGCGAACGTATGTGGTAATAGTTCCTGCCAGGAAATGCAGTAATGCATCCAGTTCCATCTCTTTAATGATTCCGTCCTTTTGCCCCTGCTGCACCAGACTGATCACCGGAAGAAAATCCTGCTGACCTGCTGTTCGCGTAGCTTCTGTAATAATTGGAGAACTATGGAACTGATCCATAAATGCAAAGCTTTCAGGATATTTGAAGTAAAAACCGACCATGGCACCGTAAAAACTAAAAAAGCTAGCTTTTAGAGAAGAATCCGGATCTATTGTTTTAGCGATCAGAGGGACCTCCGAGCGCTTAATGTACAGATAGATCGCGTTGATCAACTCTTCCTTGGTAGCAAAATAATTGTAGATCGTACCCATACCTGTATTTGCTGCTTTCGCAATCGCCGACATGGGTGTTGCCTGAACACCACGTTCGGTAAGGAGCTTCATAGCAGCTTTTATGATCTGTTCTTTCTTATCCACGAAGCAAAGGTGAGTATTTGGAATGAATATTCCAAATATAGGTGAGGATAATATTTGAATTTATGGGGATTGCTTCGTCGTGCCTGCCCGTCCAATCAGGCGTGCCCCCTCGCATTGACAAATCCCAGGCAGTTTCCATTTAGAGTTTAATTTTTTTTCTCGCAATGACGCTAAGACGCAAAGGTATTCCAGCTATTTATTAAGATTCGTTCTTGGGTCGCATGCTTTGCGTCTCTGCCCCTTTGCTGGACCATTTTCGAAATCCCATAATAATTGAATTAGCACCTTTCTGAAAAATAACTTAATTTAATTTTTTTAAAAAGTTAAACCTAAATGATCTTTTCCAAACTAATTATAATCAGAAATACAATCCTTTTTGCCGGATTAATCTGCCTGTCCCAAAACTCCTTTGCACAAGTAAGCTTCACATCAGGCGAACTTAAAATGAGCGTCAATAAGCAAGGGGCACTGTCAGAATTATCAAATTCTGCTACAGGTAAAAATTACCTCTACAGCGATACTTTGACCCCGCTGATTACTTTGGTAAGCAAGGATATCCGCCACCAGGCCAGTTCAATGAAGTATGATCAGGCTCAGAAAAAAATCACGCTTGGTTTTAAGGAAACGGGAGTAAGTATTGATGTCAGGGTAACAAGTAAAGCCACACATCTCGTTCTGGAAATTATCAGGGCAGTACCGGAGAGTAAGATCGATGCGATTATCTGGGGACCCTACCCCAATACAATCAGTAAGACCATTGGTGAGATCATTGGGGTGGTACGCGATGGCGAAACATCCCTTGGTATCCAGGTCTTAAATATTAAAACATTGGGTGGTGATTATCCCAGCAAGGAAGGAAGTACCTGGGCAAGAGGTATTGCGGCAGTTCCTTCCAAATGGGGAAGCAAACTACAAGCCTATTCAATTAACCGGGATCGCGAGCGTTTAGTGGATGCCTGGGGCGGACTTTATAAAGACATGCCTGTTAAAGCATTAAAAGGCGAAACTGTCGTTGGAAGTAAGATCGCAGTTTTTTCATGTAAAGAAGCTCAAACCTTCGACCGGCTGGAGCAGATTGAGATCGCTGAAAATCTGCCGCATCCTACAATCAAAGGAGTTTGGTTTAAAAAGTCCAATCTGTATGGCAAATCCTATATGATCTCTTCTTATGGTGAAAAAGATATTGATGAGATGATCGGGTATACCAAACGTGCCGGATTGGTTTCCCTGTATCATGAAGGACCGTTTAAAAGCTGGGGTAATTTTGTGTTAAATCCGGATCAGTTTCCCAATGGAAAGGAGGGTTTAAAAAGCTGTGTTGACAAAGCACATGCCGCAGGTTTGTATCTGGGCATGCATACCCTGACCAATTTTATCAATACCAATGATCCTTACATAACACCCATCCCTGATAACAGGCTTAGTGTTACAGGAATTTCCACATTAAACAGAAATATAGATGCTGATCAAAATACCATCGAGGTAATATCGCCTGAGTATTTTAATGATGAAAAAGGGAATAATCTGCATACCGTAAAAATCGGATCTGAGTTAATCCGCTATAAATCGGTAAGCAGTACTGCCCCCTATTTGTTACTGGATTGCCAGCGTGGGGCATTTGGCACCACAAGATCTGCCCATCAGGCCGGAGATCAGGTTGGGAAATTATTCGATCATTTCTACAATGTATTCTTCCCAAATCTGGATATGCAAAGAGAAGTTGCGAAAAACATTGCCGATCTGATGAATGAAACCGGAGTGGATCACCTTGATCTGGATGGGCATGAAGGCGCACTCGCATCCGGTCAGGGTGATTATGCGCTGGAGCTCTTTGCCAAAGATGTATATGATCAGGTGAAGCACGATTTTATAATTGGTACCAGTTTGAGTAAAACCTTTTACTGGCATATCGGATCATACTACAACTGGGGTGAGCCCTGGTATGGTGGCTTTAAAGAAAGTATGCAACAGTACCGCATTGATAATCAAGGCCTATTTGACCGGAATTATATGCCTCATATGCTGGGCTGGTATTTGTTGGCAGAAAACACTACCCTTCCTGAGATGGAGTGGATGCTGTCGAGAGCTGCAGGATATAATGCCGGATTTGCGATGGTTGCCAGACCGGCAGCATTGAGAAAAAACACCCAGACCAATCAACTGCTCGATGCGATTCGTGAATGGGAACTGGCCAGAAATGGAAACGCCTTTAGCAAGGTCCAGCAGGAGGAACTAAAAAATCCAAAGAATGAATTCCATCTCGAAAAACGGGCAGAAGGGAAATGGACCTTGCATCAATATGCTATGTCGCCGGTTTTTACGAGAGAGAAATTTGAGCGTCAACCCGGTGAACCCACTCATACCACCTGGAATTTGCAGTATAAATGGAAAGAGCAGCCTTTGCAATTCAGAATGCAGATCACCGGAGAAAAGGGCAGTGTGAAAAACATTAAAATGCTGATCGACAATTATAAGGAACTTTTATTCCCTGTTGAATTAGCTGCAGGAGAAAGCCTGGTTTCTGATGGTACAGAATTAATCCGTCTTTACGATAAAAATGGAAAACCAAAGAGCAGTTTTAAATTACAAACCAACCCGCCAAAAGTTTCAGCAGGATCGCATGCCATCCTGATTGATTCTGAGTACCCTGAAGATGATAGTCCGAAAATTGAAGTGCAATTTAAGGGGCTGGATAAAATGGAGGAAATAGAGGTTTCTAAAAAACTTTGATTTATTCTATCATTCGGAGAATTTAGAATTGCTGGCGCGCGCCTATGGCGCGTGTTTATAAATCTTCAATAAATATTGTATAAAATAAATTGCTACTGGTAACAAGTCACACGCGACACG
>NZ_DASWXT010000091.1:0-46029 GCF_036405355.1 Daejeonella sp.
GAACTCAGTTAAACAATACGGAGTCAGCAATTAAAGAAATGGAAGCTATAAACATGAGGCTCAATCCGGCTTATCCATTCGTCTTTAGTTTTATAGACCTGGATCTGGCCAGTCTGTATAGAGGAGAACAGCAAATGGGAAGAATTTTTAACCTGTTTGCGATACTAGCAATTTTTATATCCTGTCTCGGTTTATATGGCCTTTCAGCATTCACTGCAGAACAGCGAACCCGCGAGATCGGAGTGAGAAAGGTTCTGGGGGCTTCTGTAGGTAGTATCGTTTACCTTCTTTCTGGTAAGTTCACCAGGTTGATTCTGGTAGCGATGGTAATTGCAATTCCACTTGCCTGGTACTCGATAGAGAGCTGGTTGCAGAGTTTTGCTTACAGGGTAGAAATAAACTGGCTGGTTTTTGTGGGAGCATCACTCGGAGCGCTATTTATTGCATGGCTAACGGTGAGCTATGAATCGGTTAAGGCAGCGGTGATGAATCCGGTGAAGAGCCTTAGATCGGAATAGTTGAGAGTTGAGAGTTGAGAGTTGAGAGTTGAGAGTTGAGAGTTGAGAGTTGAGAGTTGAGAGTTGAGAGTTGAGAGTTGAGAGTTGAGAGAAAATAAACATTAAGATACGAATAAAGTTAAACCTGGGTTCAAACCTAAAACCTAATGCCTAAAACCTAACACCCAATATCCGCCATGCTTAAAATCTACTTCAAAATCGCCCTGAGAAATTTCCGCAACAACAAGCTCCATTTTTTAATAAATGTAGGTGGACTAACCATTGGTATGTCGGTAGCAATCCTAATCGGTCTTTGGATTTACGATGAGGTTTACTTTGATCGATCTTTTAAGAATTATGACAGAATTGCGAGGGTAATGCAAAGTAAAATCACGGGGGTGGAGATTCAAACAACTAACGTAACTCCCTATCCTCTTGCTGATGTGCTTCGTAAAGATTACAAGAACCATTTCGATCAGGTCTTGTTGTCATCGCAAATATGGAACTATACATTAAGCATCGGTTCAAAAAAACTTTCTCAATTGGGTGTTTTCTTTGAGCCTAATGGCCCCGAAATGCTAAGTCTGAATATGATAAGCGGGGTACTAAATGGGCTGAACGACCCGAACTCAATCATGCTTTCTGAGTCTTTGTCAAAAGCATTGTTTGGGAATGTAAATCCCATCGGTAAACTGGTAAGCCTCCATAACGAGAATAATTTGCCGGTCAAAGTTACTGGCGTTTACGAAGACCTTCCCGAGAATTCAACATTTGGGAATGTAAAGTTTATTGCTACCTGGAAGCTATTTTTCGATTCCAACGGGCTCAAGAATATGGAAGATCCATGGAGGCCAAATGCCTTTACTACATACGTTTTATTGCCAGAGAGTGCTGATGTGGATAAAATATCTGCAGCGATCCGCGACGTAAGATTGAATCATGTTAATAGCAAATTAGCGAAGCAAAAACCTGCTCTCTTTTTACAGCCTATGAACAGATGGCACCTTTATGCGGAATTTAAAAACGGGGTGAATGTAGGTGGACGGATACAGAATGTTTGGCTATTCGCCATTACCGGTATTTTTGTTCTTCTTCTTGCCTGCATAAATTTCATGAACCTCAGTACTGCCAGTAGTGAGAGGCGCGCAAAGGAGGTAGGTATCAGAAAGGTAATTGGCTCGCAAAGGAGTCAATTAGTAGAACAATTCTTTACTGAATCATTCTTAGTCGTACTTCTTGCTTTTTTAGTGAGTATGTTACTAGTGACACTGTCTTTGCCATTTTTCAATGAAGTAGCGGGTAAAAAAGCAACGATACTCTGGACAAATCCTGTATTCTGGATGATCTGCATGGCCTTCTGTGCCTTCACCGGACTGATAGCCGGTATTTACCCGGCCTTATATTTATCGTCTTTCAAACCAATCAAGGTGCTGAAGGGTGCTTTCAGTGCAGGTAAATCAAGTCTCATATCCAGAAAGGTTCTCGTTGTAGTTCAGTTTACTGTTTCCGTAGTCCTGATTATTGGAACACTAATGGTCTTTAAACAAATTCAGTTCGTTAAAGATCGTCCCTTGGGGTATAACAGCGCAGGTTTGCTGATGGTCCGTTTACCATCGGCTGAAATCCATACTCATTTTGATATTGTTGAAAGAGAACTAAAAAGTACAGGATCAATTATTGATGTCACAGAGGCCGATGCCCCGGCCACAGAAGTCTACTCTACCACCACGGGCTATGATTGGAAAGGAAAAGACCCGGCAATGCCCGCAGAGTTCAATAGTTCCCAGATCTCATATAATTATGGGAAAACGATGGGATGGGAATTTATTGCAGGGAGGGAGTTCTCCAAAGAGTTTTCAAGTGATTCGTCAGGGGTTATCATCAATGAAACAGCAGCTAAGTTTATGGGTCTTGAGAATCCGGTCGGTGAGACAATCAACCGTGATGGCAAAGAACTCCAAGTAATCGGAGTTGTTAAGGATATAGTAGTTGAATCTCCGTATCTGGCAGTTAAGCCTGCTGTTTTTAGATTTTTAGACTATCCGGGCCAAATTCTCATGGTGAGATTAAATCCTGAATTTAACCCGGCTGAAGCGCTACAGCACATCGAAAAGATATATAAGAAATATAACACCAGTGAGCCGTTCAACTACAGTTTTGTAGATGAAGACTATGCCCGAAAATTCGGTAATGAGGAACGTGTCGGGAAACTCTCCGGTTTTTTTGCAGGCCTGGCCGTATTCATAAGCTGCCTCGGTTTGTTTGGGATGGCGTCTTTTATTGCTGAACAAAGGAAGAAGGAAATAGGTGTTAGGAAAGTTCTCGGAGCAACTGTTTTTGGTATCTGGCAGATGTTGTCAAAGGACTTTGTTACACTGGTTCTCATTTCTATCCTTATATCAACGCCGGTTTCGTGGTATATAATAAATAGCTGGCTGCAAAATTATAGCTACAGATCAGAGATACCTGCAACAAACTTTATAATAGCAGGCCTCACTGCGATTGTGATCACTTTGCTGACAATTAGTTTTCAGGCAATTAAAGCAGCGATGATGAATCCGGTGAAGAGTCTTAGGTCGGAGTAAGGCTATGAGCTGCGAGCTGTGAGCAATGAGCAAACAAGATAAGAAATAGTGTTATGATAAATAAAATTCAATAATTAAACCAGAATGAAGCCCATTTCTCACAGCCCACAGCCCACAGCAAAGAGCCTTGAACTATTGAGTAATAAATTTAAAATAGATGGTAAGTAACTAAAATATTAAACATACACAAAGCTGATTTCCCACAGCTCATAACCCACAGCAAAATGCTAAAAACCTACTTCAAAATCGCCTGGCGTAACCTGATCAAAGATCGTCAGTTTACAGCGCTAAATCTAATTGGCTTGTCGACGGGATTAGCCTGCAGCCTGCTGATCTATATGTGGATTGCAGATGAGATGAAAGTTGACAAATTCAACGAGAACGATAGCAGGATTTACAAAGTACTGAGCAACGTCAAAGGTTCAGAAGGTACTCACACAATGACCAGCACAGCAGGCTTACTTGGAAAAGTTCTGGAAGAGCAAATCCCGGAGATAGAGCATTCGGTATCAATCCTTCCTGCCTCATGGTTTTCTTCCATGGGCATAGTCAAAGTTGGGGACACTCAGATCAAAGCTGGAGGCCAGTATGTGAGCGGGAGCTATTTTGATGTTTTCACATGCAGGTACCTTGACGGAGATAAGACACAGTTATTTAATGGGAATAATTCGATCGCGATTTCAGAGAGCCTTGCCAGAAAACTTTTTGGTTCAGCGGAAGGAGTGCTTGGTAAAAATCTGGAATGGAACCAGGGGGAGTTCAGTGGTATGTTTACAATCTCCGGTGTTTATGAGGATGTGCCTTCCAATTCAACTGAGAGGTTTGATGTCTTATTGAACTACGCCCTGGTCCTCGAAAAACGGCCTTATTTATTGGAATGGGGTAATAGTGATCCAAGTACTTATGTACTCCTTAGAGAAAATGCCGACCTCAGTAATGTGAATAACAAGATTACAGCCCTTATGCAATCTCATCATAAAGAAGAAGGCAAAACTGCATTGCTGGCAAAATTCTCTGATGGCTATTTATATGGTAAGTATGAAAATGGAGCTCAATCCGGCGGGAGAATAACTTATGTGCGTTTATTCTCAATTATTGCGATAGTGATCCTGATAATTGCCTGCATTAACTTCATGAATTTATCTACCGCTAAAGCCTCCCGAAGGATGAAGGAAGTTGGCATCAAAAAGGTATCCGGCGCCAGCCGTATGGAACTGGTGATCCAATACCTCAGTGAATCTGTATTAATGGCATTCTGCTCATTAATTGTCGCAATAGTATTGATATTCCTGATGCTGCCAATATTTAATGACATAAGCGGGAAAGATCTGAGCCTTGAATTTGAAACCCGTCTGGTTCTTTCGGTTATTGGAATAACCTTATTTACCGGCTTCGTTTCAGGTAGCTATCCTGCTTTATATTTATCTGGTTTTAACCCTGTTTCGGTTCTGAAAGGAAGGCTCAAAACTACCGCCGGCGAGGTTTTTATTCGTAAAGGCCTTGTTGTATTCCAGTTTACACTTTCTGTGTTATTTATCGCTGCGGTTCTTGTTGTTTATAAACAGGTGGATTTTATTCAGTCAAAGAATCTGGGATATAACCGTGATAATACCATTCATTTTGAGATTCCGCTTGAAATGGATCTTTCGAAAATGGATGGAGCGGTTTCTTTTGTAAATGAACTTAACAACATTCCCGGAGTGATCAGCGCGGGTAGCTATTCACACAACCTGAATGGAGAGCATGGGTCAATAGGCGACTTCCAGTGGCCGGGTAAAGATCCTCAGAAGAACATAGATTTTGCCAATCTTGAAGTTGGTGCAAATTTCCTGGAAACGGCAGGAATACAGATAAAAGAAGGCCGGAATTTCTCGGCTGCAAATGCAATGCAGGAGATCGTGTTTAATGAATCAGCAATCAAAGCAATGGGACTGAAAGATCCTATAGGCAAGAAAGTTAAATTCTGGGATCAGGAACGTACAATTGTTGGTGTTGCGCGCGACTTTAATTTTGAATCACTCTATTCATCTGTAAAGCCCTGCTTTTTCCAGGTTTATCCTGTGATGCCCAATATTCTTGTCAGGATGCAAGCAGGCACAGAAGAGCAGACTATTGAACGGGTGAAGCAGGTCTATGCTGAATTCAGTAAAAATCTTCCTTTTGAGTATCGTTTTATGGATGATGATTATCAGGCTTTATATGCCTCAGAGATGAAGATCGGTGTGCTGTCGCGATATTTCGCCCTGATGGCCATCATTGTTTCCTGCCTTGGTTTATTTGGTTTAGCAGCCTTCACAGCCCAGAAGAGGCAAAAGGAGATAGGGATACGCAAAGTGGTGGGAGCTACTGTAAGAAATGTTGTAATCATGCTTTCGGCAGATTTCATAAAACTGATAGCCTTGAGTATTCTTATTGCTCTGCCTTTAGCCTGGTTTTTTACAAATAATTGGCTCAATGGATTTGCATACCGCACAGATATTTCTTTATGGCTTTTTGTTGCGATAGCCGTGCTTGTGCTGATTATGGCATTTGGAACAATAAGCTTTCAGGCAATTAAAGCAGCGGTGATGAATCCGGTGAAGAGTTTGAGGTCGGAATAGGCTATGGGCTTTGAGCAATGAGTTATGAGCTCTTTGCAAACGAATAAAAAAACAATCTTTTGAAAAATAAAATTCAATACTTAAAACAGAATAAAGCTCATTGCCCACAGCCCATAGCCCAAAGCAAAAAGCCTCGGGTTTCGGTTAATCGATTAAAATAAATAGTAGATAATTAAATTATTAAACATACACGGAGCTGATTTCTCACAGCTCGTAGCTCACAGTAAAATGCTAAAAAACTACATCAAAATCGCCTGGCGCAATCTTACAAATAATAAAGTGTATAGCGCATTGAATATAACTGGCTTGTCAATTGGGATGGCTGTTGCTTTACTCATTGGACTCTGGGTACAATATCAGTACTCATATGATCGGTTCCTTCCAAACTATGAATATGCCTATTCGGTGAGGATACGCTATGTGGATAATGGTGAAATGGGAGTAGGTCCGGCTACACCATTGCCTCTTGCAGACGCTTTGAAAAGGGATATTCCGGGTGTTAGATATGTTGCACAGTCTGATTGGATGGGCGCGCACGGACTTGTTGTGGGAGATCGTCGACTATACCCTGCCGGTGCAATGGCGAGTGCTGATTTCCTGAAAATATTTCAATACCCACTTCTTAGTGGCGATGTTTCAAGTGCTATGAAGGACCCTTATTCGATAATTCTCACTGAATCAACCGCCAAATCTCTGTTTGGAGATGAAGACCCGATGAATAAAATGGTCAGAATCGATAACAGGCAGGATTTAAAAGTGACTGGAATTCTCAGGGACCTGCCCAAACAATCTACTTTCCGGTTTAACTATTTGGTCCCTTTTAGTTTTTATATGCAGAATCCCTGGGTGAAAAGGAATATAGGTAATTGGAACGATAATTCCTTCCAGACCTTTGTGGCATTGGAACCTGATGCTGACCTTCCTAAAGTGGAATCTCAAATAGGACTGATTTTTAAAAAACACATTCCCGAAGATTTTGCTAAATATCAAAGTACGGCAATACTTTACCCTTTGAAGAAGTGGCATTTGTATAATGAATTTGAAAATGGAGTCGCTTCAGATGGATTTATCGGTTACGTCAGAATGTTCAGCATTATCGGTATCCTGGTCTTGCTGATCGCTTGTATTAATTTTATGAATCTGGCAACCGCCCGCTCCGAGAAGAGGGCAAGGGAAGTCGGTGTCAGGAAGACCCTGGGTTCCCACAGAAACGCATTAATACTGCAGTTTTTAACGGAATCGTTTATGATTACTTTGATCTCTGCTTTTGCAGCTCTCGGTTTAGTCCAGCTTGTATTACCATCATTTAATACCCTTACTCAAACATCGCTTACCATTCCGTATAACGAGGGTCTTTTTTGGCTGGTAATGACCGTGTATGTGATTTTAACAGGTTTGCTTGCTGGAAGCCGCCCTGCATTTTATCTCTCATCCTTTAATCCGGTAGCAGTTCTGAAAGGCACCCTCAAAATTGGAAGCTCGGCAGTATTTTCCAGAAAAGCACTTGTCGTAGCTCAGTTTACCTGTTCTATTGCCCTTATTATCAGTACAATTATAGTTTATCAGCAAATTCAACATGCTAAGAACCGACCTGTTGGCTTTGATGCTAACCGGCTTATGATGACTGATGGTAGCGATGATCTGAGCAATAATTACACAGCTCTTAAAGATGATTTGCGCAAGAGCGGGATGGTAAGCAGTGTGACGAAATCTTCAAGTCCCATAACAGGCATCTGGTCAAATACAGGTGTGGAAAGCTGGTCGGAAAAGCAGCCGGGAGAGACCCTGGATCTGGCTATCATCGGTGTAGGGGATACCGACTATTTTAAAACAATGGGAATGAACCTTTTGGATGGCAGGAATTTTACCGGTGCATATAGTGTAGATTCTGCCACTGCAATTATCAATGAGGCAGCAGCAAAACGTATGCGTTTTAAGGATCCTGTTAACCAGGTTCTTACCTGGAAAAACACTCCGAATCAGATCAGAATTATCGGAGTGGTAAACGATGCACTGATGGTCTCGCCATATGATCCAGCAGAGCCTACAATCTTTACTTATATGCCAGGAAATACAAATATTATTTCTTATCGTCTTTCGCAGAAGATTCCTGTTCAGGAGGCTGTTGCAAAGTTGCAGCCTATATTTAATAAATATAACCCATCTTTTCCTTATCTGTATCAGTTTGCTGATGAAAGCTATGCCGCTAAGTTCAGAGTTGAAATGTTGGTGGGAAAGCTGGCAGGTTTATTTGCCGGACTGGCAATATTTATTTCCTCACTGGGGCTTTTCGGACTCTCGGCATATATGGTAGAGAAAAGAACGAAAGAAATTGGAATAAGGAAAGTTCTCGGGGCATCTGTATCGCAGGTCTGGGCACTACTTTCAAAAGACTTTGTAGGTCTTATCCTCACCAGTTGCATTATCTCTGCACCCCTGGCCTTGTATTTTTTACAGAATTGGCTTGATAAGTTTAGCTATCGCATATCGATAGGTCCTGAGGTGTTTGTTATTTCGGCATTGATGGCACTGATCATTAGCATTTTTACCATAAGTTTTCAGGCGATTAAAGCGGCGTTGATGAACCCGGTGAAGAGTTTGAGGTCGGAATAGGCTATGGGCTTTGAGCAATGAGTTATGAGCTCTTTGCAAACGAATAAAAAACAATCTTTTGAAAAATAAAATTCAATACTTAAAACAGAATAAAGCTCATTGCCCACAGCCCATAGCCCATAGCCCAAAGCAAAAAGCCTCGAGTTTCGGTTAATCGATTAAAATAAATAGTAGATAACTAAATTATTAAACATACACGGAGCTGATTTCTCACAGCTAAAAGCAAAATGATAACAACCTACATCAAACTCTCCTGGCGAAATCTATACAGAAACAAAGTTACAACGATGATCAATCTTATCGGCTTGTCTGTTGGAATGACCTGTGCTGTGTTGATTTTTCTGTGGGTAACAAATGAAATGACCGTCGATGGTTATCATTCTGAAGCGGGAAATATTTATCGTATCACAAATTCCATTCAAGTAAACTCAGCAGAGACCTGGAGATGGGAGAGCTCTCCGATGCCCATGGCCGAAGCAGCAAAAAGGGAAATTCCTGAAGTTAGAAGTTCGGCAAGATTGCTTTCCATGGGGACAACAGCTGTTAAGGTTAACAACAAATTGTTCTCGGAAGAGAAGGTAGCTTTTGTTGACAATAGCTGGTTTGACCTGTTTGACTACAAATTTTTATCAGGGGATCATTTTAGGAGCGACCCTTCCGGCATTATTCTGACCGAATCGCTTGCAAGAAAATATTTTGGGAATATAGATGCTGTCGGCAATTCCATCAATATTAATGAAAGGAAATATGTTGTTCGCGGAATTATAGAAGATTATCAGGCTAATTCAAGTTTTCAGTATAATATCCTGCTACCAATGGACGCTCATTTGTCTGCTGCGGGAGCCGGGGCAAATGAAACGAGCTGGGGTAATTTTGGATACATAAGTTTTTTGCAATTGGCCGCTAATGCAGATCCTGGTTTTATTACTAAAAAACTTAACGAGATCCTTGTACGGAATAAGGGAGACAATTCTGTAGTCGCCAGCCTGCAGCCTCTACGGGATATGTATTTCGAAGAAGGACTTCAGTCATCGGAAATGGTCCATGGAAACAAGAGGATAACCTATATTTTCACCGCGCTTGCCTTCCTTCTGATATTGACAGCCTGCATTAACTATGTTAACCTGACCACGGCGAAGGCCAGTTTGCGCTCTAAGGAAGTTGGTGTAAGAAAAATTAGCGGAGCTAACAGGATCAGCTTATTTGGGCAGTTTATGATGGAATCACTGCTGATAAGTATACTCGCATTGATCGTCTCACTAGCCTTTATTAACCTTAGCCTTCCTGTTTTTAATTTCCTCGTCGGACAGGATTTTAGCCAGCCATTCCAATCTGCTAATACCTGGGGTGTATTGCTTGGTACGCTGTTGTTTACAACCATATTAAACGGAATTTATCCTGCAGTTTTACTTTCATCCTTTAAGCCAATACATGCGTTTAAGGGTATGGCTATGTCGCATTTAAAGGATATCTATCTGCGGAAGGGACTGGTGGTTTTCCAGTTTAGCCTCTCTGTAATTCTAATTATCGCTACAGTGATAATCTTTAAACAGCTTGATTTTTTACAGCACTCAAATCCCGGTTATAACAGTTCCCAGGTTATCGCTTTAGAAGTCCCCTTTGATGATAAGAATGAGAACCTTTATAAAAGCTTCAAAAACGAATTAAAAGCTCAAAGCAGTATTGGCGGCGTAAGTATTACCGGCTCTCCGGTGGTGGATTTAAATAGTTCAAGTTCCGGAAATGTCGACTGGGATGGTCGCGATACGGCCTTTAATCCCTCACTTGTCCCGTTCAATGCGGATGCAGATTTTAAAAACGTCTTGGATTTGCAGATGAAAAAAGGTGTGTGGTTTTCTGCAGGCACTGACTTACCCGAATATATCCTCAATGAAACGGCAGTAAGTGAATTTCGTATTCAGGAACCTTTGATCGGACAGCGCTTTTCGATGGATGGAATCCCGGGGCAAATAATTGGCGTAGTCAGGGATTTTCACTACAAAAGTCTGCACGAAAAAATTCGGCCTATGGTGATTCGAAATGCTGCTGAGAAAGGCAGCTTTCTTCACATTAAATTAAATACCCATAACACCGCACGGGCCTTAGCGGATGTTGAGACAAGCTGGAAGAAGTTTTTCCCTTCCCAGGCTTTTAATTATTCATTTCTGGATGATACATTTAATAAAACCTATAAGGATGATATAAAAACGTCCAGGGTCATATTTATATTTTCAATAATAGTCATTCTCATTTCGGTACTTGGCTTGTTCGGCCTCGCGACTTTTACAGCACAGCGAAGAACAAAGGAAATTGGGGTAAGAAAAGTTCTGGGGGCATCCGTAACCAACATTATTATAATGCTATCAAGGGAATTTATCAAGCTCATTTTGCTGTCTGTCATCATCGCATGTCCCATTGTATGGTATTTTGCAAATGAGTGGCTGCAGAACTTTGCTTACCGGATCGAAATTCATTGGTGGATATTCGTTTTATCTGCTATTACGGCGATTGGAATTGCGTTTATAACAGTAATCTACCATGCGATTAAGGCAGCAAGAAGTAATCCGGTGGAGAATTTGAGAACGGAATGAGAGAGCTGTGGGCAACGAGCAATGAGCTTTGAGCTTCCGGCAAACGAATTGGCTATGAGCAACGAGCAATAGGCTTTGAGCTTCCAGCAAACGAACGAAAATGAAATTTTGATAAACATTAATTATTGAATATGAACGGAGCTGATTTCTCACAGCTCGTAGCTCACAGCAAAATGATAACAACCTACATCAAACTCGCCTGGCGGAACCTTAAAAGACAAAAAGGTTTTTCCATTATCAACATCTCGGGACTTGCTATTGGCATCGCCACCTGCCTGATCATCATGTTATACATCTTTCACGAACTTAGTTACGACAGGTATAATGAAAAAGCCGACCAGATTGTGCGCGTAGTGTTCCGGGGATTTATGGGAGGTGGTGAAATGAAGGAAGCGAATGTTATGCCTCCTGTTGCCAAAACTCTTAAGAAAGATTTTCCCGAAGTGCTGGATGCAACACGGATCCAGACCAGCGGTTCAGCAATGGTCAGCTATGGTGATAAGACTTTCCAGGAAACCGAACTCTTGTTTGCGGATGCTAATTTCTTTGAGGTATTTACAGTTCCTTTGCTCAATGGTAACTCCCAAACGGCACTTCTTGAGCCGAATTCTATTGTTATCTCAAAAGAAGTTGCCGACAAATATTTTGGCAAAGATGACCCGATAGGAAAGGTACTCAACTTTAAAAGCTGGAAATCAACCTACAAAGTCACTGGCGTGTTTGATAAGATCCCCGCACGATCGCATTTTCAATCTGATATGATCGCTTCGCTGCTTACAAATCCGGAAGAGAAGTCAGATTCGTGGATGACTTCAGGTTATTTCACTTACCTCGTTTTACCGCAAGGTTATGACTATAAGAACCTGCAGGCAAAGCTTCCTCAGGTCATCGACAAATATGCCGCTCCTCAGCTAAATAAGGCCTTCGGTATGAGCATTCAAGAATTCAGGAAGAAGGGCAATGATATCGGGCTTTTTTTGCAGCCGCTCACTGATATTCACTTAAAATCTGACCTTAACGGTGACCTTGCTTCACACGGGGATATCAGTTATATCTACATTTTCGGCGCAATTGCTGTATTTATGCTGCTTATTGCCTGCATCAACTTTATGAACCTGTCGACTGCAGGGGCATCAAAAAGGGCAAAAGAAGTGGGTATACGCAAGGTAATGGGCTCCATGAGATCGGAACTGATCAGGCAATTTTTAGTGGAATCTGTTCTGGTTACGGTAATTGCATTCATCATCGCCATAGGGCTGGTTTACCTGGCCTTGCCTGTTTTCAATAATCTGGCTGAAGCAGAACTGTCTCTCGGTTTAGCGTCCAACGTTTGGTTGTTGCCAGTGCTATTGGTATTTGCTCTTTTAGTAGGGTCTTTGGCGGGAAGTTATCCTGCACTTTTCCTTTCATCATTTAAACCGGTGGAGGTACTCAAAGGTACTTTTAATCCATCTGTATCACGCGGCCCCTCTCTTCGAAGCAGCCTGGTGGTCTTCCAGTTTTTTATCTCAATCGTGTTGATTATTAGTACTGTAGTAGTCCACAAACAGCTTTCTTATATTCAAAACAAGAAGCTCGGATACGACAAGGAACAGGTAATGGTGATACACAACACCTGGCAGCTCGGTCAATCGAATGAAGTTTTCAAAAATAGTCTTCTTGAGGATTCAAGGATTGTCAGCGTAAGTAGCTCGTCATTCATGCCCGCCGGGAACAGCAATTTCAATAATTTCAGTGTATACCCCGAGGATAAAGTAGGTCAGCTTGTCAAAACACCAAGGCACACAATTGATCCTGATTATATCCCAACAATGGGAATAGAACTCAAATCCGGACGGAACTTCTCCCGGAACCTTGCCTCCGATTCTCTTGGCGTTATTATCAATGAAACAGCAGCCAGGGCATTTGGTTGGGAAAAGGATGCTTTGGGTCGCCGGATTACCGGTACTTCGGATAATATCGGTACCAAAATCACCTATCACATCATTGGAGTAGCGAAGGATTTCCATTTTACCTCTCTGCATGATCCGATTACTCCTGTGATGCTTGTTCTGGGAAATGATCGTGGAAATATGATCGTCAAGCTAAAAACCACTGATATCTCCGGTCTGATATCATCTGTTAAGAGTAAATGGACTGCCGAGGAGCCCTTTTCTTATTCTTTTATGGATGAACGCTTCAACAATACCTATCGCGCAGAGCAAAAGGTAGGCAATATCCTGAATATTTTTGCCGGCTTAACAATTTTCGTGGCCTGCCTCGGACTCTTCGGACTAGCTACATTTACAGCACAGCAGCGTACAAAAGAGATTGGTGTACGAAAGGTACTTGGTGCTTCTGTTGCCGGTATTGCAACTCTTCTTTCAAAAGACTTTGTAAAACTTGTATTAATAGCAATAGTGCTTGCAAGTCCGGTAGCCTGGTATTTAACCAGTAACTGGCTTCAGGACTTTGCATACCGGATTGATATTAGCTTGTGGATGTTTGTGCTTGCCGGATTTGCAGCAGTAATCATTGCGCTGGTAACGGTGAGTTTTCAGGCTGTTAAGGCGGCATTGATGAACCCGGTGGAGAGCCTTAGAAGTGAGTAGTTGACAGTTGACAGTTGACAGTTGACAGTTGACAGTTGACAGTTGACAGAAAAATAGACATTAAAGATATAGATATTGTATTAACCGGGGATTAGCTCACACCTGATACCTCAAACCTGATACCCAGCTATGCTCAAAAACTACATCAAAATCGCCTGGCGGAATTTACTCAGAAACAAAGTGTATTCCTCAATTAATATTATTGGGCTTACGGTAGGACTTACTGCCTGCTTGGTAGTTGCTACTGTTGTTATGGATGATATGTCATATGATAAAGATTGGAAAAATGCCGACGATATTTATCGCATTCTCAGTATCAATAATAATGATAAAAATGCTGAGGAAAAGTCACCATTGACATTCTCAGGTATGGGGCCTACCCTAACCAATACATTTCCTGAAGTTGAAAACTATTGCCGGGCATCTGTGGCGAAACGAAGGGTGAGAATCGGCAACAATGAAGATGGAATAGAACTGAATGCCATTATAACAGAGCCATCTGTATGGAAAGTATTTGATTTTAAAATTCAGCAAGGAAACCCACTCGAGTTTATCAAGGGATATACAAATCTGGTTATTACAGAAAGGTTTAAAAGGCAGTATTTTAAAGATAGTGATCCTGTCGGAAAGATTATAACCAACATGACAAGTGGTCAAAGCAATGAAAGCTATCTGATCACAGGTGTAATAAAGGAAATTCCGGATAATTCTCATTTACGTGCTGATGTATTAGTAATATCAGAGTATAATACAAGTACTGACAAACAGTTGCTTAAGATAGAAGCCGGCACTTTTTATCAGGAGTATTTGCTTTTAAAGCCAGGGACTTCTGCGGTTACATTTACTAAGAAGTTGAATGAGTGGTATGAAAATTACATTACCAGCGAGTTAAAAGCAACCTATTCTTTTCAGCTTCAGTCTGTAAAAGATGTCTATTTGGAGTCTGATTTTGATGGATCAACCTCGGTTAAAGGCAGTATTAGAAATATTTATATTTTTTCAGTTGTTGCAGTATTACTATTGCTTATCGCATGTATAAATTTTATCAATCTTACCACTGCAAGAGCGTTAAAACGAGTCAGGGAAGTTGGTATACGTAAAGTAATGGGAGCGGGTTTGAAAGTATTAATTGCACAATTTTTAATTGAGTCGGTTATTTTCTTTGCTATTTCCTTTGTGCTGGGAATGACCCTGTATCATCTGTTTATTCAGTCGGTCGAAATATATATAGGACACAAATTGACACTCACCCTTACAAGCAGTGTCCTGCTATTTGTTTGCTCATGTAGTTTTATCCTGCTTGTAAGTTTGTTTACCGGTCTTTATCCTGCCTGGGTGCTTTCAAGGGCCAGACCAACATCGGTTCTCAGCGGTAGTATTTCAGATAAAACTGATAATGCAATACTCCGTAAAAGTCTCATAATAGGACAATTTGTTGTCTCTATTATTATTCTGATATCTACATTGGTAATCCAGGCACAGCTTCGTTACTTTAACCAAAAGGATCTCGGTTATGACAAGGATAACCTGATGGTGATAGACTATAATTCCTGGGGTATGCAGGGGCAAGCCTTTAAACAGGAAATTCTTAAGCTTGCTGCGGTGCAAAATGTTAGTATCGCTAAATGGTCCCCGGGTATGAGTAGCGGAAGTATGTCAATGGAAATTGATGATCCTGAGCAAAAGGATAACAAATTAAAAGTCTGGTATATAGCCGGAGATATAGACCTTGTACAGACATTGAGGTTGCAATTATTAAACGGAAGAATGTTTAACAAAAACCTGTCAACTGATGCACTGAATTTTGACTCTCTGGTACGCAAGGATATATCTAAACTTATTGTAGCAGAGAAAACACAACCGGTAATAATGACGGCCCATACAGCGAAACTGCTTCAGATGGGTAAGCTTAATGTTTCTTACAAGGATATTAAAGGTATTCCTGTAGGTATCATTAAAGATTTTAATAATGAATCCCTGCGTACCGGACTCAAACCCTGTTTTATAACAGCACAAGGCAATATGATGTATGGCAATATGCTGATACGTATAAGTCCGGGAACTCAAAAGTGGGTTATAGATGGCATTAACAGGATATGGAAACAGTATTATCCTGAACGGGTTCTTCAATATAACTGGGTTGATGATCTGCTTAATAACCAGTATCGGGCGGAGTATAAATTACAGCAGTTATTTACCTTTTTTAGTCTTTTAATAGTTTTTCTGGCATGTATGGGTTTGTTTGGCCTGGTTTCTTTCTCAACCGAACAAAGGACAAAGGAAATAGGTATCCGAAAAGTATTAGGTGCTACTATTGCTGATATTGTTGCTTTGGTTTCTAAAGATTTTTTAACACTTGTTGTGATCGCATTTTTCATTGCCTCACCCATTACCCTCTATATCATGAATTTATGGTTGCAGGATTACTCATACCGTATAGAAATAGAATGGTGGATGTTCATTCTGGTAGGAATGTTTTCGGTGCTTATTGCCTTTGTAACAGTTAGTTTCCAGGCGATCAAGGCAGCATTGATGAACCCGGTGAAGAGCCTTCGGTCGGAATAGCATTGGGCTATGAGCAATGAGCTCTGGGCAATGAGCTCTGTTCAAACAAACTAAAAAATAGTGTTTAAATAAATAAATTTCAACAATTAGACCGGAACGAAGCCCATTTCTCACAACCCATAGCCCACAGCAAAAATAATATGAAAAATAAATGAAGTTCTCAATCCACTTGATTAACACAAAAACTAAATATTAAATCAAAATAGAGCTCATAGCTCATTTCTCATAGCCCAAAGCCATGATTAAAAACTACGTCAAAATCGCCTGGCGGAATATAATGTTCCACAAAATAAGCAGCCTGATCAATTTAGCTGGTCTTACAATTGGAATGACTGCAGCATTTTTAATATTTATGTGGGTTAAGAATGAGTATAATTATGATTCCTACCATCCGGATTCAGAAAATATTTACCGTCTTACCCGGCTTGAGATAAACGATATAACCAATGCGGATGAACGGACACCATATTTACTGGGCGAGGAAATAAAGACAAGAATACCGGAGGTAGGGATTCTTGCACGTCTTTATCCGCTGTTTGTATTTCCACCAACTGTTGAAGCAGGCCAATATCTTTTTAAGGAAAAAACTGCAGCTTATGTGGATGAAAACTGGTTTAGGATCTTTCAGTTCAATTTTATCCGGGGAAGTGCTGATGATTTTATCCGTTCTCCCAACAGTGTGGTGATTTCAGTATCGCACGCCAGGAAATACTTCGGAGATGAGAATCCCTTGGGTAAAACACTAAAGATAAATAGCACTGATTGTACGGTACAGGGAGTCATTGATCAGCATCCGTCTAATTCAAGCTTCCGTTACGATCTGTATATTTCTGATGCTGTACGTCCTGTTAATGTCCGTATGCGTAAGAACATGACTTATGCCGACAGTTATCAGACTTTTGTTAAAATATCAAATGCTTCATCCCCTTCATCCGCCCTGAACAAGATCAATGCCATTTCGCATGAACAGTGGAAGGTGGGTTTAATCCCGTTAAAAGATATTCATTTCGAGACGCTAAGAAATTCTTTCCTGAAGCACGGGGATAAGAAACTGACAAATATACTCTTCCTTTTAGGTGTTCTCCTACTTGCTATCGCCTGTATCAATTATGTGAATCTCACCACGTCTAAGGCATCTGTCCGCCTTAAAGAGGTAAGTATCAAAAAGATTGTAGGGGCAGGAAGAAAGCAGCTATTTCTGCAATTTGTGATCGAATCAAGCCTTATCAGTATGATAGCATTATTGGTCACACTGCTGTTTGTTTCGATTAGTCTGCCCGTATTTAATCAGTTTACAGATAATCATTTTACTTTGTCTCTTGGGGATGTTTCCCTTTGGCAATTACTGGCCGGAACATCACTTTGCACCCTGCTTCTGGTGAGTATCTATCCGGCAATTCTGCTTTCATCCTTCAAGCCTGCGGCAATACTGAGAGGTGCAGGTTCGCGGGATTCGGGAGATGGCCGCTTGAGAAAATTTCTTGTTGTAATGCAGTTTGCTGTTTCCATTGCTTTGGTTATCAGTACGTTTGTGATCTATAAACAGATGCAGTTTATTAGCAGCCAACATAGTAACTATACTTCCCAGTTATTTTCATTCATGTTCAGATCATCCCTTGACGGGGATGCCCGGATATCACAGATGGAAACAATAAAACAACAGCTTTTAGGAAACAGCGGTATTCAGAATGTCGCCATTACCAGCGGGAGCGAAATAATCAACTTATCGAATCTCTATGGTCCTTTTGATTGGGATGGACGCAAACCTGACATTAAAAATGAAATAGATTTTATTTTTACAGGCTCCAATTTCAACGAACTTGCAAACCTTCGGTTAAAACAAGGCAGGTGGTTTGAAGCGGGTAGGAAAGAAGATCAAAGAAACTTTATTCTAAATGAAACAGCTGTAAAAGAGCTTGGTATCCGTCAGCCGGTGATCGGGCAAAGATTCTCACTCGAACAAGATACCGGGGTGGTTATCGGTGTGGTAAAAGATTTCCATTATCTCGGCCTGCATGATAGAATTGGCTCGATGGTATTTGGGAATAATCCCTTTTTTGCTAATTCCTTTCTTGTTAAAAGCAGACCCGGAAAGCAAGCTGATGCTCTTGCGGCGACAGAAAAGGTATGGAAGCACTTTAATCCTGATCAGCCTTTTGATTATAAGTTCGCTACTGATGAATTTGAAATGATATACCGTGCCGATCTGAAAGCAGCATCTCTGATTCTGGTATTTTCCATTATAGCGATCTTTATTTCCTGCCTGGGGCTTTATGCCTTGGCTTCCTTCAGCGCAGAACGTAGGAAAAAAGAGATTGGTATCAGGAAAGTACTTGGAGCATCTGTGTCTGGCATTATCCATATCCTTACAACAGATTTTGCAAAGCTGGTACTCGTTGCTATGCTCATAGCTTTCCCAATTGGATGGTGGATTATGAATAAATGGCTTCAGAATTTTGCTTATCATATTGATATGCAATGGTGGATGTTTGTTTTATCCGGAATACTTGCATTGACAATAGCTTTGGCGACCATCAGTTTTCAGGCAATAAAGGCTGCAATGATGAACCCGGTGGAGAGCCTTAGGTCGGAGTAGCTTTGGGCTTTGAGCAATGTGCAATGAGCAATGAGTTTTGGGCAATGAGCTCTGTTAAAACAAACTAAAAAATAGTGTTTAGATAAATAAATTTCAACAATTAAACCAGAACGAAGCCCATTACTCACAGCCCATAGCTCATACATAAGCAATTGCATCAAATGCTACCATCGAGTTTCCGGGAATATTCCCAGGTGACACTGCCATGCAGCTACGGTTCCCACGTCGTCTGCCTCCGGGAAAGGCCGCAGCATAAGGTGCGTTCAGTGGAAAATAGTTTGCCGGATCATCAATCCAGGCTGTAACCCTGTGTAACTTGTCTAGTCCGGAGCCCGCTTCTTTAAGAGCTGCCTCCAGCTTGCCCATAGCTACTTTAGTATGGTTTTCAAGGGTACGCGGACCTTCGTGAGGAAGGCAAATGAAACCGGATGCAAACACCAGGTTTCCAAGCTTCGTAAATTTTACAGGCTCCTCAGGGTAGGCTGTTTTGGCCTCTGATTCTCCTGTTGAATGCAAAGCTTTTGCATTTATATCATTTGTAACTGCTATTCCGGTTATCCCTGCGATGCCGGCAATAAAAGCTTTTAACACATTTCTTCTATTGGTTTTCATCTCTTTATAGTTTTCTTTTAATGATGATGAGCTTCCATGAGCCTGTCTACCGCGGGTAGGCTTATGAGTAAAATTGTTGTACGGCTAGCTCATGCAGATTCATAATATCGTTGATCAATCAAAATTTGAGTTTTATATATAACAAATGGCATCTACCTCACAAAGTGAAGCACCCGGAATTCCTCCTTTTGCAACAGCAATGCATGTCCGCGCAGGCATTTTTCCTTTCGGCCAGGCAGCATCATAGACCTTATTCATGCCTTCCACATTCGCTATATCATCAACATAAGCATAACATCTCAATACCTTATCCATGGAAGATCCTGCGGCTTCTATAGCTTTTTTGAGTTCTCTCATAACCACTTCAGTATGGTGCTTAATGGTGTTTGGCCCTTCATGGCATCCCACCCCAGATATGAATACTAAATTACCATACCTTGTAGAGGCAGAGAACATCGGTATTTCCTGATGATTTACAACTCCGGCAGCCTCGTGAGTTCTTGCTACGGTTCTTGCACTTGCTTTTTCTGTCAAACCTAAACTCGCCATACCAGCCGCTGAAGCTAACATACCTTTTAATACTGTTCTTCTTTGTGTTTTCATTTATTTAGAAGTTATTATCAAATAAATCATGTTTTTACATTTCCCAGGTTTTTACACCGTTTTATACGCAATCACATCTATTTCTATCAAAGATCTGTCAGGCACACCACCTTTGGCAACTGCAACAGTGGTACGCACTGGTGGTTTATCTCCAAAACGGCCTCTATATATTTTGTTCATTGCCTCAAAATCTTTCATGTCGTCCAACCATACTTGTGCTTTTAATACCTGTGACATGGATGATCCTGCTTTCTTAAGGGATGCTTCAACACCCTTAAGAACAATTTCAGCGTGGTTTTCTATTGTAAAGGGTGCTTCGTGGGCACCAACTCCTGATATAAACACGAGATTTTCAAAGGTATCTGTGGCTTGTGCTAAGGCAGCATCATGTGCTGCATTTGCAAGCGAAGCTGTTCCTGTTACGCCCGCTGCCGTTGCCAGTAGTTTCTTTAGCATTGCTCTTCTTTTTGACTTCATATGATTTTAAAATTTTAATGTGGTGACCTGCATTCCAATCAATGATAAATTTATTTAAAAAAGATGAAATATCAGAAATCATTTCTGTAGGTGTAAATAACGTAGGTCTCACACAATTCGTATCAAACCCTGAGTCTAATAAGAGCGCCGTTTAACCCTGTATCAACCCTTGTCCAACACTGTCTATATCGGTATAAGGTCGGTATAAGGACCGTATAAGGTCGGTATAAGGGGATGTTTGAAATTGCGGGGAGATTTTGTAATTTGAAGTTAAAACCAATTTACAAAATAATAAGGATATGGCAAAATATAATTCTAATCTGCCTCCTGATCCTAATAGTACCTATGTTGATAGCAAGGCCTACCCAGAACACACAAGGGCACGCAGAGGCACAAAGAGCAAAGTTGAGGTAAATGATACATTCAAGGTGCATAATCTGCTGCTTTCAGGGGCAAACATCCCTGCTAGTCTGGTTAAAAGGGCAATAGATACTTACCGTTCTGATTTTCCTTCCGGGCAATTATGGCAATTTCTGGTCGGGATGTTTAAAACACAATTAAAAATGAATATCCCGCTGAATGCAGATAAGTTGCTGTATAAGGATATCAATACTGATTATCGGCTATCACGCATTCTGAAAGGCGGATATAAACATGAAATCAGCTCAAATCCGGATACACTTAAGGTTGAGTTCGGGAATTTAAATCCGCAGTTCCGGAGTAAATCCATCGATGGTTTTATAATAGAAGTAATTGCGATGTATTTCGACTTTAACAGCATGGAAAGTGTATCAGATTCCGCTTCAAGCCAGATTATGCCAATTAAACAAACACAGAAGCTGAGTTTTGAGCTGAAAGCCGGGAAGCCTGGAGATAGCTACCTGATTTGTCTAAAACTAAACGGCTGCATCAGGGATAAAATACTGACTGAGAATTCAGCAAGATCTATGCATATTATTGAAACAGGAAGGGTTTCTGAAAATGGGCTTGAGAAAGCCAGCTTATATTAGCTTGTTATTACTCATCTGGTCAGTATTATGACGTATAATATAACTGTTGCATTTGCGTACGGGAAGTGTCCGTTAACGAACGTTTGGAATTGCCATTGTATTCACAAATTGTTGATTTTCAAATTATTACAAAATTGGCTCTAAGTATGTAATACCCATGCCAAACCTGATAAGGATGATATTAACAATTAGCCCAGTCTTGACTAACACTTAAACCCTGATACCTCATACCTGATACCTCACACCATGCTCAAAAACTACTTCAAAACCGCCTGGAGAAACATGCTTAACAGCAAAGGTTATAGCTCTCTCAATATTCTCGGGCTTTCTTCCGGAATGGCAGTAGCATTAATTATTGGCTTATGGGTGTTTAATGAATTTTCATACGATAGGTTTTTACCGGATGCTGACAGATTATATCAGGTTAGAAGAAACTATAATAGTAATGGTGATACACTGAATTTTACATCCACCTCGCTGAAATTGGCTGATGCGCTTCGAAATCAGATCCCGGAAATAGAATATGTTGCAGAAAGTGATCATATGGGCTCACACGGCCTGATGGTTGGAGAAAAGAAGCTGTATGTTAATGGCGCCCAGATTAATGGAGATTTTCTGAAGATGTTTCAATATCCATTGATCCAGGGCAATGCTAACTCAGTTTTAAAGGATCCATATTCAATTGTCCTGACTGAAACTACTGCAAAGTCTTTATTCGGGAATGAAGACCCTATAAATAAAACAGTTCGTTTTGAGAACAAGCATGATCTGAAGGTTACCGGAATACTGAAGGATATTCCTGCCAATTCCTCACTTAAATTCAATTTTCTAATTCCGTTCAGCTTTTTTGAGCAGACCAATCAGTGGGTTAAAGAACAGCGAAACGGAAGCTTTGGTGGTAATTCTTTTGGGATTTACGTTAAACTTAAGCCCGGAATAAGATATGAACAGGTTGTGCCAAAGATCAGGCATATTACAAAGACGGAGAGTACCAGCGAGAATGCAATGAATTCGGAGGTGATCTTTCAACCATTGCTTCGCTGGCATTTATACTCTAAATATATAAATGGAAAAGATGTCGAAGGCTTTATTGATTATGTAAGGATGTTCAGTATTATTGGTTTTCTCGTTTTACTAATTGCCTGCATCAACTTTATAAATCTGACAACTGCCCGCTCAGAAAAGAGAGCCAGGGAAGTAGGAGTGAGGAAGGCAATAGGATCCGATAAAAGTAGTTTGATCTTTCAGTTCCTGATAGAATCCCTGTTATATACAGCAATAGCATTTTTATTTTCGGTACTGTTGGTGCAGCTAGCCCTTCCATCGTTCAATACCTTAACTGGAAATCAACTTGCTATACCCTACCTGAATGGTGGCTTCTGGATCATATCTCTTATTTGTGTTTTATTAACTGCCCTGCTGGCAGGAAGCAGACCAGCATTTTATCTGTCCTCCTTTAATACAGTGAAAGTCCTTAAAGGGGGCACAAGTGTGGGCAAATCTGCTTCACTGCCGCGCAAAATATTAGTCGTTGCTCAATTTAGTTGTTCAATAGCACTGGTTATAAGTACGGTAGTAATCTATCAGCAAATACAGCATGCTAAAGAGAGGCCTACAGGTTATAATCTTAACAGGCTGGTATCAACAGACATGAATGCGGATCTTGAAAATAATTTCATCGCAATAAAGAATGAGCTTTTACAAAAGCGTATAGTATCGTCTGTAACCGCTGCATCCAGTCCGGCAACAAATATCTGGTGGCATACAGGCCTGGATCAGTGGCCAGGTAAAAACCCCGGAGAAACGATTGAGATGGGCACTATTGTGATTTCCGATGATTATTTTAAGACACTTGGCATGGAAATGTCTTCAGGAAGAGTTTACAACTCAGCGGCTGATACAACTAATATTATCTTTAACGAAGCCGCTATAGCACAAATGCGGATCAAAGAGCCATTAGGTAAGATCATAAGCTGGAATGAAACCCCTTTCAGGATTATTGGTATTGTTAAAAATGCATTGATGATCTCACCTTTCGTGAATGCAGAACCTACCATGTTTGTTTATGGTAAACCTGCCGGGAATCTGATGTATCAATTGGCACCCGGCATTAAAACAGAAGATGCTATATCTCAGCTTACGTCCACATTTAATAAGTACAATCCTTCAATTCCATATCAGTATACTTTTGCTGATGATTCTTATGCAGCTAAATTCAGACAGGAATTGCTTATAGGCAAGTTGTCGGGTATCTTTTCAGGATTAGCCATTTTTATTTCATGTTTGGGCCTCTTCGGACTTGCTGCTTACATCGCTGAGCAGCGTACACGGGAAATCGGTATCCGTAAGGTTTTAGGCGCATCCATTTCCCAGGTTTGGCTGATGCTGTCCAAAGATTTTATCCTGCTGGTTTTAATAAGCTGTGTCATTGCGTCGCCGCTGGCTTATTACTTCCTGCAGGATTGGTTACAGAAATATGCATACCGTATTAATATCGGAATGGGAGTATTTCTTGTAGCTGCAGTGATGGCCCTTTTTGTCACGCTGATTACTGTAAGTTTTCAGGCGATTAAAGCTGCAATGATGAATCCGGTGAAGAGTCTTCGTTCGGAGTAGCAATGAGCTATGAGCAATGGGATACGAGAATTGTAAGATATATAGTAATTGAATATTTACATATATAACTCGCGAATATGAACTCAAGCCCACAACTCATGTCTCAAAGCAAATAAACTATATTATTAACTAAAAAGTAGCTCAAAGCTCACAGCCCAAAGCTCACAGCAAAAACAATGATCAAACTACAACACCTTTTCAAATGGTACAACACCGGTGGTAATCGTACTTTTATATTAAGAGACATTAACCTTGATATAAAGGAGGGAGAATTTATCTCTATAATGGGTCCATCCGGATCCGGTAAATCATCCTTGCTTCATATTCTGGGAATGCTGGACGAACCGGATGAAGGTACCTATACATTTCTGGACCATTCCGTATTTACACTGAAGGAAAAGCAGCGCTCTGCATTATACAAACAATACATCGGATTTGTATTTCAGGCCTACCATCTTATCGATGAGTTAACTGTTTACGAGAACATTGAGACCCCGCTGATATACCAGGATATCAAAAGCTCAGAGCGTAAGGCTATTGTTGCTGATATGCTCGACCGCTTTGGAATCGTAGGTAAAAAAGATCTTTTCCCTTCGCAACTTTCGGGCGGACAGCAGCAGCTCGTAGGTGTTGCAAGAGCCATTGCTGTAAATCCAAAATTAATCCTGGCGGATGAGCCAACCGGGAACCTCAACACAAAACAGGGTGAAGAGATTATGGACTTGTTCAAAAAGTTAAATGAAGAAGATGGAGTGACTATAATCCAGGTAACACATTCTGAAAAAAATGCAGCGTACGGATCACGTATTGTGCATTTGTTAGATGGTAGAATTGATGAGATTGTAAATGCTTAAGACCTGATGATGAAAACAATATTCTCAATTATTTCCCTTGTCGTACTTTCCTGCTCACTTTATGCCCAGGATACCCTTATTACAAAACTGAATCTTGAACAGAGTATAGCCATTGCACTTAAAAATAATATTGATGTGCAAAGAAGTTCAATTCAAACTGAAAACGCCAAAGTAGGATTACAGCAATCTCGTGCTAATCTGCTCCCGAATTTGAATAGTGGGGTAACTCATGGGATTAATCTTGGAAGAAGTATCGATCCTTTTACAAACGCTTTTAGTAATGAGCAGGTAACGTATGCTCAGCCTTATCTGAATAGCAGCCTGACTTTGTTTAACGGAATGTCTTTGCAAAACCTGATCAAACAGAATTCTTTTCTGTATCAGGCTTCGAAGCAGGAAGAGCAGCAGGCCAAAGACAATCTTTCCTTAAATGTTACTCTTGCATATCTGCAGGTACTTACTGCTAAAGATCTTTATACGATCTCATTATCTCAGCAGGAAGTAACAGCAAAGCAGCTTGAGCGACTTGAAATTATGCATCAAAATGGTTCCATAGCACCGGCTGAATATTATGATGTTAAGGGTCAGTATTCAGGAGATAAACTTTCTGCAGTGAATGCGGCAAATTCTCTTGAGAATGCAAAAGTTGCCTTGGCTGCATTACTGAATATTTCTTATCATAAAGAGTTGGAACTGGAACCTTTAACTGCAGATCAGTTTGCATTGGTTTATGAGGGTGGGGCAGAACAAGTTTATCAGTCGGCACTAACTAATTATGCCGGAATTAAAGCTGCAGACCTCCGCCTGAAAAGTGCTGAATACGGGGTTCGTGCGAGCAGAGCAGGCTTCTTCCCAAGAATATCATTTGATGCAGGTGTTGGAAGTAATTTCTCAAATGCAGCCCGTGATGCACAGGGATTACCTATTGGCTATTTCAGACAGTATAATAATAATATCAATCAGGGTTATAGTGTTGGAATCAATATTCCACTATTTAATGCATTCAGAACAAGGAATAATGTTGCAATCGCAAAACTAGCCCAGCGGGAGAATTATCTTCTTTCAGAAAGTGTACGCGTTCAACTGCAGCAGCTTACGAGTCAGGCTTACCTGAATATGGAAGCATCCAGAGAACGTTACCAGAATTTGCTGGAACAAAAGGAAGCTTTCGCTGAATCATTCAGAACTATGGAGATCCGTTTTAATGCGGGAGCTATTAATTCTGTAGATTATCTGGTTTCGAAAAATAATTATGACCGTGCGAATCAGAATCTGGCAACCAACCGCTATGACTTTATTTTGAGAAAGAAAATTCTCGATTTTTATAAGGGCAAATCACTTTTATGATTCCCTATTTATGATCCCCTGATTTTGGCATAAAAACGCAATCTCAAACCTAAGGCCTAATACCTAAAACCTAATACCCTCACCCTTCCCACCATCTCAAAGGCAGTTCAATCTTATCAATTGAGCTGCTTATTAAATCAGGTTTGAAAGCGTAGTTGCTTAGATCTTCCTTTTGGGCGATACCTGAGAGTACCAGGATGGTTTTGTATCCCATTTGAACGCCGCCCTGTATATCGGTTTCCATAGTATCACCTATTACAGTTGTGCCACCGGTTTCGAGGCCTAAATATTTTCGTGCTGAACGCATCATCACCGGACTTGGTTTTCCGGTAACGAAAGCTTTCCGGCCGGTTGCTTCTTCAATCATCGCGGTAGTAGCTGCGATACCCAGATTGTTCCATCCCGGTTTTTTAGGTGAGGGATCCCGGTTAGTTGTAATAAATTTTGCCCCGGCCAGGATCATATCTACGGCACGCTGCACCATTTCCAGTGTAAAATTCCGGCCTTCACCCAATACTACAAATTCGGGATCGGTGTTTACCAGCGTGATTCCATTTTCGTGCAGACTGGTTAATAATCCTCCTTCACCCAATACATAGGCGGTTCCATGGGAACCCTGATCACCAAGGAATTTACCGGTCGCCATTGCACTTGTATACACATGATCGACAGTTACGTCAATTCCGAGATTCTTCAGCTTACGCACAACCTCAAGCCTGGTGCGCTGGCTGTTATTGGTCATAAATGTAAACGGGATATCTTTCTTTATTAAATTATTTATAAATCTGTCGGCCCCCTCTATTAATAATTCACCGCTGTAAATTACGCCGTCCATATCTATTAAAAGCCCTTGTTTCATAAGAATTGATTTTGACTCAAATTTGCATAAAGTATTTCTATAATGGGGAGAAAAATGTGAAGAATGGGGATGAAATTATTGGGGTGGTAAATCTGAAGCGTATCGGGAGAAAGTGTTTGAGTACTTACTAATTAGTTAGCCCTTTATAGTGTTTATACTAGTAACATTGTTCAGCCTATTATTTCACAATTATAGGTGTAGCTAAATAAATTAAGAGCTTGTGAACTTATCTCATATATTTTTAGTTATAAAATTATATGTAATACATATTAATGTTATATTTGAAATGTTAGATAAGTAATTGGCAGAATGGTACCTGCCGGAAGATTAGTTGATTGCCATTCTCATTACCTGGCTGCTCTTGCAGCTTGGTAATGAGATAATGGCCTTAGGACTGTATAGATTGGATTGAATGCGTGTTTAGTATAGCTAATTCTAATTGAAGGGGCTTATCGGTAATAGTTTAAAGAATAATCGGTTAGCAATGCTCGGTCCCATCTTTGAATTTCGGCAATTTATTTGATCATTTCTGTTTATTAGATTTTGCAATGATTCTAAATCAATCAGCAATGGCTAAGGATGATAAAGAAATCAAACCTTTTCAAAGTAATTGAGCAAATGTCTTTTCATTTTGCTTCTGAATTCTTCGGGAGTGCCGTTTTTTAATACATTCAGCAATACCCTGTGTGATACATATTCGGTGTCGGGAAGTTGACTTTTGACATGTAATTCATTGTTCATATAATCAAAAACAGGCATTAGCAATTTTTGGAATCTTTGAATGGTTTTGTTCTCCGAAATTTCATAGAGCATAGAGTGAAACTCAATATCATATTTTACCAATTCAGGCTTTTTGTCTGTTTTTTCTTCTTTCTCAACTATTTGTTCGAGTTTCTTCAAATTGGCATTTGTTTTTCTTAGGAATAGTATATCTGCTAAACCAATCTCAATAACCAAGCGCATTTCAAATATTTCCTTCATAGTGGCTCCATCTAATAGTTGTGGATCCATTACTCGATGCATATTGTTTAAGATGTCTGGGCGAGTTATTATCATTCCTCTATTTTTTCTAGATTCAATAATACCTAGTAATCTAAATCGGGAAAGGGCTTCTCGTATCGCAGTTCTGCTCACTCCCATTGCTTCCGCTAGCTCCATTTCTTTAGGGATTGGATCGCCTATTTGAAAATTTTCGCTACGAAAATATGCTTCAAGACTCATTTCGACTTTGTCTACCTGTGTAAGGTATTTAATTGGTGTAAGAGTAGTTAGATTTAATTGTTTCATAAAAGAGTACTGATTTGGTACAAATGTATGACATTATTATGAATCTTAACAGAGGTTTTAGTGCTGAATTGTTAAATCCTGGGTTGCTCAGACATTATCTATGCATTTTTTAACTTTTTAGACATTATAATTCGAACTATAATAAACAATACTGGAAAGTAGATAAATATGAAATACATTTGCATATGTCATACATAATAATTTAATTTGTTAAACATTACTGGAATTTATGGGCATAAATAATGACCAATTGAATTCATTCGAATTTAATAAAGAAAGCTTTAAGATTACATCAATAATATTTAGGGTGTCAGTATTGTTAGTATTCTTTCTTTTATGTGGGAGCTGTGTGCTTCATAAGAAGAAAGTATCTTTTAGATCTGAGAAAGCATTTACGGTCTATTTAAAAGATTCTATTCCAATGTCGGTTGACCTGATGTTTGATGATTCAAACAAACCTTTAAAGTACTACGCACACATATTTGCGCCAGTTTGTGAAGAAAAAATATGTTATCCTTTAGTTGTAGATGTTTCATGGGATTTGCTTGGAAACTTTGATGAATATAGTCTTCCTATCGACAGTCCGTTGACAAAATTCGATCATGAAGTTTTTAACAAAGAGGATGTAGACAAAATGCATAAAATCTTATCTGATAAATCCTCTGTCCTGAAATTTTATTCATCTCAAGATTTAGTAGATTCAAGTGAAACTAAAAAGTCCTCAGTAGTGGACGCCATAACTGGAGCCACCAACAAAACTCTACAGAGTTCAATTGTATCTGGGGCGGTCCACAGCTCATATTTATTATGGCATATTGTTAACGGTGCTGCTGCAGATAGTATACTACAACATACTGAATCACTATTGAATGATTCGATGTTGACTCAAATGTTGGAATCTAATAATTATCACTATCAGTATTATGCACTGGGAAAGATACCAAAAGATAGAATTTCAGATTTTCTACCTGCTGTAATTCGATTAGTAGGGACTGGGAAAGAGTACGTACCTTATTTTGCAATTGAAAAAATTCCGGAAGAGGCTTGGATGTCTTCTGAAACTCAGCAATCAATATTGAATCTGCTAAATCAAGTAGATTTCAAAATTCAGAATCAAGTTATTAATAAGCTAAAGGACAAGCGTTTGACTGAGGCGGCATTGGATAAATTAATTTCAAATTTTGGAATTTTGAAGCCTAGCCAAATCATTAAATCATTAGATACTATTATTACAAATCAGGACATTCTGGATTACAATTTGTTGCTGAAACTAGCTTGTCTCTTAGGTAACCCCAACGCTGAATTAACAGAGAAGGTTTATGACCTGCTTAAAAGTCAGTCGAAAAATTTCCCCGACCTAGAAAAAATAACAGAAAAGTATAAAAAAGGAACCTCAAGTACTCAAGAAGAAAAATAAAATATTTAATAGATGAATTTAATAAACATTAAGCAATGAAAAGAAGCACAAGTAACAAGAGAAGAGATTTTATAAAGACTCTTGGGATAGGATCAGGCGTATTCCTGATGGATCCTGTAAATGCTGTTAGCAAGAACAAACAGGAAAACCATAATAATATGGTTGATCTGAAAGTTTTCAGGAAGATAATTTACAAAACTGACGTGCTAATTGCAGGGGGGGGGATGTCAGGAATATGTGCAGCGATAGCTGCAGCGCGGAATGGATGCGAAGTGATTTTGGTTCAGAATAGATCGAGGTTAGGAGGGAATGCGAGCAGCGAAATTCGCATGCACATTTCTGGAGCAAGCGCGTTAAATCAAGTTTGGAGAGAGACGGGAATTCTTGAAGAACTAGTATTGACTGAATCCGTAGAAAATCCACAACGATCATATGAAATATGGGATGCAGTATTGTTTGATAAGTTAGTTTCAGAGAAGAACATTACCTTATTGTTAGATACTACGGTCTTGGATGTAGAGGTGACTGACAATAAAGTTACTATGGTTCGAACAATTTGTTCGCCAACCGAGGAGATTTATGAGATAAGTGCAAAATTTTATGCCGATTGTACAGGTGATGGGACCTTAGGGGCACTATCTGGGGCAGAATTTATGCAGGGAAGAGAAGCAAAATCCACCTGGGGAGAATCGTTGGCAGTAGATAAGGCAGATTTGAGAAGCATGGGCAATAGCCTATTATTTATGTCTCAAAAGCATGCTAAAAAAATGCCTTATAATCCTCCCCAATGGGCGAGAAAATATACTAATAAAGATTTTGTACATCGTAAAATTTATTCCTTAGAGTATGGTTATTGGTGGTTAGAGTTGGGTGGTATGGAAGATACAGTCAAAGACGGCCAAAAGAACCGAAAGGATCTCTTGAGTGCACTTTTTGGGGTTTGGGATTATATAAAGAATTCTGGGAACTACCCAGAAGCTGATAATTGGGCATTGTCATGGGTAGGAATGATTCCAGGAAAGCGTGAAAGCCGGAGGCTTACTGGAGACTATATCATGCATCAAAAGGATATCCAATCGCCGAGCTTATTTCCGGATAGAGTCGCATATGGCGGCTGGCCACTAGATGATCACCCCCCTGGTGGAATGGATACTATGGGAATTGTTCCATTTGTGTCTATTGCCCTTAAAGGTCCGTACTCAATACCTTTTAGATCACTTTACAGCAAGAACATTGGAAACTTGTTAATGGCTGGAAGGAATATAAGTGTTTCACATGTGGCCTTGTCATCAACAAGGGTTATGGCAACTTGTGCTGCCTTAGGACAAGCAATAGGTACTGGTATGGCTTATTGTAATACAAATGGCATACTTCCAAAAGAGGTGGGAAATCAACATATTCATTTTACCAAATTGCAGCAAATGTTGCTTAGGCAGGACCAACCTATGTTGGGGGTAATAAATGAAGATGAAAATGATTTAGCAAGGAAGGCTGAGATAAAAGCTTCTTCTGAGACATCTGATGGCACTGCAATCAATGTGATCGACGGTTATAATCGGGATGTTAAGGATGGAAATTCACATCAGTGGCGTGCTGATATGAAACTTGGCGAGCCTTGGCTCGAATTGAAATGGAATATGAGAGTCAAAATAAATCAAATACAACTAGTTTTTGACACGGGCTTACATCGATTTTTACGCATTTCGCCGGAAGATAATGTCTATAGTGATCAAATCAGGGGCCCACAACCTGAGACCATTTCCGACTATACAATTGATGCGAAAATTGGTACCGTTTCAAAAAGAATTGTAGCTGTAAAAAATAACTACCTGCGGCGTGTGGTAAATACTTTTGAACCTTTAGAAGTTGATTCAATACGTATTACCGTTCAAAAAACTAATGGTGATCCTCAAGCGAAACTTTTTGAAGTCCGCTGCTATTTTGAACCAACTGAAAAAAGCTAATTGAGTTACAGCTATTGGATAGCCCACCTCAAAACTGATTGGAAAGAAATCTGGATTTTATACATTCAGATTTGGGGCTGGAAACAATATTTAATAAAAAGTATATAAGACAAACATGCACAGACGAAACAGAATAAATACTAAGTTAATGAATGATAATGCAGATCATACTTCCGATAATAAACAAACTAGGGTATTGAGTGCGGCGGTTTTAGTGGCTGCGTTAGGCTATTTCGTAGATATCTATGATCTCTTACTTTTTAGCATAATCAGGGTTCCAAGTTTACAGTCGATGGGTTTAGAAGGAAATGATCTCACAGAAAGTGGGATATTTTTGTTGAATGTTCAGATGGTCGGTCTTCTTCTCGGAGGGATTGCCTGGGGGATTTTGGGGGATAAAAAAGGTCGACTGTCGGTTTTATTTGGATCTATCTTTATTTATTCCTTGGCTAATATTGCAAACGCTTTTGTCAGTACCGTAGAGGGATATGCATTATGGAGGTTTATTGCAGGTTTCGGTCTGGCAGGTGAGTTAGGCGCTGGAATTACCCTTGTAGCTGAAATTGTCCCAAAAGCTAAACGTGGCTATGCAACTACCATTGTTGCCTCTGTAGGAGTAAGTGGGGCAATTGCTGCATATTTTGTAGCACAGTTATTTGACTGGAGAACGTCATTTTTAATCGGCGGAGTCTTGGGAATGTCGTTATTGTTACTGAGAGTTGGAGTAGCTGAGTCAGGGATGTTTGGAAAAGTAAAAAAGGCATCTTCCCAACGTGGTAATTTTTTCTTTCTGTTTTCCAAAAAGCAACGATTGTATAAATATATTCGATGTATTGTTATAGGAGTGCCGCTTTGGTATGTCGTTGGGATATTGATAACGCTTTCACCAGAGTTTGGCCTGGCACTGGGTGTTTCAGCCGTGGTAAATGCTGGTGTCGCTGTAGCATGTTGCTATGCTGGACTTGTTTTAGGGGATATAGCAAGTGGGTTACTCAGCCAATATCTTAAAAGCAGAATAAAGACTGTCTACGTGTTTCTGTTTTTGACGACTGTAACAATTACTGTTTTTCTTACAGGATCGGAAATGAATTTACTAAGCTTTTATTTGGTATGTATGTTACTAGGATTCTCAGTGGGATATTGGGTCATTTTTATGACTATCGCTACTGAACAATTTGGTACAAATGTTAGAGCGACTGTAACTACGACCGCGCCTAATTTTGTAAGAGGTTCCGTTGTACCTCTTTCCCTACTTTTTCAATACTTTAATAAATTATTCGGTGAATCATTTATCCAGGCTGGGTTTTTAGTAGCTTTTTTAAGCCTTGGCTGTGCGTTCTGGGCACTCAATGGCATGCAGGAAACTTTCTCAAAAGATTTAGATTATATTGAAGAATGATGTTACTAAAAGAATCTTTTCCACTAAGAACTGGAAGAGGAATATATTATTCAATCATTTTGGGCTTGTTATTGTGTAACATACCAAGACCATTACTTGCCCAAAATTCTATTAAAATGGGAGACTTGGTACCTGAGCTAACTTTGCATAATGTTGTTAATTACAAAAACACAACTTTAAAATTGTCTGATTTTCAAGGGAAGATTGTGTTATTGGATTTTTGGGCAACCTGGTGCGGCAGTTGTATAAAAGCAATGCCGAAGCTCGATAGCCTTCAAAAGGAATTTGCTGATCATCTTCAGATAATATCTGTTACATATCAAAAAAAGGCGGAAATTGATAAATTTAAAAAATTGAATTCGACTGTACAGAATTTTAAACTGCCTATGGTGACTGGGGATGAAAAGCTGATAAAACTTTTCCCCCACAGGGCTCTTCCTCATCTAGTATGGATAAGCCAGGAGGGCAAGTTCATCTCCACAAGTAGTGGTTATACTATCGCAGATTCAACTTTTCAGAATCTTTTGAAAGTTGCCGACAAATAGTCAATTGATAAGAAAGCAAAAGTAAAGTTCACTGGAGTTTGCCTTGGGTTAAAACCTTTGTAAACAGCATCGCCCAACGAAACTGTCATGTCTTAACAGCATGATCTCATATGGCAACTCAAAATTTACCGTGCTAACGGGCATCCTTAAGATATTAGTAAAAATAGTTTTTTAAGTTAAGAGACTTGTAATATACATACGTAATGATTAAGTTTATTAATAAATCATACATATTAATATATTTAACTAAAGTTTAATATAGCTGAAATGAATAGACGAGAAGTGGTAACTAGGTTTGCGTTTTTATTTGGTGGAGCATTTGTTTTTTCCGGTACAAGCATATTGGCCAATGAACCAAGTGGCATGTCTGATGGAGAAACGAAAAAATTTAATAAAATGCAGCAGGATATTATCGATGCAATAGCAGATACGATCATACCCACAACATCGACACCAGGGGCATCTGCTGCAGGAGTAGGACCGTTCATCATTATGATGATTGAGGATTGTTACCCTGCAGGTGTGCATAAGACTTTTGCTGAGGGAATTGAACGAGTGAATGGTTTGTCATTGGTTAATTTTGGTAAAGCATTTAATGAAACAGGCCATTCCGATCGTGAGAGTATACTTATTAAGCTTGGTGATGAAGTTCGAACCTCCCAAATTAAAAATACAACTGCCACAAAACCGGATTTGCTGTCTCAGTTTTTACGATTAGTTAGAGAACTTACCTTTTTAGGCTATTTCACTTCAGAGATTGGTTCAACTCAAGCTTTAAATTATGTAGCGACGCCAGGTACCTATGACGGTTGCGTTCCATTTAAAAAGGGCCAAAAGGCATGGGTCATATAATTCTAATAAAGGTATTGACGATTAATTCGAAGACTAATGATGCTAAATATTGATGCGAAGAAACAAAACACTTACGATGCAATCGTAGTTGGTTCGGGAATTAGTGGTGGTTGGGCGGCAAAAGAACTCACTGAAAAAGGTTTAAAAGTGCTTTTGCTAGAGCGGGGCAGAAACATAGAACATGTCAAGGATTACGACACGGCAATGTTACATCCATGGGAGTTCAAACATCGTGGGAGATTGACGCAAGAGCAAATTCGTAATCACCCTGTTCAGACACGCAGCGGATTTTATAATGGATACAGCGAGAAGTTTTGGGTTAACGATTTAGACTGTCCTTATACTGAGGAAAAGCGCTTTGATTGGTATCGTGGCTTTCAAGTGGGGGGGAGATCGCTGACCTGGGGCCGTGGATGTCTACGGCTGAGCGAGATGGATTTTGAAGCCAATTCCAAAGATGGAATGGGTATAGATTGGCCTATTAGGTATAAAGATATTGCGCCCTGGTATGATTATGTTGAACGATTTGTAGGAGTCAGCGGTCAGAATGAAGGTCTTTTGCAGTTACCTGATGGACAGTTTCTGCCACCTATGGAAATGAACTGTGTTGAAAAAGAAGTAAAAAAAAGGATAGAAAGACATTACAAGGGTTTGCGAATGATGACAGTTTATAGAGAAGCGAATCTCACTATCCCACATTTGAATAGAGGGAAGTGTTTGAATCGGAATCTGTGTAGTCGAGGCTGTCCATATGGTGCTTATTTTAGTACACAGTCTTCAACTCTTCCAGCGGCACTGGCTACTGGTAACCTCACGCTTCGTCCGTTTTCAATCGTTAATTCATTGATTTATGATAAGGAAAAGCGCAGAGCTAAAGGTGTTGTAGTGATTGATGCAGAAACAAATGAAACTATGGAGTTTTATTCCAAAATTATTTTCTTAAATGGATCCACTTTAGGTACAACGTTTCTTCTCCTTAATTCTGTTTCGGAGACATTTCCAGATGGTTTTGGTAATTCCAGTGGTCAACTTGGTCACAATCTTATGGATCACCATTTTAGGGTAGGTGCTTCTGGCACTATGGAAGGTTTTGAGGATAAGTATTATTACGGCCGGCGACCAGGTGGTATCTACATCCCACGTTTCAGAAATTTCGATGGGGATAAAAGAGACTATCTACGCGGTTTCCATTACGGTGGCAGTGCCAGTCGCACTGGTTGGCAACGTGCCATAGCAGAGATGAATATTGGAGCAGATTTCAAGGAAGAAATGACAACTCCTGGACCGTGGACGATGGGACTTAGTGGATTTGGGGAATGCTTGCCGTACTATGAAAATCAGGTAAAGTTAGATAAGTCTAAAAAGGATAAATGGGGGCAACCGGTACTTTCAATCAACTGCGAATACAAAACAAATGAGGGAAAAATGAGGGTTGATATGATGAATGATGCCGTGGAGATTTTAGAAGCTGCGGGATTAAAAGATGTTAAGGGGTTCGACAATGGCTGTACGCCAGGGATGGCAATCCATGAGATGGGGACTGCCAGGATGGGTCTTGATCCAAAGTCTTCGGTATTGAACAGGTGGAATCAGATGCATGATGTAAAAAACGTTTTCGTAACTGACGGTTCATGTATGACTTCTTCTGCTTGCCAGAATCCGTCCCTAACATATATGGCTTTTACTGCGAGAGCCTGTGCTCATGCGGTAAGTGAATTAAAAAAGATGAATTTGTAAATTGTTCTTTAACATGAATATATGTGTTGCTAGATTCTTGGGTCATAATATTATTGTTCGATAAAATGACTCGTTTAGGCTTCCTTATAGTAATTATACCTTTTTCTAAATAAAGAAACAATGAATATTCGGCCTAAATTAATAATCTTCCTGCTATGTATTTCTTTAGTTATTGTTTTTACATCATTTGTAAAACGCAAAATCATCGAGGACGACATCGATCCAAATTTTCATGTCTATTTGTTGATCGGACAATCCAATATGGCTGGAAGAGGCTTAATTGATAAGACTAAGAGTAGGGTCGACAATCGAATCGAAATGCTTGATGAAAATAATAATTGGATCCCAGCCAAAGATCCTATACATTTCGATCGTCCGTCAATTGTAGGAGTTGGTCCAGGATTAAGTTTTGCAAAATCAATATTAAAGAACAACCATAAGATTCGAATTGGGCTGGTTCCTGCTGCTCTTGGGGGATCTCCTATAAGTGCGTGGACAGACGGATTAGCTTACACAGGAGTATTTCCATATGAGGATGCTATTAAGCGTACGAGACTCGCTATGAGAAGGGGTGTTATCAAAGGAATTATCTGGCATCAAGGTGAATCAGATTGTAATGATAAGGCAGCTATGACTTACCTAACGAAGTTGGTTGAACTTGTAAAAAAGTTAAGGATTGATATCGGCGACCCAAATTTGCCTTTCGTTGCCGGTGAAATTGGTTATTTTTTTAAGGATAATAACCTTATAAATAAGGAGCTCAGTACCCTTTCTATTTCTGTAACCAATGCTGCAGTTGTAAGCGCAAGAGGACTTCAACATAAAGGTGATTCTACTCATTTCGATACTAAGTCTGCTGTAATCCTAGGGAAGCGCTATGCTATTGCTATGAATGGTTTACAGACCCAACGTTAGCAGAGTTTGATATTGAAATAGTTTGTTTCATCAATATTTAGTTGCTTTTAAAACCCTGTGTTTTCGAATCCGTTAAAAGGGCTCGGAAACCTGGCTGAGTATTCATTATCATTTGTGAGACTTTTTTTACTTTTTTCTTGCAGATTAAATTTATTGTCGTAAATATGTAATACTTATTTATTTATATAATGCCTGGCATTCTTGTTACGTTATGAAAATATATATACGATATCTGATAATCCTATTTTTATTCAATGGAATACTGGCATGTAATACAAACGTTGAACATGATAAGCGAACTATAAAAGACCTGGCAGCTAATAAAGATGTGGAAAGCTATATGGATGCTTTTAAGGGACTTGGGGCGCTCACGGATTCTACACAACCTACGTTGCCATCGAAGGCATTAGAGCATTTCCAGTACTCAAAAGACCTTGCCCTCGACCTTGTATTATCTGAACCAGCTATCATGCAACCTGTGGAGCTAAGTTTTGACCACCAGGGGAGGCTTTGGGTGGTACAGTATAATCAATATCCTTATCCTAAAGGGCTCAAAGTTGAAAGCATTGATAATTTCTTACGTGTTAAATTTGATAAAACTCCAGCTCCTCCTCCTAAAGGAATTAAAGGAGCCGACAAAATTACTGTTTTTGAAGACACTGATGGTGATGGAAGATTTGAGAAATCTACCGATGTTATAACTGGCCTAAACATGGTAACCAGTGTAACTTTAGGGAGAGGAAACATATGGGTGTTAAATCCACCTTACTTATTAGCTTATGCTGATCCTGATGGCGACGGGTTTCCTGACGGGGATCCTGTTGTACATTTAAGGGGCTTTGGGTTAGAAGACACTCATGCGGTTGCTAATAGTTTGCAATGGGGACCTGATGGTTGGCTTTATGGGGGGCAGGGCAGTACTTCCACTGCTAACATTAGTTCTGCCGTTTCAAAAAATATTAGTTTTCAAGGCCAGGCAATCTGGAGATACAATACTGAGACAAAGGTATTCGAGGTATTTTCAGAAGGTGGTGGTAATACATTCAATGTTGAATTTGATGGGAAGGGTCATCTTTTTTCCGGCAATAATGGCTCTGATCGCGGACCTAATTTTAAGCAGGGAGCTTATTATCCCAAAAGTTTAGGAAAGCATGGACCTTATACAAATAAGTATGCCTTTGGAAATTTATCTAATATGGAGTTGCAGGGTGATACAAGGCGCTTTACACATTCTTTAATTAGATATGAAGGAGGCTCATTTCCAAGTCGTTACAATGGAAAATTTATAGCGCTCAATCCTCTTCTTAACTATGTGCAGATTACAAGGCTGGAATCAAAAGGCTCTACGTTCAGAAATGTTGATGAAGACCGGATTCTTGAAACCGACGATCATTGGTTTCGGCCTGTAGACTTAAAATCCGGCCCTGATGGCTCCGTTTATATTGCCGATTGGTATGATAGCCGTCTCTCCCACGTCGATCCGCGTGACACATGGCATAAAAGTTCAGGTCGTATATATCGACTTCGTAACAAAAATCGGCCAGTTAGTTTTAAGAAGTTTGATTTAAGTAAATATTCATCTGAGCAATTGGTAGAATTATTGAAAAGCAATAATAAATGGTTTCGCCAGCAAGCATTGATACAATTTGGAAACAGCAAGGATAGGTCTATTATACCAAAATTGGTTGGTTTACTTGAATCAAAGGATAATCCTAGCTCACTGGAAGCTCTTTGGGCAATTAATATCATCAACAGGTTGGATGACCGCACCACAACTTTGGCCTTGCAACATAAGAATTCCTATGTTAGACTATGGGGTGTAAGGTTGTTAGGAGATACAAAAAGGGTGTCATCAACCATTTCAAGTCAACTTGGAAAACTAGCATCTTTCGAGACCGATCCTGAAGTGAGGAGCCAATTAGCATCCACAGCTAAAAGACTGCCTGGACTAGATGCAATTCAAATCCTTAGAGGACTACTAAAGAATCATGATGATTCTAAAGATCCCGACATACCATTGCTGATTTGGTGGGCAATAGAATCTAAATCAGAAACTGATCGAGATCTAATTGTAGACATGTTTGAAGATAAGAGTATATGGCAGAAGAATGTTGTTAAAACTGTTATTTTGAAAAGACTAATGCAACGATATATTATGGCTGGAGGTGACGAGAACTATAACTCTGCTGCTCGATTGATTAAACTCTCACCTTCAAAGGATCTTTCTAAAGTACTTATCAGCGGATTAAACGAAGGACTTAGGGGACGGGATATTCTCGAACTATCGCCCGAATTGATGCGAGCTATTCAACCCTTTCAGTCGAGCTTTTTTGGTGGCCCATTAGCTCTCGGTATTCAGAAAAAGGATGTAAAAGCAGTTAATCAGGCACTAAATATCATTGTTGACGATAATTCGAGTATTGACCATCGCCGCACGTACATTAAATTAATGGGTCAGACAGATTTACCGCAATCCGTGCCAGCTTTATTGAAAGTGGTTGAAAGTAGCAAATCATCTGCAGCCTTAAAAGAAACAGCTCTGCAATCATTAGAGCGATATAACATGAATGAGATAGGTGTTCGTGTAGCTTCAATTTACCCACAGATGAGAGGTGATTTAGGGGTAAGAGAGGCAGCTATGGATTTATTTGCAAGTCGTCGCAATTGGGCTAGAGAATTGCTTAGCTCAATTGAGAATACGAAAAAAATAAGTAAAAACGATGTGACTGAGCAAGTTGCAAGGAGATTGAAGCTTCTTAACGACCCGATGATTACAAAATCTGTTGAGAGAATCTGGCCCAATTTGAAGTTGGTAGCATCTTCTGAGAAAAATACTATGATAGCAAAATATATTAAAATAATAAGATCAGGTGAGGGAGATAGCAAAAGAGGGCGTGTTCTTTTTTTAAGGTCTTGTGGCGGTTGCCATCGACTGTTTAAGGAAGGTGGGGATATTGGCCCTGATCTTACTGGATATGAGAGACGCAATATCAATTCTATGCTACTGAATATAATTGACCCCAATGCAGATATTCGGGAAGGGTATGTGATTCACCGTGTTACAACAACAGATGGACGATCATTGGAGGGTAAAATATTGGCTCGAAACGGAGATTCTTTTACTCTACAATCCCTTAATGGGAAGGAGATTACACTTTCTAGCAAACAGATTAAAGAAATGAAAGCACAACAAATATCGACTATGCCAGAACGTATTTTGGATTCACTCACTGAACAAGAAGTGAAGGATATTTTTTCATATATCATGAAGTAAAATTAAACTGAATAAGTACCAATCCCAGGGTGCTCAGTATTAGTCCTTGGGCAATAATAATTCAATAATTTCAACAGAAACCATATCGCATATGATTATTTTCAATTTTAGCGTAAAACACGTTATTTCTTGCAGAGGAGGCTTTTTTTACTTCTTTTTTATTATTGTTTTGACCTTAATTTCAAGTAATTCTGATGCCAAAATTAAAGCCGGAGTTGCTAAAATTGAAATCACAGACCGTACTGCTGGTTTAGTTAATGATCCTTTATATGTAAAGGCACTAGTATTAGATGATGGCCTGACCAGAATGGTCATCATTACGCTTGACGTAGTTGCTCTAGAGGAAATTGGGCCAGTTAAGGCAGGCTATATTTCAAAAGTTCGTTTGCAGATACAGAAGGAACTGAATATTCCGGTTTCAAATATTCTTATCAATTCTAGTCATTGCCATGGGGTTGTGAGAGACGATGTTGATGAACTAACTGTCCTTGCAGTTAAAGAGGCGTCTAAAAACTTGGTCTCTGTTAAGGTTGGATCAGGTGTAGGGTTTGAGAATCGAATTATGGAAAACCGAAGGTTTAAAATGAAAGATGGTACTCAAACAGACGCCCGTCGCGCATATTCACTACCCCCTGATAAAGATATTGCCGAAATTGGACCGATTGACCCGGAAATAGGGATTCTTCGTATAGACAAGCAAAATGGTGAAAATCTTGCTGTCCTTTACAACTTCGCCGTTCACCCAATTGAGGGAGTACCTAATGGGGGAAATACTGCGGATATAATTGGTTTTGCTTCTAAGGTAATTGAAGATAATTTGAAGGGTACTGCGCTCTTTTTGCAGGGTTGCGCAGGGGACATTAATCCGATCAATTACAAAAGCGTAGATATTCCGGCTGATGCAGAACCTTTAGGAAACATGCTTGGTTTAAGCGTTCTGAAAGCGCTGGCAAAAATAAAGGTGATAGAGGGTGGCAAATTGAACATTATAAGTCGTTCAATGGAACTTCCTAGAGCAGACTTCGCTAAACGAATTGTAGCCCTAGAGAGCGAACAAACAAAGTTACTTCGTTCCTTGAAGGGGACTAACGTTAATTTAAAATCGTTTATATCATTGAACGCGAAATACAATTACTCTAATGATTATCCTTCATTTTACGGGCAGAGATACTTACATGATAAATTATTGGGGAGAAATGACATGATGAGGTTAGATTCCATTAATAAAAGAGATATTTTCAACTATCAATCTAATATTTATATAATGGAACGATTGACACGAGTTCAGACTAATTTATCGCTGGTGCGAATGCATCAAGAAAAATCTGGTGACGCTAAATCTATTAATGTAGAAATGCTAGGTGTGAAAATTGGAGATATGAGCCTCATTACTTTTCCAGGTGAATTGACTGTGCAAATTGGTCTCAATATTAAAAGTAAAGCTCCTAATGAGTTTACTTTTGTGGCAGGATATACCAATGGCTATATTTATTACGCGCCTACTGCCAAGCAGCTGTTGAATACCGGAGAAGCCCAAGAGGATTGCGATACCAACCTGGCACCTGAATGGCAGAAAATATTTGAAAGCGAAGCAGCCAAAATCTTGGATAGCTTGTAGAATACAAGCGCCCATTCCCAGGGATTGTTCACCAGATTGAAGCAAATCTGTTTGGAAAAAACTCTCATGGAGATGACTAACAAATAAATAAAAACAAAGTTTTATTTATTCTTAAAAAAGCTTGCAATTGTAAGTTAATGTATTTACATTCAGTATTAATAAATCATACATATTAATTATATTCTTTGAAAAATATAATAGGCTTTCACTAAATTTCAACAGCGATCTTAAAATAAAAGATAATTTGAAAGCTTTTGGTCGCTTATTGTATTCCAATTCGCGTACTAACGCTGTTGATGGCAGCAGCATTTTTTCGCTTGCTCAGGTACTTATCCTTAAATAATAGTTATTATTCGCAAGTGCCCCAACCATGATCTAAAGTAGTTCACTGCCATGGGTCGAGAATAGACTGAAGTGATATTTAATACAGAGGCACCTCGTTAAACCCCGACTATTAAAGAGTAATATAATTGTACAAGAATTTAATAAAAACATAATGAAGAAACTAAAAAACAGGAAGATTGCGTGGATTTTTATTTGCATAATTTTAATGGGATTCAATAATCCATCGATACCTAAACATGGCGGAAGCAGAATTGCTGTTTTGGGTAGTGCTAAAAGCCCAAGATCTGAAAAATTGGAGTTGAGAAGCCCGGCATATAGGGGGGATCAAAATGATTCAGCAAGCAATCGTCAACCTCAAGTTGATCCTAAAACGCTTTTTTTTCATCATACTTTTGTTGATTTTTCTAAGGGGAAATTTTCCGATTCGGGTGGCAATTTATATGTATCTCGAAATGGTAATATCCAGTTTATAAATGTTTTTGACCTCAATTCGGACGGATATCCGGAAGTCGTAGTAAATAATGATCATAATCACTATGATACACCTGATGTACTTGTTTATAAAAATCTTAAACCATATGGTCTGCGTTCTATAACACCTCCTATCCCACTTGATGCACCGGCCTTTCAAAATTTTAATTGGATTTTGGAAAGCTCGTCTTCTGTAATCAGATTGCCAACAGGAGGGGGAGGAAGATCTATTCTTGAAGACCTCAATGGAGATGGGTACAAAGACCTCATCATTACAAACTTCATACACGGGTGGACTTTGTCAAATTTCCCCTCATATATCTATTGGGGGGCAGTGGACGGTCTAAACCCGGCACGCCGGTCCCTATTGCCTGCCGATAGAGGCAGGGCCATCGCGGTTGCAGATTTGTCGGGAGATGGTTTAATGGATATAATAGTTGCAAATCCGGGAAGGGAGGATGTTTCTGTAGAGGCGGCAAACTTACCTCATGATAGACTAACAACATTAGCTGGCGAGCGCGAACAATCCTCCTATATTTTTAATCAAACGGAAGCAGGATTTAGCAACGATAGTGTTCAAGTGATACCAACGTTATTTGCAGTTGATGTAAAGGTAGCTGACATTGCTGCAAATGGAGAGAAATCATTGATTTTCCTCGAGACGGGTATGCCAGGAGCCATACGAATTATTCGATTAAAAAACGGGAAATTAGGTACTCCAGAATTACTTCCTGTATTAGCACCAAAGCCTTTGCTTCAGGGGAAGTTTTATAATCGTTCAATTCTCGTGAAGGACCTTAATCAAGATGGTTATCCCGATATCTTCGTTCCATCCCAGGGTGCCCATTCGGAAATTTTCTGGAACGATAACGGAGAATTCTCGTTAAATAATCGTACGGTTCTGGACACTGAAAATGCTACTGCTGCAGATGCGGGGGATTTGAATAAGGATGGGTTTACCGACCTCGTCATCGCAAACTATTTTTCTGAAGATGTTAATGGGAATGTTAAGTTCCAAACTGAATCATTTATTTGGTGGGGTAGCAAAGAGGGATTCGATAAAAAAAACAAAACAGGTTTGCCTACCATAGGAGCTACATCTGTCCGTCTCGAGGATATAAATAATTCAGGAGATTTGGATATTTTATTTGCTCAACATCGTAATCAGACAACCTTCGATGTTCCAAGTTATATATACATGAATTCATCAAATGGATTTTATCCTGAAAATCGTTCTGAACTTCAAGGATTTGGGGCAATTGACATTCTAGCTGCTGATAATGGAACTAATAATAAGGACGTTATTTTGATTAATACAATAAGCGGAACAGTTACAAATCGACCTCCCTTGTATATTTTTAAAGGTAGTGCAAGTAGAATTTATAATCCAGCAAGTGTTATTCGAATGCCACCGTCTGCACCTGAAACCAACATAGCCTTCGCAGACATGGAAGACAAAGGTAAAACGGATTTGATTTACCTGCAGGAACGAGCGAATAAACTAGTTATCCGCTATAATGTTTATGACGAAGTAAACGCTCATAACCTAGTCGAAATTGAGCTTCCTTTTAATGCAAATACAGTCAATGTCGCAGATTATAACAAAGATGGAATTTTGGATGTTCTAGCAACTCCACTAAATGGAGATCAAGCTGCTCTGCTATTTGGTCGCGGCAATCGAAAATATGTCGTCAAGTTATTCAATTTCAACTACCCAGCATATTCTTGTTTCATAGCTGATGTGAATAACGATGGAATCCTTGATGCGGTTACATCTGGAGATAAAATTATTGCAATTTTGTATGGAAGTATTGATCGAGGCAATTTTTATTTCCAAGAACCGGTAATAATTGATACACATGTTTTTACTCCCAGGGTTACAATCGCTGACTTCGATAATGATGGATGGGTAGATATTTGGTGTCAGAACTACCATAATTCTGACACCAAATCAAACGATATTGATTCCTGGATACTAATAAACAATAATGGATTATTTTCCTTGGATAATAAACGTTCATTTAAAACTTTTGGGGCGCAAGGCGGGTCCATCGCTCAATTGAATGACGATAAGCTGGAGTTAATCATCGCAAATTATCATGCGGAACTATCTCGTCGTGTGGGAACTTTTATTTTATCTGCTAATAAAGACGGATTCCTTGATGAATCTACTAAATTTCGTTTCCCTTCGTCATCATCCAGTGCAAATTATGTTTTAGATTTTGATGGGAATGGGTATCAAGATATACTAGTTTTCAACCATTCGGGGACAAATATGTATAACGGAGGATTAGTTCCTACAGGGGGAATGCATGGTATTGGCTCGGAGCTATTTTGGGGTGAAAAAGATGGTTTTAACTTGAACAATAAAACCTGGATTCCGAGCTTCGGGCCTCATGCTAGAATAATGGCCGACCCCGGTAGTATATCTAGACGACATCCATTTGAAGTCTACACTTCGACACTCCTAACCAACAATACAAAAAGCGAAACTTTCAAACTGACAATCACCGGACAGTTCAATCGAAAACAATATTGTTCTGCTGAAATTATCATGTGGGACAGGAACTCAACCGATGAGATTTTCAAAGTAAGTTTGAATCAAATATTGCAAAGCGAGACTGAAATCACTTATATGGTCACAATTCCTAAAGGAAGAGAATTTCAATATAGACTTATGCTGAATAGTTCTTTTTCGGGCGCTGGCCCAATTGTCTCTTCTGTCAAGATGGATGAAATGCATTAACGAAAGTTACTGCATATAAATACATTCTGGTTAAACTGACGGCACAATTCGCTGCCATCAACTTAGGGTGGGTAAATAGTTGTTCGAATTCAATCGTTATGAATAAAAAAGTGGCTATTAGTGGCTATCAAATAAATAAAAACGAAGTTTTATTTTTTTTTTTAAAAAAGCTTGCAATTGTAATTTAATGTATCTACTTTCGATATTAATAAATCATACATATTAATTTTACTCTCTAAGAAATATCCATTAACTAATTCGTTTACAAGTGTTTTAATAATTAATCATTATGAAAAAAAAATCTACAAATCAATCCTCGGCAACCATTTTTTTGTGTTGTATCGAAAGGCTACTTCTTAGGAAGAGGAAGGTCTTTTCATTTATTTTACTCCAATTAGTTACTATCAGCGCATTTTCCCAAACGATAGTTACAGGTACTATTA
>NZ_DASWXT010000092.1:0-27731 GCF_036405355.1 Daejeonella sp.
GGCTACGCCGTTAATCGTCCGTGGAGTAGCCAGCGCAGTAGCTGTTGCTGCATTGCCTGTCACACTTCCTGAGATTGGTGCTGTAACCGTCAGACTGCCAAGTGTGCCTACTGAAGTCAAGGACGAAGAAAACACGTTTGCTGCAAGTGTGGTTCCTGTTAAGGCTGCTGCATCGGCTATAGCTGTGGCTGTGATGTTAATGTTGGAAGTTCCATCAAAAGCTACGCCGTTGATCGTTCTGGCAGTTTCTAGTTTCGTGGCAGTGCCCGCATTGCCGGTGATTGTTCCTGAGATCGGTGCTGTAACCGTCAGACTGTTAAGCGTGCCTACTGAAGTTAACGACGAGCTAACTACTGTAGGATTAAGGGTTGTGCCAGTTAAGGTTCCTGCATCAGCCGCAGCCGTAATGGTAATATCCGCAGTACCATCAAATGGAACTCCATTAATATTCTTTGGAGTTTTTAGCTTCTTAGCTTCTTCAACCTCCAGAGTAATATCCGCTGTACCATCAAAAGCTACACCGTTAATCGTTCTTGGAGTTGCAAGTTTTGTAGCAGTTGCTGCATTGCCGGTAACGCTTCCCACAATAGGATTAGTCACAGAAAGACCGGTTAAAGTACCTACTGAAGTAATGGCTGGTTGAGCTGCTGCAGTTACAGTTTGAGCAGTTTGCGCGGTTGCATTAGCAGGAATCCAGGCAGTTCCATTCCAGCTCAAAACCTGTCCGGCAAGTGGTGCTGTTGCTGATACTGCATTGCCCTGAAGCCGGTTTGCATTCCAAATAGCTGAATTGACATTTGCCGAAAGTGCACCGGTGTTATCCTTGATTATCGAAATATTATCAACCGTAACTGTCGAAGCCTTACCATTCAAATCGGTAATAGTTGCAAAGGATACCCATGCCCCATTCTCTCTGACATAGAACTTATTGTCGGTCGAATTATACACCAACATACCATTGACCGGAGTGGCAATTGCAGTAAGCGCAGTAATCCGTGGCATCAGGATGGCTTTATTTGTCCCATCAATCTGAAAGGCAACATTCTGATTGGTTATGGTAGCCGATCCAATAGCAATCCCCTCAGCGTTCAGTATTTGTTTACTGTTCATATCCAGGTCCTTCGCCGCCATATGGTCACCCATATTATCACCAAGCCTGATCTGTCTCGATTGCCCTTGAACCGTACTTATTGCTCCAAGCAAAACGCCTGTCAAACAGGCCAAACGGATAAATCGCTTCATTGAGTATTTCATATAATCCGATAAAAAATTCTATATCATTTTGTGCTGCAGATTACCTGCATAACAATAATTTATTTCATTAGTAAAACCTTGTACTGTGTTCCGATAATTGTTACGGGATCAGCCTGATAATTTGCGAAACGAATACTAACTTCATTGGTTCCACTTACCCATGCATTGTAAACTGCGAAATCGGGTGTATCTCCGATTAAGGCTACAAAGACTATGTCTCCTGGAACTGCTCCAGCTACTGTAACCTTGACAACATTTGTGCTGTTTGGTTCAATAATCACATTCCCTCCCGAAGTGGTATTAAATTCCTTTGCCTTTTCGACAATTGTTGTTGAAACCTGTAGAATCGACTTGGGCTCCCATGCAGTGCCATTCCAGGTAAGTACCTGACCGGAAACTGTTCCGGGAGAGGCAGAAATTTGAGTTGCTGGATTAATTTGTCCTCCCATATTCCCAAGGTTTAGCTTGGTCTCATCTACCTCCACATTATTGTTAATATTAGTATTGGAAACCCCGCTAAGAAAACTCCAGACTCCCCCTTTACGAACATAAAGTCCCTGTTTTGGTTCTTTTGAAAGGTATATAAGCATACCGTCCAATGGATTTAATGCATTTATTGCAATAGTATCGCTTAAGCGTGGCAATAATAAACCCTTGGTATCACTCTCTAATTCAAGAATAGAAGAGCGTTGAATCTGATCAGGATTAGTACCGATTTTTACCTGTGCCTGGCTAAGATTTACGCAAAAAAGACACGAAATAACAAAAAGAGCCATGCTAAAGCTCTTATTCTGAAAAAATCTTGGAGGGAGTTTACTTTTCATAATTTAAAAATATCTCGGTGAAAGGGCCATTCGATTAAATGAGAATTCATATCTCAGGATTACTTCATGTGAACCTTTTGAAATTATATTGTATTCTGATATACTATGATCATATGCATATCCCAAATGGAGTTCAGGGACAAGTTTAAGATCAATTATTCCTACCATTGCAGTTTTGTTCCGATATGAAATACCCAGACCGAGCATATCTGATATCCAGAAATTTGTATTGATATCATAGGAAATCGGACTTCCAGCCACACCTCTAACTAAAACAGATGGTTTGATATGAAGATCATCACTAAGTGCAAAAACATAACCTGTATTAAAGTAAATGTGCATTTGTTGTTTCATTTCACTGAAAGCACCGGTATTGTTTTCCTTATTGAAGTTATTACGGATTAAATTGGGAGATGAAAGTCCAGCATAGAATTTCTCAGTATTGAAGAACACCCCGGTTCCAAAGTTCAATTTCAGAGAATTGATATTCTGACTGAAAGAAGGATCATTCGGATCAATGACATCAACCTTGGTGTAATCTGTTTTGAAATTATATACTCCCCCTTGTAAACCAAGTGAAATATTTGAATAAGCACCGGTAGGTATCTTGAAAGAATAAACACCCTGAGCACCCAGGGTCTTTGTAATTTCATCCCTGTCATCAAGCAATTTTATGCCAACGCCAACACGCTTACCTGAAATGGGCATATCTGCCGCAAAAAAAGCACTTTGAGGGGCTGTTTTAAATCCTGTATATTGTTTCCGAAACATGGTGGTGATGCTCAAAGCATCTCTGAATCCTGCATATGCAGGGTTAATTTCCAGGGTATTGAACATGTACTCAGAAAAAAGGGGCAATTGCTGTCCTTTCAGATTTTGCGATCCGGTCAGAAAAATAATTAAACAAATAAGTAAGCTAACCGTCCGTTTAAACATCAGTATTTACTATCTGTTAATAATGATATAGCCGGTTACAGGCTTAGAATCATTAAAATTTAAAATATAATAGTAGGTTCCATCCGGAAGAGTATTATTTACCATTCCATTCTGATTTCCTATTCCCTCAAAAGTGTTTTTGTAATTAGTATCTCTGAAAACAAGACTTTGCCATCTGTTGTAAATGTCAATTCTGACTTTATCAGTAGCTTTGAGGTTCTCAATTACGAATTTGTCATTCAAACCGTCATTATTAGGTGAAATACCAACAGGGACTCTGTAATTGGCAAGTACATTTTCCTTCAAAACAGATTTTGAAAAATATTCGTTTAAGCTCATTCCCCCACTTATTGTCCTGGTACTGATAAAGGAGTTTGGTACCGGACTTCCTGTTGTAATTATACCTGGGGTAAGTCCGGTTCCAGTTGTAGAATCCCACTTCTCTATATTTGACTGGTATCTGCTCAGGAAACTCTTTGTTCTGTCGGCTGTAAACTGCGAACCCTCCTCAGTTGAATTATGCTGAGCATTCAAAACAAGATTAGCATTTGGATCAAGATTACTAAATGATAAATTCCATGTCTTAGTAACGAAATTTACATTATCCGGGTTACCGAATATAGCCTTGTCATAAACATTATCGAAAACCCTTAGTTTCAAATCCTGGGTGACCCCGGTATATGTAATCGAAGCCGGTGTGTAACTGCCGACAGTTGATCCAAGTGGAAAAATGATTTGAGTATTCTGTGAACCGCTAGTCTTCCTGATTAAAGAACCGCCACTGGTTGCTGTGCCTGTAACGAAATATTTATTATTATCAAAGCCGGCAATGTTTGCACTTGCTTGCATTATTGTATTTCTGTTATTCAGAATCACCTTGCCGCTCTGAAAATTAAAACTTCTTCTGACCAGAAGGTCGTTGCCCTGAAGAATTAAATTTTGCGGATTATCTAGCGTGATATTAGGGAAACCGCTATTAGGCTGTGAGTTGTTTAAAGTATTGATATATTGCGGTAAAGTAGTTGCTGAAAATCTAATAGATCCACCAAATCCGGTTTGCCCATTTGCACTCTCATCCAATATCTGACTTCCGCTCATATTATTCCAGCGTTCACCATGAAAATTAATTACAGACTGGTTATAGGATCCAATAGAACCCGAGTTATTTAAATCAGAAAATACCGATACATTCGCCTCGGGATGAACATAAAAAGATTCACCTGAATGAACAGTCATTTGCACAATCTCCTGCGCCTTCAAAATGGAAGGAAACAGTATATAAAATGCAAATAAAATATATAATTGGTAGGTTCTGTTTAAATGCACTATGCTCTAAATAATTACTTCAAAAAGGCCTATAATTAAACCCATTGGATGTATAAAGCCATAATCATACCACCGGCAAAATTTCTGGCTTTAAAGACCGCTAGAAGACTATTTATTACTAATATCGTGCTTTAAATTGGCAAAAACGACATTTATTTAATTACAACGATAATTTTTATAATATAAATAAAAACAGAAATGAGAAAATGTAGATTAAATTACCCGTTTCGGGTATTATTTTCTACAAAAACGAGAATATAATATCTCCTTAGGTAATTTTCTTTTCCCAGAATAAATCCGGAAAATTGGAATTGGGAAATACTTTCAGGCTGGCAGTATGGGGAAGATGGAGGACTAAATAAACAGAAAATCCGGACAATTTTAAGCCCCCGATTCAATCCTGAAAGAAGGATTTTATGAATTAAAATTCCAAAAAACAGAAGCAGATTAAAACAAAAAAAGCCATCCCGTAGGATAGCTTTTTTTAATAAGTTTATGAAATTAAACCTTGATTTCTACTTCAACTCCACTTGGTAATTCAAGCTTCATTAGAGCATCAACAGTCTTTGAATTCGAACTGTAAATATCAAGTAAACGCTTGTAAGCGCATAACTGAAATTGCTCTCTACCTTTCTTATTTACGTGCGGTGAACGCAAAACTGTAAATATTCTTTTTTCTGTAGGCAAGGGAATCGGTCCGCTTACCACCGCACCCGTAGGCTTAACGGTTTTAACGATCTTCTCAGCAGATTTGTCTACGAGATTATAATCGTATGATTTTAATTTAATTCTGATTCTTTGGCTCATTGTTGTTTGTTTATGGTTAACGTTAGAGCTATTAGTAACGCTAACCGGTTTATTTTGATTAAGGAGCAAAGAACAATGATCAAGGACAAATAGTCCTCAGTCTTTGCTCTTTGTTCTTTATTCTAATTATGCGTTTGCCTTCTTACCCTTCACCTTGGCTACAACCTCTTCCTGAACGTTCCTTGGAGCTTCAGCATAGTGATCAAATTCCATTGTAGAAGTTGCACGGCCAGAAGTGATTGTACGTAACTGTGTTACATAACCAAACATTTCTGAAAGTGGTACGGTAGCTTTAATTACCTGGGCACCGGCACGTGTATCCATACCCAAAAGCTGACCACGACGGCGGTTCATATCACCAATTACATCACCCATATTCTCTTCAGGAGTCAGGATTTCAATCTTCATGATAGGCTCCATTAATACGGGCTTACATTTAGGTAATGCCTCACGGAAAGCAGATTTAGCACAGATCTCGAAAGACAGTGCATCTGAATCGACTGCGTGGAATGATCCATCAATCAGACGAACTTTCATATCCTGCAAAGGATATCCTGCAAGAACACCATTTACCATGGCTGCAGCAAAACCTTTCTCAACAGAAGGAATAAATTCACGCGGAATAGAACCACCTGAGATCTCATTCACAAACTGCAATCCGGTTTTACCTTCATCGTTAGGAGATATAACAACCTGGATATCAGCAAATTTACCACGACCACCGGTTTGTTTTTTATACGTTTCACGGTGTTGGGTAGTACCTGTAATGGCTTCCTTATAAGAAACCTGAGGAGCTCCCTGGTTCACTTCTACTTTAAACTCACGCTTCAAACGATCCATGATAATATCAAGGTGAAGCTCACCCATACCCGAAATGATAGTCTGGCCTGTTTCTTCGTCTGTTTGTACGCGGAAAGTTGGATCTTCTTCAGATAATTTACCTAAAGCCATACCTAACTTATCAACGTCAGCCTGGGTTTTAGGCTCGATTGCCAAACCGATTACCGGTTCAGGAAAATTCATCGATTCTAAAACAATAGGATGCTTCTCATCACAAAGTGTATCTCCTGTTTTGATGTCCTTAAATCCAACTACCGCGGCAATATCTCCGGCCCCAACATTAGTAATAGGATTTTGCTTGTTAGCGTGCATCTGGAAAATACGTGAAATACGCTCCTTATTATCAGAACGCATATTATGTACATACGATCCTGCTTCAAGATTACCTGAATATACACGAATAAAACATAAACGACCTACGAAAGGATCCGTTGCGATCTTAAATGCTAATGCAGCGAAAGGCTCTTTCTCACTTGGCTTACGAACAATTTCTTCGCCTGTTTCAGGATTTGTTCCCACAATACCTTCTACATCCATTGGAGATGGTAATAATTCCATCACATAATCAAGCATGGTTTGAACACCTTTGTTCTTGAAAGATGAACCACATACCATAGGAACGATCTTTGCATCAAGAACTGCCTTACGTAATGCATCCAAAACCTCACGTTCTGTGATTGTCTCAGGAGCATCGAAGAATTTTTCCATTAAAGTCTCGTCATATTCTGCAACAGACTCCAATAATTTTTCTCTCCACTCAGTAGCTTCAGCCACCATATCATCAGGAATTGGCACTTCAGTAAAGGTCATGCCTTTATCATGCTCATTCCATACAATACCACGGAAGTTGATCAGATCAACTACTCCTTTAAAGCTATCCTCAGAACCAATTGGTAATTGCAAAGGAACTGCATTGCTTCCAAGCATATCCTTAACCTGCTTAACAACTTTTAAGAAATCAGCACCTGAACGGTCCATCTTATTCACGAAACCTATACGGGCTACGTTATAATTGTTTGCTAAACGCCAGTTAGTTTCTGATTGTGGCTCAACACCATCAACAGCTGAAAAAAGGAATACCAGTCCATCCAATACACGTAATGAACGGTTTACCTCAACGGTAAAATCCACGTGTCCCGGAGTATCAATGAGGTTGATATGGTAAGTTTGATCTCTGTATTTCCAGTTAACTGTTGTAGCTGCTGAAGTAATGGTAATACCACGCTCCTGCTCCTGCGCCATCCAGTCCATAGTTGCGGCACCATCATGCACCTCACCAATTTTATGGCTCACACCAGAGTAGTAAAGAATCCGCTCAGTTGTTGTGGTTTTACCCGCATCAATATGGGCTGCAATTCCAATATTTCTTGTGTATCTTAAATCTCTTGACATTATATTATTTCCTGTTAGAATCTGAAATGAGAGAATGCTTTGTTAGCTTCTGCCATTTTGTGAGTATCTTCTTTCTTCTTAACTGCAGCACCTTCACCCTTAGCGGCTGAAATGATTTCTCCGGCTAATTTCTCGGTCATGGTCTTTTCACCACGCTTACGTGAATAGTTGATCAACCATTTCATTCCCAAAGCGATTTTACGCTCAGGACGAACCTCTGTAGGTACCTGGAAGTTTGCACCACCAACACGACGGGATTTAACCTCTACCGCTGGCATTACATTGTTCAAAGCTTTTTTCCAGGATTCTAATCCGTTTTCGCTTGTTTTTTTCTCTACTAATTCAACTGCATCGTAGAAAATAGAGTATGCGATTGATTTTTTACCGTCATACATCATATTATTTACAAACCTGGTTACCATTACGTCGTTAAACTTTGGATCAGGCAGTAAGATTCTCTTTTTTGGTTTTGACTTTCTCATGTTGCTTTCCTCCGTTTAATTATTTCTTTTTACCCTTAGTTGGAGCAGCTGCTACCTGACCTGGTTTTGGTTTCTTAGTTCCGTATTTAGAACGACGTTGGTTACGACCAGCTACACCGGATGTATCCAAAGCACCACGGATAATGTGGTAACGAACTCCTGGTAAATCTTTCACACGACCTCCACGGATTAATACAATAGAGTGCTCCTGTAAGTTGTGACCTTCACCTGGAATGTAAGCATTCACTTCTTTTCCATTGGTTAAGCGAACACGGGCAACTTTACGCATTGCTGAGTTTGGTTTTTTAGGGGTAGTGGTATACACACGTGTGCACACTCCTCTTCGCTGTGGACAGCTGTCCAACGCTGGCGACTTACTCTTGTCGACCAGAGCTACTCTACCTTTTCTAACTAATTGTTGGATAGTAGGCATTTTTTCCTTTTAGTGTTTATATAATTTAATCCCTGCACCTCAGCTTATTACAGCTTTCATTTAGGGACTGCAAAAGTAGGAAGTTTATTTTGATTTTCAATGGGTTGGGTGAGAATTTATTTAGGATTTTAAATGATACAGGAAAGCTTAGGTCTGAGGCCCGATAAGGAATAACTGACAACAGATAAATGAAAATGGATAACTAATAACTGAAGTCTGATGTCTGATATGAAGATTGATCTGTAAAGCAGGGTCTGCCTCTTGTGATATTCTCAGTCCGGCCTGGAGTTTATCCTGACGACAGGAAGCACTATAGTTTTGACTTTGAAATTCAGGTTCATTATAGATTCTTATAAGCTAAAAGCTACCGCTTCAATCCGGTTTAGATCGGTTAGGTTAGTGCAATTATTAATGGTATAGGTTGATCGTACTTATGTTTGAATGACATTCAGAAAACAGTTTTAAAGAATTTCCCAAATTATCAATCGCCAAAAACCGCATCCAGATCAAGCTCAAATCCCGGAAGAACTTCTGAATATACCTTTTCGCTTAAAGTAAATAGTTTAGACGGCTGGTATCTACCCTCTATATCCAGGGTATATTTCAGTAAAGTTTTGTCTCCCGGACTTACAACCCAGTATTCTTTTACTCCAAACTCCTCATAAATATCATATTTATGAAGCAATTCCATCTTATTATTACCCGGCGATAAAATTTCAATCACAATATCAGGCGCACCAATACAGCCCTTTGCATCTATTTTTTTTGGATCGCAGATCACACATATATCTGGCTGCAACACTGTATGAATATCTTTGTCTGCTTTACTTTCCTTGGGGAACCGGACATCAAAAGGTGCATAAAAAACCTTGCAGGACTTTCCATTTAGGTGATTATAAATACCTGAAAATATGTTTGCTGATATTTCCTGATGTAAGGTGGATGGAGCCGGGCTCATCTTACTCACTTTACCTTTAATAAGCTCAACCCTGTCGTCGAAAAACCAGGTTAAATAGTTTGCATAACTATAGGTCAAAGACAAGTCAATATCCTCAAGGGCCAAAACCTTTGCTGTTGGATTAGGGTTAATATAGGTTTCAGACTTATTCATAGGGATTTGTCCTAATTATAAATTTAATTATAAATAACCCCAATCCCTAAAGAAATTAGTAAACGGTAATCCTAAAATACGACTAATATTTACCGTTTACACAATCTCTGCTACCGGTGAGAGTCGGCTATGTAATAAATCTTATAATTTCATTCGGGCTTTAATAATTATTGATTCTTAAAATTTAAACCATGTACCATGAAAAAGATATCTGAGAACAATCTGCCATTGAGTTATGATCCGGATGAAAATAAACGGATGGAGAATGAACTATTACAATTAAAACTAAAGGCTGAGTTAGGGGTTGAGGCCCATATCTCAGCAAATACACCTGCATCAATTGAAAATATATTCCTTAAAAATATGCTTGCCTTTGAGAAAGGATTGGCTGAAGCAGAAGAGATCAATATACTTGAGCTAATTGGGAAGCCTGATTTCATTCCAGAAACTAAACTTGAAGACCTTTCTGTTGAAACCGCCTTAAATAAAATAATGGATTTGTTAAACGAGAAACAGATCGCTCTGGACTTTTTAGGGACTTACGATAACAGGATTAAATATAAATTTATTACTGAAGAACTATTCGAAGAGAAAGTAATGAATGTGCAATTACCCGGAATGATCATGCACTTTATATATGAAGAATTCCACCCCAATCATAAACTGGATATTGAGTATAAAGCAGCAAAATTTATTACCTCATGGTTCAGTCAGGAGAAAGAGCAACTTTCTTTTAGTCTTGCTGATGCCCTGGTATTACCTGATAGAAGAATTTGGAAAAAGGATAAGGTTATAGACAGATTTGCAAAGGTCTTTGATTCTTACCCCCAGTTTAAAAATGGCAATTATCAAATTGAAGATATTAATTATGAGATTAAAGAAGATATAGGATTGGCTTATGCAGAAGGGCTGATTAAGTATACTGCACTGGCCGAAAATCATGATGTAATTGAATTTGAAGGTCCGTTCAAATTGTACTTTACACTCGAGTATGAATGGTGGTCAATTTACTACCTTGTGGTTCCGGGATTTGAGTTCACGAATGATTAGATGATTAAAAAATTATTATTCCTGGAATCTAATCAAAGGCTCTAATACCCGCCAGGTTTTTCTAATCGAATGGCACCTTTTACCTGATGTATGAAAATGGCTAAAACAGATAGTATTGGCCATTAATTCTGTTATAGGATTTAAATTTTTACCTTGCCATGAAACCCACAGATGTTTTAATTCCTTCAATGCAACAGAATTCTCAACTGGACCTCGCTTTTGATTTTGTACAGTATACCGACAAAAATATTTTTCTAACTGGAAAGGCTGGAACCGGTAAAACTACATTTCTTCATCAGCTGAAGAACACCTCATTAAAACGTATGGCGGTTGTTGCACCAACCGGTGTTGCAGCAATCAATGCAGGTGGAGTGACCATTAATTCCTTTTTCCAGCTCCCCTTTGGTCCATATATTCCGGGTAACACAGCTAAAACTGAACATAAACGCTTCAGTAAAGAAAAAATTAACCTGATAAAAAGTCTGGACCTGCTGGTTATCGATGAGATAAGCATGGTTCGCGCGGATACACTCGACCACATTGATGAGGTTTTAAGACGATTTAAGGATCACAAAAAGCCATTTGGAGGTGTACAGCTCTTAATGATCGGAGATCTTCACCAGCTTTCACCTGTTGTTAAAGATGAAGACTGGGCAATCCTGAAAAGCTATTATACAAACATGTTCTTTTTCAGTAGTAAAGCACTGATGGCCACCCAGCCGGTGAGCATCGAATTAAAACATATTTACAGACAGGTAGATTCTAATTTTATTGATCTTTTAAACAGTGTAAGGCAGAATCAGATCGATGAAAATATTTTAAAAAAATTAAACCAGCGTTATATCCCAGATTTCAATCCCAGTGATGAGGAAGGATATATTACGCTGACAACCCATAACAAATCTGCCCAGGAGATTAATGAAGGTAAATTAAAGGAACTGAACAGCCCAATTCATAGATTTAACGCTGTTGTTCAGGATGATTTTCCTGAATATTCCTACCCTACTGTGGCCGAACTGGAACTCAAAAAAGGCGCTCAGGTTATGTTCGTAAAAAATGATCCCTCACGGGAACGCCTTTTCTTTAATGGTAAAATAGGTATAGTTACCTCGATATCTGATGACCATATCCTGGTAAAATGCCCTGGTGATTTGTCGGAAATTGTAGTAAATCCACTTGAATGGACCAATATCAAATATGAGTTGGATACTCAAACCAAGGAGTTAAGAGAAAAAATCATCGGGACTTTCACCCAATTCCCGCTCAAGCTTGCATGGGCAATCACAATACATAAAAGCCAGGGATTAACCTTCGAAAAAGCCGTAATCGATGCAAATATGGCATTCGCCCATGGACAGGTATATGTAGCCCTTAGTCGTTGCAAAAGCTTTGAGGGCATGGTCCTCCGCTCTCCAATCTCTTTTAATAGTGTTAAAACCGATGGGACGATCTCCGAATATACCCGCAATGCAAAAGACAATGAACCCGGTGAACAGCAGTTAATTGCTTCCAGAATTGCATTTCAGCAATCCCTTATTTTTGAGCTATTTGATTTTACTACTCTGAAAACTCACTATTTCCATTTAAAGAAACTAAGTGAAGATCATCACACTATTCTGGATCCAGGTATCATTGAAAGCCTTAATCAGATGCGAGCTCTTGCAGAAAAGGATATCTATGAGGTGGCTGATAATTTCAAAAAACAGCTTTCTAACTATTTTTCAGATAATATACTTCCTGAAGATAATACTGAGCTCCAAAACAGGATAAAAAAAGCTTGTGCTTATTTCAATGAGAAAATAAGTTCGGTATTTTATGAAGCATTGAAGAACCTGAATACAGATACTGACAATAAGGCCGTCGGAACCAGTATCAAAGGCATTTTAGATGACTTTTTTAAGGAAATTGCAATAAAAATTGCACTCATGAAAGCCTCGGCGGGTGGTTTCAGTACGACCAGCTATCTGCAGACCAAATCTAATACTGAAATAGATTATAAGCCAATTAAAAGCTCTTCCCAAAACACTCCATATTCATCAGAAAACATATTGCACCCTGAATTATATCAGGCAATTAAAAACTGGAGAGATGAACTGGCAAAAGAATGGGGAGTACCCCTATATCTTGTATTGGCTCAGAAATCTATTCTGGAAATTCTCCGCTTCCTTCCATCAAATCCGGCAGAATTAGAAAATATCAAAGGTTTAGGAAAAACAAGGGTTAAACAATACGGAACTGATTTACTGGAAATTATCAACTCCTATTGTAAGGATAATGGCATCGAGCGTGATGTACAGGAATTGCCAGTAAAAGAGAAGAAAATAAAGAAGGATACTAAACAGGCCAGTTTCGATTTATTCAAACAAGGGAAAACGATCAGTGATATTGCGAAAGAGCGGGCTTTCACTACCGGCACAATAGAAGGTCATCTTGCCCATTACATTCTAAGTGGTGAGATCTCGGTATTTGAAATCGTACCTAAAATTAAAGTGGCTAAAATCATGGCTTATTTAATTCAAAACCCTGAATCAAGCACTGTTGACACAAAAATTGCCCTTGGTGATGAGGTTTCTTATGGTGAATTAAAAGCTGTCCTAAATCACCTCGCCTTTACCAAATCTCAGCAATTGAATTAGGCTTGTTCTGATTTTCCTGGAGGTATTGATTTTCAAACAATATATCTCATTTCCCATGCAACGATATGATATGACTTAGCGTCATATATTAAAAGGATTCGGGGATCTTACCTGAGACCGGGCAAATAAAATTCAATAAAGAATCAAATCATGAAAAAGCTCCTGTTCTCCATCATTTTTATTATGCTTTTCAGTGTTATTGTACCTGAAGCAAAGGCTGAAAAAGTAAGCACAAGCAATGCTAAAGAGTTGATCCAGTTATTACTCAATAAAGGAAACAATTCCAAAAACGCGAAATTTACGAGGAAAAAGTTAAAGAAAATTGTGCGCAAAGCAGGACGTGTATACCGGACGGTAAAAAAGGATCCGGATAGCCGCAAAAAGTCAAGGAAAGTTCAGCGCACAGCCAGAAGACTGATTAATATATTTTAATAGTTATCCTGCCCACTGGCAAACTTGGGGGCAGGATAACCATTTAAATTCTAATTTGTTGCAGGCCAGATATTATTTGCCGGATTAGAATCAGGGAAAACCTTATCCGGATCAGAGACAATCGAAACGATCTCCTCTGTTGAAGGATAATTAAATGTAAAGCGTGCATTTCGTTCCCAAACTTCAACAGGAAGTTTTAAACGGTTCACTTTTCCGCTTTTTGTTTTGATATCCAGGATGACCGGCATTGCCATTTTATCCAGATTTTCAATAGTTATTAAAGCTCCCTGCTTAAAATCATTATTTACATATTTCAGATCCACAACTCCCTGATCAAGCTTCCAGTTATTCAGGATCCAAGCTCTCCAGAACCAGTTCAGATTTTCACCCGACACATTTTCCATAGTGCGAAAGAAATCATCAGGGGTTGGATGTTTATATGCCCAGCGATCAATATAGGTTTTAAAAGCCCTGTCGAAACGCTCAGGGCCCAATATTTGCTCACGTAAAATACTAAGTGCAATAGCCGGTTTGTAGTAGGCAAGTAACCCAATACTGTTTTCCTTCATATTATCCGGGCTGCTCATTACCGGTTCAAAACCTGGATTGGTCAAGACTTTACCAAGCGCATGCATATCAGCTTTACCCTGCCGGTACTCTCCGCTGTTAAAGTCAGCGGATGCCAGAGTATTAATGAAGGTATTGAAACCCTCATCCATCCAGGCATATAAACGCTCATTGGATCCAACGATCATCGGGAACCAGGTATGACCAAATTCATGATCAGTAACTCCCCAAAGTTCTCCTGATTTAGATTTTGCACTGCAGAATACAATGCCAGGATACTCCATACCACCTGCAATTGAAGCAACATTTGTTGCAGCCGGATAAGGAAATTCCAGCCATTTCTTAGAATTGAACTCATTGGATGCCTTTGTATATTCCGTAGAACGTGCCCAGGCATCATTCCCATCACTTTCAACCGGATATGCTGAAATTGCCATTGATTTCTTACCACTTGGTAGATTCATACGGGCAGCATCAATGATAAAGGCAGCCGACGAAGCCCAGGCAGCATCACGCGCATTCTTTAATTTAAAATTCCAGGTAAGCTCCTGTTTTCCTTTCGGGCGGGAATCCGGATTTGTTACCTCAGCAGCAGATCTGATGATTACTGTTTTATCACTCTGTGCGGCAGCTTTCCACCTTTGCTGCTGTTCTGTGGTATACACTTCCTGAGGATTTACCAGTTCACCCGAACCAACTACAATATGACTTGCTGGAACAGTAATGCTGATATCATAATCTCCGTATTCGAGATAAAACTCACTTGGGCCGATATAAGGAATGGTATTCCAGCCAGATACATCATCATATACGCACATACGCGGATACCACTGTGCAACAGAGAAAATCTTTCCGTTCTTAGTATTTAAAATACCCATACGATCTGAGCCATAATCAGGAGAGGTAAAAGAATATTCGATCTTTAGCCGAAGCTGACCTCCCCCTGAGGAAAGTTCATTCGGCAGATAAACCTGCATTCTTGTATCTTCTATAAAATGCTCGGCATTCTTCTCAATTGTTTTTCCTTTCTCAACAGACAGAATCTTAACAGATTTAATTTTATAACCACCATCAAACTTCTGCCCACGGGCACCACTCCGACTACCACCTGGTGGAATAATCGCATGACCGCGTGAATTCTCCTTAAAAAGGTTCTGATCCAGCTGCATCCAGATAAAAGGAAGTTTATCAGGGCTGTTGTTCGTATAAGTTACAATTACAGTCCCCGAGATCTCATTACTTTGTTCATTTAATCTGACCGCTAATTTATAATCTGCCCTGTTCTGCCAGTATTTAGGTCCGGGCTGCCCTCCTGCAGACCTGTACTCATCACCATTTTTAGTATAAAACATCGGGCCGAAAGTATCATGGTAATTATAATTACCGCCCACCTGACTCTGCTGTGTATATGCCTGGTTTACAAAGCATAATAACGCAATTACAAAAGTTAAGAACCTGAATCTGTTCATTTAATATTTCTCTTAAGTTTTATTAACAACTCGCTTAATTGTTCCTCATTGAATCCCAGGAGAACAGAACCGGAACCTGTTTCAATAACCGGACGTTTTATCACACTGACCTTTTCCTGCATTAGTTTGAATGCTGAGTCTTTTGATGTAATGCTATTTTGAATTTCGGGTGAAAGCATTTTCCAGGTTGTTCCACGCCTGTTTAATAGTGCTTCCCATCCCAAATTCCCTGACCACTCCTCAAGTTTAAGCCGATCAACTCCAAGTTTTTTAAAATCATGAAACTCAAAATCAATTTCATGAAGCCTGAACCAGTCGAGTGTCTTCTTTACAGTATTGCAATTGGGTATTCCGTAGATCTTCATTAAAAAATGGATTTTAAATTATTCTGGATTCGATATTATTCAATAAAAAACACCCCCTATTTGTTTAAACGGGTCATGGTCAATTCCGGACCTACACTGACAAAACTATTTATAAATTCTACTGAACGATCGATTAATGCAGGTAATTCTTTCTGTTCATCAGGATCAAAACCGCTCAACACATAATCAACCTGCCTGCCCTTTGGGAAATTATCCCCTATTCCAAATCGCAGCCTTGCATAGTCTGTACTACCCAGAACTCCTTCAATACTCTTCAAACCATTATGACCGGCAGCACTTCCTTTGGGCTTCAGACGTATTGTACCAAAAGGCAGGGCTAGATCATCCACAACAACCAATATATTTTCGACAGGAATACGTAATTCCTGCATCCAGTAATTAACCGCCTTGCCGCTCAGGTTCATATAGGTAGTGGGTTTGATCACAAAGATCTTACGGCTTTTATAGGCAAACTCGGTATAATACGCCAGCCGCATATTGAAAAAAGATGAATGCGATTGTTTAGCCAGTTCATCAGCAACCATAAACCCAATATTATGCCTTGTATCTGCATATTCCGGACCTATATTTCCTAAACCTATGATCAAATATTTCATGTGGACTACAAATATGCTTCAAAGCTTTTAAAAAAGTATATGCTTACAAAAAAAAAGCAGTGCCGGATTTACCGGCACTGCTTTTGAGATTATTGGGGAAGGACTAATTATTTCTTAGCATCATTCTCTGCCTGTTTAAGGGCACGTGACATGGTTACAGAAACAATGGTATCTTCAGGATTGTTTGTGATAATGAAATTATCGAATTTCAAAGAACCAACACCCACAGATTTTCCAACCTCCAATTGAGAAATACTTACTTCAACATACTGAGGCATATCCTTAGGCAATGCTTTTACACGCAGTTTACGTAATTTCTGAACTAACTTACCACCGATCTTAACACCAGGTGAGGTTCCGGTTAATTTTACAGGGATCAGCATCACTACAGGTTTCTTTTCATCTAATTCTAAAAAGTCAACATGTAATGGTAAATCTGTTAATGGATGAAAATGTACATCCTGAATGATAGCCTGTGCTTTCACACCTGCAACATCCAAAGCAACGAAAGAAACTTCCGGCGTATAAACCAGACTTTTCAAATCAGATGCAGACACAGAAAAGTGGATTTGATTTTTTCCACCATAAAGAACTGCAGGCACTTTACCTTCGTAACGCAGCTCTTTAGCGTCTCTTTTCCCTACGTTCTCTCTTGGAGAACCGCTAATAGCAATTGATTTCATAATTATTATTTGTTATTGTTTGTATTTAACTGTTAGAAAACCTAACAATCTAATATTTTCAGTCTTGACCCGATAGCTATCGGGTCTTGGTGTCTGTCCTTATTCCTTGTTCTTTAATCAATTTTAAACAGTTCACTTATTGAGGCGTGTTCATTGACATTGGCAATTGCACGACTGAAAAGATCTGCTGTTGAAAGTACTCTTATTTTAGGGCTTGATTTAGTTGATGCAATCGTATCAGTAACAATCAGCTCTGTGAGTGCTGAAGTCTCAATAGTCCTGTAGGCATCTCCTGATAATACGGGGTGGGTACAAACTGCTCTAACGCTATTGGCACCTTTTTCCATGATCAACTCTGCTGCCTTTGCCAGTGTTCTGGCTGTATCACATATATCATCAATCAGAACCACATCTCTTCCGGTAACGTCACCGATTATAGACATTGATTCGATCTCGTTAGCTCTTTTTCTTTGTTTATCACAGATCACAACTTCTGCGTTAAAGTATTTGGCAAAAGTCCTTGCTCTGTAAGACCCCCCCATATCGGGCGATGCTATTGTCAGATGAGGCAGATTCAGACTTTTAATATGTGGAACAAATATTACTGAAGCGTCAAGGTGATCAACAGGAATATCGAAAAAACCCTGTATCTGTGCAGCATGCAGATCCATTGTCATGATCCGGTGAGCTCCGGCAGCTGTCAGCAGATTGGCAATTAATTTTGCACCAATTGCTACCCTGGGTTTATCTTTACGATCCTGTCTGGCCAGGCCAAAATAAGGCACAACAACAGTAATGTAATGAGCTGAAGCCCTTTTTGCAGCATCTATCATCAACAAAAGCTCAACGAGATTATCGTTAGGCTGATTAGTTGATTGAATCAGAAATACATCACAACCCCGAACTGACTCATTATAATGCGGCTGAAATTCACCATCACTAAATCTCGACAAAGTCATGTCTCCCAATTCCTTGCCATAGCTCACAGCTATTTTCTTAGCCAGATCTGTAGTTCCTGAGCCGGCAAATAATTTGATGGTGTTAAATGTTACGGGCATTTTTGTTTCGGATTTCGAAATTATAATTTCGGTTTTAAACTAATAAAAACACAATGTCTATATTGTATAGATCGCCAGGCGACCTTGAAATGTGCAATTCCGAAACTCGAAATTAATTGGTTGCCCGACCAGGATTCGAACCTAGACAAACTGCACCAAAAACAGTCGTACTACCATTATACTATCGGGCAAACAAAAATCAAAAGGAAGCTCCTTTTGAAATGGTGTGCAAATATAGGGGGATAAAGTTTAAAGTGCAAATGAAAATTCATTTTTGTTTGTTGACTTAAGAAGTAGAGGATCTGAGGTCTGAAGTATGAGGACTGAGGTCGGATTACCGTTTACTAGGTTAAGATGGAGATATCCTCAATCTTATAAATGAATGCTTTAATTCGGATAAGCATTATTTTTATGATTAAATCATTTTCTGATCTGGATGTCTATCAGCTTTCCTATCAATTGTCAATGAGTATTTTTTAATCTGACAAGAGATTTTCCTTCTTCTGAAAAATACTCTTTGACCAGCCAAATAATTCGCTCTACAAGATCAATAAGCGCTAATATTGCAGAAGGTTTTGGGCGGAGAATATATCATTCAGAATTCAAAAAAAATCTGATCTAATCAGCCGGATCTTTAGAAGAAAGTAAAGTGCGGTTAAATTTCGCTAAAGACTGCCACTATATAACACAAGAACAATTTAACATTTATAATACTAAAGCAGACGAAATTGGAGCAAAACTTCACAAGCTCTATGTAAACTGGAAATCTTAATCAAAATAACAACAAACAACTCAGACCTTAGATTTCATACCTCTGACTTCAGACCCCCTAATGTTAATTTCTGTTAAACCCTGCCTGCTTTCTGCCTCTTATATTAATAATTTCATTAATTTCGACAGCATTATTTTGATCTTGAATCTATGGCATACAATAAAATCAATAATTTATTAGGTTGGGTAAGTTTTTTAATAGCACTGATCGTCTATTCCCTAACCCTGGAACCCACTACAAGTTTCTGGGATTCAGGTGAATTCATTGCATCAGCTTATAAACTTCAGGTCGTTCATCAGCCAGGTGCTCCCCTATTCCTGATGTTAGGAAAGGTGTTTTCTCTGATTGCCGGAAATGATACAAGCAGAGTGGCTTTCTGGATAAACATGGTTTCTGCCCTTGCCAGTGCAGCCACAATCCTCTTCCTGTTCTGGACTATCACAGCCCTGGCAAAAAAAGTTATTCAGGAAAAAGGCAAGGAACTTTCAAATTGGGGAATGATCAGTATAATGGGCTCCGGTTTAGTTGGTGCTCTGGCCTATACTTTCTCCGATTCTTTCTGGTTTTCGGCCGTTGAAGCCGAAGTATATGCCCTATCTTCTTTATGTACTGCAGTAGTTTTCTGGGCAATCTTAAAATGGGATCAGCATGCCGATGAGCCGGATTCAGACCGTTGGTTGATCTTTATCGCTTATGTTATGGGCCTTTCAATCGGTGTACACTTGTTAAACCTACTGGCGATACCTGCTATTGCACTTGTGTATTATTTCAGAAGATCTAAAGCACCTACTTCTTCGGGCACTTTACTGGCTTTACTTGCAGGTATGTTTATTCTGGCATTTATACAATATGGAATTGTCCAATATATCATCAAATTCGCAGCTTATTCAGACTTGTTTTTTGTCAATACCCTTGGTCTTGGTTTCGGTTCCGGTGTTGCATTTTTCGGGCTTCTGATAATTATCAGTCTGACCTCAGGGATACTCTACAGCATCAATGGGAATAAGCTTAACCTGATGCTTGCCGTCGGTGCGTTTGTTCTGCTTATGACCCTCGGTGGTGGAATTTCCGGCCTTGTGGTTGCAGCAATACTGCTTGCCGGGCTTGAATATATCCTGAAAATACGCGATAAAAGACGTGTATTAAATTTAGCCCTAATATCGGTTGTCTTTATCATTTTCGGTTATGGCTCCTTTGCTATGATCGTAATCAGGGCGAAAGCAGATCCTACCCTGAATAATAGTGATGCTTCAAATGCATTCTCATTACTTAGCTATGTAAACAGGGAACAATACGGCGATCGTCCATTGCTTTACGGTCAATATTTTGATTCTAAACCTATCGATAGCAAACATGGAGATATTATTTATCGAAAGGGCAAAGAGAAATATGAAAATGCAGGTCAGAAATATGAGCGTATTTACGACCGGAATACCATTCTTCCAAGAATGTACAGTGATGATCCTCAGCATGTTGGATTCTACCGCGACTGGATGGGAATGGCAGAAGATCAATCACCTACCTTTTTCGATAACCTCGGCTTCCTGATCAGTTATCAAACCAGTTTCATGTATACCCGTTATTTCGCCTGGAACTTTGTAGGCAGACAGAACGACGAACAGGGGCATGGTGATTATACACGCGGAAATTGGTTATCAGGAGTAAAATTCATAGACAATATGCTGCTTGGTGGTCAATATGAACTTCCTAAGAGTCAGCTTGAAAATAATGCATTCAACAGATTCTACTTCCTTCCATTCATTATGGGAATCATTGGCGCTTTATGGCATTTTAAACGGAACCAGAAAGATGCCGGAATTGTAGGATTGCTATTCTTTTTCACCGGTCTCGCGATTGTGCTCTACCTCAACCAGAATCCACTTCAACCCCGCGAACGGGATTATGCCTATACCGGTTCATTCTATGCCTTTGCGATCTGGATCGGCCTGGGAGTAGCCGGAATCGCAGATTTTTTCAAGCCAAGATTTAAAGCTCCTACAGCGGCCCTGCTTGCAACATTGATCGGATTACTTGCAGCACCAATATTAATGGCCAAAGAAGGATGGAATGACCACGACCGTTCTACTAAATTCACGGCCCGTGATATGGCAGCCAATTACCTGGAATCATGCGCACCTAATGCCATTTTGTTTACCTATGGTGATAATGATACTTACCCGCTCTGGTATGTGCAGGAAGTTGAAAATATCCGGCCGGATGTCAGGGTTGTCAATTTAAGCTTGCTGGGTACCGACTGGTATATCCGTCAAATGAAGAAGAAAGTAAATCAGGCTGAAGCATTGCCAATCACTATGCCTGACGAAAAATTCGTTCAGGGAGTCCGCGATGTGATGGGTTATCAGGATTATAATACAGCTGGTTCGGTCGAGTTAAAGGACATATTTGATATTATGACCTCCGATAATGATGCCGACAAAGCAAGCTATCAGGATGGTTCAAAAGAAAATTTCCTTCCTACAAAAAACTTTAAAATCAGTATCAATCCTGACCAAATTATTGCGACTAAAACCTTACCAGAAGGTAAAAGGGACCTGATCATCCCTGCTATGGAATGGAAGTATAATAAGAATTATGTTACAAAAACTGAGCTTGCCATGATCGATGTTCTCGCTCATAATAATTGGAAACGCCCGGTTTATTTTGCAATTACAGTACCAGATGATAACTATATGGGGTTAGGTGATTTCCTGTATAACGAAGGATTTGCCTATCGTCTGTTGCCCCTGAAAAAAGCTCAGCTTGATTCGGCTGCTGAAAAACCTGAATTAACCAATTCAGACCAGATGTATACAAACCTCATGACGAAGTTTAAATGGGGAAACATGAAAAATGCGAGCTATTTAGACCCCGAATCATTGCGAATGAGCTATACTATGATCAATCATTTCAATATTCTTGCTGAAAATCTTTATAAAGAAGGCCGGACAGAAGAAGCCAGAAAGTTATTATTGAAGTGCATGGAGGTGGTTCCTGATAAAAATCATTCCCTGAACTTTACCATCCGCAAATTCTATATGGCAGATCTGCTCTATAAACTCAAAGAACCTGCAAAGGCAAATGAGCTTACTCTAAATACAGCTGATTATATCGAAGACCAGCTAAATTATATGGCTGCTATAGCAAAAACGAAAGAGAATCTTAATTCCCGTGAAATACAGCTGGGTGTTTATGTGATGAGTGAACTGGTTAAGCTTGCAGAAAAAAATGGACAAGCTGCCGTTCTTAAGAAATTACAGGATCGTATGAAGGTCATTGAATCAAAGTTCATGGCTGCTGATCGATAGAGTTCAATTTCACAGAAAAAAAAAATCCCCGTTATATTTAATTAGCGGGGATTTTTTTTTTGTTAATTGCATATCAGTACATTCAAGCTAAACAAAATCGAATTTGAATAAAATGCATCCCGCTGATGAGCAAATTCTGAAGGTAAATGGTCTTTCCAAATCATTTTTTGGTGTAAAGGCTCTGGATAATATCCATTTTGACCTTAAAAGAGGTGAAGTGCATGCCTTAATGGGCGAAAATGGCGCAGGTAAATCAACATTCATGAAAATTTTGATTGGGCTTTTAAAAGCTGATGCAGGCTCAATTTCTTTCAATTCAGAACAAATTGAAAATATGGATGTTCATTCCATTATGCAAAAAGGCATTTCAATGATTCATCAGGAAATTTTAATGGTTCCCGATCTATCTGTTGCTCAGAACATCTTTTTAGGCAGAGAAATCAAGCGTGCATATTTGCTTGACGAACTGGCAATAAATCAACAGGCAGAGAACTTATTACTGTCGATGGGACTAAATATTAATGTCCGCACAAAAGCAAAAAACCTCAGCATTGCCGAATTGCAACTGATAGAAATAGCTAAAGCCGTTTCTAATAATGCCCGGGTCATTATTATGGATGAACCAAGCTCCGCATTATCAGAGAAAGAGGTTGAAATACTTTTCAATACCATTAAAGACCTGAAAAGTAAAGGAGTTGCTATCATCTATATCTCCCATAAAATGGAGGAGATCTACCAGATTGCAGACCGGATTACCGTATTGAGGGATGGTAAATATATAACAACAAAACATACGGCAGAACTCGATAAAAGCAGTTTGATTTCATTGATGGTAGGCCGTGAACTGGAAGAGCTCTTTTCTGCAAGTTCAACAGCTCAGCAAGAAGTAATCCTGAAAGTAAAGAACCTCAATACAAAGGGAAAATTTTCTGATATAAATTTTGAGGTATATGCAGGCGAAGTGCTTGGCATTGCCGGTTTAATGGGGGCAGGTAGAACTGAAATTGCCAGAGCAATTTTTGGATTAGACAGTTTTGAAAGTGGTGAAATCATGCTGAAAGGCAAAAAACTTAAAATCAGATCACCAAAAGACGCTATCAGGGAAGGAATTGGGTATGTAAGCGAAGACAGAAAAGCACTGGGCTTTATTCCTGAATTATCAGTTAAGCAAAATATAAGTCTTTCGAGTATATTGAACTACTCAAAAGCATGGTTCATCAACGAAAAGAAAGAAGAAAAAGCCAGCAGCAAAATAGCTCAGCAACTAAATATCAAAGCTTCGGGCCTCAACCAGAAAGTGATGAATCTGAGTGGCGGGAATCAGCAAAAGGTGGTAATTGCAAGGGTATTAATGGCTTACCCGTCTTTAATTATTCTGGATGAACCTACCAGAGGAATTGATATTGGCGCCAAGCAGGAAATCTATAAACTAATCAGGCAGTTGACTGAAACTGGATTAGCGGTAATTATGATCTCTTCAGAATTACCTGAAATTTTGGGAATGAGTAACCGGGTTCTGGTTTTATCAAAAGGAAAGCAAAAAACCATATTGACGCAAAAAGAAGCAAGTCAGGAAAAAATCATGCAGTATGCATTACATTAAAAACCTCAGGCAGTACGGTATTTTTATCGTATTTGGTATTATTTGCCTCATCATTTCATTTATTACACCTCAGTTTTTAACGGTTTCAAACTGGACGATAATTATCACTCAGGTTTCCATTAATGCGCTATTAGCGTTTGGAGTAACCTTTGTGATCATTACCGGCGGCATCGACCTTTCTTTGGGATCTATAGTAGCCGTGGCAGGTGTAAGCGCTGCAATGCTGGCACATCCTGATAGCTATCCGGTTTTAGTTCCTGTTTTTGCCGGTCTTTTTGCCGGTCTGCTGATAGGTGCCTTCAACGGATTTATTATAACCAAAAGCAAAATAGCCCCTTTCATTGTTACTCTGGGCACCATGACCATTGGCCGGGGGTTAGCACTGATTTTAAGTAATGGCCGCCCGGTATCCAATCTTTCCGATTCCTTTGTTTTTATTGGCAGCGGGAAGATTATGGGCATACCGGTCCTGATTGTAATTCTGATCGTCATGTTCATACTCTGTTCGCTAATACTTAATAGAACAATCCTGGGAAGGTATATTTATGCGGTTGGAGGTAATGAACAGGCAGCCAGAGCATCCGGAATCAATGTAACACAGGTTAAAATGACTGTCTATTCCGTTTCAGGATTATTAGCCGGCTTAGCCGGGATATTACTAACCTCAAGAATAACTACCGGGCAGCCAAATGCTGGAGCAGGTTTTGAATTGGATGCGATTGCAGCCGTTGTCATTGGCGGAACCAGTACCACAGGAGGAAAGGGCAGTATTGCAGGAACCCTGATCGGAGTTTTACTTATTGGTGTTATAAATAATAGCTTAGATTTATTAAATGTAACGTCTTATTACCAACAGGTTGTAATGGGCATTATTATCATTGGGGCAGTGGTTCTGGATAGCATGAACCAAAAATCGAATTCATAAAATTAGAGGAAATGAAATACACGTATTTGATACTTATCAGCCTGCTTTTATTCATTTTGGGATGCAATCAATCTGAAAGTGATAAAAAAAATGATTCAGATAAAATAGTCATAGGAGTTTCAATGCTTAGCATGCAAAATGAGTTCATTGTAAATATCAGTGATGAAATGCAAAAAAAAGCTGAGGACTTAGGCGCTGAATTGATTATTGTTGATGCTGAACGCTCTCCTTTAAAGCAAATTGAACAGGTAGAGAGCTTTATAGCTCAAAAAGTAGATGTCATTATCCTGAACCCCTGCGAGTATGAGGCCAGTTCCCCCGCAGTGACCAAAGCATTGGAGGCAAACATCCCTATCGTGAATGTCAACTCTGCCACCAAAGTCCAGCCAACAGCATTTGTTGGATCAAATGACGTTGAGTCGGGCAGAATTGCAATGAAATTTATCGCAGAAAAACTGGGAGGCAAGGGCAATATTGTTATGATTCAGGGCTTGAACGGACAAGCTGCTCAAATTCAAAGAGAACAGGGTGCAAAAGAAATTATGAAGCAATTTCCTGGACTTAATATGATTGCCCAGCAAACAGCCGAATGGGACAGAGCTAAAAGCATGGATTTAATGCAAAACTGGATTCAATCTTTTGGCACCAAAATCAATGCAGTATTTGCCCATAACGATGAAATGGGATTGGGCGCGGTAAAAGCTTTACAGGATGCCGGAATGAAGGACAAAGTAATTGTAGTAAGTATTGATGCAATTGCCGACGCATTACAGGCAGTCAAAAAAGGTGATCTAGATGCCACTGTCTTTCAGGATGCCCGTAAACAGGGAGCCGGGGCAATTGAAACCGCCTTTAAGATCGCGAGGGGTCAGCAATTTGACAAGGAAGTATTGATTCCATTCAAATTGCTTGCAAAAGGGGATGTTGATCCTTACCTGAAATAGATTCAGCTATTATAAATGTGAGAAGTTTAGACGGTTAAACATTTCTTTGTTTCAAATTAAAAAGAATCATAGGCTCATCATTTTTATATCCCACACCATATTGGCGCAAATAATAAACCAGGTTAAAACCTTCAAGCCAGCTCCTTATTTTCCAGCATCATAAATCCCTAAAATCCATGCTAGTCTGCAGGCAGACAGCTTATGTTTTTGTTCGTACCAGCTTACCAGGAAACACATACTAAACACGGACTAAACGCGGACAAAACGCGGACAAAACAGGAATAGGTACGTGTTTACTCCGTGTTTCCTCCAGCCTTAATTTGTGTTCATATCGAAAGAGGTAATAAGTCTTCCAGAATCCAATAAGAAGCGGTGACCCAGAAACCTGAAATTAAGATCGAGGGAAGGACAGTCATTAATCTAAAAGGTTCTGACCGAAGCCGGACTATTGTCATGTCACAAATACATTGACGAACACATCGGAATACCCAGGAGGTAAAATAATGGCGGTTAACCTGTGGGGATAAGAGGATGAAATTATTGAAACTTTAACCGTCAATTAATGGATGAGATGACACTGGATTATAGGTAACGATTGAATAAAATATACTGAGTGTTGGGATAGCCATATCTTTGAATAACCCGATACTTTCTCCAGGTCAAGATCCGGTTTTCGGATTGGGCTGAAGCCCAATGTAATTTTCCTTACATATTGTTGAATATAGGGCTGAAGCCCGAAAATTAACAAACTCGTTAACCCCAGCTAAAGCTGGGGCCTATTGAGCGACCGTACTGGTGTCATGAATGAATAAAAATGCTGATCCTTGGGATAGCCATATCGCTCAATAGCCCGGTGCTTTAGCTCCGGGTGAAGATCCAGTTATCAGATTGGGCTTCAGCCCAAAACCTAAGCGACAGAACGGAACAAATACCGGTGCTTCAGTGCCTATTTACTATATTGTTTCCTAAATTAATATTAAATTTAATTACCAATTCATGTTCAGGAGCCAATGAGTAGTAATGCTAAAAATAATTTTTCCGGAAATAATAAGCTGATTGCCCTATTAATTACCCTCCTTTCAATCTTTTTGCTTCACCTGATTTATAATGAATTTGCTCCGTCAAATTCACTCCTTTCCCTTGTTCCAGAAAACTTCTGGTTTTTGAGATTTTTTGGAAGGCTTCACCCATTAGCAGTTCATTTTCCGGTAGCCCTGCTCCTGTTTACAGCCATCCTTGAACTTAGTACATTTAAAAAATTTAACTCTCCATTACGTCCTGGCATTCAAATCCTCCTGATTGCCGGAATTATATCTTCTCTGATTTCTGCAATTTTCGGAATCTTATTGTCAGGAAATGCTGAATATGGCGAAAATCTGATTTTACACCAGTGGCTGGGTATCGGCACTGCTTTTTTAGGAATTATTGTTTGGTTTCTGCATCAAAGAGTTTTAGTAAAAAATCAAACCCAGCATATCAAAACCTATCGCTTTTCCTTATTTCTAACTACCCTTGGGGTCATTCTTGCCGGGCATTTCGGTGCTTCATTAACCCATGGCGATGATTACCTTTCGAATACCCTACCCTGGAGCGATGATTATGAAAATGCAGTAAATATCAGCTTTGATCTCTCTTCAATTTCTAAAGATAAAGACACTCTGAGCAAAGCGCAGGAAAAGGAACTTAACCTGAAAGTACGAGCGATATTTGCACATAATTGTTATAAATGTCATGGAGAAGAAAAGGTTAAAGGCGAATTAAGACTCGACCGTAAGGATTTTGTTTTTAAAGGCGGAGAAAACGGAGAAGTAATCAAACCTGGAAACACTGACGAGAGTGAACTATTCAGACGTATTAGTCTGCCTTCAGACCATGAAGATGTAATGCCTTCCAAAGGCAA
>NZ_DASWXT010000093.1:0-58997 GCF_036405355.1 Daejeonella sp.
TGTCAACAGGTCCGGGCGGTTCGAGCCGTGTAATTATCAGAGGTAATGGTTCATTAAGTGGCAATAACCAGCCATTGTATGTTATCAATGGGATGCCAATGAATAATACAGGTCGTTCAAATGCATTAGGTCAAAACGCAACTTACTTAGATCGTGGCGATGGTATTTCTTCAATCAATCCGGATGATATCGAAACAATTAACGTTCTGAAGGGTGGACCTGCTGCAGCATTGTACGGAAGTCAGGCATCAAATGGTGTAATTCTGATTACAACGAAAAGCGGGAAAGCACAGAAAGGTGTAGGAGTTGAAGTGAGCAGTAACTTTACAGTTGGAAGCCCCTCCATGTATCCTGATTTGCAATATCAGTATGGTCAGGGTTTGGATGGTAAAAAACCAACAACCAAGGCTGAAGCGATTAGTTCTGGTCGATTATCTTTCGGAGCTCCAATGGATGGACAACCTTATGTTCAGTTTGATGGGGTGATGCGTCCATATTCTCCTGTTAACGTAAAGGATAACTGGAAAAACTTCTACAGACCAAGTACAAATTTAACCAATACAGTTGCCTTCTCAGGTGGAAGTAGTCGTCAGTTGACCTATAGATTATCAGTATCTGATCTTGAATCACAGGCTATGGAACCAGGATCAAGCTATAGCAGACAAACTGGTAATTTAAGTTTAAGATCTGAGCTTGGTAAAAAGTTCATAGTTGAGACAACAATGCAGTATAATATTGACAGAGGTATTAATCGTCCTGGTAATGGATATGCGGATAACACCACCTCATGGGCAACAAACCTCTTAGCTAATACTGTTGATATTCGCAACTTAGCCCCCGGATATGATGCGAATTTCAACGAAGTTCAATGGCAGCAGGTTCCTGAGGCTCAAAATCCTTATTTCGTAATCAACAGAATGGGAAACAGGGATACAAAAAACCGCTTCATGGGTCAGGCAAGTGTACAGTACAATATTCTGGATGAATTATCTGTAAAGGTTAGCGGAATGAGGGATATAGACAGGTTCCAGTCTATGGATTATATGCCAATTGGTACTGCAAAGTTTCCTAAGGGGTTGTTTAATTCAGGGACTTCTTTTGTAACTAAAACTACTGCACAAGCCTTATTGAATTACAATAAAACCTTCTTTTCTGATTTTCAGTTATCTGCTATGGCAGGAGCAAACCTGGAAAGAAACGTTTCTGAGTCAACTTCAAACTCAGGATTTGAGTTCATAGTTCCTGATTTTATCAGTTATTCCAATCTGGCAATTCAATCTTCAGGAATTGGGCTGAGCCGTTTCGGTCAGAATTCGGTATTTGGATCAGCAGATATCGGTTATAAAAGTATTCTTTACTTTACCTTTACAGGAAGACAGGATTGGTTCTCAACATTAAATCCAGGCAACAATGCGATTTTCTATCCATCAGTAGGTACCAGTTTCATTCTTTCTGATGCTGTAAAACTTCCTTCAGCGATTAGCTTTGCGAAATTAAGAGCTTCATGGGCTCAGGTAGGTGGTGCAACAGTAAGTCCTTATCAAATCAATCAACTCTATACTTTTGAACAAGGTGGACATATCGGCCGGCCGGTTCAGAATACATCAAGTGCATTATCAAATCCAGATCTGAGACCTCTGACATCAACTACTTATGAAGGAGGTATCGATATTCAGTTTTTCAATAATCGTTTAGGATTGGATTTTACATATTATAATCGTAAAACCACTGATGATATTCTTAGTACATCTATTGCAGCAACTTCAGGGTATACATCAGCTCTTTTAAATGTAGGAGAGTTAAGTAATAAAGGAGTTGAAATTTTATTAACTGGTACGCCAATCAAGTCCAATAAATTTACCTGGGATGTAAGCTATAATGCTGCCTACAATAAAAGTGAGATCGAGAAACTTGCCCCAGGACTTAGTACAGTTGGAGGTGCAGGTGTTGGAAGACCTTACAATACTATCAGAGGAAGAACATATTTAACAAATGCAAGCGGTGTTCGTGTTTATAACAAACTTAGTGGTTACGAAGTGCAAAGTGCTGAAATTGAATATGGACAGGGCGTTCCTCCATATACCATGGGATTGACAAACAATTTCAGGTACAAAAATTTCTCCCTGAACGTGCTTCTTGATGCAAAATTCGGAAATATTGTTCAATCCGGATTAAGTCGCTACATGTACCGTTTCGGATTATCCAAGAACACACTTCCAGGAAGAGAGAATGGCTTGACTGTTTCCGGTGTTGATCAAGATGGAGCACCTTTCACTAAGACCTGGCCGGTTGATCAGTTAGATACCTATTATAATAACCAGGCTAGTATCAGTCCATTAACGACTTCGGTTTTTGACGGCGATTTTGTTAAACTTCGTAGTCTTATCCTGAGCTACAGAATTCCTGCTGCGAAACTGAAAGCATTGAAAATTCAGTCTGCTGATGTTTCTTTTGTCGCAAGGAATCCGTTTATTCTTTACAAGCATATCACGGATTTTGACCCTGAATCTGCCTATACTATCGGCAATACACAGGGGCAATCGTCCAATACAATACCTCGTACTCGTGACATTGGGGTTAATTTAATTGTAAGGTTTTAATTAATGTTATCTAAAATTTTCAAGATGAAAAATCTAAGTTTTAAACCAATATATACGGCTCTTATTTTAGCGATTTCTTTGTCATCATGTACAAAGGATCTTGCAGAGCTGAATAAGAATCCGAATGCTTACGAGAGTGTAAATGCAAATTTTCTGTTTACAAAGGCTCAATTGGGGGCTATTGGATTAAACCCAAATGGTAACCGTTTTAATAATATGCAAATGCTTCAGCAGGAAGCTACCTATAGTGAGGTAACTGCACCTGGTGACAAGTATTTTGCTGAGGGTTGGGTTAGAAATAATTGGGCTGCCTATTCAGGCTGCTTAAATCAAATTCAATTGGTCATCAACGAAACAAGGAAAGATCCGGCAAGCATTAATAAACTTGCGGCTGCCAGAATCTGGAAGGTTTATATAGTTAATCAACTGACCGACCTTTATGGTGATATACCCTATTCTGAGGCTCTTAACGGTCTTGACGGGAAATATCAGCCGAAATATGATCTTCAGTCGGATATCTACAAAGATATGTTCAAAGAGCTTGAAGAGTCTGCAGCTTCTTTTGATGCATCTAAACCAACTTTTGGATCTGCTGATCTATTCTACGATGGGAACACTGTGAAATGGAAAAAATTCGCCTTCTCAATGATGCTCAGACTAGGAATGCGTTTGACCAAAATCGACGCTACCATCGCAAAAACCTGGGTAGAAAAAGCAATTGCTGGTGGTCCGATCCTGGATGATGCTGATTTGGCTAGAGCACCCTATGCTGACGGAGGTCTTGCAAGTAACCGGAATCCTTTCTCAGATCAGTTTAGAGTTCTTGATTATGTAGATGGACAAAACCCTCTGAACATACAGGGATCCAAAATCTCTAAAAGATTTATCGATCATTTAAAAGGAAACTCAACTACCACCAAAGATCCGAGACTGAATGTAATTGCAGTATTATGGGTAAAACAACCTACTGGAGGCTATGTGGCAGATACAGCTACAGCTTTACAGAAAGGGATGCAGAACGCGCAGTATAACGGATATCCTGCTGATTTTGAAACTTATTCTGAACCAAACCCAAATACAGTGATGAGATATGATGCTCCTGTAATTGTAATGGGCGCTGCAGAGGTTCATTTCCTGCTAGCTGAAGCTTCAATCAGAGGGTGGTATGCAGGAAATGCCGCAACTTCTTATAATAATGGTGTAACATCTGCGATGAAACAATGGTCGCTATACGGTGCAGGTGGTGCAATTTCTACCGATAAGGTAACAACCTATCTGAAATATAATCCATTCCTTACTGCAGGTACCTTTGAGCAGAAGCTTGAGCAGATCTCTACTCAGCGCTGGGTGTTAGGTTACCTTGACCAGATTGAAAACTACTCTAACTGGAGACGTACGGGTTATCCGGTGTTAATTCCAACTAATTATCCTGGGAATATTACAGGTGGAAAAATTCCACGCCGTTATATTGTACCAGAATCTGAAGAAACTTTGAACAGGGAGAACTTCCTGGCCGCTAAGGCAAGACAAAGTGGTGATAATACACTTCTAAGTCGTGTTTGGTGGGATAAAGAGTAATTTTTTATGATCAGAGAGGGGAAATTTATATCTTAGGATATAAATTTTTCCTCTTTGTTTTTTAATTTAATTCACAGATAAATATTCCTTTTTAAAAGAGATGAAGCGTAGAGAACTTATTAAATACCTCTCAGTTTTGCCGGTTTCCGGAGCTGTAGCAGGTGCTGTATTGCCCCTGCAGTCAGTTCAGGCTGAAGAAATCCCGGATTATAAACCTGAATTTCAATCAGGGCCAAAACGGCTTGCAGCAATTATTACAGAATATCGGCCAGGTTCACATGCTGATGTAATTATCGGAAAATACCTGGAAGGTTTTAATCAGGATCAAATGGCACCTTACCCTGATTCGAAGATCGTTTCAATGTTTACTGAACAGGTTCCTGAAAATGATATGAGTCGCCCATTAGCGAAGAAATACAATGTTCCAATCTTTAGAACAGTAGTAGATGCCCTGACTCTGGGCGGTAATCAGCTTGCCGTTGATGGGGTTATCCTTATCGGAGAACATGGAGTTTATCCTACGAACGACAAGGAGCAAAAACTGTATCCGAGGTTTGAAATGTTTCTGAAGATTACTGATGTATTCCGTCAGTATAAGAAGTCAGTCCCGGTATTCAATGATAAGCATCTTTCATGGAGCTGGAGACAGGCTAAGCGAATGGTTGAAATTTCCAAAGAATTAAAATTTCCGATGTTAGCGGGATCTACTATTCCTGTTTCCTGGCGTATTCCTGCGGTTGATACTCCTTATGGTGCAAAGCAAAAATATGCGGTTGGAATTTCTTTCAGCGGACTTGATATCTATGGTTTTCACTTACTCGACGGATTGCAGGCAGTTGTAGAAAGAAGGAAGGGCGGTGAAACAGGTGTTCGTGCGGTTCAGTGTCTTGAAGGACAGGATTGCTGGAACTATTTGGAACAAAATGAATGGGTGAAACGGCTTTTTGATCAGGCGATCTCACACAGTGAAACACGGGTGGCAGGCGATATGAAGGAATTAGTTAAAAAACCCGCAGTGTTTATTATCGATTACAATGATGGGCTGAAAGCTGCCGCATTTCTGCTTACCGGTCTGCTTCAGGACTTTACCTATGCCGTTGATATCGAGGGCCAGCAAAAGCCATTTTCTACACTTATGAAATTACAGGCCGGGAAACCACATTATCATTTCGGATGTCTTGTTAAAAATATGGAGATCATGTTCAAGACAGGCAAGGCTCCTTACCCGGTTGAGCGCACTATGCTTAGCAGTGGTATCTTGGATTTTGCACTTGAATCCCGTATCTTGGGATATAAAATATTGGAGACACCTGAATTGTCACGGGTACGTTACCTCAGCTCTCCGGAATCGCATTTTTTTAGCAAAGGATGGGACAAAAATGGGAAGCGATTAGACTGATAATAGGTCGGATTATTCCGTTAAACTGGTATTATTTAATTTATTTCAATTATCAAATTCGTAAACATTTAGAATCAACAATTAAAATGAGGAAGTTCTGTATTTTCTTTGTAAGTATCCTGTTACCAATTGCGCTATTCGCACAAACAAAACCTTACAACATTATTATTAAAGGCGGGCATGTTATTGATCCAAAAAATAATATAAACCGTGTTATGGATGTGGCCATTAAAGATGGTAAGATCGCAAAAGTGGCGTCAAGCATTGATGCTTCTGAGGCAAGTAATGTGGTCAATGCTTCCGGAATGTATGTAACCCCGGGGCTGATCGATATTCACGGTCATGTTTTTGCGGGAACGGAGCCTAATCATATGTATAGTAATGGATTTAACAGCATTATGCCGGACGGTTTTTATCAGCGTGTAGGAGTAACAACTGTTGTTGATGCCGGTGGATCGGGCTGGAGAGATTTCCAGACATTTAAAACAAATATTATTGACAATTCTCAAACGCGCGTACTGGCATTCCTGAATATTGTTGGCAATGGTATGCGTGGAGGTATTATAGAACAGAATACAACTGACATGGATCCGCAAATAGCTGCAAAAGCTGCTTTGGCTTATAAAGAGCATGTTGTAGGTATAAAGGTCGCCCATTTTACAAGTCCTGATTTTACCAATGTTGATCGCGGGGTAGCTGCAGGTAAATTGGCAAATATGCCGGTTATGATCGATTTTGGGGGAACAAAACCACGTCTATCTCTGTATTCTCTGTTAATGGAACGTTTACGCCCGGGGGATATTTTTACCCATACTTTTGGTGAATTACTCGATACAAAAGAGGCTATTGTTGATACAGCAAAACAAGCCTTAAAGCCTTTCGTAATGGCTGCTCAGAAAAGAGGGGTTATTTTTGATGTGGGTTATGGTGGCTCGAGCTTCAGATATTCTCAGGCGATTCCAGCTGCAAAGGCCGGTTTCCACCCGAATACAATCAGTACAGATTTACATATCAGCAGTATGAAAGGTTCAATGAAAGATATGCTTTTAGTAATGTCTAAATTCCTGAAATTGGGAATGGATCTTCCAGCAGTTATTAATGCAAGCACCTGGGCTCCGGCCAAGGCAATTAACCGCCCACAGTTGGGTCATCTTACAGAAGGTGCTATCGCAGATGTCGCCATTCTTGGGATGAGGAAAGGAAAATTTGGTTTTTATGATATGCAGGGCTTTAAGATGGACAGTGATGAAAAGCTCGAATGTGAAATGACCATATTCGGAGGTAAAATTGTTTATGACCTTAATGGCATCGTAAACCCGCTTCCCGACCTTACTAAATAATGAGTACTTATATTATCGAATAAATGAAGCGCAGGGAAATTCTCAAAACCTTAAGCATGTTGCCGCTTGCAGGCGCAATAGGGAATTCAGGTTCATTGGTAACATCTGCTCAGGCAGCTCCTGCATCAAAACGTGATTTGTTTAAGGAGTTTGGGATACGAACGTTTATAAATGCCTCGGGGTATTTTACCAGTCTCAGCGGATCATTGATGCAGCATGATGCCGCTGATGCAATACGTGAAACTGCTACATCTTTTTGCAGGCTTGAAGATGTGCAGGATAAAGTGGGAGAAAGGATTGCCAGTCTGTTACATGCTGAGTCGGCCATGGTCACCGCCGGTGCATTTTCTGCCCTGATGCTTGGGACGGCAGGAGTACTAAGTGGAACTGATCAAAAGAAAGTTTCCCAAATTCCCAGGCTGGAAGGCTCGGGGATGAAAACTGAAGTCATCCTGCAGAAGGCTCATAATGATGGTTATGCTCATGCCCTGACCAATTGCGGGGTGAAATTAATCACTGTGGAAACAGTTGAAGACCTTGAGAAGGCAATCAGCGAGAAGACAGCCATGATGTATTTTATAAATTATCAGTCTTCTCTGGGTAAAATACAACATAAAGAATGGCTAGAGCTTGCCAGAAAACATAGGATACCAACCATGATTGATATGGCTGCTGATCTTCCCCCAAAAGAAAATTTATGGAAGTTTCATGATATGGGCTTTGATCTGGTTTGTGTTTCTGGGGGTAAATTTATGAGAGGACCGCAAAGTACCGGAATCCTGAGTGGAAAGAAAGAGCTTATTGCTGCAGCCAGAATGAGTGCCCCTCCGCGGGGATCAAACATTGGCCGTGGGATGAAGGTGAATAAGGAAGAAATATTTGGTTTATATATCGCTTTGGAGCATTTTATTAATACTGATCAGGAAAAAGAATGGAAAATGCTGGAGGACAGAATAGCTGTCATTGCGAAAGAAGCTGCCTCTGTTCCGGGAGTAAAGGCTGAATTGATTCCTCTGCCATTGATTAATCGTATTCCTACCCTGAATATTTCATGGGATAAATCAAAGATAAAACTGGAAAATCTGGCAGCTGTCCTGAGGAATGGGAATCCATCTATAGAGGTAATGGGCGGTCAGGGTGGAAGCATTAATGTAACATCCCATATGCTGAAAAAGGATGAGGTAAAAATAGTAGCATCAAGAATAAGGGAGGAGCTTTTCAAAGCATTGGTTTAGGAGATAGTCCCCAAAATCAGGTTTTCTAATTTTTGTTTTTCGTAAACAGAGCCTTAAACTATATAAATATTGAATTTTATAATCCTTCCTCTAAGCAGGAATAATAAATAATTAATAGTAATAATCTCAATAATGAAACGCAGAGAAATTTTAAAATCCCTCACCCTGCTTCCGCTGGCTGGTGGGATCACAGCGACAGCTGCACCATTGAACAATATGCTTTCGGCACCAGCGGCTGGTCGCGATCTGTTTAAAGAGCTGGGTATCCGGACTTTTATAAATGCCGCAGGAAATTACACGGTCATGTCGGGTTGTTTGATGCCACCGGAAGTAATGGATGCAATCAATGCAGCTTCAAAGAAATTTGCACTTGTTGATGATGTACAGGAAAAGGTAGGTGAACGCATTGCACAAATATGTCATGCCGAAGCTGCATTAGTATCTGCAGGTTGCTGGTCAGCATTAATGCTGGGTATGGCAGGTGTTTTGACAGGAATGGATTCAAAGAGGGTTAGTCAGGTTCCAAATCTAGCAGGAACCGGAATGAAATCTGAAGTGATTCTTCAGAAGAGTCATTCGATGGGTTACGATCATGCTCTGACTCAGGCTGGGGTTAAACTGATCAAGGTCGAAACCCGGGAAGAAGTTGAGGCTGCAATCAATGAGAATACAGCTATGCTGTGGTTCCTTAACCGTGAAGTTAATGTTGGTAAGATCAAACATCAGGAATGGCTTGAATTGGGTAAAAAGTATAATCTTCCAACAATGATCGATATTGCTGCTGACGTACCACCAGTTGAAAACTTGTGGAAATTTAATGATATGGGCTTCGATTTGGTTGTAATTTCAGGCGGTAAAGCGATGCGTGGTCCACAGAGTGCTGGAATTTTAATGGGTAAGAAGAAGTATGTTGACGCTGCCCGTCTGAGTAATAACCCACGAGGTGGTATTGGCCGCGGACAAAAGGTAAATAAAGAAGAAGTATTTGGGATGTATGCTGCTCTGGAACGTTTTGTTAATCTGGATCATAAAAAGGAATGGGAAATGTGGGAAAGAAAAATAGCCTATATCGCGGGTGTTATTAAGTCTATTCCGGGTGTTAGTACCAGTACGCATATTCCGGCAACAGAAGATAATAAAATGCCTACTCTTAAAGTTACCTGGGATCCGAATAAGATTAAACTAACGAATGTAGAAATGGGAGAACGTCTTCGCAAGGGAAGCCCTTCTGTAGAGGTAATTTCCTGGGAAGCACCGAATACCCTCCGTTGCGGCATGCATGTTCTTGAAGCAGGAGAAGAAAAAATTGTGGCAAGTCGTTTAAAAGAAGAACTCTTGAAGGCTTCAGTATAAATCTAAAATCAAAAATCAATAAAAATGCAAAAACGTTATTTCCTATTAGCAGCGCTGTATTTACTCGCTAATTTTTCAGTTCAGGCACAGACTTATCAAACCTTGCTGAAAGGCGGGCATCTCATTGATGCAAAGAACAACATTAACAAAGTAATGGATGTGGCCATTCAGGATGGTAAAATTGCAGCAGTTGCCGCCAATATAGATCCTAAAATGGCAAAACAGGTGATTGATATCACCGGAAAATATGTAACCCCCGGATTGATCGATATTCACGGACACGTTTTTGCGGGTACTGATCCCGATGGTCAACTTGAAAATGGATTTTCATCACTACCTGCTGACGGATTTACCTTCAGGGTGGGTGTAACAACAATCGTTGATTGTGGTGATGCAGGAGCCGAGACTTTTGAATTATTCAAGAAAAATGTTATTGACAAATCCCAAACGCGTGTTCTCGCATTTTTGAATATTTCCAGAAAGGGAATGTACGGCAGTGAGTTCTCTCTGGAGCAGCAAAATAATAGTTTCTTTGATCCTGTGCTGGCAGCAGATGTAGCCAAACATTACAGTGAATATATTGTAGGGTTTAAAGTAGCACACTATCACAAATCTGATTGGGTTGCCGTAGACAGAACGGTTGAAGCAGGAAAACTTGCTAATAAGCCAATTATGGTTGATTTTGGAGGAGCAATCCCGAGATTATCCCTCGAAGAACTTTTCCTTAGAAAAATGCGTCCTGGTGATATTTTTACACATACTTACGGACAAATAATCAAAACAAAAGAGACTATTGTTGATCTTGAAACAAAGAAATTATATCCGCATGTCCTCGAAGCAAGGAAAAGGGGAATCATTTTTGACGTAGGTCATGGTGGTGGAAGTTTTACTTTTTCACAAGCTATACCGGCAACTCAGCAGGGATTCTTCCCGGAAACAATCAGTACAGACTTACACACCGGCAGCATGAACTCTGCTATGAAGGATCAATTGAATGTGATGTCTAAATTTATGGCTCTTAACATGCCTTTGGCAGATGTAGTTAAAGCCAGTACCTGGTCTGCTGCAAAAGCAATAAACCATGAAGAATTAGGTCATCTTTCAGTTGGAGCAATAGCTGATATAACAGTTCTGAATCTTCGCGAAGGCAAATTCGGGTTCTATGATGTTGCCAGGTTCAAAAAAGAAGGAAAAAATTTACTTGAATGCGAAATGACCATTAAAGATGGAAAGATCATGTATGATCTGAATGCTTTGTCATTCCCAATGGCTCAATAAGCCAGGCCACTAATACAATTGATAATTTAATCTTTAATAAATAATATATTTTTAAATAACATGAAAAAACAAATCACATTTATACTTTTTATACTGTTGGCAAGTGTTCTGGTATTCAATTCTGCTAAAGCTCAATCTGTTGCTAAAGATCCAGAAACAAGGATCAAAGAACTGGGGATCAAATTAAGGACTCCCGGCCCGCCATCAGCAAATTTTTTAGGAGCGGTAAGAGTAGGTAACCTGGTTTTTCTTTCAGGACAGGGACCGCTAAAAGAAGATGGAACATTTATGATCGGTAAAGTTGGTAAAGAGTTCAACTTCGAAGAGGCAAAATATGCTGCCCGTTTAACAGGAATAAGCTTATTGGAATCATTAAAAGCTGAAGTAGGCAACTTGAATAATGTAAAGAGAATTGTAAAGGTTTTGGGTATGGTGAATGCCGTACCTGAATTCGATAATCACTCTCAGGTGATCAACGGATTTTCTGACCTGATGGTTGAAGTATTTGGTGAAAGTGGTAAGCATGCGCGCTCAGCGATAGGATTGGGATCATTGCCGAGAAATATTCCGGTTGAGATTGAGATGATCGTTGAAATGAAAGACTGATTTTTTTAGTATAAATATGTTCAATTGAAAAAACAAATCACATTTATTCTTCTATTCTTAGCAGTAAGTGTTTTAAGGATAAATTCTGTCAGGGCACAAGCTTTAGCAGCAGATCCTGAAACAAGAATCAATGAACTTGGTATCAAGTTAAGGACTCGCGGGGGGAATTCATCCGGGAGTTTTATTGGAGCTGTTAGGGTGGGTAATTTGGTATATCTTTCCGGTCAGGGGCCATTAATAGAGAATGGTAAATATATAATTGGTAAAGTTGGTAAGGATCTCAATTTTGAGGAAGCTAAAAATGCTGCCCGTTTAACAGGGATTAGTATGCTGGAAGCCCTGAAAGCCAATGTTGGAAATCTGAATAATGTGAAGCGAATTGTAAAAGTTTTGGGAATGGTGAATGCTGTTCCTGAATTTGATAAGCACTCTCAGGTAATCAATGGATTTTCTGATCTGATGGTTGAGGTGTTTGGAGAGAATGGCAAACATGCACGTTCAGCGATAGGACTGGGATCATTACCGAGAAATATCCCGGTAGAGGTTGAGATGATTGTAGAAATGAAGGATTGATTTTTTAATATTTAAAAATTATAAATATGAAACGTAGAGACGTTATTAAATTTTTATCAGCTGCTCCATTGGCAGGTGGAATAATTGGAAACGGTTTAACAGTGCAGTCAGCATCTGCTGAAGAAGTAACAACTGCAGTTGCTGGACGTGACCTTTTTAAAGAACTGGGACTTAAAACATTTATAAACGCTTCATGCGTTTGTACAACTTTGACTGCTTCTTTAATGCCGCCTGAAGTTACCCAGGCAATTGCTAAAGGTGCAGAAGAATTTGTACTGCTCAATGATGTTCAGGATAAAGTTGGTGCTAAAATAGCTGAGCTTTGTCACGCCGAAGCTGCTACAGTTACCGCCGGTTGCTGGTCGGCATTGGTTCAGGGACTTGCGGGTGCAATGACTGGCATGGACCGTAAAAAGGTGATGCAGCTACCAAATGTGGAAGGTATGAAGTCGGAAGTGATACTCCAAAAAGCGCATGCAAATGGATATCATCAGGCGTTGACCAATACAGGGGCGAAGCTAATAATCGTTGAAACCTTAGAAGAAGTTGAAGCGGCAATAAGTGAGAAGACTGCAATGCTTTGGTTTTTGAACAGGGAATTAAACAAAGGTAAATTGAACTATGAGCAATGGCTTGCCCTGGGTAAAAAGCATAATATTCCAACCATGATTGATATTGCCTCGGATGCTCATCCGGTGGAAAATCTCTGGAAATTCAATGATATGGGTTTCGATATGGTCGCCATTTCAGGTGGTAAGGCAATGAGAGGACCACAAAGTACAGGTATACTCATGGGCAAAAAAGATCTGATTGCCGCATCTCGTTTAAGTGCACCACCCAATAGCGGTATCTGCCGTGGACATAAGGTGAACAAGGAAGAAATTCTTGCCATGTATGTTGCATTAGAAAGACATATTAAAATGGATCATGAAAAGGAATGGAAGATGTGGGAAGCCAGTATGGCTGTTGTAGTGAATACCATTAAAAATATAGATGGAGTAAAAACTGAAGTTTTCATTCCTGAGATCGCCAATAATACGCCAACCTTACACCTTTCATGGGATGAAACCAAGATAAAAATGACGGGCAGGCAGCTGAAAGAGCGCTTGTGGAATGGTAATCCGGGCATTGAAGTTATGGGTGGAGGGACAATGGGAGGTAAAAGAGATGGAATTGAACTTTCTGTTTGGCAATTAAAACCAGGTCAGGAGAAAATCGTGGCTAACAGAGTTAAAGAAGAGTTATTAAAAGCATCTGTTTAATTTTTTTAAGTTAATTTTTATCCGATCCGATACGATGAATAAGGGTGCTTTTTCCAAACTCTTAATGGGTATTTCAATAGTATGTTTGTTGATTTCCCTTTATATGGCTTCTAATGGCAATATTGCAGAGGCAGGGCCGTTTGTTATTGCTTTTTTGTTATTACTGGCGATTAGCTTCAGGGGTTTTCCTGTACTTCGCGGACTAACATTTACTACAACAATCCTTTCAGTCGTTGCAACTTCATTGTACTATCCGCAATATTTCAAAGAATATAACGGATTTGAATTTGCCACTTTAATTACCCCTCTTATCCAGATAATCATGTTTGGAATGGGTTGTTCGATGGGTCTGAAAGATTTTATAGCCCTGGCGAAATCTCCTAAATCAGTTATTGTTGGTGTAATCAGCCAGTACACGATCATGCCACTTCTTGGTTTTGCACTTGCCAGTTTTACTGACTTTCCTGCTGAAATCTCAGCTGGAATCATCCTGCTGGGTTGTGCCCCAACATCTGTTACTGCAAGCGTAATGTGTTATCTGGCTAAAGCAAATGTGGTGCTCGCAATTACGATTACTGCCATTACAACATTGCTCGCACCTTTCCTTATTCCTCTGCTGATGAAAGTACTCGCTGGTGGATTCATTGAAATAAATGTCATGGAAATGATGTGGGGTATAGTAAAAATGGTATTTATTCCTATTGGAGCGGGACTCATTTTCAATAAATTCCTGCACGGGAAGGCGAAATGGCTGGATGATTCGATGCCTCTGGTTTCTATGATAGGAGTTGCATTTATTGTTGCTATAATTATGGCTGCGGGAAGAGACAGTATACTGAATATCGGACTTGAGCTGATCATCGTAGTTTTTCTCATGATCCTATTTGGGTTTTTCTTTGGCTATTGGCTGGCAAGACTTTTTAAATTATCTGAATTTGATTCCCGTACAATATCAATTACCACCGGCACTCAGAACGCCGGACTTGTTTCAGGGATTGCTAAAGTTATGGGTAAGATTGCAACCGTTGGACTTGCAACAGCGGTTTGCGGGCCGATTATGGGTTTTTCATCATCTATTCTGGCTTCATACTGGAATAGTAATCCGCCTCAAGAGGAGGCTTCAGCCGGAATGGCAGAAGCTTAAATCCTGAATTTTTGAATTTTTAATATTAGAATACCATATCATGTCTTTTAGAATAGCCCTAATGGGGATCTACCACGAGTCAAATACTTTTGTTCCTCAGGCTACAACCACTGCCGACTTTAGGAACGGTAAATATTTAACAGGTGAAGCAATCAGAAAAGAGTATCAAACCGCCCATAATGAAGTAGGCGGGATGCTCGAAGTAATGGACAGGGAAGGAATGGAAGTTATTCCGATTCTGTTCGCATCCGCAACCCCCGGTGGTGCTCTTTCTGCAAATACATATAATGGGCTGTTGAAAAACATGATGGATGAACTCGACAAAGTTCTGCCCGTTGATGCATGCCTTGTTATCCCTCATGGTGCCGGAGTTTCAGAAGAGTTTCCAGATATGGACGGACATTGGTTAAGCCTGCTAAGAAAAAAGGTAGGTGATTCAGTTCCTATTTTCGGAACTCTTGATTTACACGCAAACGTCAGTCCACTGATGGTATCATCCACTAATGCTCTGGTGGCCTATAAAGAGAATCCGCATATTGATATGAGACAGCGGGGTATCGAAGCTGCGAATTTGCTGGCTGATTATTTAAAAGGAAAGACAAATCCGGTTCAGGTTCTGGTTCAGGTTCCGCTTGCAATCAGCATTGAGCAGCAGTTAACTGCTAATGAACCTTGCAAAAGTCTTTATGCTTATGCTAATGAATTAAGCCGGGATCCTGAGATTTTATCCCTCAGTATTCAGCACGGTTTTCCTTACGCTGATGTTGAAGAAATGGGCACCTCAATAATTGTGGTAGCCAATGGTAACAGAGAGAAAGCACTGGAAATTGCCAGGAAATTAGAGACTTATATTCTCGATAGAAAGGAAAGTTTTGTAGGAGTTAAATACGATATTCAATCGTCGCTGAATTTGATCGGTAAAAGTGAGAAGCCGGTTTTATTACTCGATATGGGTGATAACGTAGGCGGGGGTGGTCCCGCAAATAACTGCTGCATCCTGGAAGCCTTCGAAGAAAGTAAAAAGTACAAATATTTCGTTTGCATCTATGATCCGGAGGCTGTTCGTATGGCCGGAAACCATCAGCCGGGAGAGTGGTTCGAGCTTATTATTGTTGGTACAGGGAAGGATGGAATAAGAACCTACAGGCTTAATGTAAAATTACTCAGGGTAACAAATGGTGAATTCCAGGAAAGTAATCCAAGGCATGGCGGACAGATCAATTTTAATATGGGTAAAACCGCCGTAGTTAGTACCGAACAGGGTAGTGAGATCATGCTAACCTCCCTGAGAGTAATGCCCTTTAGCTTACAGCAATTAATTTCTCAGGGTGTTCAGCCTTCTGATTTTGATGCGATAGTAGCTAAAGGGGTGAATGCTCCGATTGCGGCCTATGCGCCGGTTTGTCCGACTGTTATTCAGGTAAATACACCTGGTGTTACGCAGGCTGATATGACCCTGTTTAAATTTGAACATAGGAGAAAGCCTTTATTTCCTTTCGAAAAATAATTAATATAAAGGATAATATTTTAGTAAGTAATTAAATTTCATCCTTTGGGAAACCTAATTTAAAGTGATTTATTATGAATAGACAGGTGATTAACCAAAACATAAGCAGGACAGCTATTCTAGTCTATGGAATGGCATTCTTACTGATGCTGCTGAATTTACAGGTAAATGCTCAGGCAGCAAAAGATAACCTGCGTCCTGCAGCGCTTGGAAAGAATGGTATGATTGCGACAGCAAATCCGCTCGCAACACTTGCAGGCCAGAAGATTTTAGTGAAAGGCGGAAATGCGATTGATGCCATTGTTGCAGCGGCTGCTTCCCTCAATGCTGCAGAACCTTATATGTCGGGTACTGCTGGCGTGGGGTATATGTTATTTTACTCGGCAAAGGAAAACAGGGTCAGATCTCTGGTTTTTGGAGGCTGGGTGCCTGAAACATTCAAAATCACAAAATTTAAAACCGATGTTAAAGTTGCTGATGGTGCGGGTCATGGTGCAATGGAAAGTATAGGGCCAAGAATTGCGTCCGTTCCCGGCAATCTTGCAGGTTGGGCAAAGGCATTGAAGGATTATGGAACAATGCCTCTTTCTGAAGTATTTGAAAGTGCAATAGATTATCTTGAAAATGGGGTTCCAATCACCGAATTTGATCAGGCAATGTGGGCAGGAACGGTTAAGAGGATTGCTCCTCATGCTGAATCAAGGAAGATTTTCTTCAAGAATGATAAAGATCCGTTCGTAATCGGTGATTATTTCTCAAACAAGCCTCTGGCCAAAACAATGAGAAGGATTGCAAGTGAAGGGATCGATGTTTTTTACAAAGGAGAGATCGCTAAAGAAATGGCTGCTGCATTTGCCCGTGATGGAGGTTTTATCACTGAAAAAGACCTTGCCTCTGTACCTGATAAAGTACAGTGGGTCGATCCTATCTCTATTAAGTACCGTGATTATACAGTTTACAATAACCCCCCTCCGGGAATGGGTCTCCAGCAATTACAAACGCTGAAGATCATGGAAGGTTTTGATTTGCAAAAGATGGGGCATAACAGCGTAGACTATCTGGCACATTTGCTTGAGGCGGTTAATTTGAGCAGAATTGATTCTGATAAATATATTGGTGATCCAAAATTCGTCAATGTTCCCGTGGATATGTTGCTTTCAGATGCATACATCGCCAAACAACGCGAAAAGGTTATCGCTAAGGTGAAAGAAAGAAAAGCCGGATTAAAGTCTGAGACTTCACAGAATATTAGCCCGGATCCTGTTGATGATCCAAATGCATCCAAATACAGATATGCAACTACAAGTCTTTCTGCAGTTGATAAATGGGGTAATGCAGTTGTAATCATTCAGACTCATGGTGGAGGTTTTGGTTCAGGTTATGTAGCCGGAAATACCGGTGTGGTATTTAACAGTGCATTGGATTGGATGACACTGGAGCCGGGTAAACCAAATACTGTTGCTCCCGGTAAAGCTGTTGGGTGGTGTATAGGTGGGATGATGCAATTTCACAAGGATGGCAAACCTCAGTTAATTGTAGGTTCACCTGGTAGTTTCGGTATTTTACAGTCTGTTCCTCAGGTAGCAATGAATAATATTGATTTTGGAATGAACATCCAGGATGCGATCAGTGCACCCCGTTTCAGATGGAAGGATGAATTGGGCTCAGTACCGGCAAAGGAAATTATCATGGAAACCAGGGTACAACCAAACGTTATCAAAACCTTAAGAGGAATGGGATATGTGATAGACACGAGTCTGGGCGACTGGTCAATGACTGTAGGAGGAGCGCAAGGAATAACCATAGACCATAAAACCGGCTGGCTTATGGGTGGTGCAGATCTGAGAAGGAATGGTTATGCAGTAGGCTGGTAATCCCTGGAATTTATTTATTATACAAAAAACATATTAAAATGAAAGCAAAAAGCATAAATCCCCGGAGAGACTTTATAAAAAAATCAGTTCTAACAGCAGCCGGTATTAGTATTATTCCCGGCTTTGTAATGGGTGAAAATGGAAATATCACTTCAATTACCGAAGAGTTATCAAGAGCTCTAGCCGGTCAGGATGGGATTAAGAAAGTTGCATTCATAACGCACATATACAGAAATAGTGCTCATGCTGATGTTATCGGCACCAAACTTTTTCTTGGTATTCCAACAGATGAAGGAATGGTGGCTCCTCAGATAAAGATTGCCTCGGTATATATTGAGCAGGTTGGCGCTAATGATACTGGTATCAGAATCGCGAATATGAATAATACCCCGGTGTACCCAACAGTTGAAGAAGCTTTAACCCTTGGCGGAGATAAACTTGCTGTAGATGCGGTGATTTATGTCGGTGAGCATGGTGAATATCCTTATAACAGACTGGGTATGAAATTATATCCTCGCATGAATTATCTCGAGAGGATATTCAGAGTGTTTGATGCATCCAATAGATCGGTACCTGTCTTTACAGATAAGGCCCTGTCTTATAGCTGGTTGGATAGCAGATGGATTTATGATCGTGCTAAAGAATTGAATGTTCCTATGATGGCCGGCTCATCTTTACCATACTGCTGGAGAGATAAGCCTCTGGTACATCCAATTGGAGTTAAGATATCTGAAGCTGTTGCAATCGGTTATGCTTCACTGGATGCTTATGGTTTTCACGTAACTGAAATTCTGCAGTGTATGGTTGAGAGAAGAGCTGGTGGAGAAACCGGTGTTAAAAGTGTTGAAGGCTTGAAAGGGGATGATGTTTGGAAAGCTATCGATTCAGGAAAGATTTCTCAAAAGTTGGTGGATGCAGCATGTGATACGATACAGGGTAAGGCTACCGGAAATATGCGTGAAATAGTAACTACGCCTTATGCTGTAATTGTTAATTATACAGACGGTACAAAAGGTACAATTATGATGCTGGATAAGTACGTTAATTCAGGTTGGGCTTATTCTGCAAACACTTCTAAAGGAATGGTTGCAACAGAATTTGTGCTAAGCGGAGGTCCAACTTATGCCCATTTTAGCTATCTCGCTCTGAATATACAGAAATTCATTGTCAGCGGACCTACTGCTCCAATAGAAAGAAACTTATTGACAAGCGGTATTATTGATATGGGAATACGTTCACTGGCTGAAGGCAAAGTGAAGCAAACTCCGTTTTTAAATATTAAATATTCAGCAGCAGGTTATGAGCCTATCAGACCTACCGCACCACGACCAACCGGACAAAGTATAGCCCCATGGCACCCTAAGGAGTATGAGTTTATGATTCCGGATGCCTTTAAGAACAAAGGTTAGTCATTTCGTAAAAATTTATTTAATCAGCTGATACTTTTTTTTAAAATATACCAGAAATAATACGCGTTTAATTTGGAAAATCAGTAAAAAGTCAAGAATATGCATCGTATTTAAACAACACCCAATTTAAAAGCAAAATTCAATAAAAATGAAAGTCAATTTTAAAAATTTATACAGGACTAATCTTCGCACAAAGCTAGTTGCTTTTTTAGGTCTGGCATTTCTGATCACGATCAGTTTTATTAATTCAGGAGGACCTGGCGGACTGCCGCAGGGTGATCCTGATAATGGTGGACTTGCACTTCCCGGCGATTTTGAGGCGGTTGTAGTTGCTGATTCTCTTGGCCGTGCAAGACATCTTGCAGTTAACAAGAATGGAGATATTTATGTTAAATTAAGAGTGCCTGATGCCCAAAAACGTGGTAGTGTTGCCTTGAGAGACAATAATAACGATGGTAAAGCAGATATCATTGAGTATTTCGGAAGCTATCCGGATACCGGAAATTATGGGACTGCTATGCGTATTCACAAAGGTTATCTGTATTTCAGTACAGCAGGAGAGGTTTTAAGAACCAAACTGACTCCTGGAAAATTAGTTCCTGAAGGCAAAACAGAAACTATTGTTGTTGATAATTACAAAAGAGGAAAATATTCCCATATAGCAAAACCAATTGCTTTTGATAATAAAGGAAACATGTATGTTCCTTTTGGTTCCCCAAGTGATGTTTGTCAGATTGCTGACCGTCAACCTGGTTCTTTGGGTCAGACACCTTGCCCTGAATTGAAAGAGCATGCAGGTGTTTGGAAATTCAGTGAGAGTAAATTAAACCAGAAACAAAGTGACGGTACCATGTATGCTACAGGTATTCGCAGTATTGTAGGTATGGAATGGAACAAGGTAGACAACTCCTTGTACGCAATGCAGCATGGACGTGATGATTTTTCCAGAACATGGTCAAATCTTTACACTTCATGGCATAGCGCTTTATTGCCTTCAGAAGAGTTTCTGAAAGTTCCCGAAGGTTCTGATTCAGGATGGCCATACTACTACTATGATTTTATGCAGGGTAAAAAATTATTAAACCCTGAATATGGTGGTGATGGTAAAAAAGAGGGTGATGCAGCTAAATATAACATGCCAATTATTGGTTTTCCGGGCCACTTTGCTCCAAACGATTTGCTTTTCTATACCGGAAATCAATTCCCTGAGCGTTATAAAAATGGTGCATTCATTGCATTTCACGGTTCTACAATTCGTGCACCTTATCCGCAGGGAGGTTATTGTGTAGCCTTTGTTCCTTTTATAAATGGCAAATTTTCAAGCGAATGGGAATTGTTTGCTGATGGATTTGGCGGTGTAGATACAATCGTTTACACTTCTGATGCTAAGTACCGCCCGATGGGCCTTGCACAGGGACCTGATGGATCTCTTTACATGAATGATAGTGAGAAGGGAAAGATTTGGAGAGTGATGTTCAAAGGTGATAAGAAGAAATTCGGTACCAGCCAGCTAGCCGGAATGGCAGTCCGTAAATTAACTTCACCAAACGTTAAAACACCTGATTTCGAAAAAGATAACCTGATGAAAGGTCAGTTGGCTGCAGGTGCTAAATTATATAATACCTATTGTGCATCATGTCATCAGCAGAATGGTAAAGGCGATGGAACACGTTTCCCTCCTGTTGCTGAATCTGAATGGGTAAATGGCGACAGAAAAAGATTAATTGAAGTGGTACTTAACGGTCTTTCAGGTCCGGTTACAGTTAAGGGTGTAGGATACAATGAAGCTATGCCTCCTCATGGTTATCTGAAAGATACTGAAATCGCACAAATATTAACTTATGTCAGATCAAGCTTTGGAAATAATTCAAGTGCGATTACTGCAAATGAAGTGTCCAGATATCGCGCTGGACGTCGATAGATAAATAAAAAACATGAAATTTATCACCTATCTGTTATTTATATCTCTGCCTTTCTTGATGAAAGGCGGAGATATTCTTTCTCCTGAGAAGCCAGTCTCATCTTCATCATCTGCTTCTCAAACAAAGCCTGCTGAAGATAAAAAATATAAGGTTTCTAAATTGAAGGGCGCTTTAACCATCAATGCAGACTGGAATAAGGCGCAATGGAAGAATATAGAAACGATTAAAATCGAAAACTATATGGGTACAATTCCTCCGTTCAAACCAACGGTTGAAGCCAAAATGATGTACGATAATGATAATGTTTATGTAATCTTCCGGGTGAAAGACCGCTTTGTTAAAAGTGTAGTTCAGGAGTATAATGGCAATGTGTCGGGCGATTCCTGTGTAGAATTTTTCTTCGCACCTGATTCTTCACTGCCATTAAGTTATTTTAATCTTGAAATCAATGCCGGAGGTACACCTTTGATTTTTTATATTAAACACCCTTACCCAGCTACTCCTTACGTAAAACTTGAAGCGAGTGAGATTGAAGAAATTGAAATTGCACATTCATTGCCATCAAAAGTTGATCCTGAGATCACTGAACCCGTAACCTGGACTATAGAATACAGAATACCTCTATCAATGTTGTCTAAATTCTCAAATGTTAGCCGTCCTGCACCCGGTGTAATATGGAAAGCAAATTTTTATAAAACAGGAAGCAGGACTTCAAATCCAAATTATATCACCTGGAATTTCGTTGACAATCCAAGACCGAATTTTCATCTTCCCCAGTTCTTTGGAACGCTAATCTTCCAGTAATTTATCAATTGTGCCCGGTTTAAATGAGATGGAAAAACTTGCAGTAATAGGCTGTGGTACCATGGGTCATTCCATTGCCCTGAATGCTGCCTGGGTGGGTATGCAGGTGAAGATGTATGGTATTGATGCGAATGATATCCAAAATGGATTGTCAGGCGTTAATGATAAATTAAACACGCTTCTTAAAAATGATCTGGTAACCAAAGATCAGCTAAGTCGGATTCTCAAAAATATTACCGGAACATTTTCATTGTCAGAAGCTGTTGATGGTGCTACTTTTATCATTGAATGTATCCCTGAAGTTCTGGAGCTTAAGAATGATCTTTTCAGAAAACTGGATCAAATGTGTGGCAGGGAGGTTATTCTTGCAACAAATACTTCCGGACTAAGCCCAAGTCGTATTGCCTTGAATTTAAAACATCCTGAAAGGACTCTTGCAACACATTTTTGGAATCCGGCTCATCTTATTCCTTTGGTGGAAGTGTTAAGAGCTGAGTTTACGAATGATAAAACCTTCAACAGGGCGATTGATATGTTGAAGTTTATGAAAAAAAAACCGATCGAAGTGAAAAAGGAAGTACCCGGACTCGTCGGAAACCGGCTTCAGTTCGCGCTTTTCAGGGAGGCACAATATCTTTTGGAGCAGGGAATCGCAAGTAAAGAGGATATCGATGCTGCTGTAACTTACAGTATCGGGCGAAGATTGCCTGTAACTGGACCTTTGCTCTCAGCCGATATGGGCGGACTGGATGTTTTCGCTTCTATCTCGGATTACCTTTTCAAAGATCTTAGTAATGCGGATCAGTCATCTTCGAATTTGAAAGAGCTGGTTGCTCAACGTCACTTTGGGCAAAAAAATGGAGCAGGATTTTATCTCTGGGATGGGAAGTTCTCGGAAGAAATGAATCAGAAAAGGGAAGAGCAGCTCATCCGATTTTTAAAAGAGGATATCAATTAAAACAAAACATATAACATTAAATAATGTGAACCAATGTAAATATGGTCTCATATTCAATAAATTAACAAAATCTACATGAAAAGTTTAGACTATTCCAAATCAGCAGAACTACTTGGAAGGGCAAAGAAAGTACTTGCCGGGGGCGTTTCTTCAGAATTCAGAAAATACAATCATCCGCATGCGATATTTTATACACATGGTAAAGGAAGCCACTTATTTGATGTGGACGGGAATGATTACCTTGATTTTACCTTAAGCCAGGGACCTCTGATTCTGGGTCACTCACACCCTCATGTCTTAAAATCGGTAAATGAATATTCTGAGCTGGGTCAGCTTTATGCCGGGCAGCATATCAGGGAAATTGAACTTGCTGAAAAAATTAATAAGCTGATACCTTCAGCAGAGCTAATGCGTTTCTGTCTGGATGGTTCTGAGGCAGTTCAAACTGCTTTCAGGGTTGCCAGGGCGAAAACCGGTAAACAAAAATTCCTTCGCTTTGAAGGGCATTATCATGGCTGGCTGGATAATGTGGCCTGGGGAATTTCTACTCCATCTGCCGAGGCACTCGGAAGCAGGGAAAACCCAAATGTATATCCCTGGTCTGCCGGAATACCGGAACATTCAAAGGATGAGTTCATCATACTTCCATGGAATGATATCGAACTGGTGAAGAAAACTCTTGCAGAGCGTCATAGTGAGATTGCTGCGATAATTACTGAGCCAATTATGTGTAATAATGGATGTATCATGCCTGAAGAAGGCTTCCATGCCGGCTTGCGCAGTTTATGTGATCAATATGGTATCGCACTAATCTTTGATGAGGTAATCACCGGCTTCAGAATGAGTATTGGGGGGTCCCAGCAATACTTCGGAATTACTCCTGACATGTCAATTTTCGCAAAAGCAATGGGTAGCGGATACCCGATCAGCGCCATTGTCGGAAAAAGAGAGTGGATGGGACTGATTGAAGAGGCCAAAGTGATTCATGCGGGAACAATGAACTCAAGCAATCCGACTATTGCGGCCGCTTTGGCAACTATTGAAGTTCTTGAACAGGAAAATCCATATGAAAGAATGTTCAGACTAGGAAACAAACTGATCGATGGACTCAGAGAGGCAGCTACTGGCAATAATCATAATTTACTTGTTCAGGGTCCGGGCCCGATGTTTAATATTGGTTTTACAGACCTGAAGAAGGTGAAAGATTATCGGGATACCCTGACTTACGATAAGGCAAAACTGGGTAAATTCATTGCTGCAATGCATGATGAGCGAATCAGGATAATTGGCAGAGGCTTATGGTATATTAGTACTGCCCATACTGAGGCTGATATTGACCACGCGATAGCGGTATCCAAGCGTGTTTTGAGTACTATTTAATTAATAGCTTTTCTTTGGAATTTGTATTCCATTAGAAAATATTTCAATTTAGGGGTCTAAACAAAAAATATGGATACTGGGAAGCTTTTGGAAGCTATTCTGCCAAAAGAACGAATTAAATGCCGATTAATTGACCTTGTTGCTTATGCGTCTGATGCGGGTTTTTATTATCTGAGACCAAAAGCAGTTGTGCAGCCGGTTAGTGAGAAAGAAATCATCTCTTTGCTTGAATTTTCACACCGCAATAAAATTCCTATGACCTTTAGAACAGGAGGGACCAGCTTGTCGGGTCAATCCATTACTGATGGTATCCTGGTAGATCTGAGCCAGTACTGGAATCAATTGCTTATTGAAGAAAATGGGGCCCTTGTAAGAGTGCAGCCGGGAATTACCGGTTCGATGGTTAATACTTTCCTTAAGAAACATAAGCGCAAAATAGGACCTGATCCATCCAGTATCGACTCAGCAATGATAGGCGGGATTCTGTCAAATAATTCGAGCGGGATGTGCTGCGGGGTAAGCCTGAATTCTTATCATACCACAAAACACATTCGTTTTATTCTGCCTTGCGGTAAAAGCTTTTCAACTGAAGTCAAAGCAGATTACCACCGCTTTAAAGAGGAATGTCCGGATATCTATTCCACACTATTAAATTTAAAAAATCAGATTGCTGAGAATGTTGAGCTTTCTCAAAGGATCAGAACAAAATATCTCACTAAAAATACAGTTGGGTATTCCTTGAATGCCTTTATTGATTATTCCGATCCACTCGATATTCTTTCACACCTGCTGATAGGTGCAGAAGGTACGCTTGGCTTCATTGCAGAGGCAGTGATGGAAACCGTACCCGATTATCCGTTCAAATCAACCGCATTTATCTACTTTGAGACTATTTATTCTGCCTGTCAGGCAATCGGTCCTTTAACTGCATCAGGGGCAGAGGCCGTTGAATTAATGGATAGAGCATCTCTAAGGTCGATCGAAGATTTGAAGGGTGCTCCTGAAATACTAAAAACTTTGCCTGAAACTGCGGCAGCATTATTGGTTGAATATCAGAGTAACAACAAGGAAGAATTACAGGCTAAAATTGACAGCCTCCTGCCTCATGCCAGCTCATTTTTACTACTTGAGCCTATTAGCTTCACAGAAGACCCATACATTCAGGCTTTTTACTGGAAACTCCGAAAGGGCATGTTTCCTGCTGTTGGTGCTGTCCGCGCAAGCGGGACGACCGTAATTCTGGAAGATATTGCTTTCCCTGTTGCTAAACTTGGAGATGCTATTCTTGATTTGCATGTTCTCTTTGAAAAGTATGAATATGAAAATGCAATCATCTTCGGCCATGCCAAGGATGGCAATATTCACTTTGTAGTCACTCAGTCCTTTAATTCAGCAGAGGAAGTTGTGCGCTACGATAAATTCTTAAGGGAAGTTGTTGAGCTGGTTGTCGATAAATATGATGGTACGCTGAAGGCTGAACATGGAACCGGCAGGAATATGTCGCCATTTGTGGAGACAGAGTGGGGTTCTGAAGCTTATCAGATCATGAAAAGTCTGAAGCAGGTGGTAGATCCGCAGAACCTGCTGAACCCCGGAGTCATTATCAATGAACATAAGAATGCACATTTACACGACCTGAAATCTCTGCCAAGTGTTGAACAGGAAGTCGACAGATGTATTGAGTGTGGCTATTGTGAGCATAAATGTCCGAGTAGGAATGTAACCCTAACACCAAGACAGCGTATAGTTGTCAGACGTGAACTGGCTTTATTAAAATCCAAAGGTAATACTGGTGAACATGCCGAACTTGTTAAGCAGTTTCAATACGATGGACTAGATACTTGTGCGGTGGATGGCCTTTGTGCAACGAGTTGTCCGGTGGATATTAATACAGGAGATCTGGTTAAACGATTGAGAAGAGAAAGCCATTCGGGTTTTTCTAATCAGGTAGCAATATGGGTTTCGAGAAACTTCCGTTTGGTAACATATATTGTAAATTTTGCACTTGAGGCAGGTACATTTATCAATACGGTCTTTGGAAAGAATTCAATGAACCTGATGACCAGGGGAATAAAAAAGATCATCCCGGCATTTCCGCTGTGGAGTAATCAATTGATCGTAAGTGGCTCTATTTCAAAAAATTACAAGAGTTTAATTGATTCAGAAACTAATAAAGGCCCGGCTGTAGTATATTTCCCAACCTGTATTTCAAGAGTAATGGGTGGGACTATGGGTAAAAAGAATATCCCGGATACATTTTTAAGTGTATCATCCAAATCCGGGATTAAGGTCATCATTCCTGAGGGAATTGAATCACTTTGCTGTGGGCAGCTTTTTTCTTCAAAAGGATATAATCTGGCTTATGCAGATAAGGTAAACGAGACTATTGAGAAGCTCTGGACAATAACTAATGGAGGTATGCTGCCTGTAATTCTGGATGTGACCTCCTGTTCCCATACCCTTCAGCAATGCCGGCCGGTCTTGAGTGATAGTAATAAGGAGAAGTATGATCGTTTGAGTATTTTGGATAGCATTGATTACCTCCATGATTATGTGATTCCTGCCTGCGGACCTTTAGAAAAAAAAGGAACCATTGTGCTTCATCCGGTTTGTTCTCTACAGAAAATGGGACTTGAGAGGAAGTTTGTTGCAGTTGCTTCTCATTTTAGCAATACCGCGGATGTTCCTGTACATTCAGGATGTTGTGGAATGGCAGGAGACCGGGGTTTTCTTTATCCCGAACTGACTGCTTCAGCAACTGCTCCTGAAGCAATGGAAGTCAAAAAAGGTACTTACGAGGGCTATTATTCTTCAGGTAAGACCTGCGAGATCGCAATGTCTGAAGCAGTAGGTAAGAACTATGAGTCAGTTCTGTACCTTGCAGATGAATGCATAAAGGATTAGGTCGCATATCTATACAAAATAGGAAGAGCTCTATGAAAGTGAAGAATGTTTTGATAACCGGAAGTACCAGCGGTATTGGTCTGGGTATTGCCATTGAATTTGCAAAATCAGGGTATAACCTAGCTTTTCACGGACTTGAGCAAAATGGTGCTGAAATTGCTGCTGAGATAGGAAAACAATATCAGATCAAAACTTTTTTTTCGCCTGCAAACCTGCTAGTACCTGCAGAGATTTCATCAATGATGAAAGAGGCATCAGGCCACCTTGGTGATATAGATATTCTGGTGAATAATGCGGGGATTCAGTATGTATCACCTGTTGAAGATTTACCATTGCATAAATGGAATGATATCATTAATGTAAATCTTACCGCTGCTTTTTGTACATCTCAGGCTGTTTGGAAGAGTATGAAAGCCAAAAAATGGGGAAGGATCATCAATATATCCTCTGCACATGGTTTAGTAGCATCAGAAAACAAATCTGCCTATGTAGCATCCAAACACGGACTTATCGGATTGACCAAAACATTGGCTCTGGAAGGTGCAAACTTTGGAATTACAGTGAACGCCATCTGCCCGGGTTTTGTTAAGACCCCATTGGTAGAAAAGCAAATAGTCGATCTGGCAAAGCAACAGAATATCCCCGAAGCCGATGTGATTCAGAAAAATATTTTACAAAAGCATGCTGTCAAAAACTTTGTCAGACCTGAAGAGATCGCTGCCCTTGCCTTGTTTTTAGCATCAGAAAATGCTTCAATGATAACAGGTGTTTCGATGCCTGTAGATGGTGGCTGGACTGCGCAATAGTCCCGTCCCGGATCAAGTCCGGGATTATAGGCGGATTTATTATTTAAGGATTGGGAGGTTCCAGCTTTCGCTGGATCCGATAGCTATCGGATAACAAATCTGGTGGGATAGTTAGGGAGATTCCAGCCTTCGCTGGAATCGGTTCGGTTAACGGTTCCGTTTTGCGATTCCAGCGAAGGCTGGAATCTCCTCACCCCAAAACAACCCTTGTCATTCCCGCGAAAGCGGGAACCTCAAACCATATTCTGCACAGCTATTTTAACCCAATGAGCCTAGCCGGACTCTTAAATAATGACATGGTGCTTGACTCGTGTCATTGCGTACCCCGATCCTTGTCATTGCGGGCTTGGCCCGCAAGACCCGCATTACCTCAACCTCTCCGCCGATTTGATCAGTTTCTCATCACTTCTGATTCCTCTGAGTGCCAGAATAACAAACAATACACTCAATGATGGGAGTATGACTCCAAGTCCGTAATTTTCAGTTTGCAAGGTGATATTCCCAAGTACCTGTTTTGCGGTTTGAACCATCCAGAAACTAAAACCCAGAATTCCTGCAATGCAGATATAGCAAAGCATCATTTGCCTTTTCCTGTTTTTAAATAGAAAAATAGCCAGAAAGGGGATTAATCCGAGTATGACTGTTACTATGGTTAAGGCAAGGAAAGGTTCAGTCTGAACGATATTCCCTCCGATACTTTCATAGACACCGGTTACTTTTACAGCTTTTGAAGTGCCATCAGGATTAATTACTTGCAGGTAAGGAAATAGAAACAGACTAAAAATTGCAGCGGTAGCAAAAAAAAGCCAGATGGTTTGTACTCGTTGAAGCATGGGTTGATAATTTGAAACAAATATAAATATTTTAGCCTTGTGATTATTCATTCATGCAATGTATTGAAGCTGCGGTTGAGTATCTTTGGCATTTCATATTAGTTTAGAGATTGGATACAACACAGAGATATTTTCTGGAACTGGCATATAATGGAACGGCCTATCATGGGTGGCAGATTCAGCAGAATGCCCTTTCAGTTCAGGAAATGATCAACAAAGCATTGACAACAATTTGCAGACAGGAAATTGAAACCCTTGGATGCGGCCGTACCGATACCGGAGTACATGCCCGGCAGCTTTTTGCACATGCGGATATCCCGATTGATATCGATGTAATGAATCCAAGATTTCTGCTCAGTATTAATGCAATGCTTCCTTATGATATTGTGCTCAAAAGGTTCATCAAAGTTGCACCGGAGGCTCATGCCCGTTTTGATGCAAGTTTACGTTCTTATGAGTACCATATTCATTTTTCAAAAGACCCGTTTCTTCATAATTTATCATGGCTTTTGCGTGATAAGCCCGAAATAGAATTGATGAATAGGGCTGCAGAATTGATGATGGAATACCGTGATTTCAGCTGTTTTAGTAAGTCAAATACCCAAACTTTTACCAATAATTGTGTAATTAGCAGGGCAGAATGGCTTCTTAAAGATAAAGGAATAGTCTTTCATATTTCTGCCGATCGCTTCCTTCGAAACATGGTTCGCGCAATTGTCGGTACTCTGGTCAGAATAGGTAAGAAGGAAATGAATGTGGAGGATATTCATGGGATTATCGAAAGTAAGGACCGCTCAAATGCCGGTGAGTCCGTGCCAGCCTGTGGCTTATTCCTCACAGAAGTGAAGTACCCATATATTCCGGATGAAATTTAAATGCAGGGTTTAGTTTAAAAAATAAATGATCGAAAATAAAAATGGCTAAGGTTAGCGGTAATGCAGTAGATATCAACCTGTTGAGAAGGGTATTCCGGTACGTTACTCCTTACCGTGGTATATTTATATGGTCAATCGTTTTAACAATATTACTTGCCATTCTGGCTCCGCTTCGTCCATGGCTGATTCAGTTTACACTCGACAGATATATTCTTTTAAATGACCACACCGGTTTAATTGATATGAGCCTTTTGATGGTCGGGTTACTATTGATCCAGACTGTCGTTCAGTATTTTCATACCTTTTTTACAAATATTTTAGGGCAATCAGTAATTAAGGATCTGCGTATTAAAGTATTCAATCATATCAGTAGTCTGAGACTTAAATATTTTGACCGTACACCCATTGGTCAGTTGATTACCCGGACGGTTTCAGACCTTGAAACCATTGCAGATATATTTTCTGAGGGACTTATTGTAATTGTTGGTGATATTCTGCAGGTAATTGCAATCATTGCCGTGATGCTTTATGTTGATTGGGAACTTACCCTGGTGGTATTGATTCCGATGCCTTTACTGATCATGGCTTCCCTGGTTTTTAAAGAAGCAATAAAATCAGCTTTTCAGGATGTGCGGACTCAGGTGGCCAATCTGAATACCTTTTTGCAGGAGCATATCACCGGAATAAGGATCATACAATATTTTGCACGGGAAGATCAGGAGATGAAGAAATTCAAAGAGATCAACTCAAAACACCGTGATGCACATATTCGTTCAAACTGGTACTATTCCATTTTCTTCCCTGTTGTCGAGATCATTTCTGCAGTTTCAATCGGACTTCTGGTATGGTATGGATCAAAATCGATCCTTTCGGATGAGATAAGTCCGGGAGTGGTTGTTTCTTTCATCATGTATATCAATATGCTGTTCAGGCCGATCCGTGAACTTGCTGATAAGTTCAATACGCTGCAAATGGGTATGGTAGGTGCTGAGCGTATTTTTAATGTTCTTGATACGGATGAGCAGACTGAAGACAAAGGCATCTTGCAACCTCAAAAATTGGAAGGCGATATTGAATTTAAAAACGTTTGGTTTGCCTATAACGATGAAAACTGGGTCTTAAAAGATATTTCATTCCATGTTAAACCTGGAGAAACGCTTGCACTTGTTGGGGCAACCGGAGCCGGAAAATCTTCCATCATTAATATATTAAATCGTTTCTACGAGATCAATAAGGGTGTTATTCTTGTCGATGGGAATGATATCCGCGAATACAAGTTAAGTTATCTGAGGTCACATATTGCGACTGTCTTGCAGGATGTATTCCTTTTCTCAGATTCCATTGCCAATAACATTAATCTGAGTAATATGGAGATTGGCAGAGATAGGCTTATTCATGCGGCAAAAGAGGTGGGTGCTTATGAATTCATTATGAAACTTCCCGGAGGCTTCGATTATGATGTGATGGAGCGGGGAGCAACATTATCTGCCGGGCAGGCTCAGCTGATTTCATTTATCCGGGCAATGGTATATGATCCACAAATCCTGGTACTGGATGAAGCAACTGCATCTGTAGATACCGAAACGGAAGAACTTATTCAGCATGCAATCAATAAATTAATGCAGGGCCGAACTTCGATAGTAATTGCCCACCGCCTTTCAACCATTCAAAATGCGGATCGGATCATAGTGTTAGATCATGGTGAAATTAAGGAGATGGGCTCTCATCAACAACTTTTAAAATTAAATGGCTTTTACAGAAAATTATATGATCTTCAGTTTAATTCAGAGGGTATAGCAAAACCTTAGTTTTTAGCTTACTGATCCTTAAAAATAAATTAAATCGGTATTTATGATTTTGTTCCTGATTTTATGAAGCGAGTTGTATCCCATCTTACCTTTCAGGTGCTTGTCGCAATTTTCATCGGCGTTCTCGTCGGCATGAATTTTCCGGCATTTGCTCCTACAGCCAAACTGATCAGTCAGACTTTCATCAATATGATCAGTATGCTGATTGCTCCGATCATATTTTTTACCATCGTGCTTGGTATTGCGCAAATGGGTGATATGAAAAAAGTGGGAAGGGTAGGTGGCAAAGCTTTGCTCTATTTCGAACTGATAACCACACTGGCAATCATCATAGGATTGCTGGTTGCCAATATATTTAAACCCGGCAAAGGTGTTGATGTGGCTGCAACTCATGCCGACCCTTCAAAAATACAGACTTACCAGGAATCAGCCTCAGGGATGAACTGGCTCGAATTCTTTGCCCATATCGTGCCCAAAAATATATTCGAATCCTTTGCCAAAGGGGATATTCTTCAGATTCTGTTCTTTGCGGTACTTTTTGGTTTTGCGCTGAGCCGTATGGGATCAACCGGCAGCTCCCTGATTGTAACATTCGAAAAATTATCGCAGGTGATATTCAATATCATGAAAATGATCATGAAGCTGGCTCCGTTTGGAGCATTTGGTGGTATGGCCTTTACGATTGGAACTTATGGTTTATCAACACTTTATCCACTCGGAAAGCTGATGATCGCTGTTTATATGACCATGGCGCTGTTCATTTTTGTGGTGCTGAACCTGATTTGCTATCTCTATAAGTTTAGTCTCTGGCAGTTTTTAAAATTCATCAGACAGGAAATAGTGATCGTTCTGGGAACCTCCTCCTCCGAGTCGGTGCTGCCCAGTATGATGTTAAAACTCGAAAAATTTGGTTGTTCTAAATCTGTTGTGGGACTTGTAGTCCCGACAGGATATTCATTTAATCTGGATGGGACGTCAATTTATCTGTCAATGTCAGTCATCTTTTTATCGCAGGTTTTTAATATCGATCTGAGTATTGGCCAGCAGATTACCATCATTGGAGTATTAATGGTCACTTCAAAAGGGGCGGCAGGAGTGACAGGCAGCGGCTTTATTGTATTGGCATCCACACTTACGGCCTTAAAAGTGGTGCCTATTGAGAGTATTGCCATTTTATTAGGGGTTGATCGCTTCATGTCTGAAGCCCGGGCTATTACCAATCTGATCGGTAATGGAGTCGCCTCAGTGGTGATTGCAAAAAGTGAAAAGGAATTTGATCAGGAGGCTTATAAAAGAGCAATTAATCCCAAAACTGCTGAAGATGTGATCAAGTCTTCTTATGAATAAAAAACAATAAGAGCCTGCTTTAAAAAGCACCTTTAAGGATTCCACTTAGATTCCGGCGAAGGCCGGAATCTCCCTTTTCAACCCCTCGGATTGTCATTCCAGCGAAAGCTGGAACCTCCTAAACTCATGAAATTCCATTTCAACTTTCTCCCAAACACTCGTGATATAAATCAATAAGAGCCTGTTAAAATTTGCATTGTAAAAATGTTAGATGAATTACAAACAGACGCTAAATCTTTTTCCTTTACTTTTTGACATTCTGAGCGATTCTCTTAGCTTTGCTGTACAAAAAAATATTCAATGAGTGTACTGGTTAATAAAGATTCAAAAGTAATAGTTCAGGGCTTTACAGGTAATGAGGGAACATATCATGCTTCCCAGATGATAGAGTATGGAACACAGGTTGTAGGTGGTGTAACTCCTGGAAAGGGAGGACAAAGTCATCTCGACCGACCGGTTTTCAATACTGTTAAGGATGCCGTTGATAAAACAGGCGCCGATGTGTCAATTATTTTTGTGCCACCGGCTTTTGCTGCTGACGCGATAATGGAAGCTGCTGAAGCAGGAATTAAAGTTATTGTTTGTATTACCGAAGGTATCCCAACCAAGGATATGATTCTGGTTAAAGAATATATTGCAGATAAGGATTGTCGTTTGATCGGCCCGAATTGCCCGGGTATCATTACTGCCGATGAAGCTAAAATTGGTATTATGCCAGGATTTATCTTCAAAAAAGGTGGTGTAGGTATCGTTTCTAAATCAGGAACTTTGACCTATGAGGCCGTTGATCAGGTTGTTAAAGCCGGACTGGGAATTACTACAGCAATCGGTATCGGTGGCGATCCAATCATTGGTACACCAACTAAAGAAGCAGTAATGCTGTTGATGAATGATCCTGAGACAAAAGGTATTGTGATGATCGGTGAGATTGGTGGTGGAATGGAAGCTGAAGCAGCTTACTGGATCAAAGAAAACGGTACTAAACCGGTTGTAGGCTTTATCGCCGGACAAACAGCGCCTCCGGGACGCCGTATGGGTCATGCAGGAGCAATTGTTGGCGGAGCCGATGATACTGCTGCTGCAAAAATGAAAATCATGAGGGAATGTGGTATTCGCGTTGTTGAATCTCCGGCAGAGATCGGTGCAGCAATGGCTGAAGAACTGGCAAAATAGGTTTAAGAAGAATCAAGATTTTTCTAAATATTTAAAAATATAAACCGGCTGGGAGGCCGGTTTTTTTTATGCTAGCAATTTATACCTGATTCTGTAAAGCACCAAAGAGAAGTAATATTTGTTTAGAAGCTTCGCATCATTTTTATTGATTACCTTCCTCCTGTGGCTTTATTTCGTAACCGATCGCTTTCCTGGGAGATTTGGGTTGTATCTTTTCATCCAATAGTTCATCCAGATATATGAAACACTACGTCTATATTTTTAGTGTGATTATTCAGTTTGTTTTTTCGATTTCCAGTCTAAGCTCTGTATTATCACTGAGCATTTGCCTGAAACGGGTAAAGATCCGTATGATCTGAATATTTAGGTGAATAGCCCTTTCGCTGTTCAGAATACAGAATATCGTTGTAACCCCTTGTTGTTCTGTGAAACAGAATAGCATATTACGTAACCCCATACTTGTCCTCTTTGGAAGTCACAATCTGTGACCTCCAAATTTCGAACTCTTCTTTGTTTATCCCAAACATAAAGTCTTGAGGGAATCGGGTAAAATTATCCCTGACAGTTTGTTTGGGGACTTTCGTATTTACTCCATACAATTCAGCCAGATCTCTGTCTAGCATAATCTTTTGATCCCATATCAAATAGATATTATTCATCGCTAATTCATCGGGTATGAATTCTTCTTTCGATTGTTTGCCCATAAGAATAAATTGAGACTATTTCCCAGTCGTTTGCTTTCGAAAACATGCTATGGCAAAAATATTTACCATAATAATTGTATAGTTTATTTCATACTGATGAGATGCAGAGACTATTTAAAGAGGCATGTTTTGACACCAATACATAATGGTTATAAGCAGTTGAATTTGCTCTTTCGCCTCAAAATGGCGACCTTTGCGCCTACTAACCAAATTAAGAAGCAGATGAAAGTACTATTTTTTATATTCTTCAGCTTTTTTTCAATTGTTTCGATTTCGGCACAACAGACAGATTTACTGAAGGATTCTATTCAGACGGATAGCATCATAACTGAAGTATTCCGAAATGACAGCCTGATTACAGTCAGAGGTAAGGCTACTTATTATGCCAGCAAATTCCATGGACGCCGTACTTCCAATGGCGAAGTATACAGTAATAAGAAAATGACTGCTGCCCACCTTAAGCTACCATTCGGAACCATGGTGACCGTAACCAATCTGAATAATGGCCGCACAGTAGAAGTTCGGGTAAATGATCGTGGTCCGCATACCAAAGCCTTTATTATTGATGTTTCGCAGGCTGCTGCTAAAGAACTTGGGTTTTATGGTAAGGGCGTTGCGAGAGTGGAGATCTGTTATCAAATCCCGAAGGATTAGACTATTGGGTTCTAACGCGTATACGGTTAAAATTAAGTTCTATATAAATATGTTTTTATAATATTTTGACCGATTTTCAAAAGAAGGCTCTACCTTCAAGGACCGCTAAGCTTGATACCGAAATAGCAATAACAAGATTTAGGGTGTTTTTCAACTCTATTGATTGTAATCCAGGTTGGAATCTTTCTAATGACCCTGAAGGGGTCAAATGTTTATAGTATTATTTAAAACGAAAATCCCGACCCTGAAGGGGTCGCATGTGAGAATTTCAAATACATTCGACCCCTTCAGGGTCGGAAAACGGGCATTTTTGATTTTCCTATAAACATAAGACCCCTTTGGGGTCGAAGAACAAAAGCTTTAACCGAATAATATTGATTTGGCATTAACTAGTTTAAATTGTATCCTTCATGTCATATCTCTTTGGAGTTTGATGTCTTTTATGCAGCCTCATTATATTTGTATTAAATGGAATACAACAAATTAACACCCGAAGAAGAATACATCATCCTGCATAAAGGCACAGAGAGACCTTATTCAGGAGAGTATCTGGACAATAAGAAGTCAGGAGTTTACTGCTGCAGACAGTGTAATGCTCCTTTGTACCGGTCTGAAGATAAATTTGATTCACACTGTGGCTGGCCGAGTTTTGACGATGAAATTGAGGGTGCAGTGAAGAAACTGACCGACAGAGATGGGCATAGGACTGAAATATTATGTAATAATTGTGGCGGTCACTTAGGGCATGTTTTTACAGGGGAGAAATTAACCCCGAAAAACACCCGTCATTGTGTGAATTCACTTTCTATGAAATTTGTTTCTGCAGAGAACCTTTCTGCATCACGTATTTCCTGATTAATTTGAACAGGAAATTTCCTGTGTCCGGAGAAATTCTTTGCTATCCGAGCAAGGCTGATTTCTTTCGTTTGTATTTATATCCCGCGCTGAAATCATTCATAATAAAGTATTCTTTCCCATCCCCGGAAGGGCCTATAAGACCAACGATTTCCTCTTCTGCTAATTAGTCTCAGGCATCAATCCTGACTGTGCCGGGAGAACTTATTACCATCTTCCGGATAAGTACAAATTAAAGCCTAAGAAAACGCGGACTAAACGCATAAAAATACTAGGGTTTGTGTGCGTTTAGTCCGCGTTTAGTCCACGCTTACTATGCGTTTTTCTACTACAAATTATTAAGCTGTCTGCCTGCTTTCCCTGAGGAATTCGGAGGGAGATTTAGCTGAATAAAAGACCAAAGTTCTGCAGTGATACCTTTATCCTGAATCTTGAAAATGATTTGAAGGTCCTTTTCTTAAAAATGTATTTATTTTTAAGAAAAATTCTAATTTCACAGTTTAAAATCTGTTATGAAATTACTAGAAGGAAAAATAGCCTTAATTACCGGTGCCTCAAAAGGAATAGGCCGTAAGATTGCCGAAAAATTCGCTGAACATGGTGCTGATGTAGCATTTACTTACCTGTCTTCTGTTGAGAAGGGTGAGGCTTTGGAAAAGGAATTGCAAAGTTTTGGAACCAAAGTTAAAGGATACCGTTCTGATGCCTCAAAATTTGATGAAGCCGAGAAACTGATCAACGATATTGTAGCTGATTTTGGAGGTCTTGATATTGTAGTAAACAATGCAGGTATTACCAAAGATGGTTTATTGATGCGCATGACTGAAGAGAATTGGGATGAGGTTTTAAACGTTAACCTTAAATCTATATTCAACGTTACCAAGGCTGCATCTAAAATCATGATGAAGAACAGAAAAGGTGTTTTCATCAATATGAGCTCAGTAGTTGGTGTGCAGGGAAATGCAGGTCAGGCAAATTATGCAGCTTCCAAAGCTGGCATTATCGGATTCTCGAAATCAGTTGCCAAAGAACTGGGTTCAAGAAATATCCGCTCAAATGTGGTTGCTCCTGGCTTTATAAGGACCGAAATGACTGAAGTTCTAGATCCAAAGGTTGTGGAAGGCTGGGCACAGGCTATTCCTCTAAAGCGTGCCGGTGAAACTGAAGATGTAGCTAATCTTTGTGTATTCTTAGGCTCTGACATGAGTTCTTACATCACGGGCCAGGTTATACCGGTTGATGGGGGAATGCTGTAGGAGATGTGAGATATGAGATATGAGATGTGAGACCCGATAGCTATCGTGTTGAGAATGCACAATTAACATTCCATTCAAGCTTTCTACTTTTATCTTTCAACTTCAAACTTTTATCCTAAAGATGGTATAGAATTTGTAAGTGTTGTTTATAATTTATGCTTAAATTAATATCATGATAAACAATCGCTTCATCATTCCATTTGCCATTTTAGGATTTTCCCTGATCGTCTCTACTTTCATATTTTCAGGTACCTGGCGAAAGATCAAAAGTGAGAACCAGACGATTACTGTGACAGGCTCTGCCAAACAGGTTATTGTTTCTGATCTGGGGGTATTGCGTGGAACTTTGAGTGTTGAGGCTGCTACAGCATTGGAAGCATATCGTTTACTTCAGGCTCAGAAACCAATATTGATGGAATATTTTAAGTCTAAGGGTTTTGCCGGAGATAAGGTTAACGTACAAACTATCACTTCTTTCCCTAACTATTCTTTCAATCAGCAGGGACAAAATACGGGAATCAGGTCATATAATGCTTCTCAAACGATAGATATTTCAGCTTCTGACGTTCAATTGATTAAAGCGATGTCTATTGAGATCAGTTCGCTGGTAGAAAGGGGAGTTAACTTTCAGGTTAATCAGCCTGAGTATTATTATACCAAAATCGGAGATATAAAGATTGAAATTCAGGCGGCAGCAGCAAAAGATGCTATGATTCGCGGCGAGCGGATAGCAGAAGCAACCGGAAGGGAACTGGGAGCACTCAAAAGTGCAAGAATGGGAGTTCTACAAATTACTCCCGAAAATTCAAACCTGATTTCTGATTATGGTGTGAATGATGTCAGTTCCATCAGAAAGGAAATAATTGCCGTAGTCAATGCTAATTTCGAGATCGATTAATATCTCATGAAAGATTGAAAGCTTAGATTTAAAAAGGCATATTTGTATTAGCTATGCCGCTATTATTTCAAATTCAATTTACTTCAGAAAGCTATTTATGGCTCCTGGCCTGTTTGGGATTGGGTATTGCATATGCCTTTCTTTTATATAAACCATCCGGACATCTTCATAAAAATCTGAGATATTTTCTCTTTGCTCTCCGGGCCATTGCCATAGCTTCAATTGCATTTTTACTTTTTTCTCCTCTGGTCAAAACAATTAAGCGCACAGTTGAGAAACCACTGATCATCCTTGCACAGGACAATTCAGCATCAATCCTTCTCTCCAAAACTAAAGATTTCAATCGTCAGAATTATAACAATCAACTCAAAAAGCTTGAGAAGGACCTCTCGGCTAATTATGAGCTGCGTACATTCAATTTTGCTGAGGAAATTAAAAGCGGACTTGATGTGAAGTATGATGGCTCTCTGACGGATATTTCATCAGTTTTTAAGCTGATCGATGATCAGTTCTCCAACCGCAATATTGGTGCTGTCATTATAGGAACTGACGGAATTTATAACAGAGGCTCAAATCCGCAATATGATAGTAAGAACATCAAAGCACCAGTTTATACCATTGCACTTGGTGATACGATAGCAAAGCGCGATCTTCTGATTTCTAATGTGAACTACAACAATATTGCTTATCTGGGTAATCAGTTTCAGATCGGGCTAAGCATAGAGGCTTATCAATCGGAAGGGAATACTTCTATGCTTACTGTTAGTACAGAATCAGGTGTTCTCATATCAAAACCTGTAACGATCAATTCCAATGAATTCCGGCAAACTATTTTACTGAACTTACCCGCAGAAAAGAAAGGGGTTCAATCCTACACAATCAAACTTGCTGCCCTTTCAAATGAGTTATCCCTGATCAATAATACTCAAACCATTTTTGTCGAGGTGATTGACGGGAGAAAGAATGTACTGATTATTGCAAATGCCCCTCATCCGGATATCAGCGCAATCAGGCAATCAATTGAGATCAATAAGAACTATTCAGTGAAGGTTCGTATGGGCCAGGAGGTTAGTCCGGCAGAAATTCAGGAAGCTGGTCTGCTTATTTTGCATCAGGTGCCTTCAATCAGTAATAATGCAAGGGATGTTCTGAAGTTGGGTTCTGACAAGCCTATACTTTATGTGTTGGGTGCTCAGAGCAATATTCCTGCTTTTTCAGCCTCACAAAGCTTAATTACGCTTAATTCAAATGGAATGATGCAGGAAGCTACCGCCACTATTAAATCTGATTTTTATGCCTTTACACTAAGCGAAAGCAGCAGAACGAAGATCAGTAATTTCGGGCCTCTGTTTACACCTTTTGGTAATTATGGCTTTAAAGGACCTTCCAGTCTGTTGATGAACCAGCAGATTGGAAAATTGTCAACAGAAAAGCCATTATTATTGTTTGGAGAGGATGTTCAGCGCAGAATGGCTGTTCTTGCCGGGGAGGGAATCTGGCGATGGAGGCTGGAGGATTTTCAGGAAAATGCAAGCCATGAGGCTATTGATGAGTTGATTACAAAAACTGTACAGTACCTGGTCAGCGCAGATGATAAGCGTAAATTCAGGGTTTATGCCGCAAAAAATACTTTTGATGAAAATGAACATGTCATTCTGAATGCAGAATTATATAATGATGCATTTGAGCTGGTAAATACTCCGGATGTCAATATTGCTCTGAACAACAAAAATGGAAAAAGCTATTCATTCGTTTTTTCAAGAACTTTGAACTCATATCAACTTGATGCCGGAGAATTAGTTGCCGGGGAATATAACTATACTGCGGGAACGACTCTTGGGAAGATAAAGCATCAGACAGAAGGACAATTTATAATAAGCAGACAAGATTCTGAATACAAGCAGAGTATCGCAAATCATCAGTTATTATTCACTGTTGCAAAGCAGAATGGCGGTCAGATGCTCTTTCCGGCTCAGCTTGATGAATTGCCTGCCTTGATTAAAGCAAACGAGCAGGTGAAATCAGTATTTTATGAAAATCCAAAATATAGTGAGCTTATAGATCTGAAACTATTATTTTTTATAATACTTGCTCTATTGAGTCTGGAATGGCTTTCAAGAAAGCGAAATGGCGAAATTTAATCTTCTTTAAAGCTAAATTATGGAAGCAAATAAAACATTATCAGTTTATAATAAGGTCAGGAAACTAACCAGAGAGGGAAAACTGCACTGGAATGAAGAGGCAGATGGAAATACATTTTACACATCTATCAGTGACTTTAAGATCTATATTGGTAAAAGTGCAGGTACAATTTCCTTTGAACTATTTAATCATTTAAACACAAAAATTGGCCTCCTGGAGTATGGCGGATATTCGCCGGATATAGAAGGTCTGGATTCTTTTTATATGCAGGTCAGGAAACTGATTACGAAGACTGAAGACGGGCTCGACGATCTTCTGGATCAGCTTGATAAGATTGACTGACTTAACCTGAGTTTGATAGAAGAAAGCTTATAATAGTGCAGTTATTAATTTGGGGATAAGGCTCTTAAGCCATGGGATTAGGTTTTGGAAATCAATACCTGTTTGTTATAGGCTGGTTCAGCCCTTTCCTCGGGGAGTAGTTCCGGCATGTAATCGCTTTCTATTTCGAATTTCCAACAGCCGGAAGCTACCTCCTACGGTAAGGTTTATTTTACCCGGTGCTGCTAAGAGTCGGGAGGTTCCAGCTTTCGCTGGAATCGCAAGACGGAACCGTATTATATATGATGTAGTGGATTTACTCATTTTTTGTCTTTGTATATTTCAGGAAAGATAAATTTTGGAAATGAGGAGTGATCTGAATCGATTCCAGCGAAGGCTGGAATCTCCGCTATCTCCCCCCAACAATTTTGTCATTCCAGCGAAAGCTGGAACCTGATAACACATTCCGGTTAACGTTGTCTTCCTGAAAGAAACGGAACCATCGTAAGCCTTAACCTCAATAGTATACCACACAGATTTTGATGCCATGAGACCAACCCAATCTATTAAATAATGACATTGCCGCTGCGCTAGCCAGAAACATAACTTGCATTTACAACAAGAAAAACTATCCAATATAATATAGCCCAGGAAAGATTTTATTTTCGAACACATATTAAATTACCACAAAATCTAAAATTGGATCTTGTAAAACGGGCTTTAGTGCCAATTTCTGATTTTCTCAATTACCTGCCGTTTACTTGACAGGAGATACCACTTGCTAAAAAACTTTGCATCAAATTCAGGCTTGAAACCTTCTAAACTATATTTATTCCGGTAATTGAAAATAGATCTCGATGGTTACCCGATCTCTTAAAATATAAATTCCCGAAAATGTCAGTATCAGCCTGGAATGATCAGCATACTCCCTTAATATCCATTGGATATAGGTATAGTTTCGGTTCAGGCACTGGAATTATATATACTGTCATCCTATCTGCGACCATCGTTGCCTTGATTTTGTTGCCTTTCATTCCTGTTCAGGTCAGTATTAATAGTCGGGGTGTGATACAGTCGTCATTAGAGCGCACAGATCTTTTTGCAGCAGTAAGTGGAAGGATAATAGAGGTCAGGATGAAGGACAATCAAAGTATATCAGCCGGAGATACTGTTCTGGTCATTGATTCCTCTTTACCTGGACAACAAGGCAAAATCTTAAGCAGGCGATCAGAACTGCTCAGACAGCTACTTGAAGATGCAGGGCGTATAGTCAATCATGCTGGTTCAAGGGATAAGTCCTCAACAGAACCGGTATTTTTAACTGAGCAGTACAGAGCTTCGTGGCTGCAGTTCTGTCAGGAATTCGAAGAACACCAGTTGAATAGAGATCAGTCAGAGCGAGTTTATAAGAGGTATCATCTCTTGTACGAGAAGGGAGCAATTACTTTGTCAGAAAGTGAAAAAGTCAGGTTTGAATATGATAAGTCCGTATCTGATCAAGCCCTGCTAATAAACCGATGGAGATCACAGTGGGAAATTGAAGCCGGCGGCTATCGAAGAGAGCTGAGTGAATTGCTTTCGCGGGAGGCTGAAATTAAAGAACAGAATAAGCTGTTTACTCTTCGGGCACCTGTTAATGGTTCGTTACAAAGCCTCACAGGCATACAAGCAGGTTCTTACGTTTTTGCAAACCAAAAGATTGCAGAAATTTCTCCAAATGCTCAATTGATTGCTCTCTGTTATATTAAGCCAACAGATATCGGCCTGATCAGAAAAGGTCAGTCGGTAAACTTTCAGGTTGATGCCTTCAATTATAATCAATGGGGCTTTATTTCGGGCAAAGTAATTGATATTTCGGATGATGTTATTTTTTCGGATCAGGGAGTGGCTGTATTCAAGGTGCGTTGTGTACTCGGGAGCGATCATTTGAAACTTAAGAATGAGTATAGAGGATACCTCAAAAAGGGAATGAGTTTTACCGCCCGCTTTTTAGTAGCAGAGCGTACTTTGTTCGAATTGCTTTATGATAAACTCGACGATTGGCTTAATCCAAATCTTTTGCTTACATCCTCTGAAATATGAACATCCGGGTAAAACAGCGTGACATATCTGATTGTGGGGCAGCATGCCTGGCCTCAGTTGCGAGGTTTTATAATCTTGATGTTCCGCTTGCAAGAATCCGGCAGCATGCTGGAACAGATATAAGGGGGACAAATGTTGCCGGTATGCTCGAAGCTGCCGTTCGACTTGGATTTGAAGCAAAAGGGGTTAAGGGAACCTTTGAAAGCCTTTTTAAAATACCGCTTCCGGCAATAGCACATGTCATTGTCAATGTTCAGCTTCATCATTATGTGGTCATCTATAAGATAAATAAGCAGAAGATCAGCATTATGGATCCTGCTGATGGGAAATTGCTTGTGAAAAAGCTGAACGATTTCAGAGAGGAGTGGACCGGGGTACTTATATTATTGGCACCGGATGATAGTTTTGTTCATGGGAATCAAAAAATAAGCCTTTACAGACGTCTTTACAAACTTTTACAGCCTCATCGTGCTGTTCTTGTTCAGGCTTTGTTCGGTGCCTTAATCTATACTCTCCTGGGACTTTCCATGTCTGTTTTTGTTCAGAAGATTGTGGATTTTGTACTGGTTGATGGAAACAGAAATTTGCTCAACCTGATGAGTGTCGGGATGTTCATCATACTCTTCCTGCAGATATTTATAGGCACCTTAAAGAGCATTTTTATAATTCGAACCGGGCAGATGATTGATGCCAGGCTCATATTGGGCTATTATAAGCACCTTCTTAAATTGCCTCAGCAGTTTTTTGACACTATGCGGGTAGGTGAAATTACTTCAAGAATTGGGGATGCTGTAAAGATTCGTTTGTTTATAAATGATGTGTCCATCAATCTGGCGGTAAACTTTTTTATGCTGGTATTTGCTTTCACGATGATGTTTACCTATTACTGGAAGCTTGCCCTGTATCTTTTGATCCTCATTCCACTCTATTCTGCCATTTATCTGATAAGCAATAGGCTCAATAAAATGGTGCAGCGCAAGCTGATGGAGAATTCAGCCAACTTAGAATCTCAGCTTGTAGAAAGTCTGAATGCAGTAGGAACCATCAAACGTTTCGGGCTGGAGGATTATGCGAATCAGAAAACTGAAATGCGTTTCATGAAACTACTGACAACGGTTTATAAATCTGGTCTGAACGCAGTTTTTTCAGGATCTTCTACTGAGCTGGTTTCCCATTCATTTACCATTATATTACTTTGGGTCGGTGCAGGATTTGTTCTGGATAAGCAAATCAGTCCGGGTGAATTACTCTCTTTTTATACCCTGATCGGCTATTTTACAGGGCCCGTTTCTTCTTTTGTGGGGATGAATAAAACTGTTCAGGATGCAATCATTGCTTCCGATCGCTTATTTGAAATTATGGATATGGAACAGGAGAGTGAGGACCATAAATTTGAACTCGAAAGATCAAACCTCGGAAATATCAGATTCGTTGATGTTTCCTTTCGCTATGGTTCGCGGGTCATGGTTTTTGATAAGTTAAATTTGGAGATCCCATATCAGAAAATGACAGGAATAGTGGGGGAGAGCGGATCCGGAAAATCTACCCTTATGTCTATCCTGCAGAACATTTATCCGGTTCATAGTGGTCATGTTTTTATTGGTGATTCTGAGATAAAATATATCAGTAATAGCTCCTTGCGCCATATCATTGCTGTAGTACCACAGAAGATAGAACTTTTTGCCGCTGATGTAAGCACGAATATTTCTATAGGGGATGATGAACCTGATATGAAGAAGATCCTGGGTATTTGCACTATGTTAGGAATTACCCAATTTATTGATGATTTACCCAATGGATTTCAAACCCAGCTTGGCGAGAACGGAGCAAGTCTTTCGGGCGGACAAAAGCAAAGAATTGCAATAGCACGAGCCCTGTACCGTGATCCTGAAATCCTTATTTTGGACGAAGCGAGTTCTTCCCTCGACCCGGTGTCTGAAAAATATGTCCAGAATGCAATAGAATCTTTGCTTTCTGAGAAGAAGACCGTAATCGTAATATCCCATCGCCTCAGCAGTATTCAGAAGGCCGGAAAGATCATTGTTTTAAAAGATGGAAAAGTAATGGAAGAGGGAAAACATACTGAACTGATAGCTTATCCGGGAGAGTATTATCACTTATGGTCTCAGCAAATGCCCATGGAATTTCGAAGTTTATCTGATGCCAAATGAAGTTGCTGGAACAAATTGAGCGTATTAACCGGCTGCATGAGCTAATCAAGCATCGGCGTACAGGTACTCCAAGTCAGCTGGCTCAGAGACTGAATCTATCTACTTCGATGGTTTATAAACTAATAGATGAGTTGAAATTGCGGGAGGCCCCAATTGTATATTCCCGTCAAATGGGCACTTATTATTATAGCCACAGTTTTCAGATGAAGATCTCTATTGATTTTAAAACTATTGGAGAGGAAGAGTTACCGCGGTAGTTTAACTATAACTCTGGATTTGGTTATACCGGAACTTTTGTAAATGAATGATTTCGATTTCTGATTTTTTGATTGTCCACAATTGACGATTATTCTCCCCCAGTTACCCTACATTCATTTTTCAGCATTAAAATAATTTTACTCCACTATAGTTTTTTTGTATTGAAGATGTTTTACTTAGACTATCGCGATCAATGCTGTACAGCAGAAGGCAGAAACCGAAAAGCCTGGAAAGAGTAGGTTTAATATAAATTGAACTAATAAGTAAGAATTTGCATTTAGGTTTTTGACTTTAAGCTAATGCGGGTTTATTGAATCCTTTGGAACAGGGTGTATTCAAGTGGTGCTTACGAGTTTTATACGAGGAGAATTACCACCGGATTTGCTTGAACAAGTAAAGGCATACCTGAATGGGCGCTTAAGCTCGAATATTAATTGCAGTTTTTTAGGTCTTATTGTTCAGTTAAAATTTAGAAGCTATGAATTTGTAGATATTGGAGGTAATTGAACTTAATTCTGGGAATTAAGCAATTCAAAAGGCCTGAAATGAATTAACACAACCATTCAGGAAACTATTGTTTATGAACCCGCATCAACCTGGGATGCGATTAAGGCGGATATTTCTGATGGTTTTAATTGTATTTATAACACCAAATATTAAAATTAATAAATCATGAAACTACAAGAGTTAACAACAGAAGAATTGATGAGTATTGGAGGAGCCCATGGGAATTTTTTCTTTGAGCTGTTTTATGCAGCTACAAGGGCTTTGGCTTTAGCGTCTGATATTTCGGATTCACTAAAGAGTAATTCGAGTTTTGGTAATCCAATGTTATATAAGTAAAGTTTAAAAATTAGCAGACTATTTTATATAGTCTGCTAACAAAATCATAATATGATTAGGATAGGTGACAAAAAAATTATTCAATTATATTTTATGATACTTCTGTTTAAGATAACTATTAGTTATGTATTCATTTACATTAATTATAGGTTCTTTAAACTTGAGAATGAGATTTTTGAACAACTATCTGAAAAGGAAATGTTCTTTTTTGCTATAGTATTTGCCCCAATAATAGAGACCCTGATATTTCAATTATTTCTTTATAGATTATTAGATAAAACAAGAATTAATAATACATCAATTATCATCATTGTCATGTCATTTGCTTTTTCACAAGCACATTGGTATCATTGGCTTTATGTAGTCGCAGCATTCATCAACGGACTATTTTTAAATTATTTTTATGTCTACATTCTCAAGAACAAAAATGAACTTATTGCGGTTTTGCTGACAATTGCTTTGCATACATCCTACAATTTATTTGGATTCTTTTTGGTTGAATAAGACTTTTGGAATTCTTGCCCTAATATTCCCAGAAGGTAAAGAGTATTTGTTCCTAAGGCGAATACCATAAATTCCGGAGATTGGAATCTATTTTTCTTTCTTTGCTTCCTCTGTAATAATCACAAAAACATCCTCATTCTCCTTTTTCATAAGATATTTTTCACGGGCGAACTTTTCGAGCTTTGTCTTGTCTGTAGTCAGTTCATTGAGGTCATTAACTGCTTTTGCTGATTCTTTGAGATAGAATTCTTTTTCAGCCTGTAGCTTGTTTAGTTGAGTGCGGTATTCATATTGCGACATCAGATCATTACGGTCGAAAAATAACATCCAGGTCATAAATGCTATGCCTGCAATGAAATACTTATTACGAATCAGATCTAAAAAACGGTACATCAATACAAATATAAAACAAAAACATCCCGGAATTATAAATTCCGGGATGGCTTATTATCAACTTATTAACAAACAGGTTTTGAGGCCCTGGTTTCTGAGTATGTATTATGTTTATTTAACGTATTTAAAGTTCTTCCCCAAAAAGCGGGCACTGCTGCCTAGTTCTTCTTCAATACGTAGAAGTTGATTGTATTTTGCGATCCTGTCTGAACGTGATGCAGAACCTGTTTTTATTTGTCCGCAATTTAATGCCACAGCAAGATCGGCAATTGTATAATCCTCGGTTTCTCCTGAGCGGTGACTCATAACCGAAGTGTAGCCGCTGTTTTGTGCTAATGAAACTGCATTAATGGTTTCAGTCAATGTTCCGATTTGATTTACTTTAACCAGAATTGAATTAGCTGTTTCAGTATCAATACCTTGCTGCAGGCGCTTTACATTTGTAACAAATAAGTCATCACCTACCAGCTGAACTTTGGAGCCGATCTTTTCGGTTAATAACTTCCATCCATCCCAATCATCCTCGCCCATTCCATCTTCAATTGAAATGATTGGGTATTTTTCTGTCAGAGAGGCAAGATATTCCGCCTGTTCTGCACTTGTTCTGATTGCACCTTTTGGACCCTCAAATTTGGTGTAATCATACTTCCCGTCTTTATAAAATTCAGAAGCGGCACAGTCAAATGCCAGAAATATATCTTTTCCTGGGGTATAGCCTGCTTTTTCGATTGCCTCCAGAATTGTTTCTACTCCGTCTTCAGTACCCTCAAATTTTGGAGCAAATCCACCTTCATCACCAACAGCAGTTGATAATCCTCTGTCGTGAAGGATTTTTTTCAGGGTATGGAATACTTCTGTTCCCCAACGTAAAGCTTCAGAAAATGAAGAAGCACCGGCTGGCATGATCATAAATTCCTGAAAAGCGATCGGAGCGTCAGAATGTGAGCCACCATTCACAATATTCATCATTGGGATTGGTAAAGTATTTGCATTTACTCCACCAATATAGCGGTATAATGGCTGCCGGCTTTCCTGAGCTGCAGCTTTGGCTACAGCCAGAGAAACACCCAGAATGGCATTGGCTCCCAGATTCCCCTTGTTTTCAGTTCCATCTATTGCAATCAGCAAACTATCTATACTGTTTTGCTCAAAAACATCAATTCCCTTTAACTCAGGGGCGATTTTATCATTCACATTCGCTACAGCCTTTAATACTCCTTTTCCAAGGTAAACCGACTTGTCACCGTCGCGAAGCTCCACTGCTTCATGAACACCAGTGGATGCTCCTGAAGGTACTGCCGCACGGCCCAAAATGCCATTTTCGGTGATTACATCAACTTCTATGGTTGGATTTCCGCGTGAATCCAAAATTTGTCTAGCGTGAACGTCGAGAATTAAACTCATAATATTATCTTATTAAGAAATGTATATATTTTGATTGCATAGTGTACTTAATACACTTAATTTATATTTATAAAAATACTCATTTTCAGGAGTATTGACGGATTTTTTGCTTGAGTATAAATAGACCAAAGAATTTAGTTATTCATCAGTTTCACAAAATCATCGAACAGATACCTTGAATCGTGCGGACCTGGCGATGATTCCGGGTGATATTGCACTGAAAATGCTTTCTTACCCTTCACTCTGATTCCTTCTATCGACTGGTCGTTCAGGTTCAAATGGGTAATTTCCACTTTATCCGAATTTCTGACATCCTCAGGAATTACTCCAAAACCATGATTCTGTGAAGTAACTTCACAATGATTGATAATGATATTTTTTACCGGATGATTCAATCCTCTGTGTCCGTTGAACATTTTCATTGTGCGGATATCATTAGCCAGTGCCAGTAACTGATGACCAAGGCAAATGCCAAAGAGTGGTTTTTCTGATTTTAAAACTGCCTTTACGGTCTCGATAGCATAAGGCATTGCCGAAGGATCGCCAGGGCCATTACTAATAAAATATCCATCTGGATTCCATTTTTCCATTTCAGCGAAAGAAGTCTTTGCCGGGAATACTTTTGAAAATACACCTCTGCTATCAAAGTTTCTGAGGATATTCTTCTTCACACCAAGATCCAGAACAGCAACACGTTTTGGGGCATTTTTATCGCCATACTCATATGCTTCCTTTGTTGAAACTTGTGAGGATAGCTCAAGACCGTCCATTGATGGAACTTTAGCTAATTTTGCCTTTAATTCTTCGATATCCAGTATTTCTGATGAAATGATTGCATTCATAGCACCTTTATCACGAATATGTCTGACCAGGGATCTTGTGTCTACGTCAGAGATTCCAACAATCTTCTCTTCAAGAAAATAATCCTGAATGGAAGTATCGGCCATCTTTCTGCTATAGGTAATGTTAAAGTTTTTGCAAACCAGTCCCGCAATTTTGATATTATCAGATTCTATCTCTTCATTATGAATCCCATAATTACCAATATGAGCATTGGTAGTTACCATAATTTGTCCGAAATAGGATGGATCTGTAAATATCTCCTGATATCCGGTCATACCCGTATTAAAACAAATTTCGCCGGTTGTTGTACCAATCTTTCCAGCCGCTTTTCCGTGGTAGACAGTTCCATCTGCAAGTAAGAGAACAGCAGGTAATTTGATGTAATTATTCATTTATTAAATATTGACAAGGGATTTGAAAATCAATTGAAAAGCAAAGATTCCGGAAGATTTTCCGTTGTGTTGAGGCTTGAACACTGAAGTTTTTTACTTCATTTATCACGGGGGACAAAATTAGTGAATAAATACTAAAAGTAAAAGGGATTTAGCATGAAAATTTATATTGTTTTTCATTTCCGGATATAGAATATTATGGAAGTATTGTTTCTTTTAATCCTAACTTTGAGCCAAAATAAACTCCTGCTACATGTCTGTACACAAAGAGGTAAAGCGGATCACGACAAATACGATCCAGGAAATGAAGCAAAAGGGCGAAAAAATCGCCATGCTGACTTCTTACGATTATTCAATGGCTACAATTGTTGATGAAGGTGGGATCGATGTCATCCTTGTTGGTGATTCAGCTTCAAATGTAATGGCCGGACACGAAACTACGCTGCCAATTACGCTGGATCAGATGATCTATCATGCCCAGTCTGTGGTCAGGGCTGTGAAACGTGCCCTTGTTGTGGTTGACCTTCCATTTGGTTCATATCAGGGAAACTCAAAAGAAGCCCTGAATTCGGCAATCAGGATCATGAAAGAATCAGGAGCTCATGCTGTAAAACTTGAGGGCGGACTTGAGATACGTGAATCAATTGAGCGAATCATTACAGCAGGAATTCCGGTAATGGGACATTTGGGTTTAACTCCCCAGTCGATCTATAAATTCGGCACCTATACAGTCAGAGCCAAAGAAGAAGCCGAAGCCGAAAAACTAAAACAGGATATAATGGTTTTGCAGGATGCAGGCTGTTTTTCTGTTGTGCTCGAAAAGATACCTGCAAAGCTGGCTAAAGAAGTAACAGATTCAGTTAAAATTCCAACCATAGGGATTGGGGCTGGCCCTTATTGCGATGGACAGGTTTTGGTAATTAATGATATGATTGGATTAACCAAAGGGTTTAAGCCCCGCTTTCTGAGGCAATACCTCAACCTGTTTGATCAGATTAATGGTGCTGTGCAATCCTATGTAAAGGATGTGAAAAAAGGCGACTTCCCGAATGAAAAGGAACAATATTAATTAATACCTCTTCATGGCTGCTCCCGAATATAAGAAGGCTAAATTTCCTGTCCTTGCTGCAGATATTACCGATAAGGATATTTTATTTGAAGACAATCATCTGATTGCAGTAAACAAGCGTGCCGGTGATATCGTGCAGGTTGATGATACAGGTGATGAGTCTCTGGATGAGAAAGTTAAAAGATATATCGCCCAAAAGTATAATAAACCTAACGGGGCATTTTTGGGTGTAGTGCATCGCCTCGACCGGCCTGTAAGCGGAGTAATTCTATTTGCCAAAACAAGTAAGGCCCTTGATCGCATCAATAAGATGTTCAAGAGCAGGGATATGCACAAAACCTATTGGGCGGTGGTAAGAAACCGTCCGGCTATTGAACAGGGTGCCCTTGTGCATTGGCTGATCAAAAATCCTCAGAAAAATGTAACCAAGGCCTATGATAAGGAGGTTTCCGGTAGTCAGAGGGCAGAACTTCATTACAAATTAATAGGAGAGCTCGGGGGTTATTATCTGATAGAGGTAGATCCGATAACAGGTCGACCCCATCAGATTCGTGTGCAACTTTCAACAATGAATTGCCCTATTGTTGGGGATAATAAATATGGCTACCCCCGTGGCAGTCTAAAAAAGAGTATTTGCCTTCATGCCAGAAGATTGCAGTTCATGCATCCTGTAAAGCAGGAACCAGTCAATATCTTTGCTCCCTTACCAAAGGATGGATTTTGGGAGCGATTTGAGGATTTTTAGGATTGAAGGTAAATTTGGTATAGGGAATAGGAATCCTATAGCTATCGGGTAGGGAATAGGTATCAAGCTATAGCTGACTAATACCTCTGTACCTGACCGCTATGTACAATAAATATTAACCTCTTCTGGCTCAGATTCAATCCTCAAATGAGGTATTTAAACTTACAGCCTCCCATTTCGAGAATTCCTCTTCCACAGTTCTGAACTTATCACGAACAGCATCAAGAGCTACTTTGCCCAGTATTAAGCGAAGAGGAGGATGTTCTGAATTAACAGCAAGCAGTATCGCTTTGGCTGCTTTTGCAGGATCACCTGGTTGCTTTCCGCTGATACTTTGAAGTTGCCGGAGTCTGGCTCCTGAACTGATCTCATAGTCGTCAATCTTATTCCTGGCTATGACAGAGGATGCGCCAGCCCAGTCGGTTCGGAATGGTCCGGGTTCTACCAGAGTTAAATGAATATGCAATGGTTGAAGCTCTAAAGCCAAAGCTTCACTCATGCCTTCCAACGCAAATTTGCTGGCATTGTATAATCCTGTTCCCGAATTAGCCCGTAAACCCGACATCGAAGAAATTTGGAGTATATGACCTGACCTTTGCTTTCTCATAATAGGTAATACTGCCTGAGTCATTGCCAGCACAGCAAAGAAATTTGTTTCCATCTGCATTCTGGCTTCGTCCATACTCAGTTCTTCAATAGCACCCAATAAGCCATATCCGGCATTATTTACCAGAACATCCAGTCGCCCTGATTTAGCAATGATCTGTTCAATAATAGTTTTTATCTCATTGTGGTGATTAACATCTAACTTAAGACCGAAAGTTTTACCCGGTACCAATTCATTGAATGCAGATACCTGTTCAGGTTTTCTGAGAGTACCATAAACGGTCTCTCCCTGCATGGCTGCTTCTTTTGCCAATGCTCTTCCCAGTCCGCCGGAAACACCCGTGATCAGCCAAATTCGGTTTGAAGTATTCATGCTGCAATTTACTAATAATCAGGAATACTTAAAATAGCGAGATTTCGATATGAAATGGGAAATGGGAAATAGGGAATAGGAAATGGGGAATAGGAAATAGGAAATAGGAAATGGGGAATAGGAAATAGAGTAGAAATTGAAATTTAGAGTGGAGATAGTAAAATTTCATGGCCCAATTCTTCTCAAATGCTTAGCGCTGATACCTAATTATATCGAACTCATTTAAGATTGAAGCTGGATTTCAGTGCAAAAAAAATAGCCGCCATAATTCAATGGCGGCTATCAATATAATTCAAATTGGAATTAAGCGAGTTTTGCTTTCAGATTCTGGTCAATGGCATCCAGGAATTCTTCAGTGTACAGGTAATGATCTCCATGACTAACTTTGTTTCCGTGGATACAAACAGCAAGATCCTTGGTCATTTTTCCACTTTCTACGGTCTCGATACAAACCTGCTCTAAAGCATGGCAAAAATCGATTAATGCCTGGTTATTATCCAGTTTGCCGCGGAATTCAAGACCTCTGGTCCATGCGAAGATTGATGCAATCGGATTGGTTGATGTTGGTTTTCCAGCCTGATGGTCACGGTAGTGACGAGTCACTGTTCCGTGAGCTGCTTCAGCTTCCATTGTAGAACCATCCGGTGTGATCAATACTGAGGTCATTAAACCTAATGAACCGAAACCTTGTGCAACAGTGTCTGACTGAACATCGCCATCGTAGTTTTTACAAGCCCATACAAAGTTACCGTTCCACTTCAATGCAGAAGCAACCATGTCATCGATCAGACGATGCTCATAAACAATACCTGCTTTATCGAAAGCTGCTTTAAACTCATTCTGATAAACTTCTTCAAAAATATCTTTGAAGCGGCCATCATATTTCTTTAAAATAGTATTCTTTGTAGAAAGGTATAGAGGCCATCCTTTTGATAATGCCTGGTTAAAGCAGGCACGCGCAAAACCATAGATACTTTCGTCGGTGTTGTACATTGCCAGAGCTACACCATCACCTTTGAAGTTATAAACCTCAAATGATTGTGTTTCACCACCATCTTCAGGACTGAAAGTGATGGTTAATTTACCTTTTCCTTTAGTAACAAAATCAGTTGCACGATACTGGTCACCAAATGCATGACGACCGATACAGATTGGAGCGGTCCAGTTTGGCACCAGACGCGGAACATTGCTCATCACAATTGGCTCACGAAAAACAGTACCATCAAGAATATTTCTGATCGTACCATTTGGCGATTTCCACATTTGCTTTAACTTAAATTCGGTAACACGTGCCTCATCAGGGGTGATGGTTGCACATTTGATACCAACACCATATTGTTTGATCGCATTTGCTGCGTCGATGGTTACCTGATCGTTAGTTTCGTCCCGGTATTCCATCCCAAGATCGTAATATTTAATATCCAGTTCCAGGTATGGGGTAATCAGTTTATCTTTAATAAACTTCCAGATAATTCTGGTCATTTCATCACCGTCTAATTCTACTACCGGATTTGCAACTTTAATTTTTTGTACTGACATATACTTAATAATGAGGTTTTTGGAATTTCGACAAAGATAGGAATTTTGAATACACCTGAAAATCTGATAATGAGGAAAATTCGGCTAAATTCTATCTTCAGAAGGAAATAGAGGCTAAAGAATACTAATCTGCCTGAAATTGGCCTCAATTCAGGCTTCATACGAACGTAAAAATATAGATAGAATAGATTTATTAAGGATGATTATATAATTGGTAATCAGGAAAATCCTGTTAAGCAGGATCAAAAATCCAGATCGAGGTTGAATCGCTTTCTGAACTCCTCCAGATTTGGGTTCTTTTCAAGCATATGCTGGTATTTTTCGTTGGAAGTGTACAAACGTTTTTTCTGAGTTTGCTCCAATAGTTTTGTTTGGAGGTCTATACTGAAGTTCTTAAGCTCTGTTCTAAGGAAATTCAGCAGATCAACTTTTTCAGCCTGCAAAAGATCTTCCTGAAGTTTGTTCTCAATGTCCAGTTCGATAACATAATCGGGCAGGAGACGGGGAGGGTAGGAAGTCATGATCGTGAAGATATTGATCTTACCTTCATTCTTCATCTTAGCAGCATAGGTATTCCAGAATCGGAGCAGTGAATCTGCATTAAAATCCATTTTGCTGTCGCCGCTAAGGTATTCAGGTCTTTCCTCCTGCTTTTTGTTGTAATTCGCTTCAAGATCATTCAGATTTGGAATTAATACACTGTTTGCACTCAGTGAAGGCTTCGGCATACTGACAATAGGCTTTTTTACCTCAGTTTCGGGCTTAGGATTATCTTTTTGAGGCGCTTGGGCAAGAATTTCAGTTGCTGTGATTTTTACAGGTTCTTCAAGAGTCTGTATCGATTGGATAGTTTCCTTTTCTGGTAAAGGGTATTCCGGATTGGCAGAAATTTCAGGTTTTAGCTGGGGATTAAGTTTTTTTTTTATTTCCCCTTCCGGTATGGAGGGCATTCCTGCAGCTGAAAGGTTGATGACCGATGGGATATGGCATAGTTTTATCAATGCCAGTTCGACCTGCAATCGCTGATTCTTGCTGGTCTTGTAATTCAGATCGCATTGATTACTGATATTCAGGGAAGAAATTAAGAAGGAAACAGGTGCAATTTGCGACTGTGCCTGATATTTCTGCCTGATCCCTTCACTCACCTCAAGCAATTTTAAGGTAGAGCTATCCCTGGTAACCAATAAATTTCTGAAATGAGAAGCCAGGCCGGTGATGAAATGATTCCCGTCAAATCCATGGCTTAAAATTTCATCGAAAATAAGCAGTGAACCTGCCACATCCTCTGCAAGAATAGCATCTGTTAATTTGAAGTAATAATCATAATCCAGAATGTTCAGATTATCAATAACAGCTTTATAATTAACATTCTTATTTGAAAAACTGACGATCTGATCAAACATGGACAAGGCATCCCGCAATCCGCCATCTGCTTTTTGTGCGATCATGTGTAAACCATCCTGATCATAGCTAATACCTTCCTTATCTGCAATCTCTGCGAGATGCTGAGCCATATCTTCAACCCGGATACGGTTAAAATCGAATATCTGACAGCGCGATAAGATCGTAGGCAGAATTTTATGTTTCTCGGTAGTTGCTAAAATAAAGATCGCATATGGAGGAGGTTCCTCTAATGTTTTCAAAAAGGCATTAAAAGCCTGTTGCGATAACATATGGACCTCATCAATGATATAGACCTTATATTTTCCAGCCTGAGGAGGGATGCGAACCTGTTCAATCAGGTTACGGATATCTTCCACAGAATTATTGGAAGCAGCGTCCAGTTCATGGAAATTAAAGGAGTTACCGTTCTGAAAAGAAATGCAGGAATTGCATTCCCCGCAGGCTTCGGCATCAGCGGTTAAATTCTGGCAATTGATGGTTTTGGCAAGAATCCGGGCGCAGGTAGTTTTACCAACTCCCCTCGGCCCGCAGAAAAGAAATGCCTGAGCCAGCTGATTGTTTACAATGGCGTTTTTCAGAGTGCCAGTTATATGTTGCTGACCAACAACAGTTTGGAAGGTTGCTGGTCTGTACTTTCTGGCTGATACTACGAAATTATCCATCGGGACTAAATTAGAAAGAGGAATGGGTTAAACCAAACTTAGATTAAGTTTTTTCTTAACAGTTTAGGCCATGAAAAAATCAGGCTTAAACCTCTTTTAGGATAAAAAAGGAGTGTGTAAATTTAATGGTAGTTTGGGATTATGCCTTCCCAACTCCCTGCAACAAAAATACCCGTTATTGGGTATGGCACAATATTTGGTTATGTCGGATATTTGAGCCATAATTTTAATATGAAATCATTTAATAATTTTATAAAATTTACTATTGGGTTTATTGCATACGTAATAAGAAGTAATACGAGATAATTCTTAGGTCTTTTATATTTTATTGCCTTTCTCAAGCCATTTTATTAAAATTTTCCTAGAAAATTTTAATTCTAAATACTCCCGGTGGGGGACATTCTCTGATTTCTATCCTCAATCTCTTAAAACCATTTGATAAATAGAAAATTATGTCTATTTTTGCATCCCGCTTTAAAGCCTGATTTACAGGGTTTGGAGTTTAATAAATTAAAAAAACAAATAGCAACAATGCAACAGTACGAAACAGTGATCATTCTGACCCCGTTGTTATCTGAAGAAGCAGTGAAAGAGGTATTAACCAAATTCAATAAGCTTATGACTGATAACGGAGCCGAAATTGTCCATGAAGACAATTGGGGTTTGAAAAAACTAGCGTATCCGATTCAAAAGAAGACAACAGGATACTATCACCTAACTACATTCAAAGCTCCGGGTGAGTTTATTAACAAACTTGAAGTTGAATACAAACGCGATGAACGCATTATGCGTTTTCTGACTGTTTCTCTGGATAAGCACGCACTTGCTTTCAGTGAGAAGAAACGTAGCGGAGCTTTCAACAAAAACAAGGAAACTAAAACTGAGGAGGTAGCGAAATAATGGCAAAAGATACAATCCAATATGTTACCGCTCCAAAGGTTGACGAGAGCCGTAAAAAATATTGCCGTTTCAGAAAGAACGGTATTAAATACATCGATTACAAAGACGCAAACTTTTTGTTAAAGTTCATCAATGATCAGGGTAAGGTTTTACCACGTCGTTTGACCGGAACTTCATTGAAATTTCAGCGTAAAGTAGCTCAGGCTGTTAAGCGTGCGCGTCATATCGGTTTATTACCTTATGTTACTGATTCATTAAAATAAGAGGGAGATAAGCGAAATGGAACTAATTTTAAAACAAGACATCAAGAATCTCGGAGAGAAAGATGATGTTGTGAATGTGAAGCCGGGTTTTGGACGTAACTACCTTATTCCAAAGGGTTATGCTACACTGGCGACCGAATCAGCAAAAAAAGTATTAGCTGAAAACCTGAAGCAAGCTGCTTTTAAGCAGGATAAAATTAAAAAGGATGCAGATGCAATTGCTGCCAGACTAGAAGGTATAAAACTTTCTATTGGTGCAAAAGCTGGTGAAAGTGGTAAGATCTTCGGATCTGTTAACACGATCCAGATTGCAGATGCTTTGAAGAAAGAAGGCTTTGACGTTGACCGTCGTCGCATCACTTTCGATACTGAGCCTAAATTTGTAGGTGAGTATACTGCAAACCTTAACCTTCACAAAGAGGTTAAAGTTAAAGTTCCTTTTGAAGTTATTGCAGAGTAATTTCTTTTTCCGTTTTAATTGCGGAAAGAAATCAGGAAAAAAATTATATTTTTATTGCCTTCTGAATTTTCAGAAGGCAATTTTTTTTTAAAGATAATTTAGAAATATAATCTCCTGAATTTTAAAAATTGAATACTTTAAAGATAATTATCGGGCTAATTCAAAAAGCGATCTTTTGGTTCCTTGCTATCTCATTAGTATGGGTACTTATCTACCGGTTTATCAACCCACCCATAACTTTCCTGATGCTACAGCGTGCTGTTGAGCGCAAAATCGATGGTAAAGACATGAAAATTGATAAATCATGGATAAGTATAGAAGATGTTTCAACCAATTTGAAGAGGGCAGCTATTGCCGGTGAGGATGTTAATTTTATGAATCACAGAGGCTTTGATTTCAAGGCTATGGAGACTGCATTTGAGAAAAATAAAAAGGGTAAAAAAATCAGGGGAGGTAGCACAATCAGTCAGCAGACAGCTAAAAATGTTTTTCTCTGGCCCGGAAGATCTTATATCCGTAAAGCCTTTGAAGCTTATTTTACAGTCCTTATTGAATTATTATGGGGCAAAGAACGTATACTGGAAGTTTATCTCAATGTGATCGAAATGGGGGATGGTATTTACGGTGCAGAGGCCGCTGTGCAGAATTACTGGGGAAAATCTGCAAGCAGCATGAGCAAATCTCAGGCAGCGCTACTGATTGCAGTATTGCCCAATCCTTTGCGATGGAGTCCTGCCCGGCCAACAAGATTTGTTTATTATAAGCAGGGATTGATTTTGAGGAACATGAGGAGTTTGAAGAAATTGCCCTTCTAAAGATTGAATCTTGGCCTGCTCTAAGCTTCTGACTCCGGTTATCTGTTATCAGTTATCTGCTGCCTTAAAGGGTGCTAAATTTCAAATGAAGCACATGATGTCTTGCCTTCTGGTTCTTGACTCCTGGTTCAAAAAGAAAACACCTTAGCATGCCAGCTATCAGCCAATGGAATATTCCATGAGGTTTCCAGTTCTTTCCGGCGACTGATCAGGTTATTGAAAACCAAAGTGTGACCATCAACAATGCCCTTTTTGATCCGCTCTTCAAACTCTTCCCGGCTGCAATTAATGATTTCTTCACCTAATCTGTACGCCATTCTGAAACGGTCGAACAGATTGATATTGAATTTAGATTCCAGTTCTTTCATCAGATGAACCGATTTGTCAATACTGCATCCTGTAGCGCCGGCAATTTGCTCATCAACTGAAAGTACGATAAACTGATGATGATAGATCTCAGCCAGGGCAGCCAG
>NZ_DASWXT010000094.1:0-6258 GCF_036405355.1 Daejeonella sp.
ATGGATCAGAGGCTGGATAATGGCCGTAAGTTTGGATAAAAATGGAAATTATCTCAGTATGGAGCCTTTTTTGGAGCATCTGAAGTTTAAGGCTCCGGTAGATATGCAGTTTGGCAATGATGGCGCATTGTATGTACTGGAGTATGGTACAAACTGGTTCTCAAAAAACATGGATGCAAAACTGGTTCGTATTGAATATCAGGAAGGCAATAGAAATCCGGTAGCAGAAATACAGACTGATAAGCAATATGGGGCAAGTCCTTTCTCTGTACAGTTTTCGGGTAAAAAATCCATCGACCATGACAGGGAAGATAAATTGTTTTATACCTGGAATATAGAGAATAAGGAATTTAAGGGTCAAATTGTTAATTATACCTTTACCAAAGCCGGAGCGCATACAGTAACATTAACTGTTACTGATAACAGGGGTGGCCGTGGAATTAGCAGCACACAAGTCTTTGCAGGAAATACACCGCCGGAGGTTCAGATAGAAACCTCATCTAACCGCAGCTTTTTTTGGGATAATTCCCTGCTCGACTATAATGTACTGGTGAAGGATAAGGAGGAAACAACAATTAATCCGGAAAGGATCAAAGTTACTTTTGGCTATTTGCCCCGTGGAAAAGATGTTGCCGTAATTTTAACCCAAAATCAGGATGCCGGCAGTTTCAACTATTTGAAGGGGCAGCAACTTACCGCTTCTCTGGATTGTAAATCCTGCCATTCTGTGGATCGGGCCTCTGTTGGTCCGACATATCTGGCAATATCAGAGCGGTATTCCGGGAAACAAGGTACTCTTACATATCTTACTGATAAAATTATACAAGGAGGGAGTGGTGTATGGGGCGAGCGTGCGATGATACCTCATCCTGAACTACCTAAATCTGATGCTGAGGAGATTGTTAAATATATATTTTCCTTAACTGATAAGTCAGGGGATAAGCGTCCGTTAAAAGATGACATTGTTTTAAATGAACATATCGGGAAGGGAATAGAGGGTCTCTACCTTTTGAATGCGACGTATACTGATCAGGGTGCGAATGGAATTGAACCTCTGCAAAGCCGCGATTATATTACTTTGCGAAGTCCATTTGTTCAGGCCGAAGATTTTGATGAAGGTAATGTCCGCCTTGGAACTATCACTACAGATTTTCTTACCTATGCAACAAGCATAAATCATAATAGTTTTATAATCTTCAAATCAATTGATCTCAGAAATGTTAAGCAATTGAAATACAGGGTTCGGGCTCAGTCGGGTGGAGTAATTGAAGTTCATCATGGAAATAAAAATGGCCCGCTGATCAGTTCAATAAAAATTCCAGCCAGAATAGCGGACTCTCAGGCTTCTTGGACTGAAATTGAAGCAGATCTTAAAGAAACAAGAGGAGTACAGGATTTGTATTTTGTATTTACTGATGAAACCGGCAAGAAGAGTTTATTTGATATAGACTGGATCTATTTCGGGAATGCCACATTATAGATAAAAACTATATTGCTTATAAACCTATTAAAATAAAGACCTGAACTTATTTCAGCCCAGGTGTTTTTCATAATATAAGATCATCCGGGGAGGCTTCCTGTATAACCTGATTATGTAATAGCCATTGAAAAATTACATAAGCAGCCACAAAATTTGACTATTTTTCATAATATTTACCTGTTTGTTCAGGGAAGACCAAACCGTATTACCATTAGAACATTTACAATGCAAAAACTATTTCTGATATTTTTTTCAATCTTAAGTATCCAGGCTATGGCTCAAAAGGCAGATCCGGTGTATGCCATAATTATTAAGGGCGGACATGTTATCGATCCAAAGAACAGTATTAATGAGGTGATGGATGTCGCAATTGATAAGGCGGGTAAGATTGCTGCCGTTTCAAAAAATATAGATCCTAAATCAGCCGCCAGGGTGGTTAATGCAAAGGGATTATATGTGACTCCGGGTATCATTGATATGCATACCCATAATTTTGCAGGTACTGAGCCGGATAAATATTTAAGAAACAGCTACTATGCTAATCAGCCCGATGGATTCACTTTTCGTGTAGGCGTAACCACGGTTGTGGATGCAGGAAGTGCGGGCTGGCGCAACTTTGAAAAGTTTAAAGATCAAACGATCGACAGGGCAAGAACCCGGGTTCTCGCATTTCTCAATATTGTGGGTGAAGGTATGGCCGGGGGAGCAATAGAACAGGATAATGGTGATATGGATGCCCGTAAAACTGCCGATATGGCTTTAAAATACAAAGATCTGATCGTTGGTTTTAAGGTAGCTCATTATAATAAACCGGATTGGGTTCCGATTGACCGTGCGATCGAAGCCGGGAAAGTTGCAGGGAACATTCCGGTTATCGTTGATTTTGGTGGTGGCGGACTTTCATTGGAAGAACTGACTTTGAAGAAATTCCGTCCCGGAGATATTTATACCCATACTTATGGAGGAGGTGGTAAAGACCGGGAAGCGATCACTGATCCTGTAAGCGGAAATCTTCGGCCTTTTGTATTTGAGGCAAGAAACAGAGGGGTTATCTGGGATGTTGGTCATGGAGCTGCAAGTTTTGCATTTAAACACGCTGTTCCGGCAACCAAGGCGGGCTTCTTTCCGGATGTTATCAGTACTGATCATCATGGCGGAAGTATGAATTCGGCAATGAAGGATATTTTGAATGTGATGAACAAATTTCTTACCCTCGGAATGGATGTTCCTGCAATTATCAATTCAGTTACCTGGAAGCCTGCTCAGGTTATCCACAGGGCAGATATTGGGAACCTTTCTGTAGGCTCAGAGGGTGATGTAACTGTTCTGCGGATCCGCAAAGGAAAGTTCGGGGTTTTTGACCAGATGGGCGAGCGCCTGGAGGGTAAGCAGCGCTTTGAATGTGAAGTTACAGTAAAAGGCGGGCGGGTATTTTATGATTTGAATGGTTTAACTAATCCGTTGCCAAGAGTTGTGGGCGGGCTTCCCGCTCTTTAATTTATTGATGTTTATGAAGAGGAGAGAATTAATAAAAGGCCTGAGCCTTTTGCCTGTTGCAGGTGCGGTTTCAGGATACAGCATAGAATCTGTATTTGCAGCAAGTCCGGAAATGGTTAAGCAAGCAGGTAAAAGTATTTATGAGGCCATAGGTGTTCGTCCGCTGATCAATGCAAGGGGTACAGTTACTGTGGTTGGCGCGAGCCAGATCCTTCCTGAAGTGCAAAAAGCAATGGATGAGGCGGTGAAAGAATATGTCCAGATCGATGAACTGATGGATGCCGTTGGGGCCCGTTTGGGTGAACTTACCGGCACAGAGTTCGGTTATGTCAGTTCAGGTGCTTCGGCTGCGATTACAGCCGCTACGGCAGGTTGTGTAACAGGTGGAGATCCTGATAAGCTGTGGATGATTCCTGATCTTACAGGTATGAAGGATGAAGTGATAATTCCAGCTTATTCACGTACGGCTTATGATGCCGCTGCAAAAGCTGTCGGAGTGCGAATGGTAGAGGTAAATACCCTTGATGATTTAAAGCTGGCAATTGGTCCGCGTACGGCGATGATTCTTGTTCTTGCTGGTGCTCGTTCAGAGAACGGACCCTTATCCATAAAGGAGATATCATCCATTGCAAAACCTTTGGGTGTGCCAATTTTGGTGGATGCTGCAGCCGAAGTACTGGAAGTGCCTAATCCACATATTGCACAGGGTGCCGACCTGGTTGCATACAGCGGAGGTAAATATATCCGCGGTCCGCAATGTGCAGGCTTATTATTGGGCCGTAAAGACCTGATCATTGCGTCCAGAATAAATGCCGGACCTCATCATGGTTTTGGCCGTGGATTTAAGGTTGGCCGTGAAGAGATTATGGGCATGCTTGCGGCAGTAGAAACCTGGTTCAAACGCGATCATGCTGCAGAATGGAAGACCTGGGTATCTTATGGAAATCACATCATGCAGCGTCTGGCGAGTGTAAAGGGGGTGACCACACAACTGAGTGAGCCCAAGGGAAGAAGCAACCGTGCTCCTTCTGTGACTATTAACTGGGATAAATCAATAATTCCGTTGACCGGCGAAGATATGGAGGGACTTTTATGGGATGGTACTCCACGCATTGCAGTGAGCGGAGCAGGTAGTTTCCTTCCTTTTCCACCAAATTTGCAGCCAAATATCAGTATCCATACTCCGGCACTTCAGCCTGGAGAGGAAAAAATAATTGCCGATAGGGTGTATGCCCTGTTAAGCAAACCTCCGATGATCAAGAGAGCTGCCGGAGAGGCTGCTTTTGACCTCAGCGGGCAGTGGGATCTTAAAATGAAATTCTCTGCAAGCACAGTAGATCAGACCCTGATCATTGAGCAAAAGGGTAATGAATTTATTGGAACACATATTGCCAGTATAGGCTCACGCGACCTTGACGGGACGCTTCATGGTAAACAGATTACAATGCGGAGTTCCTATACCAAGGACGGTGTTCGTATTAATTATACATTCACCGGGACTGCTGATGCAAATACGATGCAGGGAAAGGTAAGTCTGAGTGAATATGGAGACGCAGAGTGGATAGCTAAACGCCATGATTATCGTCCGGCAGGTGCCAGACGTAGCAGAGGGTAGTTAAATAATGGGGACACACTTAAGAAATATGAAAGATATGCGGGCTATAAGATCTGTTCTATTGCTTATTTGCCTGAGTACTCTGGTTTTGTCATTCACCGGTACCTATGATGCTCAACCACAGGATTGGAAAGCTCCGGCATGGGCAGATACTTTATATAATCCATATCATATTGAGCCTCTGACACTTCCGCAGGCTCAGGAGATATATAATTTATACTGTATTTCCTGCCATGGTAATCAGGGGCAGGGATATGCACTGGAACATACAAGTCAGCAGGTGCCAGATTTCAAGGATGATATGCTTATGAGCCAAAGTGATGGTGCCTTATACTGGAAGTTAAGAGAGGGTAAAGGAATTATGCCGGGATTTAAATCCAAATTATCGGATGAGCAGCAATGGCAACTGGTTGAGTATATCAGGGACCTTTCAAAGCCCTTTGATCTTCAGAAAAATCCATTTAAAACACTCGATAATTGATTTAAATTACTTTATTACTTAAATTGAACTATTAACAAATTATCAGACTATGAAGAAGTTAATTTCATTTGGTTTTGTCCTGACCTTGCTTATTGCAGATTCTTCTGAGCTTTTTGCTCAGCCTGGTACTAAAAGTATCATTTATGCAGGTTCCTCTTCAGCAAGGGGCAGTAAAGGGATCTATGTTTTGGAATTCGACCAGCAGAAAGGTACACTAAAGGAATTGCAAACAGTGACAGAGGGTAGCAGCCCCGGCTTTTTAGCATTCAGTCCGAATAAGGATTTTTTGTATTCAATTTATGGCAAGGGTACTCTTGAGGATGGAAATGGTGCGGTGATGTCATTTAAAATAGATCCTTTTACCGGTTTCTTAACAAAAGTCAATGAGCAATCGGTTGGAGGTAAAGGAGCCGCTCATATCAGTATTGATCCAAAGGGCAGGTTTGCATATACAGCCAATTATGGAGATGCAAGTGTAACCGTATTTCCGATAAATTCGGATGGGACGCTGGCTAAAGCCTCTGATTATGTCAAACATACCGGCAGCAGTATCAATCCGCAGCGGCAGACAAGGCCTTACCCTCACTCCAGCATCCCATCTGCTGATGGTAAGTTTTTGTACGTTTCTGATCTTGGTACAGACAGAATCGTAATTTATGAAGTTATGAACGGTGGCAAGTTGAAGCCTGCTGCTGTTCCTTTTGTACAGGTGCCTGCTGGCTCCGGACCGCGTCATTTTAAAATCCACAAGAACGGTAATTTTGCTTATTCTGTGGATGAATTATCGAATACTATAGTTGGTTTTAAGGTGAACAGGAAAACAGGAGCCTTAACAATTCTTGAGCGTTTAAGTATGCTTCCTGAAGGTTATTCAGAGGTGACTTATGCTTCTGATGTTCATTTCTCGCCGGATAATAAATTTATTTATGCAACGAACAGAGGGCATGAAAGCCTTGTGATCTATGAGGTTAACGCGAAGAACGGAAAATTAAAGATGATTGGACATGAGTCGACCGGAGGTAAACACCCGAGAAACTTTATGATCAGCAAATCGGGTGAGTACGTTTTGGTGGGTAATACAAATACAGATAATGTAGTAGTCTTTAACAGAGACACTAAAACCGGTTTACTTAAACCTAATGGAGTTCAGCATACTATTCCGGCTGTGAGTTGTTTGATTGAGTT
>NZ_DASWXT010000095.1:0-10246 GCF_036405355.1 Daejeonella sp.
AACTATAAGTAAAGAAACTAAAACTTTAATGGATAATGGGGTACGTTTAAATGCTATCGGAAACCTGTCTTCCCTGCCAGAAAAATGCCGTAAGCAATTAATGGAAGCAATAAAGAAGACCTCATTAAATACAAATTGCACACTCACTCTTGCGCTCAGCTACAGTTCAAGATGGGAAATTACCGATGCAGCCAAAAGAATAGCAATAAAAGTCAGGGACGGTGAGTTAAGGGCTGAGGATATTACCGAGGATGTTTTTGGCGCTCATTTGAACACTGCCGGCATTCCTGATCCTGAGCTGATGATCCGGACCAGCGGGGAACACAGAATCAGCAATTATCTTTTATGGCAAATTGCTTATGCTGAATTGTACTTTACTTCAAAATTATGGCCTGATTTCAGACGGCAGGATCTTTTTGAAGCCGTATTGGACTATCAGAAACGTGAGCGACGATTCGGTATGACAAGTGAACAGTTGAACTAATTTTCACTTTTAACACTTTTTAACAAGCTATTAGCTTAATTTAGCACCTTTAAGACACCAAATGAATCGCATTCTCATACTGTTTTTACTACTTATATCCGGTACTTCTGCAATGGCCCAGTTTGGGAGAACCGGGACTCCAACACCAGCAAGACCTGCTGCATCTAATGATGAACTTAGCTATCTGAATCCCAAAGACTTTGTTATTGGTGGAACTACCATTCTGGGTACTGAATTTTTGGATAAGGATGTTTTGATTACTATTTCTAAACTAACCAAGGGCGACAGAATAACCGTGCCGGGAGATGCTACTTCCAATGCCGTTAAAAATTTATGGGCTCAGGGATTATTTGATGATGTAAAATTAAACATCGCCGAAATCAGGTCTGATTCGATCTTTTTTGAGATTGAGGTAGTGGAACGCCCTCGTTTAACCAGAATCGAATTAATCGGGTTAAAAAAAGGCGAAATAGCAGATGTGCGCGAAAAATTAAACGATAAAACCGGAAAGGTCGTCAATGAGAATTTATTAAAAACAACTACTGATATTATCAAGAAACATTTTACTGAAAAGGGTTACCTATTCACAGATGTATTGATTGCCGAAAGAAAAGATACCTCAGAAGCGAATAATAAGATTCTGGACATTACAGTTGAAAAGAACGACAGGGTTAAAATAAGTGAAATTGTTTTTACCGGGAATAAAGACTTTAAAAACAAAAATTTAAAGAAATATCTTAAGAAGACTAAAGAAAAAGCCATTTACAAGGTGTTTGGATCTGGTAAATTTCTGCAGAATAAGTATGATGAGGATAAGCTGAACCTAATATCAAAGATGCATGAAAAGGGCTATCGGGATGCTGAAATCATCAAAGACACCACTTACCGCACAGGTAAAAGTACTATTGGCGTCAAAATTGACTTGCATGAGGGTCCTAAATATTATTTCGGGAATATAACCTGGGCAGGGAATGCCAAATATTCCACCAAAGTTCTGGAGACAATTCTGGCGATCAATAAAGGAGAAGTTTTTAGTGAGAAGAAGCTAGAAAGAAAGCTAACCAGTAGTCCGGGTGGAGATGATGTATCCTCACTTTATATGAATGATGGTTACCTTACTTTCAATGTGGATCCGGTTCAAACCAAGGTTTACGGTGATACCATCGATCTTGAGATGAGAATGTATGAAGGTCCGCAATACACCATTAACAATATTAAGGTTAAGGGTAATGAGCTAACCAATGATAAAGTAATTTTAAGAGAAATCCGGACCAAACCAGGGCAGAAATTCTCCAAAGAGCTTATTGTGAGAAGTACGCGTGAAATTGCACAATTAGGAAATTTTGACGATACTAAAACTGATCCTAAACCTATCAACATCAATCCTAATGATGGTACAGTGGATATCGAATACAATGTGGTCGAAAAACCTTCTGATCAGATTGAATTGTCAGGAGGTTTTGGCGGAGGACGTGTGGTCGGTACTTTAGGGTTAACGTTCAATAATTTCTCCGCTCGTAATCTTTTCAATAAAAGTGCCTGGAAGCCCTTACCGAAAGGAGATGGTCAAAAGTTGAGCATCAGGGGACAAACCAATGGTAAGTTCTATCAATCTTATAGTTTTTCATTCTCTGAGCCATGGTTGGGTGGAAAAAAACCTATTTATTTTGGTATCAGCGCCTTTACTTCGTTGCAGTCTAACGGACTCAGAAACGGGGATGCGAATCAACAGAAAATTCGCATGAATGGTATGACCTATAGCCTTGGTAAGCGTTTAAAATGGCCGGATGATTATTTTCAGGCAAATACCTCAATCAACCTGCAGCAATATATCCTGAACAATTATAATGCATTTATTTTTTCGACAGGTACTTCCTATAATTTTAACTTAACTCAGGAGATTAGCAGAAGTTCGGTCGATGCGCCCATCTTCCCAACATCGGGCTCGAATTTAAAATTGACTATTCAGGCAACTCCTCCTTATTCATTATTGAATAATAAGAATTATGCAATCGCAACAGATAAAGAAAAATACAGATTTACTGAGTATCATAAATGGAAGTTTGAGTCACAATGGTTTCAACGTATCTACGGAAAGCTGATTCTTAAGGCTCAGGCTCAATTCGGTTTCCTTGGTATTTACAATCAGGCGGTTGGGCAGTCGGCTTTTGAGCGATTCAAACTTGGTGGTGATGGTATGCAGGGATTTGATTTCCTTCAGGGATCTGAGATTATTGCAATGCGTGGTTATGCAAACAACGCCATTATTCCTGCCGGATCTAACCCAACGATTGCACAGGGATCTGGAAGTCCCTTGTTTAATAAATATGTTCTGGAATTAAGACATCCTATTACCGCCAGTCAGACTGCAACCATTTTCGTACTGGCCTTTGCTGAAGGAGGAAATACATGGAATTCATTCCGTGATTTCGCACCATTTAATATCAGACGTACGGCAGGAGTTGGAGCAAGAGTATTTTTACCTATTTTTGGTCTTCTTGGGATAGATTATGGCTTTGCCTTCGATAAGATACCAGGATTGCCTGATAGTGGAAGAAATCCATTCACTTTCAGTATTTCACAGGCCTTAAATGGGGGATTTAATTAAGAAATATGAAAAGAATTCTTATTATAGCTTTATTATTTGTCTTTACTAGTTTAGGGGCATCTGCACAACGTTTTGCATACGTGGATAGCGATTATATTTTGAAACATATTCCTGAATATAATTCCTCTCAAAAGCAGCTGGACGCACTTTCTGCGCAATGGCAGAAGGAGGTTGATGCAAAGTTTATCGCGATTGAAGGACTTTTTAAAGCTTATCAGGCCGATCAGGTTTTACTGACTGAAGCGATGAGAAAGACCAGGGAAAATGAAATAATTGAAAAAGAAAAGGAAGCAAAGGAATTTCAAAGACTAAAATTTGGGTTTGAAGGTGAACTTTTTCAGGTTCGGACTAAATTAATAAAACCTATTCAGGATCGTGTTTCTAAAGCAGTTCAGGCTGTTGCAGATGCTCAGCAACTCGATATGATATTTGATAAAAACAGCGAGATTACACTTTTATATGCAAGTCCGCGTTTAGACAAAAGTAATGATGTAATTACCAGGTTAGGTTATAAACCCGGAACAATAAATAAATAAGATCTCTCACAAATTATAAACAAAAAACAGAATACAAGAAAAAATGAAAAATTTATTAAAAATAGGAGTTGTTGCATTTGGAATGTTCCTTGCAGTAGGTACTGCAAATGCTCAGCAAAAATTTGGCCACATCAATTCTGCTGATCTGTTGCAGGCAATGCCAGAAATGAAAACAGCTGATGCAACTTTCCAGACCTTTGCGAAGGCAAAACAAACATCTCTTGAATTGATGGGTGCAGAACGTCAGAAATTAGTTACTTCTTACGAGGAAAAATATAAAACTCTTAGCGAGGCTAACAGAGCTACTTTAGAGAAAGAATTAACCACGCTTGGTGCAAGTATTCAGGATCTTGAGAAACGTATCACAGATGCTCAGGAAAAAGCTCAGGAAGAGCTAACTACAAAGCGTACCGAAATCTACCAGCCTGTCTTTAAAAAGGCAGAGGATGCAGTTAAAGCAGTAGCTAAAGAAAAAGGTTTTGCTTATGTTTTCGATGTTTCTCAGCCGGGAGTAGTTTATTTTGACGGAGGAACTGATCTGATCAATGATGTGAAAACTAAATTAGGCATCACAACTGCAGCTAAATAAGAGTTTAAATCAGAATAAAATCTAATGCGAAGCTAAATGCTTCGCATTTTTTTTGTTCAAACAATTCAACACAACTGCTCGAAATATTATTCTATTTTTGAAATATGAGTTCAGCACTTCCCATTGGAATTTTCGATTCCGGAATCGGAGGCCTTACGGTTGCAAATGCTATCCGAAAAATTTTACCAAATGAACAGATCATCTATTTTGGTGATACCGCTCACATGCCATACGGTGATAAGTCACCAGAAGCAATTAAATTCTACAGCCTCAAGATTGCTAAGTTCCTTCTGGATAAAAATTGTAAGCTCATTCTAATTGCCTGTAATACAGCATCAGCTCATGCCTATCATGAACTTGTGCATTTTCTTGGCGACAGAGTCCCTATTATCAATGTGATTGATCCGGTAGTAAATGCAATGCTTAATAAGGGAAAGTATAAAAAAATAGGGGTGATTGCGACAAAATCAACCATTCGGTCTGATATTTATGCTAAAAAGTTTAAAATAGCAGACCCTAATATTGAGGTTTCTTCACTGGCGACCCCCCTGCTGGCACCTATGATCGAGGAGGGTTTTTTTAATAATAATATCAGTAAAACAGTGATCAACTCATACCTGACCTCTCCAAAACTTAAAAAAATCGATAGTCTTATACTTGCCTGTACTCATTATCCCCTGATAAAGCCCGAAATATCTTCATTTTACGGTGGGAAGGTTGATATTATCAATACTGCTGAAATAGTTGCTGAAGACCTTAAGGAGTGCCTTACAAAGCTCGGTTTACTTAATGAAGGTCCTGCAAAACGCCATCAGTTTTTTGTTTCTGATTATACCCCTTCTTTCGCAAAAAGCACCCGTTTATTTTTTGGAGAGAAGATACATCTGTCTTATAAACCTATATGGGATTAAATTAAATTCTTTATAATAGATAGATTTAGTCTGCATTTATAAGCATAATACTTAAGTTTGCGTACATAAGCCCGGTAAATTGACTTTCTATCTGACATATGTACTAGTTGCTACCGCATTATTTGCATTTACAGCACTGTTTACCCTGTTTGCCTTATATTCTGAACGAAAAATTTCCGCATTTATTCAGGATCGCATCGGGCCGATGGAGGTTGGAAAATATGGTACCCTTCAGGCATTTGCCGACATCATAAAGATGCTTCAAAAGGAATTCATTATTCCGACAGCCGCCGATAAAATTCTGTTTATACTTGCTCCCATAGTTATTTTCGTTTCAGTTTACCTGGGTTTTGCAGCTTTGCCCTGGGCACCGGGACTCATACCTTCTTCCCTGAATTTGGGACTTTTTTACATTTTTGCGATACTTTCAATAGAAACTCTGGGAATATTAATGGCAGGCTGGGGCTCAAATAACAAATATGCCCTTTTAGGTTCCATGCGTTCGGTTGCCCAGATGATTTCTTATGAGATCCCTGCTGGTGTCGCATTAATTTCTGCTGTTATGATTGCACAAAGCCTGAATCTCCAGGAAATTAGTATCAGGCAGGGAATCCTTAGTACTGAGCAGGTTTATTTTCTTGGAATATGGGAGGTAAAGTCTGTTGGAGGTCTTCTTGCATGGAATATTTTTCAGGCTCCGCATCTGATCCTTGCCTATATCATTTACTTTATTGCTTCACTGGCTGAATGTAATCGTGCGCCATTTGATATTCCGGAGGCTGAATCAGAACTTGTAGGGGGCTTTCATGTTGAATATTCAGGATTGAGATTTGCTTTCATTTTTCTTGCCGAATATTCAATGATGTTTCTGGTAGGAATGATAGGGGTGGTTTTGTTCCTGGGTGGATGGAATACTCCGTTGCCTAATGTCGGTTTTGCTAAATTGGCCTTATGGACTACAGGGATTGGCTGGGGAATCTTCTGGATTCTCGTCAAGACGCTTGCGGTTGTTGCGGTACAAATCTGGATACGCTGGACCTTGCCAAGACTTAGGGTTGATCAGCTTATGAGCTTTTGCTGGAAGGTTTTAACTCCTTTGGCATTTTTATGTATGCTAATCTCGGGCTTGTGGAGGCTGGGTGTGATGCAATAGTAGGATTTTTAGAAGAAAATGCAGATATATCCTGTAATAAGATGATTAAAAAGGTATTACATGCTTTCAAAACTGTATTTAAAGGTTTAGGCCTGACCATGGGGCATTTCTATGCAGCTAGAGAGAGCAGGAAAGTATTATCTATTACGGATAAAGATTATTTTGCTCAAACCAATGGCATGACAACCATCCAGTACCCTCATCAGAAATTACCTGTACCAGAAGTTGGGAGGTACCAGCTGGATGTGGAAATGGATGATTGTATAGTATGTGATTTATGTGCTAAGATCTGTCCGGTTGATTGTATTGAGATCGAAAGTATAAAAGCAACTGAGGCTATCGGAAAAACTTCAGATGGCACAACTAAGCGTCTCTATGCTGCAAAGTTTGATATTGACATGGCAAAATGTATGTACTGCGGTTTGTGTACTGTTGTTTGTCCTACCGAGTGTATAGTCATGACCGATACCTATGACAGAAGTATGCCTGATTTGAAAGAAATGATCTATAAATTTTCGGATATGAAGCCGGAAGAGGCCGAAGAAAAGCGGCTTGCTCTGGAGAAACTGAATGCTGAACGAATGGCTGCAAAAGAAGCTGCAATGCAGCAGAAAACTCAAAATTGATTATGGGAGAGGAACAGATTATCTTTTACTTCTTTGCTGCATCGGTACTCATTTCTGCACTATGTGTGGTAGTTATGAAGAATCTGGTCAGAAGTATTTTTCTGTTTTTTGTAACTCTGTTTTCACTTGCGGCTCTTTATTTATTTGCACTGGCTGATTTTATTGCATTGGCTCAGATAGTTATTTATGCCGGTGGAGTACTGGTACTTATGCTTTTTGCCTTTATGTTATCTAACAGGGAATTGCTCAATAGTCTCAAACCAACAAATTCTGGCTTTAAGGTCAATAATTTTGCAGGAATTTTAATCAGCCTTTTATTCCTTTTAATATTGGCTTTAGTCATTATTAAAACTGATTTAAACCAATTAGTATGGATTCAGGAAAGTGTACCTGTTAATCCGGCTGACAATACTACACATCAGATTGGTATTTATACAATGACAACTTATCTGCTCCCTTTTGAAATACTTTCGGTATTTCTGATGATGGCATTGATTGGTGCGGCACATCTGGCCAGAAAGGGAGGGAAGGCATGATTCCAATTGCACATTTCATATTAATTAGTGCTGGCCTTTTTTGTATCGGCCTTTATGCAGTATTGACCAGAAGAAATGCAATTCAGGTTCTGATTGGTATCGAGTTTATGATCAATGCTGCGGTTTTGAATTTTGTCGCTTTTGGGAAGTATGATAAAATAGCAGGCGGAGGTCAGATGTTTGCATTATTTGCAATTGTTCTTGCAGCAGCAGGAGTTGCAGTTGCCCTTGCAATCATTTTAAATGTTTATAAATATTTCAAGTCGATAGACCCGACTAAAACCGATACATTGAAGGATTGATGGAAGGACTAAACTTTTTAGAAAACATTGGTTTGATTGCACTTTTAGCTGCGATATTGCCTTTATTTTCTTTTGTTTTTATACTTTCTTCAAAAAAGGGTGGAGGTGCCAACTTCGCATTATCAGCTATTTCACTGTCTTTTCTTTTGTCAATTTATCTGTTTTCACAGATTTGGAATGCAGAGCCTGAGCACAAGCAATTTTCCTGGTTTCTGATTGGGAAGGTTCAGTTTTATGCAGGGATACTTTTAAATAATCTTAGCGTTCTGATGATGGTTCTGGTCTCCGGAATCTCAGTTTTGGTTCATATTTATTCACGTGAGTATATGAAGAACGACCCCAATATTCACAGGTATTGGGCCTATCTGGGCTTATTTTGTTTCTCAATGCTTGGCCTTGTGATTTCGGACAGCTTATTATTGATCTATCTTTTCTGGGAACTGGTTGGTTTTTCATCCTATCTTCTGATTGGTTTCTGGTTTAGTAAACATGCAGCATCGCAGGCTGCTAAGAAAGCATTCATCATGAACAGAATAGGTGATTTAGGTTTTCTGACCGGAATCCTGATCATTTATACCCAGTTTCAGACACTTGATTTGATCAGACTTTTTGGAGATGGAGGTTTGATACGTACTGCCTCAATTGAAAATGGTTTATGGATAAGCGGCTCACAGCAAATACCTGTAATCTGGCTTAGTATTGCCGGTTTAGCCTTTTTTCTGGGTGCAATGGCTAAATCTGCACAATTCCCATTGCATACCTGGCTTCCCGATGCGATGGAGGGGCCTACTTCAGTTTCTTCGCTTATTCATGCAGCTACAATGGTTGCTGCCGGAGTGTTCCTGATCGCCCGGATCTATCCTGTTTTTGATCCTCTGGTATTGGATATAATGGTTTGGATTGGTGCTTTTACTGCTTTCATGGCAGCCACAATTGCTTTAACCCAAAACGATATTAAACGGATTCTGGCCTATTCCACAATCTCACAATTGGGTTTTATGGTTATGGCTCTCGGAATCGGAGCTTATTCTGAAAGCATTTTTCATTTAGCCACACATGCGTTCTTTAAATGTTTATTGTTTCTTGCCGCAGGTTCTGTGATTCATCAGCTCCATCATTATTGTGAGAAATACAGCCATGATTTTGATCACCAGGATATTCGCCTGATGGGTGGATTAAGGAAAAGAATGCCATTTGCTTTTTTGGGGATGTGTCTTGCTTCAGCGGCTCTGGTTGGGTTACCCTTAACTTCAGGATTTCTGTCAAAGGATGCTATTTTGATCAGGACTTTTGAATGGGCGACTACACGGGAAGGGGTAGTTGTGATCCTTCCCTGGTTAATGGTATTAACATCGTGGTTAACGGTTTTTTATATTTTCAGATTGGTTTTTAAAGTCTTTTTCGGAGAATCCAGAGAAATTAAAGCTCATAAACTTGGCCACATAAATGATTCACCGGTTCAGATGACGTATGTTTTACTCATACTTTCATTTTTTTGCACATTTATAGTCTTTGCTTTTAATCCTGCTTCTTTCGAATCGTCCTGGCTTTGGGAGGGATTTCAGGTATCCATGATTGGAGAAATCAGTATTTTTCACTGGCTGGTGCCTTTAATATTGAATTTTGGATCTTTTGTATTAATTTTTATAACCTACAGAATTTATGTTCTTGATAAAGGATTCCAATTAATGAACTATACCTGGCTCTATCATATTTCAAATCGGGAATGGTTTTTTAATCAGATTTATAGTTTTATGTTCATCAGATCTGTAGAAAAGCTTTCCCTGCTCTCGTATAGATTTGATAGAACAGTAATTGACGGTTTGGTTATCAGTATGGCCAGATTAACAAAAATAATATCTTCAATTATCGACTGGTTTGACAGAAGAATCATTGATGGTTTGGTCAATGCTAGCGGCTCATTTTCAAGATACATTGGCCGGTTTTTCAGAAATTTTCAATCGGGCAGATTACAACATTATCTTACAACTATGTTGCTTCTTGTGCTCTCATTTTTTATTTTAAGTTATCTTATATGAGATTAATTCAATTATTCATCTCCGTAAAAGGGCTCAGGGGAGGGTCAATATGAATCTGCTTTCTATTCTCATATTCCTGCCAATCGTGGCCGCCTTGCTGATTCTGGTCCTTCCATCAGGCTATCAGCAGAGGTTTAAATTCATTAGTCTTGGTGTCAGTCTGATCCAATTTATATTAAGTGTCTTTATCTATACCCGTTTCAATAGCGCTGTAGCAGGAATAAATAGGGAAGAACAGTTTCAGTTTATTGAAAAATTACCCTGGATTCGTCTTGATCTTGGAGGAATAGGCAAACTGGAGATTGACTATTTCTTAGGTATCGACGGTTTATCTATGCCATTTCTAATGCTGAGTGCTCTGGTCATGTTTGTGGCTACCCTGGCATCCTGGGAAATTAAAACAAATCTGAAAGCATATTTCTCCTTGTTCCTGTTGCTGAACACGGCAGTAATGGGAGTTTT
>NZ_DASWXT010000096.1:0-18757 GCF_036405355.1 Daejeonella sp.
AAAAAAACAAAAGCCGGTTATAGCTCAGCAAAAAAAAAACAAAAAAAGCCGTCAGAAATACTCTGCCGGCTTTAAATATCCCTTAACGAATTAAGCTCTTATTGATTTGATTATTTCCAAAACCGACTTAGTTGAAGCAATAAGCTCATCGTATTTCTTGTTTTCCATAACATCCTTACTCACCAGTTTACTACCCATTCCAACAGCACAAACCCCTGCTTTAAACCATCCTTCAATATTCGCACGGTCAAGATCTACCCCACCTGTAGGCATAAACTTAAGATTAGGAAATAATTCCTTTATCGCTGACATAAAGCCAGGTCCCAAAACATTTCCGGGGAAAAGTTTGATCATTTTAGCACCTAAAGTCTCTGCCCTGATTATTTCACTTGGAGTCATACAACCCGGTGCCCATAACATATCATGCTTATCGGCAACTTCTGCGACACTCTCTACCAGACCCGGACAGATGATATAATCAGCACCAGCATCAATAAAAGTCTGAGCCATTGCTCCATCTTTGATTGTTCCAATACCCAGGTACATACCCTGAAGTTCAGAATCAACCACCTTTCTCATCTCCTTAAAATTTGCGAGAGCCGCCTCTCCCCTGTTAGTATATTCTACTGCGCGGATACCCGCACTATATAATGCCTTTAAAAGTCCTATACTAGTCTCTTTATCTTTGTTGAAATATAAAGGTAATATACCCTGCTCGGGTATTAAATTCAAGAGTTCTGCTTTCTTGCTCATCTGTATTATAATTTAAGTAAAACTAAGCCCCTAAATTAGATAATTAATAAATAATTAGCTAAAATGAAACGTAAATCAAAGTATTAATGTGCTTACGTAACATTTTATTTGCCATTAAGCAATAAAGCATGGATAAAACTTTTAATTATCGCCCATTAATGTATTTTTGCTTATCCTAAATTTGGATTTTTAACAAGTTCTTTCAATTAAATACAGAATTAAACCATGGCTAAAAAAGTCGTAACACTTGGAGAGATAATGATGCGTTTATCGACTCCCGATTTCAAGAGATTTGTACAAAGTGATAGTTTTGACGTTACCTATGGTGGCGGAGAAGCAAACGTAGCTGCTGCATTATGTAATTACGGATTAAACGGAACCTTTGTATCTAAAGTTCCCAACAACCCTTTAGGACAGTCTGCAATCAACCATTTACGCCGCTATGGTGTTGATACTCAATTTGTTGCAAGAGGTGGAAAGCGTTTGGGAATCTATTTTCTTGAAACCGGAGCTTCTATGCGTGCATCGCAGGTAGTATATGACCGTGCTGATGCATCAATTTCTGAAGTTGAAATATCTGAATTCGATTTTGATAAGATTTTTGAAGGTGCCGATTGGTTCCATACCACCGGTATTACCCCTGCTTTGAGTGATAAAGCTGCTGCTTTAACAGAAGCTGCGTTAAAGGCTGCAAAAGCAAGAGGTATCACTACGAGTATTGATCTGAACTATCGTAAAAAATTATGGTCTAAAGAAAAAGCAAGAGAGGTGATGACCAGACTTTGCCAGTACGTTGATGTTTGTATCGGTAACGAGGAAGATGCAGATACGACTCTTGGCTTTACAAGTAAGGGCACAGACGTTACAAAAGGCGAGCTTAATCTGGATGGTTACAAAGATGTATTCCAGCAAATGAAAGCTAAATTCGGCTTTAAATATATTGCCTCAACTTTAAGGGAAAGCCATAGTGCTTCAGACAATGGCTGGTCGGCACTGGTTTACGATGGTACTGAGTTTTATCATACTAAATCATACGAGGTTCGTATTGTGGATCGTGTAGGTAGCGGCGACTCATTTGCCAGTGGATTTATTTATGGATTGGTTACAGACATGAAAATGAGCGATGCCGCTGAGTTTGGTGTTGCTGCTTCTGCGATTAAACATACCATTCCCGGCGACTTAAATCATGCAACTTTATCTGAAGTTAAAGATCTGGTAGGTGGTGATGGTTCAGGAAGGGTACAACGTTAATTATCAAAAATAATTTAAGAAATCCGCCCGCATTCCGGGCGGATTTTTAATATACAGAAATCATAAAATAGAAAGACCATGATTATAGATACTCTGGAAAACGCAGGAAAATACGCTTCTGTTCATCCACTTTTTGCAAAAGCATTTGAATTTTTAAATTCTATTGACCTGAAAAATGTCGAAGCTGGTAAATACGAGATCAGCGATGGCTTAAATTATGCAGTAGTTGAAAAAGAAGGAATGACAGCGGAAGAGTCTATCGCTAAATTTGAATGCCATAATAAGAACATCGACATTCAGCTTTGCATCAACGGTAAGGAAAAACTGGGATGGAAGCCAAGAAATACCTGCAAATCGATGAAAGGTGAATACAATGCAGAGAAAGATGTTGCCTTTTATAATGATGCACCTGACATGTATTTTGAGTTAACTGACAATCAATTTGCGATCTTCTTTCCCGAAGATGTGCATGCACCAATGATTGCTGATGGTGTAATCAAGAAACTGATTGTAAAAGTAAGATTGTAATATTCAGGAAAGGGATAAACCCCTTTCCTTATAAATTCTATTTCAGGATCCATAAATAATCCTGTTATATTCCTTCGCCAAAGCTCTGCTTACTTCTCCCGGATTTCCATCACCAATAACATATCCATCTACCTGAACCACCGGCAGGATATTTTTAGTTGTACTGGTAATAAAAACTTCACTGGCATTTCTAAGCTCTTCTACACTAACATCCCGGGCTTCGGTTACGTACCTGGCTCCCGATATTTCCAGTAAATGTTTTCTGGTCACTCCTTTCAGCATACCTGATTCCGGAGTAAGTACCTTCTGATCTTTTGTAACAACAAAGATGTTTGCTCTGGGACACTCACGAATCAGTCCATCTGAGTAATACAACACATCATCTGCCTTTTTCTCTTTCAGTATTGGCTGAAGCCAGATTGCCTGAAGATAATCCAGCGTTTTAGCATTGGAAAACTGACGCTGATATTCATGCGTCAGAATACTGATGCCCTTCTCTGACATAGTTCTGGGAATTTCAAAAGCCTGCTGGCTAATAATCAGGTTTGGTTCTGCAATATTGAATCCGTCCGGAGAAAAGCCTCCGGTAAGAATCATTTTTATACCCGAATCTTTCAGATTATTGTTTTCAATTAGCCTGATGATCTTGTCTCTTATTTCATCCCGGCTTTGCTTAAGTTCAAGCCTCATCAGCACAGCAGATCTGTATAAACGATCCAAATGGTCTTCAAGAAATACAGGCTTACCATCTATAGTTTTAAAAAAATCAAAAATTCCGTAGCCTCTCTGCACGGCGAGGTCAGCAATGTTCAAATTCGCCTCCTCAGAAGGAATCAAAGAATCATTTACCCAAACGAATAATTTACTCATTTTATAGTCTGTTGTATTTTTTAAGTATTGGAATTACTTTATCCAGCGGCAGAGCTTCGATCTTTCGCCCATTATTTCCTGTTATGGTTTTTGCCGCAAAAAGAGAATTTATAATAGCTTCTTCCGTTGCTTCTATGGCCGACATGAATAATTGGGAAGTAAAATCATTATGGAGATATCCTGACTGGATTACTGGCTGAGCAGGCTGATGTGGAATACGCAGTGACTCTGCAGTAGAAAAAGCGATTACATAATCACCACTTCCGTTAGATGCAATCCCACCTGTCTTTGCCATTCCCATGAAAGCCCTTTTAGCTAAACGTTCCAGATTTCTTGCATCCAATGGTGCATCCGTTGCTACAACGATCATGCAGGAACCATCCACATTATTCAGCAATTTATCACTGAATGAGAACTTCCCCAATTCCTCGCCTACTGGAACTCCGTCAATCTGCAAAACTCCTCCGAAATTAGTCTGAACAAGTACACCTATTGTATATCCTCCGAGACTTTGAGGTAATTTTCTTGATGATGTACCTATTCCACCTTTATATCCGAAACAAACCGTGCCTGTTCCTGCACCAACATTTCCCTCGGTAACAGGGCCGGCTGAAGCAGATCGAATGGCATAGAGAATATCTTCCTTTTTTACATGACGGCCACGTATATCATTTAAATTACCGTCGTTGGTTTCTCCAACCACAGCATTTACCGATTGCACCATTTCATTGCCCTTTTGTGCAAGTGTATGTTCAATCACAGCCTGAATACCTTCGGCTACATTAAGGGTATTGGTCAGGATAAGCGGACCTTCCAAAGTCCCGAGTTCATCGATCTGTGTAGTCCCGCTCAGCTTTCCGAAACCATTTCCTGCAAAAACAGCTGCAGGGACTTTGGACTGAAACAAATTGCCATCATGGGGAAGAATGGCTGTTACTCCAGTACGAACCGACTCTCCGCTGATCAGGGTTTTATGCCCCACCTTAACTCCGGGTACATCTGTAATTGCATTCATAGCCCCTGCCGGCAGCACTCCAATCTTCAGACCCATTTCTCTGGGTCGCAAAGGATTCTGAGCCATCAAAAGAGCCGGAAAAATGCTAAAAAGCACAATAACGAAGAGTTTTTGCATAGACACAATATTAAACAATAATCTTAACTAAAAAGGATTAAGGCTTACAGGGTTTTTAACACTGTAAGCCTTATTATTTGTTCTTTTATCTTTGATAGTGGAAACTTATCTTGCATAAAATTACTCCTGCTGCTTAAGCAATCAGAACAGCCAATTATAGCGACAAGAATTAAACAAAAAACCCGAAACAGATGATCCCTGAAAAGTTAGACCTAAATAAAAACCTGATGAACGGTTTATTATGTTTGTTCATTTTGCTTTTATTCAGTACAAAGACTGAAGCACAAAAATTAAATAAACGAAGAGTAGCGAAAGTCTTCGCAGGTTCTGAGATTCTTAAAAATCATTATACCGGATTTTCACTTTATGATCTAAAAACCATGAAGCCAGTGTATGAACTGGATGCAAACAAGCCTGCCATCCCAGCATCAAATACAAAACTTTTCACTTTATACACTGCACTCAGTATGTTGGGTGATTCAATCCCAGGACTTCGTTATATTAGCAAAGGTGATTCATTAATCTTCTGGGGGACAGGTGATCCTTCATTTCTTCATCCCGATCTGAAATCAACGAGGGTATATGATTTCCTTAAAAATTCGGGTAAAAAGCTATTTTATTCACATAACAATGCAGGTACTGAGTTCAATGGTTCATCTATTTACCAGATCGCACTAGTTTCATTACCAGTAGGCGAGAACAGAGCTATGGCCTTTGCAGATAAGAAGGGGAATTTAGAGATCAAACCCGCCTTTCTTAAGCAATACTTAAAACAGGATACTTCATACCATCCCAGAGCATTCAGTGTTCGCAGAGATGACAAGACCAATAACTTTATTTATCCACAGATGAGCATGCCAGCAAATTACAGGCAAACACTTTACCTCGTACCGGGAGCAGAACTGACAGCCGCAACACTTAGTGATACACTCAAACTACCTGTCAGTATCATCCGCATGAATTTGCCTCAAAATGCGAAGACCATTTACAGCATTCCATCAGATAGCCTTTACAGAAGAATGATGCTTCCGAGTGATAATTACCTTGCCGAGCAGATTCTCTATCTCTGTTCTTCCCTTCTTCCGGGAAAGCTCAGTGTTGATTCGGCGATCTCTTACAGCTCAAAAAACTTCCTGAATGACCTACCTGATAAATTTCAGTGGAGAGATGGCTCAGGACTATCGAGATATAATTTGTTTAGTCCTCGTTCGATAATAAAGATTCTTGCTAAAATTAAAGAGAAGTTAGGTACCGAAGAAAGGCTTCACAATTTGCTGCCAGCCGGCGGAGTTAGTGGCACACTACGAAATGCTTATAAAACAGATAACGGTCAACCATTTGTGTGGGCAAAAACAGGTACTCTTCAAAATGTGCATCTGCAGGGAGGATTTTTTAATACCAGAAAAGGTAAAAAATACATGTATTCATTCATGAATAACAACTTCATGATCCCAACCGCAGAAATTCGGGATGAAATGGGCCGGATAATCACCTATTTTCATGAAAACTATTAATTCTTTCCTATTTTATAATATAAAAATCCCATGCAAAGACTAAATCACCAAAAAATCATTAAAATAAGATCATTTTTATTAATCATCCTTGCCGGTTTCATCCAAAGCAGCTTTGCACAGCAGAATTCAAATATAGACGGTACTTTAAATGGTAAAATAATCTGCATCGACCCTGGTCATGGGGGTTCAGCAGCAACCGACAGTTATCGTCAGGGGCCTACAGGTGAGCGTGAAGAATGGATTGACCTTCGTGTAGGATTGCTATTAAAAGAGATTTTGGAGCAGAAAGGAGCAAAAGTACTCATGACCCGAAGTGCTGATAATCCATTTCCCCTGGCAGAACGCTCAAAAATGGCCGTTGAAAATAAATCTGATTTCTTTATTTCCATCCACCACAATGCTACTGCAGATCCATCAGTTAATTTTCCGATAATTTACTATCATGGCCTTGCATCAGAAAATCAAGCCGGTGTGATCTTTGGAAAAATGCTTGCAAAGAACCTGAAAAAATACATGTACAAAACAAAAACCCCCTACAGCGTGGTTTCTGATTTTACCATATTTTCTGGTGCAGGATCTTCTGTATTGAGGGGAACCTATGGTATACCTGGTGTTCTTGCGGAAGCATCGCTGTTCACTAACCCCGAGGAAGAAGCCCGTTTGAAAACCAGGGAACATAATTACAATGAAGCTCATGCCATCGCAAAAGCAATTGAGAAATTCTTTAAAAAAGGCAATCTCACCATCAGCCCGAAAACACCTTCCAAATTCCCTCCGCAGTTTGCCACCTTACAGGAAGCCGACCGCATGAGTGCCATAGCGCGACGCTGGCATCAGGATTATATTGACGGAAAGAAACTGATGAAGAAAAAAGATGCAGAGTCGCAGCAAAAAGCTTATGACTTATTCACCCAATCAGCACGGTCTTTTCCAGACTCCTATGTTGCCGCAAAATGCCATAAATACAGAGCAGCAATTTTAAGAAAGCAGGGCAAAACGGAAGAAGCAGTTAAGGAAGAAATAAGGGTAAAGGAATTCTATCCGAACTAATAATCACCTTCCATTGATTCAAAAAATGAAAAAACAACTACTACTGTTCATTAGTTTAACACTCTTGTTTTCACAGGCACAGAGCCAGCCCCTGAAAAAATCGGATTTCAAGGTTGTTGGCTACTATTCATTGAAAGCGGCAATGAATGCTGATCAAAAGACTGTCCCTTTTGATAAACTGACTCATATCAATCTTTCATTTTTGAATCCGGATACACTTGGAAATTTCAATCAGGATCTTTCCGCACTTGAGCCCTTTATTAAAGCAGCACATAAACATGGTGTTAAGGTGCTCCCATCAATTGCAGGCGGTGGAAGACATGAATATTACCATAAACTCCTGAGAGATGAGAATCGGGCCAGATTCATTAACGACCTACTACTTGTCAGCTTAAAATACAATTTTGATGGTATTGATGTTGATATCGAAGGGAGTGACATTGATGAGAATTACGAAAATTTCGTGGTTGGACTTGCCAGGGTACTGAGGCCTCATAAAAAATTGATCACTTCAGCGATAGCCATCTTCTATAAAGATCAGCTTAGTGACAGGGCTTTGGCTCAATACGATTTTATGACCCTGATGAGTTATGATCATACCGGTCCATGGAGACCTTCCAAACCTGGTCCACATTCAAGCTATGAGCATGCCCTCGAAGATCTGGACTACTTTAGGACCGAGAGGAACATCCCCAAAGAAAAAATTGTTCTGGGCGTCGGTTTTTATGGTTATGGATTTGGGCCTGAACTGACTTCAAAAGCTACCAGTATGAATTACGGACAGATTGTTAACACCTTTCAGGGAGCTGAAAAAACCGATCAGATAACAATGTCCAACGGTCATATCATGTATTACAATGGAGAAGATACAATCCGTAAAAAAACATTGCTTGCAAAAGAAAATGCTTCCGGAATAATGATCTGGCAAATTTTAGGGGATGCAGCAGGTGATCGATCCTTACTCAGCCTGATTAATAAAATTGCTTATTCAAAGTGAGGTTTTAGGTAAGAGGTTGAATGTATGGTTACTGGTATTGTGACAACACCGACCAGAAGGAAATTCCCAATAATCTCCCTTTTACTCATTAACTCCTACCGATAATTAGATATTCATGAAATTAATTCCGGTGAATCTTAAATTGTATTGGAAAAATAAATACTTACAATGGATTCAAATACCGCACTTATTACTGACGAGGTTGTTATTAGTAAGATTTATATTATCAGGAATACTAAGGTAATGCTTGATAAAGATTTAGCTGAGCTATATCAGGTAACAACAGGAAATTTAAACAAATCAGTTAACCGAAATAAATCCAGATTTCCTGAGGATTTCATGTTCCAGCTTTATGAAGAGGAGTTTAAAAACTTGATATTCCAAATTGGAATATCAAGCTGGGGTGGTACGAGAAAACTCCCATATGCTTTTACAGAACAAGGCGTGGCAATGTTGTCATGAGTATTACGCAGCGAAAGAGCAATACAGGTAAACATCCGGATAATGAGAATTTTCACGCGAATAAAACATATTCTGAACAATCATTCAGAACTTAATCTTGAGATTGAAAAGATCAAAAAGAAACTTAACAATCATGACAAAAACCTGGAAATAGTCTTTAAATATCTGGATGAGCTTATTGGTAAGCATTCAGACCAGAATCAATTTCCTGAGATCGGATTTAAGGTTGGTAAAGACTAAATTCGATAAAAACACCGCTCAATAACCAAACACATTTGGAACTGCTTCCACATTTTTAGTCAAATCCAGAACATAACCATTAAGTAGTGCGTAAACAGGCTTTCCATCTCTGCTTAATAAAAATTGTGCTTGCTGACCTATGGACGCAGATTGTATGGTGTTGGTTGCCTTATTGGTCAGGTTCAGGAGTCTGGCGTTCAATGGACCGGCAGGTGATGTTCCATCTGTCCATTTCACAAAAAGATAACCTTCTCTGATCAGATTAAGTTCCTGCTGCGGACTTAATGCTTCCCATTCACTTTTGCGCATGAGTTTTATATTGCCCGGAGTAAAAGTCAGGTTTGAGGCCTCAATTTCATCATAACCATACGTAAGCTCTACATCGCCAAGTTCTTCAATACGGCCATTGTAAGACATACTTCCAAAATCAGGGCTCTTGATCTGAGAACGGACAATCCCAAGGTTGGTCCGGAAAGCGATACCTTCTTTGCTAATGCTTACATTTCTGATAAGTACATCATACAATGACCGGCTGTTCTCAGGGATTGACTGATAATCTTCAAGATTCTGATTTGCATAGCTTTTCTTCGCAATAGACTCAAAAGCATTCAGAAGTGCATAAAAATTTATTTTTCTGATGTATTGCTTTTCAGGGTCGACATAATACCCGCCAGATTCTATCAGTATGGTTGAAATACCCATCCCCTGAAAGGTATCCCCAAAACAACGCGGGTCAAACGCATCATCATATTTAGCGATCTTACCCGGAACCCTGGTTTGAAGTGCTGTATTCATCGTCAAAATTAATTGAGTGGCTCTCTTCCTGACTTCATTCATACTCTTCGGGTAATCATAAGCTGGAGCCAGAAAAGATAAGGTAGCGGTATTGCTGGTAGGACCTGCAGCATAAAGGGTACTCTGATCATGCAGATTAAAGCCTATCTCTGGTTTCAGTTCCTTTGCGAGATTCATCAATGCCCTGCCTTCAGGAGTGACCAGATACCGGGCATCCCTGTTTATGTCAATCTCCAAATCATTCCTTCTTTTCCATTGCTGGGCACCATCAGGATTAAGCATTGGAACGATATTTAATTCCAGGTTACCCAGGATCAACTTTCTAAGTTCATTATGTTCATCATCAGCTGCCAGAAAATTGAGCAGATCGAATAAAGCCATGGTAGCTGTCGACTCATCGCCATGCATTTGTGACCATAATAAGACCTTTGTTTTACCTGTCCCCAGTTTAAGATGGTTAATGCTTCTGCCCTTTACTGACTGGCCAATTTGAACAGCATCAATAAATCTGGAAGTTGTGTGTTTTTGGATCAGGTGAAGCACTTCAGTATGCTTAAAAAAGCGGTTTGTTATTACAGGTTCCTTGTAACGATCGTAATGATCCCATACCTGATCAACACTTTTCAGATTTACCTGACACATGGCCGCCTGAAACATTGTTAATAGCAAGGCACACAACAATAAACTGTTTGATCTGATCATGTTTTCATCATATTAATGGGATCTAAAAATACAAATTATACTATTGCTATATTCGCCATTGCTCCTTTATTATTCTGGAGTATTAAGATGCATTCATTAATCCTGTCAATTTTACTTTTCATGCTGCCATCAGCGACAAAAGATCCGGAGGATCTTAAGAATAAGATCAATGCAGAACTCGCTAAAAATCAGGGAATCTTTGCCCTGGCTTATAAAAACCTGGCTAACGGTGAAGAAATTCTAATCAATGAAAACATAAATTTTCATGCCGCCAGTACGATGAAAACCCCGGTATTGATTGAGGCTTATAAACAGGCTAATGCCGGAAAATTTTCTATTAATGACTCGCTGATTGTTAAAAATGAATTCAAAAGCATAGTTGACGGAAGCACTTATACACTGGACCCAAAAGACGATAGTGAAACTGAATTGTATACCAAAGCAGGCAAGAAAGTGAAGATTTATGATTTGCTTTATCTTATGATCATTCAAAGCAGTAATCTGGCCACTAATATAATTATCGATCTGGTTGGGGCACATAATGCAAACAAAACCATGAGGGAGCTGGGAGCCAGTGACATTCAGGTTTTACGCGGAGTGGAAGACACAAAAGCCTACCGGGCGGGACTGAACAATACCACTACAGCTTATGACCAAATGCTCATCTTTTCTAAAATGGCCGAGGGTCTTACTGTTAACAAATCTTCTTCAGATGCGATGATCAATATCCTGCTCGATCAAAAATTTAACGACAAAATCCCTTCAAAACTGCCAAAAAAAGTAAAAGTAGCTCACAAAACAGGCTGGATCACCGGAGTTAACCATGATGCAGGAATCGTGATACTGCCGGATGGCAGAAAATATGTATTGGTATTATTGTCGAAGGAACTGGAGAACGATAAGGCGGCGGTAAAGTCGATGGCGAAAGTCTCGAAGATGATTTATGATTATTTTTTGAGGCAGGAGTAGTTTTTTGATCAAAGAATAAGGAGCAAGGATTAAAGACTTAATTATGCTTCATTCATAATGGAATATAATCTTTAAGAGAATAGAAAACAAAAAATCAGATTCCTCCTGCCTTTGGGACAACAGATTGCTATATCTCAAAATCAAAGACTAAAATTGATTCATAAAAGCTAAACACCCTTACTCTTTGTCCTTTTTCTTCCCAAATCACGGAAGCACCCGATCAATCTCCTTCAAAAGATTTTCCTCCGGATCAGAAAAATACTCCCAGAAGAATATACCTGCAAGATTATGTTTTCTGATGTACTTTGCTTTCATTCTGATGGAGCGCTCATCATCGTAAGTAATAAAAACTTTCGTATCCGGATTAAAAAGGTAAGGAGCTTTTGCATGTCTGTCCCAATGACGTTTATATCCATTCTTATTGATAAACTCATTTCGAAGTTTTGTATAACCCCCACCTTGTCCCACAGTAGCTTTTGAGCCAGAAACGACTGGCTGATTAAGTCCGTTTTTCATTATATTTTCTGCCTCCCTGCTTTTCCCATAAAATGCTGCACCTAACCCGATCTTATGAGCAGGAACTCCCCCCTCTATAAAATCCATCACCGATTTATGCGCTGAACTGGAATTCTCCATTCCTTTTGAAGGATAGAGATTGGTATGATGCGCAACTGTTTTACCGCCATAATCATAGGTCATTATCAGAATATAATCGAGAATTTTTGCCACTTCTGCCATCTCTGTATTGTTCACGAAGGATTTCGAGCCACCGACAGCTGCTGTCAGAAGATATTTTCTACCTCTCTCAGCTTCCAGTTTATCCAGTTCGGCACGAATTTCCCTGAACATCAGGGTAAAATTCTGTTTATCTTCCGGCCTGTAAATATTGCCTTCCTCCCCCCTCATAGCCGGGTATTCCCAGTCGATATCCACACCATCCAGATTATATTGTCTGACAATGTCAACGCTGCTTTTTGCAAATAATCTTCTGGATGTAGGGGTCAAAACCGCATCCGAAAAATTTTCACTCCATGACCAGCCGCCGATGGAAATTACAATTTTAAGATCAGGGTTGATTTCTTTCAGTCCGTTCAACAATCGAAAATTTGTTGAATCAGTCTTCAGATTCGTAAGAAATGCCATGCTGTCTTTTACATTGACGAAAGCATAATTGATATGGGTCAACTTTTCGGCATCGATTTCCTCAACTTTTACAAGGCCACGGTAACCACCTACATAACCATTAACAATATATTTCTTAGCTTTCCCTGTTTGAGCATCAACTGTCTGTATAAACAATGCCATCAGCATAAAAAATGCCGGAAAAACTATTCTGTTTGATAAAAGTGAATTACTCATTTTGACAGGATGAAAATGTACATGAATAAATATATAAAAATACAGGATTAATCAATTCTCTTATATTTGATTAAGATCAATTCAGACAAAAAACAGACATTGATTAATTAACTTGAATTAAAAAATGGCATCCAAAATTTTCTCAAATCGAAATTTCATTAATACCATGTTTAAACCAGGACTTATCCTTCAATCACTCATACTTATCTTATTCAGCTTAATTTCGATTCAGGGACTTGCACAAAATGCTCCGATCAAACTTATTGTTCTGGATCCGGGGCATGGTCATGCAACTTATATGCAGGGCAGAATGTATGCAGGTTTAGATCCTGAAGTACATGTTTATGCTCCTGCAGGTCCGGATGTAGAGACCTATCTGAAAAGCGTCAATGGAATGAATTCCCGCTCTTCCAATCCCACCAAATGGAAAATGGTGGTTTATACCGGTGCAGATTACCTGGAAAAGATGCTGGCTGAGAAAAAGGGAAATGCAGTGATCATATCCGGGAATAACAGCAAAAAAGGTGAATATATGCGTCGCTCCATAGAAGCTGGGATGCATGTTTTAGCGGATAAGCCACTGGCGGTAACCCCAAAAGATTTTGAAATGCTGAAAAAATCGTTCAAGCTGGCAGAGAAAAAAAAGGTTCTGATCTTTGATCCCATGGATCTGCGATATGATATCAGCAACATTCTGCAGAAAGAGCTGGCAGAAATACCTGAACTGTTCGGAACACTCAAAAAAGGAAGTGTGGATGATCCATCCCTGATCCAGGAAAATTTACACCATTTCCTGAAATTCTCAGGCACTGAACCTGCCCGTCGCCCTGCCTGGTTCTTTGACGTAGAGCAGCAAGGCCATGGAATTACTGATGTGAGTACTCACCTTGTCGACATGTCGCAATGGGCCGGATTTCCGGGAGTCATACTCAACTATAAAAAAGACATCAAAATCCTGAGTTCCAGAGAATGGCCTACTGATCTGACTCCATCCGAATTTAAGCGGGTAACCAGAGTAGATTATCCTGATTACCTGAAAAAATATGTAAAAGACAGTATTTTATCAGTCCTGGCCAATGGCGAGATCAATTATACAATCAAAGGAGTGCATGCTAAAGTAACTGTTAACTGGAGGTACAGGGAGCCTGCAGGCTCAAGTGATACCCATTATGCACTGATGCGGGGCACAAAAGCTGATCTGGAACTCAGGCAGGGTGCAGAAGAGAAATACCGGGCCACATTATACATTAAAGCTGCTTCGGGTGTTCCGGCTGCTGAATTCTCTTCGGTCATTGAAAGTGTAAAAGCCAGAATGCAGCAAAAATACCCAGGCTTCGACCTGATCCAAAAAGGGAATGGATGGATCGTAAAACCGGGAACATTTAAAAATACAAACTCTGCTGAAGTAGCGATCGGGTATATTCTGAACAATACTATGCCTGCTTGGGAAGTGCCGAATATGATTGCGAAATATTATACGACGACCGGCGGGTTAGGATATTAGGATTAGAGGATCTTAGGATGAGCAGGATTTTTAATCATGGTAATATTTTGAGTATTAGAAATATTGTAATCCTATTAATCCTACCCATCCTATTAATCCTATTACCCGGTTGCAGCAGCAGGAAATCCCAATCATACTCCCAATTCCAGATCTCGGGATTCGCACAGGGCACCAGCTATCAGATTACCTATTATGCCGGGGATGCGATCATTAGCTCGAAATCAATTGATCAAAAATTTTCAGAACTTGACAGCTCCCTTTCAATCTACAAACCCTATTCACTGATCAATCAGTTCAATAACTCTGAAAAAGGAATAGAAATGGATGAGCACCTGAATAAGGTAGTAAAGCGCTCTTTAAAGATCTGGAAGGAAAGTGATGGGGTATTCGACATCAGTATACTGCCCATAGTAGAAGCATGGGGATTCGGGGTAAAGCGGCATAGTAATCAGCCATCAGATGAAGCCATCCGCAAGGCACTCGCATGTTCAGGTTCAGATAAGCTCCATATCCGGGGCAGGCAATTGGTCAAAGACATTCCCTGCTTGAAGATTGACGTAAACGGCATAGCTCAGGGTTATAGTGTGGATGTGATTGCAGATTACATTGAATCACAGGGTGTTCAAAATTACCTGATTGAAATTGGTGGAGAGATTCGGGTCAAAGGACGTAAACAACCCGGGAATCAGATCATGCGGATTGGAATTGAACAACCTTCGAATGACAAGGAGGAAGATGCTGTTATCCAGAAAATAATTGAAATGAAAGGTGGTGCAATCACCACTTCAGGAAATTACCGGAAATATATTCAAAACGGATCAAAAAAGCTTTCCCACCTGATGGACCCGAGGACTGGCAGACCGATTGAAAATGAAATGATCAGCGTGACCGTCAGAACCGCAAATGCGATGAGTGCCGATGGTTATGATAATGTACTGATTGGCAAGGATCTTGAAAAAGCCTTTGACTTTCTAAAAAAGCATAAAGGCCTGGAAGCATATTTTATCTATCAGGATAAAAATGGTACAATAAAGGACACGGCAAGCACAGGATTTTTCAAATAAATTTTCAGTAAGTATTGCTTTTTGCTTTTAGGAACCCTATCAAAAGCAGATAAATAAACTTCAAGTGATTAATTAAAATTCCGATCAAGCCTTTGCTTTATTCAATGTATAAATCCCACCGGCAAAAAGGACTATCCCCAATCCAAGAAAAAGGAATCCCTCTGTTTTACCCGAATTATCTGAGGCTTCGATCTTTATCCCCAAAAAACTGACAGATTCTGTACTTTGCGAAATCTTATTAATTCCTATATAAGCAATTGCTAAACTGGCAATTATTAATACTGCGCCGATAACTTTATTCATAGCTTTAAGATTATGTGAACCACAGCAGGACATTGGTATTAATCATTTGCTGTCTTATTTTAAGATCCTGCAAATGGCGTACCAAAAATTCCGACTGCAAGCTCAGCCCATATCAGGAAGAATACAAATAAAACAGCTCCACAGATAATAATTCTGTTGAGTGTCCCTTTTACTTTTCTTAATGCAAACTCACATAAGAAGCCTGTGCCCGATAATAGAATTCCCATAATTAAAAAGTCGAAGATATCCCAGTCAACTTCATTTGTGAACTGCATTGCAATGAGCGGGATAAGCAGCAGTATTCCTACAACTGATTGAATGATAATTAGTCTTTTGTTCTCCATTATATTTTATTTTAAAAGTACTTTGAAATTCAAAGTAACTAATTAAATAAATAAGCCGCAAATATTTAGTCAAATATTTAGGGTTTTATGGCTGGAGTTTGGGCTAAACTTTAGGTAATGCGCTATTTTTAGACATATTGCCTAAGAAATGAATAAGATCTGATTTGAAAATCTCCCGATCCGGACATCATTTATAATAGAAATATAAATTTTTATTTGTCTTTCTTTAGGCTGGATTTAGGTGCGCCTGGTACGGTTTTCAGCAGTTCAATCCTTTGATCCGGCACCGGAGTTCCAGATTGTTCTGGCTGTGCTGAATCTTCAGGATTCAGTTTACTCTTTATTTCATTGGGATCGCTCAGAGAAGGCTTGCGATTGTTAAAATCCTGGAAAGTTTTTTGATCTGCCATGGTCCCTGGCTGATTTCCACCCATACTGTTTTTCTTCTTTGCCATTTCTTTCTAGTTTAATCGTAAGCTGCACATACTTTAATCTTAAGTCCAAATACCCATTTTAGAATTTTTTAGGAATAAGTATTTCCGAAGGATTCATTCTTTGTCAAACCTTTCACTCTATAGCTTATTGCTTTCCATAAATCTCCAAATTCAATACCATAATATATATAGATTACTTTCTGCGCTTCTACTAAAGCATCTGGAGCCTTCCCAATTCTGTTATTTAAAGTATCTCATTATTCCATTTGCAATGAGTTCATGCCCATTTTCATTCGGATGATTTACCTGAGACATATATTTTGTGATTTGCTCACCTGAAACCACCCTTTGTTGGAACATCCTGTAACTATCTACAAATCCAATGCCGTACTTTTCTGATAGTCTCTTTATTTGTGCGGCATGCTGTTCCAACACATTATTGGTTTCCAGAATATTCACCCGCTGGTCGGGAGAAGGGCTGAGCAGAATAACTTTAATTCCTTTTTTAACCGCGGTGCTGACCATCTCCTCCCAGGCCATTTTAGCTCTTTCAAGTCCGATGCCCTGATCGTTTAAAGCATAATCGATAAAAAGCACATCCGGCTTATGATTTAAAACTTCGGTTTCAAATCGTCTGGCACCACTTTCAGAGTTTTCACCACCAATAGAGGTATTGATGATATTAATTACTGCAAAAGGATATTCTGCTTTCAGTGCTCTCAAAACCTGGTATGGATAAGCTTCCAATGTATTAACCACCGGGGTTTTGAAATATCCTGCAGGAACAGAATGCCCGTGAAACACCAGATTGATGGCTCTGTTTTTAGGCCATTCCTTTTTGAATTCGGCTTTCAGATCATTCAAATAACTGGCTGGATCAGCGATGGTACTGGTTTGAAATGACAAGAAAAGGATTAAGAGTATGTTTTTCATATTAGGATGTGTTGTCTGTTGTCAGTTATCAGGTGAATTTAGGAATTCATTTGGAATGTAAAGCTAATGGCATTCCTTTTGGGAATGCGGAATAGGAAATGGGGAATAGGAAATAGGACATGGCAACCGTCGGGTGGAGAATAAAGTAGATAAGCCTTTACTGCGTAAGCTGCATTCTTTGAAAGGGGAACAACATACATTCATCTGGAATTAAAAAATTAATATTAAACCCTTTTAAAAGAGTATTGTCTAAATTTTATAACTCAAAGAATTAAATTATCCTGCCTGATCTATGAAAAATTTAAAATTGCTTTTATTACTCTTAATTCCAATTATAGCTTGTAAAAAAGTAAGTAAAGATGTACCACAACCCAACTCGGTTGAATCGATGTATTTCCCTTCGAATACCGATAATACCTGGGAAACCACGACAATTTCAAGTTTGGGCTGGAACGCAGGTGCTGTTCAAGCCTTGAAGGATTATCTTATTCAGAAGAACAGCAAATCATTTATGATTCTTGTAAATGGAAGGATTGTAATGGAAGAATATTTTAACGGTCATAGTTCAACTGCCACATGGCAATGGAATAGTGCCGGCAAAACTTTAGTATCAAGCACTACCGGAATTGCCCAGCAGGAAGGACTGCTCAATATTAACAGCAAAGTGTCCCAGTATTTAGGTGAGGGTTGGACAAGTGAACCAATAGAAAAAGAAAATCTGATCACATCAAGACACCTGCTTACTATGACCTCAGGAATAAATGATGAAAACGAATTTATAATAAAATCGAATTTAACCTATCTGGCAGATGCCGGGACCAGATGGTCGTATCATAATGTTTTCCAAAAATTAATGGATGTTGTTGCAAAAGCGGGTAATCAAAGCTTTGAAACCTATTTTAACTCTAAACTAAAAAACAAAATCGGAATGGATGGTTTCTGGAACAACGGCTTAATATTTAAAATATATCATAGTAATACACGTAGTATGGCTCGTTTTGGATTACTGGCGCTGAACAAGGGGAAATGGAATAACGAAACGATTTTAAACGAATCTTTTTTCCTTGAAAGTATCAATACTTCTCAAAGCATAAATCCATCTTATGGTTACTTATGGTGGCTAAATGGTAAATCCAATTATATGGTACCCGGCGGACAAAAGGTATATACCAGTAATTTAGTACCGAATGCTCCTGCCGATATGTATGCAGCAATGGGCGCAGAAGATCAGCGCATTTATGTCATTCCCAGTAAAAATATGATCATTGTCAGAATGGGAGAGGCATCTGACCCGGCAAATCCAAATTTTGCTCTTTCCGGATTTGATAATGAACTTTGGCAAAAAATAAATGCTGTAATTAATTAGAGTCTTGAAGAGATAATCAATGTCTTGGGAATGGGAAGCAGTCATTAATTATCATTTTGAACAGATTCCTCATTGCATTCGGAATGAGGGTCCAAATGGATTATAGCTTTTCCCTTTTAACTTTACACTTTTTTCTTTAGGCTTTAGGCATTAAGCTTTAACAAATGGCCCGGTCCAGATGAACATA
>NZ_DASWXT010000097.1:0-12197 GCF_036405355.1 Daejeonella sp.
GGATACATCTATTAAATTATCAAAAGTAGAACTGCAAATTGTACTAAAAAGACAAACTCCTTTAATTAATTGAACCAAATAAGAATTTATTGCGTTAATGTAAATAATTCCATTATTTATTGATTAGTTTATTAAATTTTTATTGAAGATTACGGTTCGTAATCTATGACATAAAAATATAAATTTGCTAAAAGCACATATTGATGAAGAAAATAATAGGAATTACAACGGCTTTAGTCCTCATAGTGATTTCTCTTGCATATTTATACTTTTCGAATCTCAACGTCAGTAGCCGGAATAATGATCGTGTGCTTTCTGAAATACCTGCTGATGCCTCCCTTATTTTCCAATACCCCAACGACAAAAGCTTGTATGAAATCTTTTCAGATTATACTGTTTTTGATACTATCATCGGTACTCAGTCTAAAAAAGAACTGGCCTGGTTAAAAGAACTTCTGATTAGTAAAAAGGATTTGGCTGATCTAACTGATGGGCAAAAGGTCTTTTTATCTTTTCATCCGTCCAAAACTGATAGTGTTCACTTTCTGTGGTCAATCCAGTTAAAACAGAACATATCGATTAATGACCTGAGAAATATGCTGTCTGAACTTTCAAATATCAGATTCTCTATGAAAGAGAAATCAGGTAATGCAATTTTGGAAATCAATACTGACGAACTAAATCGACCTTTTTACCTCTGCATTGATAAAGGAATTGCAAGAGGAAGCTTTGCATTTGAACTTATCAATCGGAGTATCGACAACAAAACAAAAAAGATTAGTCAGTCATTTATAAAAGAGATCAACACCGGCATAAGCAAAGACGCAAATGCATTAGCCCATCTTTTTATTAACTATAACAAACCCGGCTTTCTAAAGCCCTATTTCAGACGAAAATTAGGCGATAACATGGAGCTTTTTGAAAGCTTTTCCGGTTATTCAAGTCTGGAGTTAAATTACAAAACTGATGTAATGATGTTTAATGGAATAAGTAGAATACCCACCGTTAAAGACAGCTACATCCCTATTTTCCTGAATCAGAAACCCGTTAAGAATACAATTAAACTTGTGATGCCATATAATACAGCAAGTTCGATAGCTTATGGCATTTCAGATTATACAAGCTATAAGAAAGACCTGAATGTAATATTTGAAGCCAGAGCTGAGCTTGACACTCTCAACAGGCAAATAGAAAAAATCAGATCTGAAACCGGTATAAATCCGGAACGGGATATGATCAAATTATGGGCTAAAGAAATGAGCACTCTTCATCTTTCAACTTCAGAGAGTCTGGGAATAATAAAAGTGAGTGATGGAAGCAAGCTTCAGTTCTTACTTGACCCAATGAGTTCCTTTTATTCCCCAACAGTTAGAAGGATGAATTACAGCAATCTATTCTATTTCTATTTGGGAGATCCAATGAAAAAGTTTTCCAAACCTTTTTTTACAATTATCGACAACCTGCTTATCCTTTCAAATTCACCATCAAGTATCCAGCGGTTTTTAAATGATTACAATTCCGGGCGATTACTTCATAAAACCGAAGCTTATATTCAATTCGATAAACTGGTTGCCGATCAGAGTAATGTTTCATTTGTACTATATTTAAACAATGCAGCGGTTTTGTTAAGAAACTCGCTCAAAAGCAATTATAGTCAGATCTTTAGAAGTAAAAATCATGGAATAAAAGATCTATATGCAATGTCGTATCAGTTGACGAGTAATAATGAATATTTTTTTACTAATTTTTACACTGCTTACAAAAATATAAAGACAGCATCTGAGCCTGATTTATTCGTAGATAGTATTGGAAGCAACTAATTATACCATGATTTTAAGCCGAAACAAAATATCTTTAATTAAGCTATCTCTTATAATATTTTTACTCTTTGGACTAATAAGAACCGGCTATTCTCAGCAATACTCTCTTTATAACAGTCGTACCTTATATGACAGTTTCGAAAATCCATCCCAAAGAGCCTATCAGGTTGATACAAGTCGTCGTTTCGCATTCAATTTCCTTATTCCAACAATCAGCCTGAATTCGACATTCTCTGGTCCGGCCGAACCTGCATTCAAATCCCTCATTTATGATGGTGTATTCAATGGCCGCGACATTACCCTGGGTGAAAACCGAATGAATACGCTGGCCTTCAGTTCAAATAATTATATCGCTATGCTGCGTATGTTAAAGGCAGTAAAAAAATACAAGGAAATGGGAATTAGCTGGCAGATTCGAAATGATGGAAGAGCAAGTGTAACCAATGAGGTTTTTGCAATTTTTGACGATTACCGTGTATTCAATGCCAGCAACCTGAGTAATCTCTTCAATGTTAAGGGATATAATCAGTCGTACCACCAGTTCAGTTTTGTATACCGGCAAAATTATACAAAGCGCTTTTCGATAGGTGCAAAGTTCAGCTTGTTAAGCGGAATAAGTTATACCTCCTTAAAAGTTGATAAATCTGAAATAAACATTGATGAAGCAAACGATGAGTTTGATGTTTCAGTAAAGGGACAACTCAGGTCGAGCTTTAAATTTGATAATTTTCATCAGAGAATGCTTAATCCCAATTTTAAAAATCCAGGACTCTCAATTACTGCCGGAGCTTCATATCGACTTCGGGATGGATGGTCTGTATTAGGAAATGTGAAGGATATAGGTTTTATAAAATGGAGCAAAGAAGCCTATGAATATGATTTTGATACTGGAAAAATTATTATTGAAAATGCCTCGAACTCTAGTGCGGATAACAGGCTAGCCGACAGTTTGGACACCAGAATAAGCGCAAAGTCAGTTAACAGATCTTATGTAAGTATGATCAATGGTAAAGCAGAATTGATGCTGAGCAAGGAATTTGGAAATTATAAACCAAACCTGATCCTTTCCAAAACCATTTACTATGATGGCGGGGATCTGGTGCTGGTCAATAATTACCATTTAAAGAATCATGTCCTTACCGCATCAGCAGCCTACAATACGACCGGGATTTTACAGATTGGTGGGCAGTACATGATTAAAACACCTAATGTTGAATTCTACATAGGTAGTGATCAGCTTTTAAAAAGTTATGAAATGCTAAGAAATTACACCAAAAGTGCTTCACCTTACTCGAGCGGCTATACCGGTGTTTCATTTTATATGGGATTCGGTTTAAAATTCGGGAGTGTTTTGGAGCATCAGGCGAATGCGACTAAAATTTCAGGATTCAGAAAAAATCCTATCGGGCAATTCATAAAAGGACTTGTTGGAAAAAAAGATTAAGCCTTACTCTTTGTGGATTTCGTAAGCAGAAAATCCTTTAAATAAAAAGGCTCAAAATAAGCTACGTTCTCTGTTTCAGCATTGCTAAACTTTCTGCCGGCTAAAAAGTTGAGATCTTTAGCTGAGTTTGTAAAATCAATGAATCTGATATTATTTTGATCCGAAAATAATTCCTTAAACTTACTGGCACCATCTCCAAACAAAATGAGGTTTTTACTTCTAAACTGATCAAAAGAAGAAGCATCCACAATCTTTGCACTCACCGGTTCAATTACTTTGAGATCCCTCTGATAAATACCCGTATAGACCTCCATTCTTCTCGCATCGATCATTGGGATCAGCAAATCCGAATCCTGAATATCGTTTTGGGCCAGCAGACCGGATGCCATTGCTTCGAGAGTATCTATTCCCAATAAAGGAATATCAAGTGCATAGCAGAGCCCTTTAGCTGTTGAGACCCCTATCCTAAGACCTGTGTATGACCCCGGCCCCTTACTTACTGCGACGGCTTTCAAATCAGAATATTTTTTACCTTTTTTGATCATCAATTCTTCTATAAACAGAGTGATATGGCTCGCATGGATATTCCGCTCATTGGCTTCCTTAAAGGCAATGATTTTTCCATTCTCACTCAAGGCCACAGAACAACTGCTTGTAGCAGTTTCAAGAAGTAAAATTAGTTGATCATTCATAGATGCAAAGGAGCAAAATTATGGACAAAGAAAAAACTCATGGAACAGGGTCATGACCGTGCCCGCCCCAGGGGTGGCATCTTCCAATCCTCTTTATTGTCAACCAGCCACCTTTAAAAGGCCCATGTTTCTGTATTGCCTCGATCCCATAATGAGAGCAGGTCGGGGTAAAACGGCATGATTTTCCAAGAATTGGTGAAATAAGATTTTGATAAACCCAGATCAGAAACAGAAAAAATGTAGAAAATACCGACTTAACTATCCTTTTCAACATGGCTGCTCAGGTATAATTTCTTTAATCGGGTCAATGCATCTTTGAACTTCTTATCCAGAAATGCATACTCTCCTATTTCATTACCTATAAAAGTAATTCCCAATATCAATCCTGATGAATTTTCATTCAGAAATGGAAAAAGATATTCGGATTTATGAAGACGGTAAATTTCGCGAATTCTACGTTTAATCAGGTTCCGGTCAACCGCACGCTTAAATCTTTTTTTGGGGACACTGATCAAAACCTGTACCGGATGTTCTGGATTGGTACATTCAGAAAGCCAGACAATGCGAAAGGGATAAACTAAAAAAGAAGAACCGTCAGTAAAAAGCTTTTCTATAAGCTTAACATTACATAACCGTTCTTCTTTTTTAAAACTGTACATTTTGACTGTTATTTAGCCTGATTTACAAGCAGATTTTGATCTGCGTTAATCGTAAGGCTACGAAAACACAATCAAAATTATGCTTTATGGCGACGCTCGTCAGAGACAGATAGTCTTTTTCTACCTTTAGCTCTTCTTGAGGCTAATACTCTTCTTCCGTTTGCACTGCTCATGCGCTCTCTAAACCCGTGCTTATTTCTTCTTTTTCTTTGAGAAGGCTGGAATGTTCTTTTCATGACTTATTTATCTATTATTGCTCTAAAAAACAGGAGTGCAAATATAAGGTTGATTTTTCACAATTCAAACAATTGAATTAAAATATCCTTACCTTCCTTTAATTAATCCCCCGAAACAGCTCAAAAATATGAAATTTTACCTCTTTATTTTCTTTGTATTTTTTACTTTTCCTGCATTATCACAGTTAAAATCAGAGAATTACAAAATATATGACAGTAAAGCTAACAAGACCTGCACACTGGAAGAAATTATCAGTGCCCTTTCCGAAAAGGAAGTTGTTTTTTTTGGAGAGGAGCATAATGATCCAACGGGACATCAGCTTGAAATAGAAATTCTCAGGATGCTACACCTTAAAAACGGAAAAAATCAGGCACTTTCAATGGAAATGTTCGAAACCGATGTGCAACTGGTATTGAATGAGTATCTGCAGAACCTGATCCGTGAAAAGAATTTCATAAAAGAAGCAAGGTCATGGAATAACTATACAGACTATAAACCTATGATTGAGTTTTCCCGCGAACAGGGCATACAGGTTATTGCAGCCAACACTCCAAACCGCTATGTTAATATTGTAACGCGAAAAGGATTGTCGGGGCTTGATCCTTTAACTAAAACAGCCAGAAAATGGCTACCACCACTGCCCATTGATACTGCTGCAGGGAAATACTATGATAATTTCTTAAAGACTATGGGAGTGCACAAAGTTCCGGGAATGGAAATATACCAGGCTCAAAACTTATGGGACAGCGGCATGGCATGGTCAATCATCAAATACCTGAAAAAGTACAGGCAAAATAAAATATTCCATGTTGCAGGTCGTTTTCACAGTGATGAAAAACTTGGCACTGTTGCCCGGGTAATAAAGCTCAGGCCTTCCCTAAAAATAGCAAATATTTCATCTTTCTCAGACAACACCTTCAATAATCCCGACTGGAAAAAATTTGATCATCTGGGTGACTATATTATCATAACCAACCCAGAGCTTAAAAGAACCTATTGATTATTTATTCTGACTTTTCAGCAAATCCCTGATTTCAGTTAACAGAAGCTCCTCTGCACCCGGAGGAGCAGGAGCCGCCGGGGCTGCCTCTTCTTTACGCTTCAACGTATTAATGGCCTTGATGACTGCGAATATGCACAGGGACACAATCAGGAATTGAATAACAGTATTTATGAAATTTCCGTAACGAATTGCAACTTCTTCTACTTTATTAACAGCATCTGCAGTAACAAGCACCAGCTTTTTGTCCGCAAAATCAACTCCACCTAAAAGATAACCTATTGGAGGCATCAAAACATCATCAACCAAGGAGGTGATAATTTTTCCAAATGCAGCACCGATAATAACACCCACGGCGAGGTCTACTACATTCCCTTTTGAGATGAATTCCTTAAATTCCTTTACAATAGCCATAATTTTGTGATTTTGTCCTTTCTTAAATTTATATATTTTTTTTAGAATAACAAATATAAATTATGCTCGTATATCTTTCTGTTACAAACATATTTCAAGGATGACTATTTCATCCGTCAATAATTATGTAAATTTACCGGAGAATTCACTTTATGTTAAGACAAAACCTTCAACAAAAACTCCTTCAAAAACTATCTCCGCAGCAGATTCAGTTCATTAAATTGCTGCAGGTCCCTACAGTTTCCCTGGATACCCGCATTAAAGAAGAGCTGGAAGATAATCCCGCTCTTGAAGATTTAAGTCTGGCGAATATGAATGAGCCTGTTGAAGAATACCCTGACCGGGACCCGGAGGATGATAATTTCAACCAGGAAGATTCGCAGGAAAGTTTGGATGAATTTAATGTTGATGATTACCTCCAGGACGATAACATTAATGATTACGGTTCAAAATACGAGCAGAATGGGGATGATGATGACGAGCGCAAAGAGATTCCTATTGCTGTTCAGAGCTCCTTCTTCGAAAGTTTACAAGCACAATTAGACCTGTTGCCTCTTTCTGATAAGGATTTCAGGATAGGACAACAATTAATCGGCAGCCTGGATGATGATGGATATCTGCGGAGACCGGTTACTTCACTGGTAGATGATCTCGCATTTTCTCAAAATGTATTTGCAGAAGATGAAGAGGTTAATGAAATGCTCAAAGTGATACAGTCCTTTGATCCGGCAGGAGTTGGCGCAAGAGACCTACAGGAGTGTCTACTTATCCAGCTAAGAAAAAAAGACCCTAATCCTATCATCCAGAAGGCAATAATGGTTGTTGAGGATTATCTTGACGAGTTTACAAAAAAACACTATGACAAGCTGGAACGTTCATTAAATATGGACTCTGAAGAGCTGAAAGAAGTAGTGAATGAAATTCTTAAACTTAATCCTAAACCTGGCGACTCCAATGCTGTGACTACCAAACAGCTACAGATTATACCAGATTTTCATATCAGCAATAATGACGGGATACTATTCCTGACTCTGAATTCAAAAAATGCACCCGAGCTCAGGGTAAGCCGCTCCTATCAGGATATGTTTGAACATTATGATAAAACAGCTGAGAAAGACAAAAAACTTAAGGAAGCCGTTCAATTTGTAAAACAAAAACTGGATTCAGCAAAATGGTTCATTGATGCGATCAAGCAAAGGCAGCAAACATTGCTAAAAACAATGAAGGCAATCATGGATTATCAATATGAGTATTTTCTTACCGGTGATGATAAGAATTTAAAGCCAATGATCTTAAAGGATATTGCCGATCGAATCGGTATGGATATCTCAACAGTTTCGCGGGTGGCTAATTCAAAATACGTGCAGACTGAATTCGGTACCTTTTTGCTAAAATCTTTCTTTTCTGAAGCCATTCAAATGGATAGCGGTGAAGAAGTCTCCAACAAGGAAGTAAAAAAGATCCTCGAAGAATGTATCGGAAAAGAAGATAAACGCCGACCACTGGCTGATGAAAAACTAACTGAAATTCTCAAAGAAAAGGGCTACAATATCGCCCGACGAACTGTTGCAAAATACCGGGAAGCAATGAACATTCCGGTTGCGAGGTTAAGGAAAGAACTTTAACGAGATGTGAGATATGAGAAATTCTCCACATTCTCCACTCTCAATTGTCAACTATCAATTAAACGTTACCAGCTTTTCTGGGGGCAACTCACCTTATACCTGTTATTGAGAAATATTCCAAGCACGATTTCATGGGAGCCATTACTTACAGTGTTGAGGCCGGATGTGGTTAGGTCGTAAGAATAGCCGATGTTCATAAATGAACCAACATTAAAACCTGCCATTCCTGCAAATGCATCGTCCTTGCGGTAACTGCCACCAACCCAAAAGCGATCCTTGTATGCTAGTTTTAAGTTTACATCCACTGAAGCGGGAACCGGCGTCACAATTTTTAATAAGGCAGATGGGATTGCAGCAAAATCATCCCCGAGGTAAACTTTGTATCCTGCAGTCACGAATATATGCGGCACTTTTCTTCCCTGGTCATAAGTCACCGGGTCGTCGCTGAAACCTATCGGACTTTTTAATAGTTGCTGTGCCGAAGCTCCGGCAAAAAACCGGGGTCCGTAAAGCCAGATTCCGGCACTCATATCAGGCTTGAAATTATCATAATTACCATTTCCGATTGCCTGATCATTTGGATTTTCAAGCACCAGACCAGATCGGTCAAGATAGATCTTCGAAATTCCGGCTGCTAATCCGACGGAGACATTCACCTGTTCTGTTATTCCAATATGATAGGCATAATTCAGGTTAACATCAGTTCTGGAAATAGGTCCGGCCTTATCAGAAACAGCAGTAAAACCAACACCATGATGGGGCTCAGAAGCCATATAATTCTGCAAATAACTCCGGCTATTGGGATTATTTCCTCCGCCCTGTGGCACTGAGGTTGATGTCCCGTACAAAAAATTTCTGCCCAGAGGCGCATGAACTGAAATATAAGAAGTCACTGGTGCTCCATCAAGTCCCTGCCACTGAGCACGATAACCAGCTTTTACGTCAACATAATTCTCAATTCCTGCAATTGCGGGATTCAAAATAAAATTATTCATGACATACTGAGTATACTGAGGCTTTTGCTGAGCTAACACAAACTGGCAAATCAGAAAAGAAAATAAAAAAGCCGCAATACTTTTCATTAATACTTTATTTTGAGCGTTATACTTATCATTATGATAATTCCAAAACCTCATCTCCTGCAAAAAACTCATCACTGATAATTTGAACAAGTTAAAAAATCATTTCCATTGTCGAACTTCAATAGTATAATTATTTACAGCTAACATTATACAATAAATGTGATCCAAAAAATCAGCCTCTAACGAACTACTGCTACCCATCCCTTAAACACTGGTAATCCGATCTTAGGATCTATGACATAATAATAGGTCCCCACAGGAAGAAATTGTCCATTTAAATTACCATCCCAGGCCTTAAGGTATCCAATAGAACCAAACACCTTAATTCCAAAGCGATTATAAATATTTACACTTACCCCCGGATAACTATCCAGGTATTCAATCTGCCATACATCATTAATTCCATCTCCATTTGGTGTAAATGTATTTGGGATGAAAGGCATTTCAAGCACTTTTACCATAATATCATCCTGCAGAATACATCCTTCGTCAGAACTTATGGTGACATAATAACGGGTATCATTTGCCGGAGATGCAACTGGATTTCTTACATCATCGCGATCGAGTCCGGTGGAGGGGGTCCATTTATACCTTAAATTCGTACCTGTTGCCTGAATATTGAATCTTACTGCACCCCCACGTAAAACGATCGTATCTTTTCCGGCTTCCAGAAATGGCGTAGTAATATTTAGTTCGCGGGTAAGTACATTCTCACATCCAAATTCATTGGTAACCTTCAGACTAATCATAAACTGTCCTCCTGAAGTGTACTGATGACTAATTGGTGCAGATGTTGGATTTTCTGCTCTTGTCCCATCTCCAAAATCCCACTCCCGTTTTACAATATTTCCCTGAACTGCCCTCGACAGGTCAGTAAATATAATTGCAGCATTTTCACAACCCGGACTTGTATATGAAAAATCTGCTACCGGACTTGCCCGAATCAGTATATTCTGAGTATATTCCTTTGCATCACAACTTGTTGAATTCCTTACTCTCAAAACAACATTATATGAACCGGGATTCAAGAAAATATGCTTTGGATTCTGATCAATTGAAGTGTTGCCGTCTCCGAAATCCCATTCCCAGGAAGTTATAGGATTGCCATTATCCTTACTCATATCTGTAAAGCTAATTTCACTATTCGAACAGAAATTGTTTGTGTTTGTAAACAAGGCTTCTGGTGGATCAAATACATCGAACTGATAGTCAATTTCCTGTTCATCAAGATTACATCCGGCAAGTGTAGCGTATTTTGCTATGATCTTGATTGACTTCTGACCAGGTTGACTATATCCCTGGTTCTTTGGAAATAAATACTCATAAAATGTGATGCCATTCCGTACAACCTGCACTGCCTGCGGATTGGTCTGTGTAACCGGAGAATCATTTACATCAAGTTGCCAGGTTAAGGTTGATGCTGGTGCGGTCAGGGTAAGTTTAAAATCAAGATCCTGTCTTGTACAGGCATTGTTTATTTCCTCGAGTGTAATTTTGTTTATTGCTCTTACAAACTGACTGGATGCAAGATTCGTACCTGCTGAATAAGCATAGGATTCTACATCACCAAATCCATATGCAATTGCATTAAAACCATCGGATGCCGACAAATTGAATATCTGTGTAGGATATTGATTCAGATTTAGCTTCAGATAAGAGTATTCGGGATTATTTGCTAATAAAGCAAAGGTACCACCCGGTACTCGTCCATTGATCCTGAAAGAGGGAGCTGCAGAGGTTTTGATCAGGATATTCACATAATTCTCACTGATGTTTTCTCTGTTCGAGGAATACACCGTAATGTTCTTAATATTGTATTCAATCGGATTCAGGATTACCATATCAGGATCACTAAATCCCCCACCCGCACAAGCCTGAGTTAAAGAATACTGTGCAACCGCAATAGCATTATTAGCTGAAATATATGCCGGCTCATTGACGGGTGCCGGGGTTTGATAATATTGTCCCGCGTTCAGGTTTGCAACCTGGGTACCATTATAAGTGACCCGTGTACCATTCTCTTTGGCCAGAATACGAACATAATTACCCCTGCTTCTCACTGTGCTCCCTCTTGGACTTATTGAACTAAAGGGGATAAATCCGTAGGCCTTACCCCAGCTGTCCACGGGATAATTCTGCTGATACAAAGGATCCGATGAGGTGTTACCAAAACATCCTGACGGAGCTATAATTGCCGAATTTGTAGTTCCTGAAAACATGGCAAACTGCTTGCATCCCGAAGTCTCAGGATCAACAAACACATTTGCTCCGGTCAGGTCAACATTGGAAAGGTATTCGTACACATCACCGGGATTTGTAAGGGTTACCCCACCGGGAATAAGGTCGTTCCCATTAAGCCTGATAAAAATTTTTGTATTCGGCTCACTCGCAATCAGCACAATATGATTTCGACCCGGATCAGGGGTATTACCACTTACATAATTCATGCTAAAATACTGTTGCCCCAGAGCTTCTTTAGGCAAAATAAGCGAGGCGGCAGACCGGGCACCAGCAAAAATATGTCCATAAACCACCACCTTAGGTTTTCCCGGGTCCACCTGAACCCGTATCGCCCTGTTTGTGAGTACCCTGCCTGCTTCAAGTTCATCAATATAGGCATCCCCACGATTTATTGGGACTTCAATAACGGTATTACCTGCCGTCAGGTCAAATCGCTGGCTTGAACTACCTACCGTAACTGTTCCTGATGAGGCCTGCTTACCTGTTATGAATATGGAATACCTTGCTAATGGCCTGAATCCGTTGAGATTAGCAGGAACATGTGTTGGAAAAACAGCCCAGAAATCAGTCCCCTCGTTGGAAGTACTTTGGGCAATAGCTTTCGAACCTGAAAGTATCCAGAGAGAAAAAAATAAAAAAAATAAATATAAGCGTCTGAGCATCCCTCTTTAGTCCTAATCTGTTTCACAAAGCAGCTGAACCTTTAGGTAAGATACGTTCAGACAAGCTAAAGGAGTTATAAAAATAGAAAATAACAACCTTTCAAAATCCTATGAAAGAAAAATGATACAATAGTGATAAACCTGAATAAGTTATTAAAGCATAAATTTTTGAACCGGGTAAAAAAAACAAAAGCCGGTTATAGCTCAGCAAAAAAAAAACAAAAAAAGCCGTCAGAAATACTCTGCCGGCTTTAAATATCCCTTAACGAATTAAGCTCTTATTGATTTGATTATTTCCAAAACCGACTTAGTTGAAGCAAT
>NZ_DASWXT010000098.1:0-37046 GCF_036405355.1 Daejeonella sp.
ATGCTGCTCCAGTCATGGGCTATATTCCCAATCGGTTCGGCAAGGGTATTGGCTTGCTGTGAAATTCCTGCCAGGTTTGTCCCAACAAAGGCTCCTACGCCCCAAAGTATGAATGCAATTAGTCCCTGAGCGGCACCACGCATCCTCTCATTGGCTTCTTCATCAACATAAAGTTGTCCTGCAATGAACAGAAAGTCATAACAAACTCCATGCAGTAATATTGCAGCAAAGACCATCATGGTTTGCATTGAAACTGAGTCAACACTGCCTGCTAAAAGGAAATAACGTGCTGCCCATGCCAGAATACCAATGAAGATGGTCTTTTTATAGCCCAATCTGCTCAGCATTACCGGCAACAGAATCAGGAAAACAACATCCGAAACCTGAGCTAATGACATTTTAGCTGCACTAAATTCCCATCCCAGCTCGGTCACATACTGATTCATGTTCACAAAATAAAAGTAGAGTGGGATACAGATCAGGAACATACATAAGATGAATATGGCGAAGGATGGCTTTTTGAGTAGAGCTAAGGCATCAAGCCCTAAAATTTCACTCATACTTACATCCTTACCGGTCTTCATTGGAGGGGTATGTGGTAAAGTAAGGGAGAACAGCCCGAATATAATTGAAGTGGTTCCGGCAACATAAAACTGAACAGCTGATTGTTCGCCTTTAAACACAACACTAAGGGTTATACCTGCAGCGATCCAGCCGATTGATGAAAGGGTCTTGACCAATGGAAAGTCGCGCTTTTGGTTATCCAAATGACGGAGTGAAAGAGAATTTCCGAGTGCAAGTGTAGGCACATAAGTACAGCAATAAATAATCAGCATCGGATAGAACGAACTGAATGTTGTCATCATTGGAAGAGCGAACAGCATCAATCCTCCGGTAATTCCAAGGAAGGCCAGAAGTTTCTCAGACGCAAAATACCGGTCAGCAAGTAATCCAACCAGGAATGGAGCAATCATTGCACCAATAGCAAAGGCACCATAGGCTAGCCCAATCTGCGCTCCTTCAAATTGAAGCGTCTTGCTAAGGTATGTTCCCATACTGACATACCAGGAGCCCCATATGAAATATTGGAGAAACATAAAAAATGCTAGTTTGGTTTTGAGTTGTGCTTGCATGGCTGTTTTTTATTTTGATGTTTAATTATAGGATTCTGTTTAATTAGAAATTAATTGAAAATTATTTATTTTTTAACTAAAATAACATTTATCATTAAACTTAAAGACATTATAAATTCTAACTGAGAAATTTATTTCTGATTAATAATTATTCGACAAAAGCCTTTTTCTTAATCAGGAATTTTCAATAATAAAGTATTATCCCCGCGTCTATTTATCAAAACTATCTTAACTGAGGGCATTTTTCTGCTACTTTTATTTACAATTATGATACTATTTTCTATAAATTCAATTTCTATTGATTTTATAGTTTAAATTAGTTTAGGTCATTTAAACAGATTTTATCATGAAAGCTTTACAGTATCACATCCCGCTAGAGTTAGATAAATCGTTCATAATTTTCAAGGAAGAAGGGCCGTTTTTCCCTTGTCCCTGGCATTATCACTCTGAATATGAATTGGTCTTAGTCAATAAAAGTACCGGTGTGCGCCAGGTTGGAGATCATATAGGATATTTTATGGAAGGTGATCTTGTATTAATGGGTCCATCACTGCCGCATCTATGGACCAATGATCCGCAATATTTTAAAGGGAAAGCTAATTTAACTGCAGAGGCAACTGTTATACATTTCGTTGATAATTTTTTGGGAAAGGAATTTTATAATCTCCCCGAAATAGAACCTATTAACAACCTTTTGAAACTGTCCAAACATGGGATGGTAATAAGAGGAAAAACAAGGGACAAAATTGCTGCTTTAATGCAGGACATGCAGACAATGAGTGGAATCCAGCGGCTTGCTTCATTGCTGTCAATATTTGATATTCTTTGTGGAAGTAATGAATATGAGCTTCTGGCAAGTCCCGGCTATCTGAAACATGGACTTTTGGATTGTTCGGATAAGTTCAGTAAGGTTAATGCCTATATCCTCAGAAATTTTGATCACGATATAACCCTGAATGAAGTTGCATCTGTTGCGAATATGGCAGTCAGTACTTTTTGTAACTATTTCAAGGAACATTACAGGGTTACTTTTGTTGAGTATTTGAATAAGGTTAGAGTTGGACATGCCTGCAAGTTATTAGGCGAGCTGGATGAGAACGTGGTTGAAATTGCCTACAAATGCGGCTTTAATAACCTGGCCAATTTTAACAGACAATTCAGGAAGATAAAGAATATGACACCAAGTGAATATCGAAGGACATCAAATGTCAATGTCCCTCAGGTTGGAAGTACAGGCAGATGGCTGGTGATATCTAATAGAACGGCGGTGGAGTGTGCGTGAAGTAGGGACCCGATAGCTATCGGGTGGGAAATGGGTAATAGGACTGATACTACTCATATGACAGTCAGGATTAAATTCCAGATAACAGAAAACCGGTAACAGATAACTAGTTATCCTGATCCTGCTCCTTCCACTGCTTGCTGAATGATTTTTCAGCCACTTTTGGAAGTTCACGATGTTTACCCCAGCTTTTCTTGAAGAAAGTCCGGAGCATTAAATTTTTGAATTTGCCCCCGAACATATCCATCGTTTTGCGTTTCAACATACCCGTTTTCCATCCTTTCCATCCCATATTTTCTGAAAGCGGACTTAATCCCTGCTGAACAGAATCCCTTCTGTTCAATAATAGCATTTTATGGATATCGATCTTCACCGGACAAACTTCGGTACATTTTCCGCAGAGACTTGATGCATAGCTTAAATGCTTGAATTCTTTCATGCCGGCCATATGCGGAGTGATGATCGAACCAATCGGACCGCTGTAAGTAGTTTCATAGGTATGACCGCCTATGTTCTTATATACAGGACAAGCATTAAGACAAGCGCCACAGCGTATGCAGTATAATGCCTGGCGTTGCTCTTTCTGGGCAAGCAGATTGGTACGGCCGTTATCCAGTAAGATTACATACATTTCCTCCGGTCCGTCACTTTCATTTCCTTGTCTTGGACCTCCCAGAATTGTATTATATACAGTCAGATTTTGTCCGGTACCATGGCTTGATAATATCGGCCAGAACAGATCCAGATCATTCATCGTAGGAATTACCTTTTCAATACCAACTATTGCAATATGGATTTTTGGGAAAGTGGTTGTTAATCTCGCATTTCCTTCATTCTCTGTGAGTGCAATGCTGCCGCTATCGGCAATCAGGAAATTTCCGCCGGTTATACCAATATCATAGGAAGTATATTTTTCCCTCAATAGCTCCCGGGCTTTCATGGTGAGCTGTTCTGGAGTGGAATCTATTGGAGTTCCGAATTTTTCATTGAATAATTTTGCGATATCCTCCTTGCTCAGGTGCATTGCAGGAGTAACGATATGGTAAGGCTTCTGACCCAATAGTTGAACAATGTACTCACCAAGATCACTTTCCAACGCCTCAATATGGTTTTTTTCCAGAAATTCATTTAGGTGAATTTCTTCGGTAGCCATAGATTTGGATTTGATGACCGTTTTTGCCCCGGATTTTTTGATGATCTGAAGGATTTCATTCTGAGCCTCTTCTATATCATTCGCCCAAATCACTTTGCCTCCTTTTTTTTGGAAATTTGACTCAAACTCCGGAAGAAGTTTGTCAAGATTTTCCATCACTTTCCATTTTATAGTATGGGCTTTTCGTTTAGAATTTTCAAGATTGGCAAGTTTTGACAATCCCCGTTCAACAGCTACATGATATTTACTAATATTGTAATTTATGATACGGCGATGATCCAGATCAAAGGCTTTTGTATCGGAGGTGTGGATGAAATCGGTGGCTAACTTACTCATTAGGCGAATTTAGTTATTTTGAACTTAAACTCTATTGCTGTTTGGTTTTTTGCTCAAAAGGAAATGTTTTGAGATATTTTCAGACTGCTTGTAACGAAAAGCGATACCTTAACGTCTATATAAATGTGACAATCGGTATAGCATGCCATGTGTTGCAGGTAATGTTCAATATTCCGGAATGTTGAGCAAGCTGTATTGAAGAAGATTACGTCACGTTTATTATTTATTTACAAGATGAATCCGACACAAGAAAACTATAAAAATAAATGGATGAAACATTTTATTAAATTATTAATACCAGGACTCTTATTATTGGCATCCTGTAGTTCAAAGGTCTATAAAGACAAAGCATTTTTTTCAAGGCCTGAACCTGGAACCCAGATCTTAGCAGTACTTCCTGCTGAAGTAATATTTACAGGCAATTTGCCAAAGAATTGGGGAATGGATCGTGTTTCCAAAATGGAAATTGAGCAGAGCGGCAAAATTCAGGAATCTATTTATGATGACCTTTTATTCCATGCTACAAGCAGCGATTTACGAAATAAATGGAGCGTAAAGCTGATGGATTTTCGGCTGATTAACAGTAAACTTGAAGAGAATGGAATTTCGATAAAAGATTCCTGGAAGCTCTCATCTGCCGAATTAGCAAAGATTCTGGGTGCAAATATGCTCATCCGTACAAGGGTGCAGAATAAGCGCATAATGTCAGAAGCTGCTGCCGCCGGCATTAATGTTGGTGCTTCAGTATTGCGCGGCGTATTAAATAACGGTTCTTCAACAGGTTATGTGCCCGGGGCACGTGCGAGTGAGAATGATATGAGTCTTTCTTTATACCATTCTTCAAAATCGGAAGCGGTTGCGAGAATCAGCTCTGAAAGAAAATTACGGGCGAAAAAACTGCCGGTCTATGTGAAGAACTAAAAGCAATCCGGATCCGGCTAGCCGAAATATTTCATATCCGGTCTCAATTAACAAATTATCTATTTTTTAACAAACGCCTTTCTGGTACAGGAATCCTATTGACTGTTACAGCCTGGAATGGTACAATATCAACCAAATGAAATCAATAAATTTAAATTTTATTTACCTGTTGAGCCTTATAATCGGCTTAAGTTCATGTGTGAAAGAGGAGAGTAGCTTGCAGTTACCGGCTCCACTGGAGATGAATACATTTAGAATCATGCTTGATTCACTTCCTGATGGTTCTGCTTATGACACTTCTGATTTATTTGCATTCGTAACGATAAAAAATGATAAGGACGAAGATGTACTGAGCAATAAAAAACTGCTCATCAGCTTCAACGGTAAGTACGTCACAGAGAAAATTAAACTTGATCCCGGAAATTATAAAATAAGCAGTTTAATAATCGGTAATGGGGATAGTTACACCCAATTTGCGGCACCAAAGGCCAATTCTGCTAAAGCTTCAGAAGTACAAAAGCCTTTGAATATCAGTTTTAAACTTGAGAATGCTGATATTTTTGACCTTCCTGTTGAAGTTGTGAAAGTTCTGAATGAAGATAAAGCAGAGAATTTTGGCTATCAGACAGCTGATTTTAAAATCCAAAGTATTGATGAGAATAAATTCATCAAAGTAAAACTTCAGGCTGTCATCAGGGTGGGGGATATTATCTATGATAATATTCCCACATTATTCAAACTTAGTAACTGGGATTCAAATGGGGTACTGACTGAGAAGGATACTTTACTTGCGGGAGGTGTAAATGAGATTTTCTTGCCAAAATCTGGAGTAAAATATCAGTTTAAACTGAGTAAATGGGGAGTTTCAGATGAGATGACTCTCAATAAAGACCAGATCAGTGAAGGTGTTGTTTATACTTTGGGAGGAGCTAAGTCTCCAAAAAAATTACGTCTTGAAGAGCAATTTACCTTCACCCAGGCGGGATATATGCCATCCGGCAAAACAATATACAACTATGATCCAAACGGTAATCTTAAGCAAATTGATTTTTACGACAAAGTGCCACAGTATAGTGACCTGCGTTTAAGCTGGAGTAAAGTTTATGTTTATTCGAATGCTAAGCTCAGTAAGATTAATTATATCAATGATCAGGGGACTTTTGTTGGCTATCTGGAGCTAACATACAATACAGAAGGCACAAAGATCATAAAGATGAAAGAAGTAAATTATGATCAGGTAACCAATGCTCAGCTTGAGTATCAGTTCCCTACAGGATATGCAAGGATTAACTTTAAGTATACCTTCTCAAATGGGAATACTATGGACTATGTTCAAAAAATCATCGGAGGAAACAGAACAGAAGACTCTGCAAGCAGTCCGGGAGGGGGTGAAAGTGGTTTATACCAGTATGATTTCAATATCAACCCTTATACCCACATGAACATGCCGAATATCTTTCTTTCGAATTTGCCTAAGAATAATCTGGTGAATCAGAAGAAAACATATTCAGGAAGTATTCCCTCAGCAGAACCTTATAAATTTGAGTACAGCTATGATGATGATGGGTATCCAAAAGAATTGATAAAAAGCTTTAAAAACTATTTAAACGGAGAGCATTTATTTAAAATAAAAACGGTGTATAGCTATTGATATTTCTTTGTGGAGGTTCTCGCCTTCGTGAGATCCGATAGTTATCGGATGACAAGCGTTGTTGGGGTAAGGAGATTCCAGCGAAAGCTGGAACCTCCCAATCCTTAAATAAGGACATTGTGGGGGCCGAAAGAGTAAATTTTTTTACCGGATGCTCGTGTTTGACCAATAATCTATTAATAGTATTTGAAGTAAAATCTAAGCAGGACTCTTAATCCTTCACATCTACCACCGGCCTTTTATCCCTCATCACCAGATCCCATCCTGTATAGTAGGCTAATTGAGCCCGTTTTGCCAGAAGCTCAAAATTGATCTTGCTGATATCGTCACTACCTTTGTGATAATCAGCATGCTTACCATTATAGTAGAAAATAACAGGTACTCCGTTTTTAGCGAAATTATAATGGTCTGACCAGTAATAGATCTGATCATCAGGAGCGTTATGTTTATAATCGATCTTCATTCTGGTATATACAGCATTGGCATTCTCACTGATCTTATGTAGATCAGTACTTAATCTGTCTGCTCCTACCAGAAAACAGTAATTTGTTGAATCAGGAGAACTTTGGTATTCTTCACCAATGCGTCCAATCATATCCACATTCAGGTTAGTAATTGTTTTTGCAAACGGGAAGACAGGATTGATTGAATAATATTCAGATCCCAGCAGGTTTTTTTCCTCACCGGTAAACATCAGGAACAGAATACTTCTCCTCGGACCATTTCCTTCTTTTTTTGCTTTGGCAAAGGCTCTGGCAATAGCAAGGACTCCGGAAGTGCCCGAAGCATCATCATCAGCACCATTAAATACTTTGTCTTTTCCTCCTTCGGGATTCAGACCTATATGATCATAATGGGCAGAATAAACAAGCAGTTCATCCTTAAGGTCTGTTCCTTCAAGATAACCGAGAACATTGGATGATTTGAGTTCTCTTTTCACAGGCTCATAATTCAATTTAACATCAACTTTAACTAGCTGTGATCCATTACCTGCATTTAGTTCCTCGAATATTTTTCCGGATCTGCTGAGGATCTTATCTGCAATTTCAGATCCGATTTGAATGACTCCCGGGGTATTTTCTCGCATCGGAATACTTTCTCTGATACCATTTTTCACACTAAGGCTTGCACCTGATAGATGGGAATGTGGAGTCCTGGTTTTGGCAGCATTCACTGCAATTATCAATTTAGGTTTTTTGCTCTTTACAAAGTTTAGTCTTCTGGTAATTTCAGCGGATTCTCCATCTTGCTTCAATAAAACTACTTTATCTGCTATGGCTGTGTTTTTAAGATTTGATTCTGTTCCGGATCCTATGAAAATGATTTCATCAGCATTAATTGTTTTTGCTTCTCCGCTTCCGGTGAATGAAAAGTCGGTTCCATATTGTAGTTTGCTACCATTTACTTCTAATGAATTGACAATAATGGATGTTTCGATTAACTCAACATCCTGAAGATAAGAACCCTTAACAGGGGCAATGAGTTTCAACTTCCTGAACTCGCTGGCAAGATAAGCTACGGCCATTTCAGCCCCGCGTTTTCCGGTTTCTCTGCCCTCAAATTTATCAGAAGCCAGAACTTTCAAGTGTTTTTTAGTTCTTTTTGCATTGATCTCGGCGGCATATTTTTGTGCTGCGGGATCCTGAGCAATGCATTGAATCGAAATGACTGCAAAGAGTAAAAAGCCTGCTAGTTGTTTTTTCATTATTAATTCGTATTCAGGATGATGCTTATTATTTATAAATGTAACCCTTTAGGCCATAAATAAAAAAGCCCCGCCCCGGATCTATTCCGGAGCGGGGCTTTTTTATTTGCTTTAATTAATTCTATCGTGTAGCCGGCATATCATTTTTGACATCTACAACCGGTCTTTTATCCCGGTTCAGGAGGTCCCAACCTGTATAGTATACTAGTTGCGCACGTTTGGTAAGCAAATCAAAATTTATCTTGCTTACTTCGTCACCCGGTTTGTGATAATCTTCATGTACGCCATTAAAATAAAATACAATTGGAACACCATTCTTGGCAAAATTATAGTGATCTGAGCGGTAATAGATTCGCTCCGGATCATTAGGGTCATTGTATTTATAATCAATCTTCATTTTAGTATAAATAGCATTGGCATTTTCGCTGATCTTATGAAGGTCGGTGCTCAATTTGTCGGAACCAATCAGGTAGCAGTAATTTGCCGAATCAGCAGTGCCTTTATACAACTCCCCGGTTCTTCCGATCATATCAATATTCAGGTTGGTAATGGTATTTGCCATAGGGAAAACCGGATTCATTGAGTAATACTCTGATCCTAACAGACCTTTCTCTTCACCGGTTACCATTAAGAACAGAACACTCCTGCGTGGACCATGCCCTGCTTTTTTAGCTTTGGCATAAGCTCTTGCTATAGATAATACTCCGGTTGTCCCCGATCCGTCATCATCGGCACCATTATTTACCTTGTCAGTACCACCATCAGTTGTAAGTCCGATATGATCATAATGTGCTGAATAAACCACCAGTTCATCCTTAAGATCACTTCCTTCCAGATATCCCAAAACGTTCACTGATCTTACATCTTTATTCACAGGTCCATAATTCATTGAAATCTGAGATTTCAAAACCTGCGATTGAGGGATGCCGCTATTATCTATTGCTGATTTTAAATCTTCGTAGTTCTTTCCTGAATTTTTCAGGATCTGATTGGCTACATCAGGAGTGATACTTACAATAGCCGCGCTTCCAGGTTGATTACTTATTGCTGCTTTTGTTTCTTTTTTGATAGTTAATCTGCCACTTCTTGGGGAATATGATTGAAGGGCCGCACTTACATCCGGACTTACTGCCAGAATCAGTGAGGGGCTCTTGCTCATAACATACTGTAAGCGTTTAAACCGGCTGGTACTCCAGTCTGATGCTTTGGAGCTTTTACTGATTGCGGATACTCCATTGTTCATCGGCTCTCCCTTATTAATCAGCAAAACCACTTTTCCGGCTATATCGGTATTTTTGAGGTCATCATAGTTCTCTGCACCTATTCCATAGCCAATAAATACTATTTCGCTGGCATCAATCGATTTAGCATCACCACTACCACTAAATAGGAATTCTTTTCCCAGGCTTAAGGATTTGCCGTTTGCGGTAAAGGAAGTAACATCGAAAGAGGTTTCTACCAGCGGTACATCCTGAAAATATGATCCGTTAACCGGTGCAGTTAACTTTAATTTTTTAAATTCTTTGGCGATGTATTTGGCTGCTTTTTCTGCCCCTGCTTTACCTGTTTCTCTGCCTTCAAACTTGTCGGATGCAAGAATTGTCAGATGCTTTTTAGCTTTTTTGACATTAATTTCTGTCGCAAATTTTTGTGCATTTGGATCCTGAGCGAATGCCTGTGCGGAAACACTGAGCAGGAATAGCGCCCAAATTGTTTTTTTTGAAATCATATTTTGTTTGGTTAGTTTAAAATTATCAACAGGAGATTTTATTCACCCTGTTGGCATGGCGCCCTCCTTCAAATGCTGTACTTATAAATTTCTTACAGATCTGTTTGGCCAGTTCAGGGCTAATAAATCTTGCCGGGATACAGAGAACATTGGCATTGTTATGAGATCTGGCCAGTTCGGCAAGCTCTTCATTCCAGCAGATTGCTGCTCTGATACCCTGATGTTTATTGGCTGTGATTGCTACCCCATTAGCACTTCCACAAATCAATATCCCAATTGTAAATTCAGCTTTTTCTACAGCACTGGCCACAGGATGTGCAAAATCCGGATAGTCTACAGAATCGGCACTGTAGGTTCCAAAATCCTTAATACTATACTCTTTCAGGAAATCAATAAGCATGTTTTTGTATTCAAAACCTGCATGATCGGCTCCAATTGCAATTGATATATTGTTATTCATGGCTTTAAATGTTCAATTAGTCTTTATAAAATTCTATTTCTGCTTTTTTCTTATTGCTTGCTACCCTTGCTGAGACATAAATACTAATCTCATAGAGTAAAAACAGTGGGAAACTAACAGTAAGCATAGTTATAAGATCGGGAGTAGGGGTCACTATTGCAGCAATAATTAGTATGATTACTGTAGCATATCTTCTGGATGACCTCATGAATTCAGGAGTCATGATCCCAAGCTTAGACAAAATAAAGATAATTATCGGCAGTTCAAAGGTGATTGCAGCTCCGATGGTTAGTGTTGCAACAACAGAGAAATAGGATGAAATGGTAATCTGATTATTAATGATTGAACTTACTTCCCAGTTAGATAAGAAGTTAATGGATAATGGGGCAATTATATAATAACCGAACAGTAAACCTATTATAAATAGTAGAGATGCCCAGAATACAAATCCGGTTGCCGATTTACGTTCATTTTCATGTAAAGCCGGCTTCACAAAACGCCAAATTTCAAACAATAAATAGGGTACACCCAGCACAATACCTATCATCAATGAAGAATTTAGCTGTAGGGTAAACTGTCCGCCCAGTTCAGTATTGATAATATTGAAACTTAGTTTTTTAACACAAAAATCGGCACCAAGATTGAATTTCTCAGTCACTGCACACATCATCCTATAGGTCCAGAAATCGGTACGTCCCGGACCCATAATGATCTGATCGAAAATAAAATCATAAAAACTGTACGCAAGTACAGTGAAGGCAACAATGGCAATAGAAGCCCTGATCAGATGCCCCCTGAGGACATCCAGATGATCAAAAAAAGACATTTCGGCTTCAATGGTTTTACCCTTTTCCTTGATAGCCTTTACCAGGTCAGTACGTTCCTCACTCATAATTTTTAAACAAAAATACCATTCTGTTTAATTTAAGAATGGTATTCAGTGGATATTTAATAAGCATCACTTTTATTGTGACAATCAGCTTCAAAATAAGATGGTTTATTGTATTTCAGCGGCATATCTATTCACTCAGGTCAAAGCTCTCCATAAATTTGGTAGTGAAGTTACCGGCACGGAAATTTGGATCCTTCATCAGTCTTAAATGGAAAGGGATTGTCGTTTTTACCCCTTCAATAACAAATTCACTCAAGGAACGCTCCATTGTACAAATCGCCTCTTCGCGTGTTTGTGCGACACAGATCAGTTTAGCAATCATTGAATCGTAATTCGGAGGAATCTGATAACCGGCATATACATGGGTATCAACCCGCACTCCATGACCACCAGGAGAATGGAAATTAGTAATCAATCCGGGAGATGGTCTGAAATTATTGAACGGGTCCTCAGCATTGATGCGGCATTCGATCGCATGCATTTCAGGGATATAATTCTTTCCGGAGATTGGAATGCCCGAAGCAACTTTGATCTGTTCTTTGATCAGGTCGAAGTTGATTACCTCTTCAGTTACCGGATGCTCCACCTGTATACGGGTATTCATTTCCATAAAGTAGAAGTTGCGGTGTTTATCTACGAGAAACTCAACTGTACCAGCACCTTCGTAATTAACAGCCATAGCTCCTTTAATGGCAGCCTCACCCATTTTTTCACGCAGCTCAGGAGTCATGAAAGGCGATGGAGATTCCTCCACCAGTTTCTGATGCCTGCGCTGAATTGAGCAATCACGTTCTGAAAGATGACATACTTTTCCATACTGATCTCCAATTACCTGAATCTCAATATGACGAGGATCCTCGACATATTTCTCAAGATATAATCCGTCATTGCCAAATGCTGCTGCTGACTCCTGACGCGCTGAATCCCATGAAGGCTCAAATTCAGCATCATTCCATACAATACGCATTCCTCGGCCACCACCACCGGCTGTAGCTTTGAGGATAACCGGATAACCGATTTCATTTGCGATTTTTATACCCTCTTTAACATCAGTTAATAAACCTTCAGAACCCGGAATAGTTGGAACACCGGCTTTTTTCATGGTTTCTTTAGCCGATGCCTTATCACCCATGCCATTAATCTGTTCGGCTGTGGCTCCGATAAATTTAATACCATATTCATGACAGATTGCTGAAAATTTTGCGTTTTCAGACAAAAAACCATATCCGGGATGGATTGCATCTGCATTGGTTAATTCTGCTGCAGATATGATATTCGGAATACTTAGGTAGGAATCTTTACTTGCCGGCGGACCAATACAAACTGCTTCATCGGCAAACCGTACATGTAAACTATGGCGGTCGGCAGTTGAATAAACAGCTACGGTTTTCACGCCCATTTCCTTACAGGTACGGATAATCCGAAGAGCTATTTCACCACGATTTGCAATTAGTATTTTTTTAAACATGCTTTCTTAATTTGGGAATTTGAAAATTTGATGATTTGAAAATGAAGATTAAAAATATAATCTTCAAGTATTCAAATTGTTAATCTTCAAATCAGATAGGTTCCACCAAAAATAATGGCTGATCGTACTCTACCGGACTGGCATTATCTACAAGCACTTTTACGATACGACCTGAGACTTCAGACTCGATTTCGTTGAAAAGTTTCATTGCTTCAATGATACACACTATTTGTCCGGCCTTAATTTCATCACCAACATTTACAAAAAGTGGTTTGTCAGGACTTGAAGACCGGTAAAAAGTGCCAATCATTGGAGATTTTACAGTTATGTAGTTTGCATTTTCATCCTTTGGAGGAGCAGCTGCAGGCTTAGTTTCTACCGGGGCTGCTGGTGCTGCTACAATTGCGGGAGTAGAGGTAGCCTGAATTTGCTGAGCAGCCTGTACCTGATAAGTAGGAGGCTGATTGGTTTTTATGGTAATTTTAAAATCCTCCTGCTCAATAGAAACTTCATTTACCCCAGATCTGGAAACAAATTTAATAAGCTCCTGAATTTGTTTAATATCCATTTTGTTTAGTTTATGTGGACGATTTTAACCTAAAATTATAATAAAAATATTAAGAAACGATTTTGATTTATTTTTTAATAGGCCCATTTCAAATACAATGAACCCCAGGTGAATCCCCCTCCAAACGCGGCCAGGATCAGATTGTCACCTTTTTTGAGCTTACTTTCCCATTCCCATAAACACAGTGGAATAGTTCCGTTCGTCGTATTACCGTATTTTTCAATATTGATCATCACTTTTTCAGGAGCAATACCGCAGCGACTGCTGGTAGCATCAATGATTCGTTTATTGGCCTGATGTGGAACCAGCCAGTCTACATCGTCAGAACTCAGATCATTTTTTTCCATGATCTCAGCAGCTACATCTGCCATATTTGTTACGGCAAATTTGAAAACCGCTTGTCCTTCCTGAAACAGGAAGTGTTCATCATTATCAACTGTTTCATGACTTGCCGGTCTTAATGATCCCCCTGCTTTCTGGCATAAATAAGGGCCACCTGATCCATCACTCTTAAGTATTGAATCAATTACTCCGAAACCCTCAGTATTTGGTTCGAGTAATACAGCACCACAGCCATCACCGAAAATGATACAGCTTTTACGGTCTTTATAATTGATGATAGACGACATTTTATCGCCTCCTACTACCAAAACCTTCTGATGTTTGCCAGTTTCAATAAATTGGGAACCTGTTGCCAATCCGTATAGAAAACCCGAACATGCAGCATTAAGGTCATAACCCCAGGCATTCACCGCACCAATTTTGTGGGCAAGGATATTTGCTGAGGCCGGAAATACCATGTCGGGAGTTGTAGTACAGAAAATAATAAGGTCGATCTCTGCAGCACTGATCCCACGCTTTTCAAGCAAACCATTAACGGCATGGGTAGCCATATCTGAGGTTCCTAGATTTCCTTTCAGGATGCGGCGTTCTTTAATGCCTGTACGGCTGGTAATCCATTCATCATTGGTTTCAACCATTCCTTCAAGTTCCTTATTGGTAAGAATATACTCGGGAACGAAAGCATTAACGGCTGTTATTGCAGCATGAACTTTAGACATGATAAATTGGAAATAATTATTTAAAAGCTTCTTTGATCTTATCAACGAACTGACTTTCGATCATGGTTCGCGATAAAAGTACCATATTTTTAATTGCTTCCGGACTAGAGATGCCGTGGCCAATCAGAACAGGCGCATTTACTCCCAAAATTGGGCTGCCTCCATATTGTTCATAATTGAAACGGTCAAAGAATTCATCCTTAAATCCTTTTTTGAGTGTAAGAATATAAAAGGTTTCGGCTAATTTCAACATTACATTTCCTGTAAACCCATCACATACAATAACATCTGCTTTGTCGTTGAACAGATCCCGGCCTTCAATATTACCTATGAAATTGATATCAGATTTTTGCAGTAGAGGGAATGTGGATTGGGTAAGAACATTTCCCTTTTCTTCCTCTTCACCCAGATTCATTAAACCCACTTTTGGATTCTGAATATGGTACACATGTTCTGCATATAAGCTACCTAGCATTCCGAACTGAGCCAGTACTTCAGGCTTACAGTCGGCATTTGCCCCAACATCCAGCATAATTCCGAAGCCGGATTTTAATTTGGGCACATTGGTTGCAACGGCGGGACGAATAACTCCCGGAACTGGCTTTACGCTAAAGATAGCCCCTACTAACATCGCACCGGTGTTTCCTGCCGATGAAAAGGAATCTACTTTACCTTCTTTGAGATAATGAAATCCAAGGCTGATACTTGAATTAGGTTTCTGCAGTACAGATTTAGTTCCGTGTTCTCCCATGCCGATCATTTCGGTGGTGTGAACAAATTCGAAAACATCAGGATCTATTCCTGCTTCTGTTATAAAAGGCAGAGCCTGATCCTTGTCCCCGAAAAGAACTAATTTTTGGTCTGCCGATAAGGCTTTTTGAGCTTCTATTGCACCCAAAACTGCTGCTTTGGGAGCAAAATCTCCACCCATTATATCTAAGCCAATCTTCATATCAGAATGGTAACTTAGGCAATAGAGGTATTTTCAATTACCATCTTTCCGTTGTAATACAAGTTTCCGTCAACTGTATACGCACGGTGAGGTAAATGTACTGCACCAGTAGTCTGGCAGGTAGTTAAACCCGGAGCAACTGCTTTATAGTGAGTTCTTCTTTTATCTCTTCTTGATTTGGATATTTTCCGTTTTGGATGTGCCATTTGTTCCTATGTATTAATAATTTATTACTTTTTTATTTTCTTTAATGCTTCCCACCTTGGGTCGGCAATTTCTTCCTCTTCTTCCACTTCTTTTGGCCCTGGAGCCAGTTGTTGCAGCTTGGCAATCATTTCACTATCGCACCATTCAGTATTTCCTTCATCATTACAACGACTGATATATGGTACTGCAAGATTGATAAACTCATAGATCAGTGTCGCTACATTGATCTCAGTTTCACTTCTCTTTAGTACAATGATCTCTTCGGTGTCATCCTCAAGATCTTCGTTTCCATTCAATTTGACAATCTGCCTCTCCTTAATTTCTACAGAATAAGGATAATCGGCAAGGCAAACATCACATCCCAGTTTCATTTCACCTGAAATATGAAAATGCAGGATCATCATCGTTTCCTGCTTATCCAGTTCAAGTTCAGCTTTCAGTTTTCCACTCTTAACAAGCGAGTATTCAAACTCATTAAAAAAAGCATCGTCAACTTCGAATTCAAAATCGTGAACTCCAAGTTTTAATCCGGTAAACGGAATGCTATATTGCTGTAATGATTTCAAAGCACGCCAATTGAGCCTGCAAATTTAGGAAAATTTATTTAGTTGCTAACAGTTTTTTAAAAATGAGATGATAAGGCCAGCTGAAAGCTTTGGTTTTATCCTTTTGAAGACCTTTTAATCCCTGTCTTTTGAAAATTTGCTCAGTTTCAATGGGTTTGAGCTGAGTTCGGAACTTTCTCTTCTGCACTTAACAATTTTGATTGCAGTGAATAGTGCTTCTCTGAAAGAACTTGCGGATGCCTGATTTTTTCCGGCAATATCATAACCTGTGCCATGGTCGGGAGAAGTTCTGACAACAGGTAAACCTGCAGTGAAATTCACTCCACTATGAAATGCAATCTGTTTGAAAGGGATTAAGCCCTGATCATGGTACATTGCCAGTACAGCATCGAACTGGGTATAGGTATGAGCTGCAAAGAAACCGTCTGCTGCATAAGGGCCAAAAGCAAAGATTCCCTGGGCATTGGCTTCGGTAATGGCCGGAATAATGGTCTCCAGTTCTTCTTTCCCAATAAGGCCCATATCCCCTGCATGCGGATTTAATCCTAAAACAGCAATTTTTGGTTTTTGAATCCAGAAATCCTTCTTCAGGCTTTGATTCATCAATGTCAGTTTTGATAAGATCTTTTCTTTGCTGATCTTTTCGGGCACCTCATTTACCGGAATATGTCCGGTAACTACTCCTACGCGGATATCTTCACTCACCAGAAACATCAGGGAGTCTTCAGCATTGGTTTTTGCCTGAATATATTCTGTATGACCCGCAAACTGAAAATCATCACTTTGAATGTTATGCTTATTGATCGGCGCGGTAACCAGGGCATCTGTTTTGCCCGCTATGAGATCATCTAATGCTCTTTCAAGTGATATGAATGCATATTTCCCTCCGGTAGGAGTGCTTGTGCCCAATTCGATACGGACATCCTCTTCCCAGCAGTTAATCATATTAGCGCGTTTGTTATGCGCTTCTTCCGGACAGTTGATTACATTAAAATTAAACTCATTAAGGTCCATTGTTTTACGATGGAAGGATGCGACCTTTGTATGACCGTATACAATGGGAGTGCAATAGTCCATGATTTTACTGTCCATCAGAGTTTTAATGATTACTTCAAGACCGATACCGTTTACATCTCCTATAGAAATTCCAACTTTAATTTTATCACTCATTCCTGCTTACCCTTTTATTAAAATAATTAACGCAAAATAAAGACTTTAATCCCAAACTGCAATTAGGTTGTAAGTTATAAGTAATAAGTTATAAGAAATTGAGAGTGGAGAGTGGAGAATTGAGAGTGAGAAAAAATAACAGATAACGTCTCCCATTTGCTCATTTTCTTATTTACTAATCAACTAGATTGACAAATAGACAAATCAAGTCATCGGCAAATTCATCCGCTAATTTGCTCATTTTCCAATTTGCTAATTCCCCGAACCTCTTTTTTCCGTAATTTGCGCCAAATGCAGCGGATATGAGTTTAGTAAAGGCAAAGAAGCATCTTGGACAACACTTTTTAACCGACAAAAACATCGCAGAAAAGATTGTCAACAGCCTTCATGCTGTCGATCAGTATAAGCAGGTTTTGGAGGTTGGCCCGGGAATGGGAGTACTTTCCGACTTTCTGCTTGGTAAGAAGGATCTTGAAACTTATCTGATCGATATAGATACTGAATCTTATGAATTTCTGAAAAAGAAGTATCCCGATCTCGGTGCAAGACTGATTAACGGGGATTTTCTGGAGCTTGATTTTGCGGCTGTATTTCCGGGCAAATTCGGGATAATAGGTAATTTTCCATATAATATTTCATCACAAATACTCTTCAAAGTACTCGATAACCGAAATCAGGTAGTTGAACTGGTTGGAATGTTTCAAAAGGAGGTGGCTCAGCGTTGTGCAGAGAAGCCAGGAAGCAAAGAGTATGGTATTTTAAGTGTTTTTTTGCAGGCATTTTATAATGTTGAATACCTCTTTTCTGTTAAGCCCGGAGTGTTTAACCCTCCGCCTAAAGTTACCTCAGCAGTCATACGTCTAACCCGAAATGATATTGAAAAGCTGAATTGTGATGAAAAGTTGTTCTGGCAGGTTGTAAAAGCTGGTTTTAATCAGCGCCGCAAAACACTTAGAAACGCATTGTCATCACTTGTAAGCAAGGAAAGCATGACGGATGATCCAATGTTCGACCTTCGAGCTGAGCGACTGAGCGTAGATGATTTTGTTAAAATGACAAACCTGATCAATACGTCGAGAATAAATGCAGTATGAATAAAAGAATCCTGATTGCCGACCATTTACATCCTGCCTTTAAAATTGAGGCAGAAGAGCTGGGATATATTTGTGATGATTTTCCGTTAATCAGCAGAAGTGAAACTCTGGAGAAACTGAAAAACTATTCAGGAATAGCGATTCGCACAAAGTTTCAGATTGACAAGGAACTTATTGATTCAGGCCCCAATCTGAGATTTATCGCCCGGGCTGGTGCAGGAATGGATAATGTAGATGAGGAGTATGCCAGATCAAAAGAAATATTCTGCATCAATGCACCAGAGGGAAACCGGGATGCAGTGGCAGAACATGTGATTGGTATGTTGCTTTCACTGCTCAATAATCTTAGAAAAGCGGATATCGAAGTGCGAAATGGTATCTGGGACAGGGAAGGAAACAGAGGATGGGAGCTGAAAGGAAGAACTCTTGCAATCATAGGATATGGAAATACCGGACAAATGCTTGCCCGCAAACTTTCAGGTTTTGAAGTAAAGGTGATTGCTTATGATAAGTACAAAACCGGTTTTTCAGACCAATATGCAGAAGAGGTAAGTATGGAAGAGGTAGTTAAACAGGCAGATATTTTAAGTTTTCATATTCCTTTGACCTTCGAAACGAAGCAGCTCCTTAATGATGAATATCTTTTTCATTTCAGGAAGCCAATCATTTTTCTAAATGCTTCAAGAGGTGAGGTGGTTAATACAAGGGCTGTTTTGAATGGGATTCGTAATGGTAAGATAAGCGCCGCCGGTTTGGATGTACTTGAAGTTGAAAAATTTCCGGCCTTAGGAGAGCAGGAATGGTTTAATGAATTAAGGGACTCTCCAAGCGTAATTTTAAGCCCTCATGTGGCTGGCTGGACCCACGAATCTTACAGAAAGATTTCTGAAGTGCTTGCCCAAAAACTAAAACAAATTCTTTTGTAGTTTGATAATGAAGTGCTTATAGCTTATCCATTATTCTTCTGCCTTCATTTCATCATAGAAATTTGGAAATCTAAAATCAAAAATATTATCTTCGTATTAATACGAGCAAGACTATATTGGCTTATGCCGACATAGTCTTGTTTGTTTTTAAGAGTTTATCATAAAATGTGTGAGATATGACGGAAGTAACTTATTATACCCGGGAAGGATTAGAAAAACTTAAAGAAGAGCTTCACCTATTAAAAACTGAAGGTCGTTCACAAATTTCAAAAGCAATTGCTGAAGCCAGAGACAAGGGCGATTTGTCGGAGAATGCAGAGTATGATGCAGCTAAAGAAGCGCAGGGGCATCATGAATCTAAAATTTCAAAGCTGACGAATGTCTTGGCTAATGCCCGTTTGATCGATGAATCGAAACTAGACTCATCAAAGGTTCTTGCATTGTCTATTGTAAAGATTAAAAATACCAATAATGGGGCAACCATGACTTATCAGTTGGTTTCTGAATCAGAAGCCGATCTGAAAACAGGTAAAATATCGGTGAAATCGCCTATAGCTCAGGGTTTGTTGGGCAAATCTGTAGGCGACAAAGCTGAAATAGCTGTTCCGGCGGGTAAAATTGAGTTCGAAATCATTGAAATCAGCAGATAATTATAAATCTGATCAGAATATAAATCAAATCATATGGAATCAATCTTCTCAAAAATTATAGCCGGCGATATTCCTTCACATAAGGTCGCTGAAACATTGGAATATCTTGCTTTCCTGGATGTAAATCCGCTGACAGAAGGCCATGTACTGGTTATTCCTAAGAAGGAGGTTGATTATATATTTGACCTTGATAGTGAAACTTATGTAGGCCTGATGATGTTTGCTCAGATTGTAGCAGCGGGTTTAAAAAAAGCCATAGCTTGTAAGCGTATTGGTGTTTCTGTCATCGGACTGGAAGTTCCTCACGCACATATTCATCTTATCCCGATCAACAGCATGGACGATATGAACTTTAGTCGCCCTAAACTGAGTTTTACTGATGAAGAACTTGATGCAATAGCAGAAAAAATTAAGGAACAGCTTTAATTTCTTTTATTTAATCCGTTTCTGATTATCCTTTGCGAAAGCATCCCAGCCAGAATAGTTTTTCTTGCCTCCGGTACTGCTTATTTTCTGGAACGAATGACAAACTGCAACCGCCAAACCATCGGTAGCGTCAAGAAATTCAGGAGTTTCAGTAAATTTTAAAAGGGTTTTGAGCATAGCTGCCACCTGCTCTTTTGATGAATTACCATTGCCTGTGATTGACTGTTTGATCTTTCTGGGTGAATACTCGAAGATAGGAAGACTACGAGATAATGCTGCAGCCATTGCCACGCCTTGTGCCCGGCCTAGTTTGAGCATCACCTGTATGTTTTTACCATAAAAAGGGGCTTCTATCGCGAGGCAATCGGGTTTATATTGATCAATAAGTAAAACGGTTTTCTCAAAAATATGTTTAAGTTTCAAAGGATGATCGTCAAGGTGCTGGAGTTTTACTACTCCCATACAGATCAAATCAACAGAACTTTTTACCTCCTTGACTATTCCATAACCCATAACACTGGTTCCGGGGTCAATTCCAAGGATTATCCGTTCAGTTGATTTTTCTTTTATCATGCCCAACAATATTAAGAAATTACCTGCTTTATAATGTTTTTAAGCCAATAGAATTTCAAATTTTAAATTCAAAGAAGCTTTTGCTTAACATTGCATAAATAAAATATTTTGAACAGCAGTACCAAAAAGATTCTGAGCATTTGTATTAAGGTCACCATTTTAGGTCTGGCATTCTGGTATATATATAACAGGCTTAGTAATAATAGTGGTATCAGTAACTTCAGGATGCTGCTTAATGAACTTGATCCTGAAAGTGTGTGGATAGTAATGTCCAGTCTTTTTCTATTGATGTTTCTGAACTGGTTTTTGGAGGCTCTTAAATGGAAATACCTTGTTCAGAAAATAGAGGTAATAAGTACCTGGAAGGCTGTTGAATCAGTTTTTTGTGGATTGACATGGGCAGTTTTTACTCCAAACCGGATCGGAGAATACGGAGGGAGAGTCTTTTTTCTGTCTCCCAATAAGCGTATAAAAGGCGCCGTTGCTATGACGGTCGGGTCTTTCGGTCAATTGGTGCTGGTCAATGTATTTGGCTCTCTGGCACTCAGCTGGTTTCTTTTTCGTTTTATGGATCTCAATCTCCTAATGAATTTTAGTATATTTATATTGGCACTTGCTTTCAGTGGATTTTTTCTGCTTTTCTTTTTCAATATCCATTGGATAAATGGTCTCTTGTCCAAAATAAAGTTTTTGAAACCCTACAAGCGCTTTTTCATTATTTTTTCGAAATTCAAGGTTTCAGCACTCTTGCATATCTTAATGTATAGTCTGTCGCGTATCCTGATATTTAGCACACAATATTTTCTAATCATTCATTTACTAATTCCTGAAATAGCTCCACTGGATATGGTTTTGATCCTGTTTATCTTTTATTTTATTCAATCTTCAATGCCTTCCCTTGATCTTCTAGATATAGGTTTGAGAGCAACAACCGCTGCTTACTTTTTTTCCTTTGTAACTGATCAGGAAATTGCGGTGATGGCAGCCGTTGCAAGTATATGGCTGATTAATTTAATTATTCCGGCTATTTTAGGGTCCGTTTTCGTTTTAAAACTCAATTTCTTTGGTAGTCCTCGTAATTAGTATAATTTCAATTTCTCTGGCTCTTGCCTATTTAGGTATGGTTTTATTTCTGCGCAGGGGCTGGCTGGCTGTGAAAACCTTTAATCTGAAAAGTACCCGTTTTAAAACGACTGTCAGTATTCTGATTGCAGCCAGAAATGAGGAAGATAAAATATTCAATACCATTAATGATATTCTGGCACAGGATTATCCTCCTGAGTTAATGGAATTGATTGTGGTTGATGATCACTCGACCGACCAGACATCTCAAATCGTTCTATCTTTTGCAGAAAGAGGTGTAAAGCTGATTGTTTTGAATGAAAATGAGCCTTTAAATTCATATAAAAAGAAGGCAATAACTGAGGCAATTAAACTCTCTGATTCAGAACTTATCATTACGACCGATGCAGATTGCAGAATGTCGCCGGCATGGCTTAAAACTATCATTGGATTTTATGAATCGGGTGATTATAAGATGATCTCTTCACCGGTAATCTATTTTGAAGAAAAAAGCAAGTTTGAAGAAATGCAAACTCTGGATTTTCTGTTTCTGTCGGGACTGGGAGCTGCAGGGATAGGGAATAAAATGCCCTCAACCTGTAGCGGAGCCAACCTCGCTTATCAGAGAGAAGTGTTTTATGAGCTTAAAGGATTTCAGGGTATTGATGAGCTGGCCTCAGGTGATGATGAACTATTTCTTCATAAAGTTGCATCGGTTTATCCTGATGGCATTGGTTTTTGTAAATCCCGTGATGCGATCGTTTATACCCATGCAAAATCAAATCTCAAAGAATTTATCCAGCAAAGAAAACGCTGGGCATCAAAAAGCACCAAATATAAAAACAAGGCAATTGTTGTGATCGGGGTATCAGTTTGGATTTTTAATTTCATGATCTTTCTGAGTTCAATTCTGGGCTTTTTCAATCCTTATTTCTGGTATTTGGGTTTAGTGTGCATAAGTATAAAGGCTTTGGCAGAAATGTCATTACTGATTCCGCTATGCAGTTTTGCCAAAAGAAGTAAACTACTGTGGTATGTTCCAATACTTACTGTGCTCCACATGTTTTATCTGATGTACATTGGGATTGCAGGAAACTCAGGCAAATACAATTGGAAGGGGAGGATGGTACGGTAGATGTGAGATGTGAGATATGAGATGTGAGATATGAGATATGAGATATGAGATATGAGATGTGAGATGTGAGATATGAGATGTGAGATGTGAGATGTGAGATGTGAGATGTGAAGATAGCAAAGTCCGGGCGGTGTTACAAGATCTAAGTCAAAAAGCCATAAAACCCTATTTCTGATTGCAAGTTTGGATTAATTCCTTAATTTTAAGCGTCGCAGTCCTCAATTTATAGTCTTGCAAAGAAAACCAATATCAGCAATAAATGATGAAAGTGAGTTAATTCAACTCTTGCTAAAACGTCAGGCTGAATTAAACTCTTTGCTTGAAATTACTCAGGCTATTAATATAAACAGTCCCTCCTCGGTTTTGTTCGAGATGCTCGAGGTAATTCTGAATGTCCACTTAAAGATTGGGAAGATCCGTCTTTTGATCAAGGAAGGAGAACATTTTTACTGCGCTACACGATTCGGAGGTGAATTTGAAAATGCAAAAACATTGCAGCAAACCTGCCAGGCCCTGATTGATTTCAGATATATTACTTCTTTGAAATCTCAGGATGATCCTTTGTTAAATAAATACGAATATTTTGTTCCGGTTTTTCACAATCAGGAGCTTCTGGCTTTTGTCTTGATAGGCGGTTTTGATACTAGCCAGAATCTGCTGAGTAGTGATCTCAATTTCATTCAGACTCTGATCAATGTAATCGTTGTAGCCCTTGAAAACAAGAAACTCCTGAAAGAAAGAGTAGGCAGGGAACGCTTACAACGTGATATGGAGCTGGCTGTTGAGGTTCAGGGGATGCTTATACCCAGGCGATTACCTAAAACGGGTGCTGTAGAGGTTGGAGCAACTTATCTTCCAAATGAGAATATTGGTGGCGATTATTTTGACTTTATTAAGTTAGGCACTCATGAGTATCTCTGGTGTATTGCCGATGCCTCAGGAAAGGGGGTTTCTGCTGCTTTGCTGATGGCAAATTTACAGGCCAGTTTAAGAGCCTGGGCCTCGGTTGAGAGAAATCTTGTTAAACTGACAGAGCGATTGAATGAGATCGTTTACTCAAATACTAACGGGGAACGCTTCGTGACCTTATTTCTTGGACTTTATAATGAGCAAACAAGGGAACTGCAGTATGTCAATGCAGGGCATAACCCTTCGGTTCTGATAATGGATGGGAAGGTTAAATTTTTAAAAGAGGGCACCACAATCATCGGTGCTTTTGATACCCTTCCGGTAATAAATCTGGGCAGGGAAGTCATGACTTCAGGAAGTATAGTTTTCAATTATACTGACGGTCTGGTTGAAAGTCCGAACGAGGAAGTGTACATTTCTGACCAGGAACTGGTTTCACATTTGCTGGAAAGTTGTCATCTCGAGGTTGATACTCTAAATGAAAATATTTTAAGGAGTATTCAAAGCCTTAATAATGCAAAGATGAATTCAGATGATATTACCCTTTTAACCATAAGGGTATCTTAGTGATTTCGTTATAAACAGACATTATGCTTCTACCGTACTTTCAAAAGGAATATATTGAAGCGGGCTGCGATGAGGCGGGACGCGGATGCCTTGCCGGTCCGGTTTTTGCAGCCGCCGTAATTTTGCCTGAAAATTTTTCCCATCCTCTGCTTAACGATTCAAAAAAAATAAATGAAAAAGATCGCTTTCAACTTCGCGATATGGTTGAACGGGAAGCACTAGCCTTTGCCGTGGCATCGGTAGATCATGAAGAAATTGACAAGATCAATATATTGAATGCTTCAATCAAAGCGATGCATCTTGCACTTGGGCAACTCAGTGTTCGCCCGGGCTTCATTATTATAGACGGAAACCGCTTTAAGCCCTACGGGAATTTAACACATCAGTGTATCATAAAAGGAGACAGTAAGTATTATTCAATAGCAGCAGCTTCAATTCTTGCCAAAACCTACCGGGATGAATATATGCTTAATTTGGCAGCAGAGTATCCGCAATATGACTGGAAAAGTAATAAGGGTTACCCAACTATTAAGCATAGAAATGCGGTTATTGCTCATGGCCTTACGCCTTTTCATCGCAAAACTTTCCGGATCAGTGACCCCCAGCTTACACTTGCATTATTTTCTGAGCAGAATTGATTATCCTGAAATTATACCTTAGCTTTTAATCGTTTTTAATTACTTTTGGCGCAATCAATAATACCTTCTTAATAATGAAAAGTGTTGCCTTAAATGATATCCATATCGCACTTGGTGCTAAAATGGTACCTTTTGCCGGATTTAATATGCCTGTTCAATACAGTGGGATTAACATCGAGCATGAAACAGTCAGAAATGGCGTCGGAGTATTTGATGTGAGCCATATGGGCGAATTTATTCTGAAAGGGGAGGGTGCGTTAGATCTTATCCAAAGAGTATGCTCAAACGATGCCTCTACGCTTTTTGACGGTAAAGTTCAGTATTCATGTCTCCCAAATGAGCAGGGTGGAATCGTTGACGATTTGCTGGTCTATCGTATAGATGAAAATACCTATATGCTTGTTGTAAATGCTTCAAATATTGATAAAGACTGGGACTGGATTTCAAAGTACAACAATGGGGCAGTAGACATGAAGAATATTTCAGATCAGACTTCATTACTGGCTGTTCAGGGTCCTAAAGCTGCCGAAGCCCTTCAAAGTTTAACTGAAGTTAATCTGTCTGATATGGATTATTATACATTTAAAAAAGGTGTATTTGCCGGGATAGAGAATGTGTTGATATCTGCTACGGGATATACGGGTGCTGGAGGCTTTGAATTATATTTTGATAAAAAAGATTCTGAACATATATGGAATGAAGTTTTCAGAGCCGGTGAGCCTTTTGGGATCAAACCAATCGGACTCGCAGCAAGGGATACTCTTCGACTGGAGATGGGTTTCTGCCTTTATGGAAATGATATTGACGATTCAACCTCACCGATAGAAGCAGGTCTGAGTTGGATCACTAAATTCACAAAGAACTTTGTCAATTCAGAAAATCTTGCGATTCAGAAGGAAAATGGTGTTGAGCGTAAGCTGGTTGGATTTGAAATGATTGAAAGGGGTATTCCGCGTCACGATTATGAAATCGTGGATGTGTATGGCACTGTAATTGGTAAAGTAACTTCAGGTACTCAATCGCCAAGCCTTCAAAAGGGAATAGGTATGGGTTATGTTAAAACAGCCTTTTCAAAGATAGGTACAGATATATATATAAAGATCAGAGATAATAAAGTGTTAGCAAGGGTAGTAAAAATGCCTTTTAAGTAATAATCAGCCCTTTCTAAAGAATGCAAAAACGTAACCTCGAAGTTTGTCTCACACCTGCTTTGCTTCACCTTCATGATTTCACAAACAGTATTGTTGTTGTAATTGATATTTTCAGGGCAACTTCATCAATTTGCTATGGTATTGAAAATGGGGCAGAATCAATCATTCCGGTCGCCACGATAGAGGCATGTGAATCTTACAGACATTCCGATTATCTGCTTGCTGCAGAGCGCAATGGAGAGGTAGTAGATGGGTTCGATTTTGGCAACTCACCTTTTTCGTATACTGAAGATAAGGTGAGTGGTAAAACAATTGTATTGACTACAACCAATGGAACACACGCTATCAATATGGCACGTGGTGCCCATAAAATTGTGATAGGTTCCTTTTTAAACCTGGCAGCTCTCTGCGACTGGCTAAAAGCTCAGCCAAATGATGTGCTGTTATTATGTTCAGGATGGAAGGATAAAGTTAACCTTGAAGATACTTTGTTTGCAGGAGGGGTTGTTCATTACCTAAGAGAGGAGAATTATTCTTTGGATGATGCGGGTATAGCTTCCGAAGACCTGTATATTATGGCAAAAGATGACCTTAACTCCTACCTAAAGAAAACTTCGCACAGCGAGCGTTTGAAAAAGCTGGGTATTGAGGAAGATATAAAATTTTGCCTGAACCTGAATATCACTAAAGGAATCCCGGTTCTTGATGGTGAGAGACTAATTAAAATGATGATTTGATTAAGGCTGACAGGGTTCAAAACCCTTTCAGCCTTAAGATAAACCCTAACAGCGTTCCAAAAGCTGACAGGGTTATTTCAATTTTTGATTATTCTTATGCCTGTCGGCATCTCTGATATTTTTCTTCTCCATATTTTTACCAAGTGCTTCTGTTAGATCGACGCCAGTTTGATTGGCAAGGCAGATTAGAACAAACAGCACATCAGCTAATTCATCCCCCAGGTCATGCCCTTCATCTGATTTTTTAAAGGATTGTTCGCCATATTTTCTGGCCATGATGCGGGCAACCTCTCCAACTTCCTCCATCAGGATAGCGGTATTGGTCAGTTCATTAAAATAGCGAACTCCTGTCGTTTTGATCCACTGGTCAACGTTTTCCTGTGCTTCCTGTATTGTCATCAGAATTATTTTTAAACTTATTCTCTTGATTTGGTATCCATGATTATAGTTACCGGGCCATCATTAACCAGGCTGATCTGCATATCAGCACCAAAAACTCCGCTCTGGATTTTTGTCCCGGTAAGTTGCCCCAGCTCACGGATCATTTTTTCATACAATGGAATTGCAAAATCCGGCTTTGCCGACCGCGTAAATCCGGGGCGATTCCCTTTTTTTGTAGAGGCGAACAGTGTAAACTGACTGACAAGCAAAATATTCCCCTGAACATCAGCCAAAGCTTTATTCATCAAGCCGTTCTCATCCGAAAATATCCTCATGTTGCTGATCTTCTGCGCCAGCCAGTTCAGATCTTCATCGGTGTCACTATCTTCAATACCCAGCAGAATCATAAAGCCCAAACCAATTTCCCCACTGATCTTTCCCTCAATACTGCATGAGGCGCTGCTAACCCGCTGAATTATTGCTCTCATCTTATGCTCTTGTATCGTTGTTGTTGTATATGCTTAAATAGCTATCGTATCTCGACGGTTCGAGTTTACCTTCTTCCAGAGCTTCTAAAACCGCACATCCCGGTTCATTGATGTGCCTGCAATTGTTAAAGCGGCAATCATCCATCAGCTTTCTGATCTCGGGAAACAAACGACCGAGTTCCTGTTTTTCAATATCGAAAACACCGAGTTCACGTATCCCGGGGGTATCAATCAGATATCCGCCGAAAGGCAGCTTAAACATCTCAGCAAAAGTTGTGGTATGCTTTCCCTTATCACTCCAATCAGAGATATCACCTGTTTTAAGTTCATAACCCGGTAGTAAGGCATTAATCAATGTTGATTTTCCGACACCAGAGTGACCACTTACCAGTGTAACTTTATCCTTCAACAGTTCCCTTAACTGATCCAGATTAGTCGCTTTTAATGCCGATACACTGTAACATGGGTATCCGGCTTGTTCATAAATGGACTGGTATTGGCTTAAAATCTCCAAACCTTCATCACTAAAGAGGTCAAGCTTGTTAAATATTAATTTTGCCGGAATATCATAGGCTTCAGCAGTGACCAGAAAGCGGTCGATAAATCCCAGCGAAGTTCGGGGAGAAGCCAGGGTAACGATCAGAAAAGCCTGGTCTAGATTGGCTGCAATAATCTGTGCCTGCTTTGACAGGTTAACAGACTTACGGATAATATAATTCTTTCTTGGCTCAAGTTCAGTGATCAGTCCGGTTTCCTGATCGGGCTCAGGCTCCACTGTGACACGGTCACCTACAGCTACGGGATTAGTAGTTTTAATATCCAGCGTTCGAAACTTACCCTTTATACGGCATTTTATGGCTCTCCCCTCATCGGTTTGAACTTCATACCAGCTTCCTGTTGATTTTATAACTAGCCCCTGCATTTAATCGCTAAAGATACTCCTTGATTGCATTATCAATAATTATGTAGCCTGTTTATTATTGTTTTGATAAAAAATGATGTTTAATTAAAATAAATTCACAAGAATTTGTGAATTCAAAAATTAAAACCGTTATTTACGCCACAATAAAAAAGAAATGAATACAGCTTTTTATACCACAACAACAACTACCACCACCACGCTGATGCTTGGGGAAGGTAAATGTATGGTGTAAATTTAACATAAAACATCAAAAACGCCTTCCTCCGACAAAGGGGAAGGCGTTTTTTTTTATAAAAATTCAGAGAATCCCGTACTTACGGGACTTATAAACAAGTATACACTAATGAAAATTTTAAAGTTCGGGGGTACCTCAGTTGGATCGGTTGAATCGATCAGTAAATTATTGCAGATTATTGAAAAGGAGCAGAAGCAATCGGGGAATCCGGTTATTGTCCTTTCGGCTATGAGCGGGGTCACGAATCTTTTGTCTTCAATGGCAGATAAAGCTGCACAGGGCGGGACTTTCAGCAGCGAATTAAAAGAGCTGGAAGAGCGTCATTTTGAAGTGATTAAAGAGCTATTGGCCGTACCGAGACAAAATCCTGTATTTACAAAGCTTCGCATTCTGTTTAACGAACTGGAAGATCTTTTGCAGGGGGTAATGATTCTGCGCGAATTGACTCCGCGTACCCGGGATCTGGTTCTTAGTTATGGAGAGCGTTGTTCAACGTTTATGATTAGTAAGATCGCCGGACAGAAATCGGATGAAGATGTTTATGTGAATGCTGCAGATGTGATAAAAACAGACAGCTCTTTTGGACAGGCTCGTGTGAATATGGAACTCACAGAACTTCTTATAAGAGACTGCTACAATACAAATAAGGGTAAAATGCTGTTTGTTACCGGTTTCATTGCAAGTAATGATGAGGGAAGGATTACCACCTTAGGTAGAGGTGGTAGCGATTATACTGCTGCTATTTTTGGTTCAGCCCTGAATGCCGAGGAGATTGAGATCTGGACCGATGTGAACGGAATGATGACAGCAGATCCCAGGATGGTTAAAAAAGCATTTTCATTGCCTGAACTTTCATATACTGAGGCAATGGAGCTTTCATTCTTTGGAGCAAAAGTTATATACCCTCCAACAATGATCCCAGCGTTCATGAAGAAAATTCCGATTGTAATCCGGAATACTTTCGAACCTGAATTTCCGGGTTCTGTGATCAAACATGATTGTGAAAATTCGGGTCTGGCAATAAAGGGAATTTCTTCAATTAATGATATCAGTATTATCAACATTGAAGGCAGTGGGATGGTCGGAAAGGCAGGATTTAGCGGTCGATTATTTTCCCTGCTGGCTCGTGAGCAAATCAATGTAATTCTGATCACCCAGTCTTCTTCAGAACACAGCATCACTTTTGCAATACACCCTTCTGATGCGGCAAGGGCACAGCATTTGATTGAACATGAATTTGAACTGGAGCTGCTCGCAAAAAAGATCGAGGCACCTATTTTTGAGCAGGGCCTTTCGGTTCTTGCCATTGTGGGAGAAAATATGAAACAAACTCCCGGGATTTCCGGAAAGCTTTTTCATGCCTTGGGACGTAATGGAATCAATGTCAGGGCGATTGCTCAGGGATCTTCAGAATACAATATTTCGGTTGTGATCTCAAGAGAAGATTTGAATAAAGGCCTCAATGCGGTCCATGATGCCTTCTTTGTTGAGTTGAATAAAACCTTGCACGTTTTCTGTCTTGGAACCGGAAATATCGGAACTACTTTGTTCAAACAATTATTGGAGCACAAGGATTTTCTTCAGAAACATAATGGAATACAGATCAAAGTTGTCGGCATCGGTAATACCCGTAAGATGTTCTTTGATGCAGAAGGTATTGAACTTGAAAACTGGCAGGATACCCTTCAGAAGGAAGGTGAGCCGGCTGATCTTGCGCATTTTGTAGAGAGAATGAAATCTATGAACCTTCCAAACTGTGTCTTTGCAGATAATACAGCAAGTTTAAAACCTATTGAGTTTTACCAGGAGATATTCAGTTCAAACATTTCTATTGTAACCTGCAATAAGATTGGTAATTCTTCTTCTTTTGAGCAGTATAAGCTGTTCAGGGATACTGCAAGACTGCATGGGGTAGATTTCTTTTACGAAACCAATGTTGGGGCAGGCCTTCCTATCGTGAAGACATTAAAAGACCTGATGATTAGTGGGGATCGGATTCTGAGTATTGAGGCTATACTTTCAGGAACTATTTCATACATTTTTAATAACTATAAGGGTGATATCACTTTCCACGATATAGTGAAGCAGGCACAGGAAAAGGGCTATACTGAACCTGATCCCCGTGATGATCTTCGGGGTACTGATTTTATGAGAAAGATGCTGATTCTTGCCCGTGATGCCGGTTATGAGCTTGAAGCGGCAGATGTAGAGATTGAAAGCATGCTTCCCGAATCATGTCTCAATGCGGAGACTGTGGATGATTTTTATAAGACATTGCAGGCAGAGAACAGCTTTTTTGAAGACATGAAAAAGCAGGCAGAGAATGAAAAAAAAGTGCTTAGATATATTGGTAAACTAGAGAATGGCAAAGTGAAGATAGGGCTTCAGATGGTTGACGATGCACACCCTTTTTATGCTTTGTCAGGAAGTGATAATATCATTTCATTCATTACCGATCGCTATAAGGAAAGGCCAATGGTGGTTAAAGGTCCAGGTGCCGGTGCCGAAGTTACAGCTGCCGGTGTGTTTGCAGATATTGTGCATGTAGGTGCCAATAAATTCTGATAGCACCTGATTATTTTAATATTTTTGATCGTTCGGCTTATGCAGGATGTTCAGGAGACAGTATATAAATATGAATAGATCAGTAAAAGTTTTTGCACCTGCCACAGTAGCCAATGTAGTTTGCGGTTACGATGTTTTGGGTTTCGCGGTGAATGCACCAGGTGATGAGGTGATTATGCGTTTGAGGGATGAACCAGGAGTAATTATCACAAAAATAAGCGGTGATGATGGGCGTTTGCCATATGATCCGGCTAAGAATACAGTTAGTGTGAGCGTACAGCATTTCCTGAATCATATCGGGCGATCCGATGTGGGAGTGGAGATAGAACTGAATAAAAAAATGCCGATCGGCAGCGGATTGGGATCAAGTTCTGCCAGTACAGTTGCCGGATTGTTTGCAATCAATATACTAATGGATAGCCCTCTGACAAAAATGGAACTTGTTCCTTTTGCGATGAAAGGAGAGGAGCTGGCCTGCGGATATGGGCATGCTGATAATGTGGCGCCGGCGCTGCTTGGAGGCTTTGTGCTGATCCGCAGCTATGAGCCGCTGGATATTATTCAGCTTCCATTTCCTGAAGAACTTTATTGTTCTATCGTTTTTCCGCAGGTTGATGTACCGACCCGTGATGCAAGGCAGATCATCAGGAGCAAAATATTGTTGAAAGATGCGGTAGTTCAGTGGGGAAATGTTGCCGGATTGGTTAGTGGCTTATATACCAAAAATATAGACCTGATTGCCAGGAGCATGAAGGATGTGATCGTCGAGCCCGTCAGGTCGATTCTGATCCCTGATTTTTACAGATTAAGAGAAATTGCGATGGAAAATGGAGCACTTAGTTTCGGAATTTCCGGTTCAGGGCCTTCGGTTTTCACATTTACCAGAAATGATGATGATGCCCGCCGGATCAATGAAAAATTGCAGGCACATTTCAGATGGCTCGACACAGAAAGTATTGCATACAGGTCGCCGATTAATGCTCAGGGGCCAATAATTTTAGATTAATGATTTTATACAGTACCAATAATAAAGATTTAAGGGTTCCTTTTAAAGAAGGAGTATTCAATAGTTTGCCTGCAGATAAGGGTTTATACATGCCGGTAAATATCCCGGTGCTTGATCCTGAATTTATTGCAGATCTACACAAATATAGCCTGCCTGAAATTGCTTTCAGGGTGTCTAAAGCAATTCTGAATGATGCAATTCCCGAATCAGATCTGAAGGCTATAATTGATGATGCGATCAATTTCAATGCACCTGTTATCGAAATTTCTAAAGGCATAAATGTTCTGGAACTTTTTCATGGTCCTTCACTGGCTTTCAAAGATTTCGGTGCCAGGTTCATGAGCCGGGTGATGAGTTATTTTTTGAAGGAGGGTGAAAAGCAGTTAGATGTACTTGTAGCTACATCGGGAGATACGGGCGGAGCTGTGGCACTGGGTTTTCTGGGAGTACCTAATGTCAGGGTAACTATCTTATTTCCAAGGGGAAAGGTAAGTCCGATACAAGAACTTCAGTTAACTACCAACGGACAGAACATTCGTGCGATAGAGATCGATGGTACCTTTGATGATTGTCAGGCTTTAGTAAAGCAGGCATTTAATGATTCTGACCTGAAAGAGAGGTTTCGTCTTACATCTGCCAATTCCATCAATATTTCAAGACTGATTCCACAGACATTCTATTATTTTAATGCATATGCACAGATTCAGCGAATGGGTTATAAGGAAGTGGTATTTTCTGTCCCGAGCGGAAATTTTGGCAATATCGGAGCGGGTTTGCTTGCCTGGAAGATGGGTTTACCCGTCAGGGCATTTTTGGCTGCGACTAATGTTAATGATACAGTTCCGGTTTTCCTACAAACCGGAGTGTACAAGGCAAAGCCAAGTGTGCAGACCTGGTCAAATGCAATGGATGTAGGTGATCCAAGTAACTGGGTAAGGATTATGGATATGTTTGGCGGGGACCGAAGTTTGCTTAAAAATTTGCTCAGTGCTTATAGTTTTAGTGATGAGGAAACCCTTGAAGCCATAAAGTTTGTACACAAGGAGCATGGCTATATAATGTGCCCGCATACTGCTATTGCCTGGCTGGCTTTAAAAAGCTGGATAAATGAGCATCCTTCTGATGATGTTGCAGGCGTATTTTTATCTACTGCCCATCCTTGTAAATTTCCCGATATTTTTCCTGCAGAGATCGCTGCGGAAATAGATATTCCGGTACAGGTAAAGGATTTAGAGGGTAAGGAAAGGCTTTCGGTTAGTTTGGATAGAGACTTTGAAGGGTTTAAGAATTATTTACTGGATAGTTAGTTGCTCTTATTGGCTAATTTCCGGTTACCTGAAGAAAATAATTGGGTTATTTCCTGGATTTTTTGCCCAGCAGCAACCTGGCCTGAGTTCCCCATCCACCTACAAATGCATCTGGAATCCCATCTTTATTCACATCTCCAATACAAATACCCCAGGAACGGCCTGCGGTTTCCACCGGAATGACTTCTGTACTCACATCGGTGAATTTGCCTTGCCCGTTATTTCTGTAAGCCCTCACTTTATCTGCATTAAACCCGGGAATTGTAATAGCACTTAGCAAAATATCCGGATGGCCATCTCCATCAAAATCAATCACATTGGCGGCATAAGTTGAGAATCTATTTGCGGGCATTCTGGTACTGCTTTCATCTTTAAAAAAGCCTTTCCCGTTGTTAATCAGAAGCCGCGCCTGTGGGTCTTTATCCCACTCTCCGCCATTATTTGTAAGATTAGCAAATAGAATATCCTGATCTCCGTCTCCGTCGGCATCAAACAGAACAGTTTCGCGTGTGTGGAGGGGAACAAGCAGTTCAAGCTGATCGGCCTTTTCTGTAAATTTTCCATCCCCATTATTTATAAATAACCTGTTGGGTGGAATTTCATTCCCTACGACCATATCCAGGTCGCCATCGGCATCCAGATCTGCAAGTTTAATATCCTGGGTAGCGCCATTTATTTCAGGAAGGTTTGATGAAGTGCGATCAATAAAACTCCCCGGTTTTTGTTTGTTGTTAAGCCAAAGAAAATTTTGACCTTTTGAACCTGAGTTCCCAACCAAAATATCTGTAAGGCCGTCCTGATCAACATCAGCAACAGCAAGACCATTGCCTTCACTTTTTGATGGGAGTTCATCGCTGAGGTCCCGGAAGGTACCATCCCCCTTACCCAGATACAATTCAGGTGTCTGATCATCTTCGGCTACAAACACAGCGTCCAGATTACCATCATTGTTGAAGTCGCTGAGACGTACATGTTCAGAATCGTTCTTTACCTCCCGAAATACCCCCTGCTTCCAGGTAAATCTTCCGCTTCCGTCATTAATGTATAACCTGTTCACATCATTTTCTACAGCTATAATAATATCCAGATCCCCATCCTTGTCTACATCACCAAACCCAGTATCCAGAGAATGTAATTTCGGAGCTTGGGGTAAATGAGTAAGCGTTACATCCTCAAAATATTCTGTTGAGGAAATTCCGGGAGTATTCGGGCTTGATGGGGCACATGCCAGATAGATGATTAGTGCCGCGGCTGTTAAGACTAAAAGCCAGGTTTTTTTCATACTTAACGCTGACAGGGTTTTAAACCCTGTCAGCGTTAGCTAATTTACAAAAACTTATAAAATAGGGTATAGGAAAATTAGTTAAAGGTAGATCTGATTGATTAACTGGTTTTTTCCATAGAAATTAAGACTCTTTTTTAACCGCTGTTTTATCCTTTTAAAAAATTGCTTCGGCAATTCTCTTCGTTGGACCCGGATTACTCATCGTATAAAAGTGCAATACCGGTGCTCCAACTTTCATCAGTTCTTTACATTGAGCGATCATATGCTCAATTCCAACTTCCCTAACCTCTTTTTCAGATTTGCATTTTTGAACAGCTTCACTCAGATCCTCCGGCAAATCGATATGGAAAATTTTCGGCAGGCTGATTAATTGTTTGGATGAAGTAATCGGTTTTAAACCTGGTATAATTGGAACGTTTATTCCATTTTCTCGGCATAGCGCCACAAATTCAACATATTTGGAATTGTCGAAAAACATCTGTGTCACAATGAACTCAGCACCCATCTCAACTTTCTTTTTCAAAAATCCGAAGTCTGTTTTCATGTTTGGAGCTTCAAAGTGTTTTTCAGGATATCCGGCTACACCGATACAGAATTTTGTCTTATAGGCAGTATCGTAATCCTCATGAAGATAAACCCCATTATTCATATTAGCTACCTGCTCTAGTAATTCAGTTGCATAGGCATGTCCCCCTGGTGTGGGAATAAATCCTGAATCTGCATGACGAGCATCACCGCGTAAAACCAGGACGTTATCTATACCCAAAAACTGCAGGTCGATCAGGGTGTTTTCAGTTTCCTCTTTTGTAAATCCTCCGCAGATCAGATGTGGCACTGCATCTACATTGTAACGGTTCATAATCGACGCACAGATAGCTACAGTTCCGGGGCGTTTGCGGTAGGAGACCTTTTCCAGCAGGCCACTTTCATGCTGCTTATAGATATAATCTTCTCTGTGATAGGTTACATCTATGAATGGAGGCTTAAACTCCATCAAAGGATCTATAGCATCATAAATACCCTGTATACTCTGCCCTTTTAAAGGAGGAAGCAACTCGAAAGAGAAAAGTGTTTTGCCTTTGGCGTTTTTTATGTGATCGGTGATTTTCATAAATCAGTTGTTGGTTGTTGGTTGTTTGTAGAAAACTGCTAGCTAACAACTCAACTTTTAGCTTTTTGTATTATAATATCTAATAAATCAATTTAATAATTTACCCAGAGTTTCTATTCTGCTCAGGCTGGTTAATAGTTGTAATTCGTCTATAAACTTTAAATCTTTTGAAATATACAATTGGGTTTCCAATTCAAACAACGAACCCCCTGCTATTGATAAAAATTGTATAGTTTCCTTGTTATGTTGTCTGCCACAACCCTCAGCAATATTTGATGGAATTGAAACCGCACATCTTCTTATTTGTGATGTAATCCCAAATTGCTCAGTTTTTGGATAAGCAGCAGTAAGTTCATAGATGTAAGAGGCTAATTCTCTGGCATGTTTCCAAACATCTAATTCTGTATATTTCTGAAAATCAGTCATGTAATTTCAGCTTAATATCCTTAATATTTTTTCTCAACGCAGCGTTTAGTTCCAACTACTAACAACTAACAACTAGTACCCCAAATTCGGGCTCAGCCACCTTTCCGTTTCCTCAACTGTCATCCCTTTACGAATGGCATAATCTTCTACCTGATCCTTGCTGATTTTGCCTAATCCAAAATAACGTGATTGCGGATG
>NZ_DASWXT010000099.1:0-2657 GCF_036405355.1 Daejeonella sp.
CTGATCTGCCTGATGCATCAGCTTCACAAAAACCGGTATAAATGCATCATCCTTTTTAACAAATACCACATATTGTGTTCCAACCTGAACAAGTGCTGTAGCGGGCAGCCAGTAACCTTCAACTGCGGCCTCCCGGCTTACTGAGATCAACTGACCAACCTTCCAGATTTTAGTATTGTTCGGCACATTGGCCCTGATAAGGGAATAATTGGTTCCGTCTTTAAAATAAGGTTGAACCAGGCTCACTGTAACCTCTGAACGCTGATCTGCAAGATCAATAGACTGAACCATTACATTTTTTCCTTGTCTGAACTCCTGTAATTGATCCGGTCGGGCAAAGAACTCTGCCCAAACCTGGTCTGTATTGATAAGATCAAATAACTTCTGGCCTGCATTGATATATTGTCCTTCCCTGATTTGCAAAGCCCCACCTGTTGGGATATCCGGTATTTCCGGAACTTTAGTAGATGAAGCAGAGGTATTCATTGAATTCATCCCACCTGCATTCCCTGAGCCGATCTTTGTTCCACCTGCCTGGCTTACCGGACCCTGTGACGCTGAGGTGCTTAAACCCAATTCTGCCACATAACCTGAATAAGGGCTATAAACAGCAATCCTATCCTCGATTCTGCCTGTGCTCAAAACCCTGTTTATCTGAGCCATACTCAATCCAAGAAGTACCAATTTCTTTTTGGCAGATTCAAGAAGCACAGGTTCGTTATTGTTTTTCAGAAAGAGCAATTCCTGCTGGGCATTTGCCAGATCCGGACTGTAGATCTCCATAATCTTTTGCCCTTTACTTACCGGCTCATAATTGTATTTCACAAACAGCTTTTCAATGCGGCCGCTTACCCTTGTAGTTACTGACCTCCAGTTATTCGTATTAAAGTTTATGATTCCTTTCAGGACGATTTCAGATTTTTTAAGCCCCTTCTCTACCCTGATCGTTTTGATTCCTGATATAACCAGTTCATTGCTGGGCTTTACCAGGGAATTTAAACTTGTATCCACGGCGCCGTGGTTATCTGCAGTATGCTGAGGCACCAGATCCATTTTACAGATCGGGCAGGTACCGGGTGCATCTCTTACTATCTGCGGGTGCATCGGACAGGTGTATTTCTGAACCTGTCCCTCAAAATTCACCTTTTTATCAGAATTACAGCCAAAAAGACTTACTCCGATGATCAGGAATAATGCAATTCTAGCGTTCAATAGTCTTCTCATATTCCACAAGCATTTGATAATATTTCTGTAACTGATCCAGGTAATTCATCTGCGACATATTGATCGATTCCCAACCATCGATGACCGTATTCAGATCTGTTTTGTTTTCCTGATAGGATAACATCGAAACCTTGAGGTATTTCTCCAGTGAAGGCAAAATCTTAGTCTCATAATTAGTTAACTGCTGCTGCATGTTGAGCAGATCGTTTTCCATAGATTTACTCATCCCCAAAATCTCCGTAAGCATTGCTGCTTTTTCCTGCCTCATAGCCTCCTTCTCAAAATTCATTGATTTGATCTCCGATTTATACATTTTCGAAGACCAGGGAGCAATTGGGATGGAAAGCATACCCATCACCGTAAACTGCCTTGGCATCATTGCAGAATAATTAGACATATGGTCAAAACGAATCTTAAAATCAGGTTTTGACTCCTGCCGCATCAAATCAATATTCCTTTCCATTGCATGAATATCATGCTCCATGTGCAAAATATCACTACGGACACCGGCCAGATAAGCAGTGTCAAGATCTGCCTTAGGACTAAACTTAACCTTATATTCGGTTTCAATTTCAAATTCTGTTGTTGCTGCTCTGTTCATCAATGCATTCAAAGCAATCTTTTTTGAACGAATATCTGCCTCGGTCATCAGGATCATATTCTCTGATTCATAGACCCTTCCCTCAGCTTTAAATACCTGATTCAATCCACCCTGATTAAATGGATAACGAATCTCTGCAAGCTTTTTCATTGTCTGCATGATCTGCTGATTCTCTTTCTGGAAGACGATACGCTTTTGAGCAACCAAAAGTCCGAAGTACAAATACTTTGCACTGGCTCTTAACTGGTTAAAACGCTCATTTCTACCGAACTCATAAGTCTGCGACTGGGTTTTAAGGTATTCCTTTTTAGCCCTGATCTTTGCGGGATTGGGAATATCCTGTTCGGCAGAGATCATAAATGCCCCACGGTCCCCCTCTGAAATCATCCCCTGTGCTGGATAAGGACTCATAAAAGTTCCTGCTCCTACCATTGGAGCCATCCACGAGCCGGCACCTTCCACTTTAGAATCCTTGCTCTGAATCCTGTTTGAATAAGACTTCAAAGAGGGATTATTTGTGTTAATCTCTCCTAATATTTGTTCCAGATTCATAATCTCTTGTCCGTAGACAGTAAAAGAACTCAGGAATGTAAACAACAAAATTATTTTTTTAATGCTGAACATCATGTACCTCCAGTTTTCCAAATTTTCTCAATTCATATTCTTTTGTCATCAGAAAGATCAGCGGTGTAACCAGTAGAATATGGGTGGATGAAGTAAGTACTCCCCCAATCATAGGCAGCACAATTGGCTGCATCACATCGCTTCCAACCCCTCCCGACCATAAAACTGGTATCAGTCCAAATAATGCAACACAAACCGTCATGATCTT
>NZ_DASWXT010000100.1:0-56092 GCF_036405355.1 Daejeonella sp.
ACCATTCCGGCAGCCTTATTCACCATAATGACATCATCATCTTCATAAATGATGTCTATCGGGATATTTTCAGGATAAACTTCTGTATCGCGGGGCGGATGCGGCAGCACCATTGAAATAACATCGAGAGGCTTCACCTTATAGCTAGCCTTGACGACTTTCTCATTTACTAAAACATTACCGGCGTCAATCGCATTCTGAATACGGTTGCGGGAGGTATTCTCGGTACGAATAATCAGGAATTTATCCAGTCTTAATAATGACTGACCTTTATCCACAACGATTCGCAGGTGTTCATACAGGTCCTGCTCCTCTAATTCCTGATTATCCTCTATCATGCTGCAAAATTAAATCTTTGGAGGGAAAACGCGGCATAAACCTTCATCCATATTCCCGGATATTTAATTTCCTGTTAAATCTTGAATTAACATCTATTTAAGACCAGTTTTAAACAAAAGACCTTAACTTTATATCGAATAGATAAATATCCTTATGAAAAATCATTTACACTTCCGCCTTATTGTTATAGGCTTATTCCTGGCCCTCCCAATCTTTGCATATTCTCAGAGTGATGTATCCGGCCTCATAAAATCGAGTCCTGCAGATGCTACCAAGCTCGCCCAGGCTTACTTAAAACCCCTTTTTAAAGGCTTGGGTGTAGGATTAAACTCCGGATGGAATAATACAGCACACTCAAAAAATCTGCTTAGGTTTGATCTTCGCTTCGGCATAACAGGTGCAGTAGTCCCGCAACCGGATGAGAGCTTTGACGTGACCAAAATTGGTTTATCTAATAATGTAAGACCTACGAATCCGGCACAGACAATGGCACCAACTCTTTCAGGTTCGAAAGATAATAGTACTCAATTAACCGTATATGATAATAATAATCAGGCATTAGAATCATTTACCTTACCTGGAGGTACAGGAATCGGATTAATTCCGGCTCCACAACTACAGGGTTCAATCGGACTATCCAGAGGCATTGAATTAAGCCTCAGAGCAATGCCAACTGTTAAGCTTGGCAGCGATTTCGGTTCTATCGGAATGATTGGAGGAGGCCTTAAAGTTGAACTGATCCCTTTAATTTCAGGAATGGCTGATAAAATTCTTCCATTAGACATTGCTCTGGCCGCAGGATACACACAATTCACTTATGAGGTGCCACTAAACGTACCGGCACCTGCCAATGCTATACCATCTTCAGCAACTCAACCCAGTAATTTCTCAAACCAAAGGGTTGAAGCTAAATTTTCAGGCATCAATACTGAATTAATTTTTTCAAAAAGAATCCTGCTCTTTACCCCATTTATAAGTGTGGGTCATAATTCTGCAAAGACCGATGCGGGGATGAAAGGTAATTACCCAATAATTGATGGAGTAACACTACTGGGACAGAAAACTTATACTGTGTTTACCGACCCAATAAATATTAAACAAACCGATATCAGTGGATTCAGAACAAATATTGGTTTTCAATTAAACCTTGCATTTTTCAGGATTTACGGTTCATACAGTATGGCCGAATACAACTCATTTAACGGTGGTATAGGATTTGGTTTAGGAAAATAGATTCAAAGAACCCAGATGACCGATCTTCCAATTAACAGTCCGGTTGAAGAAATATTTAATCCGCTCTTCAGCTCAAAGGGAGTTCAGTTATTCATAAAAAGGGATGACATGATCCATCCCTTTATCTCTGGAAACAAATGGCGTAAGCTTAAATATATACTTCTGGAGGCCAAAAAACTGCAGAAAAAGCATCTGGTTACCTTTGGCGGCGCTCATTCCAATCATCTGATTGCCACCGCCTGTGCAGCAGCAAAATTTGGCTTTAACAGTACAGGAATAGTACGTGGCGAAAATGTCGAAAATGAGACTCTCCTTTTATGCAGACTTTTCGGAATGCATCTGATCTTCGAAGATCGTGAAAGTTACCGCGATAAGCCTGCCTTGTTTAAAAGACAATTCGGTAATGACCCGGAGGAATTTTTTATTGATGAAGGCGGATCAGGACCTTTGGCCGCAACAGGCTGTTCAGAACTAATTGACGAACTTACTGAAACCTATGACCATCTCTTTTGCGCTGCAGGAACCGGCACTACCGCTGCCGGCATTCTTTCAGGTATAAACAGAAAATCTATAACAACAAAAATGCATGTCGTTCCTGTCCTCAAAGGAGCAGATTTCCTGAAACAAGTGATTGATAAGCTCAGTAATGGAGCTTCCTTTGAATTTCACTCACAATACCACTTTGGGGGATATGCAAAAACGAGTGATGAACTGTTGAACTTTATTAAAAATTTTACCAGTTCTACGGGAATACTAATCGACCCGGTCTATACCGGAAAGCTCGTCTTTGCAATCTATGATCTAATCTCAAAAGATTATTTTGCCAGGGGATCTCGGATACTTGCAGTACATACCGGAGGAATTACCGGGATACTGGGAATGGCAGACAGATTTAAATTCTGATTGTCCAATTTCAGGCAGAATCCTCTCCTATTTGCCTCAATTTTTTATGATCAAAACATTTCCTGAAAAAAACATTACTTGAAAAAATAGCTTTAAACGTTTTAAACCTGTTTTTCAAAAAAAACATTGCAAAACCCCTAAATTTGCTCATTTGAGCACATTTTAGTAATTTTGAGTATATCCTAACCATTATGTATAAACTATCAGTTTCGCCAGAAAAAGTTCAGGAAACACTCAGCAAACATATCCTTGCCGATGGTTACGACCTTACGTTCGACATGGAAAAAAGCAATGGTGTTTATATCTATGATGCCAAATATGATCGCACATTATTAGACTTTTTTACCTGTTTCGCATCAGTTCCTTTGGGCTACAATCATCCCAAAATGGTAAATGATGAAGAATTTAAAAAAAATCTGATGCTGGCTGCATTAACCAATCCTTCCAACTCAGATATCTATACAACCCAATACGCTCAGTTTGTTAAAACTTTCTCTAGGGTTGGTATTCCGGATTATCTGCCCCATGCTTTTTTTATCGCTGGTGGTGGACTTGCGATCGAAAATGCTCTTAAGGTGGCTATGGACTGGAAAGTTCAGAAAAATTTCCAGAAGGGTTATACCAGGGAACGCGGGTATAAGGTACTTCATTTTGAAAAGGCATTTCACGGCCGTACCGGTTATACGATGAGTTTAACCAATACCATTCCGGATAAAACTAAATGGTTTGCACATTTTGACTGGCCGCGGGTGAGTGTTCCAACAATTCATTTCCCCTTTACCGATGAGGGCTATGAAGATCTGAAAAAAAGAGAAGCACTTTCTTTGGCTCAGATCAGACAGGCTTTTATTGATAACAAAGATGATATTTGTGCCATTATCATTGAACCTATTCAATCAGAAGGTGGTGACAATCATGTTCGGCAGGAGTTTCTTGAGCAATTAAGACTGATTTCGGATGAAAACGATTGCTTTTTGATCTATGATGAAGTTCAAACAGGTGTAGGTCTCTCGGGTAAATTTTGGACTCATGAGCATTTTGGAGTAAAGGCACGTCCCGATATCCTTGCATTTGGTAAGAAAATGCAGGTTTGCGGAATTCTTGTTGGGAATAAAGTTGATGAAATTGAGAGCAATGTATTCAGAGTACCCTCCCGGATTAATTCAACCTGGGGTGGAAATCTGGTGGATATGGTCAGGTCAACGCGCATTCTTGAAATCATTGAAGAAGATAATTTACTGAGTAATGCTACCATTACAGGAAACTACCTTCAGGAACGACTGCGTAAGATCTCCGAAAAGCATGATAAAATCGCTAATGTCAGAGGCCGGGGTTTAATCACTGCATTTGATTTTCCGAATAAGGGTATGCGCGACAGGTTCATTACTGCAGGAATGAAAAAAAATGTAATGTTTCTAGGTTGCGGTGAAAAGTCAATAAGATTCAGGCCTGCATTGATTATTGAAGAGAAACATATTGATGAAGGATTAGAGATTCTGGAGAGTATTGTTCCTTCATTATAAGATACAAAAATGCCCGATGGAGACTTCCCACGGGCATTTTTTTTCAATTAAGAACAAGCTTTTATCTAAGATCGAATATATTATCAATTCCCAGAAGCTTTCTGCTTGTAAATCCCTCGGCAAACTCAGCACCAATAGCCTTACCTAATTCACGGGATCGGGCCTCGATCACTTTCAAAAAAGAAGGTGAAGATATATAGGTTTCCGTTTCATCACTATCCGGATCAAAAAACTGTGTTTTAAATGCATGGATACATTCCATTTTTGTGTCCCAGAAATCAGTCACATCCACCAAAATATCAGGCTGAATGTACCTGTCTTGTATGTACTGCAGCAATAAACGGGGTCTGAATGCATTCTGATCCTTCCCATCTATCTCTGTTTTTATTTTTGGAAGTCCGGCAAGAAAAAATGCATCATTAACCAAATCCCCTCCCTTTCCGTGATCAGGATGCCGGTCATGCAGGGCATTGCTGAATACAATTTCAGGAGTATATTTCCTGATCATCTGAATGATCTTTAGCTGATGTTCCTCATCATTTCGAAAAAACCCATCTCTCATTCCCAAGTTCTCTCTGATATGTAAGCCAAGAATCCGTGTTGATTCTGATGTTTCTGCATCACGGGTTTCAGCAGTACCGCGGGTCCCTAATTCGCCACGCGTTAAGTCGACAATGCCAACTTTTTTGCCGGCTGCTATATATTTCAGTATGGTTCCGGAACATCCGAGCTCTGCATCATCAGGATGTGCCGCAAAAACAAGCAGATCTAATTTCATAATTTCTCAGTAATCAGTAATTTGTTGATTCTCTTTTTAATTCTTGATGAATTGGGCTTAGTGAAAGGATAAAAAAAATCTACCGCTTCTCCTCTGGTATTAATAAGATATTTATGAAAATTCCATCTTGGTGAAGCACCAACATGTCCGTTAAGTTTCTTATCTGAAAGAAATTTATAAAGCGGATGAGCATACTCACCTCTAACCCGTATCTTGTCAAAAACCGGGAAGCTTACACCATAATTCTTTTCACAAAAATCACCCAGTGCAAAGCCCTCAAGAGGTTCCTGTCCACCAAAATCATTGGATGGGAAAGCCAGAATTTCAAAATCCTCACCCTCGTAATCCTTACGAAGAGTTTCAAGTTCCTTAAGCTGTGGTGTAAAGCCACATTCGGAAGCTATATTTACTACAAGCAATACCTTACCCTCATAGATACCTAAACTCATATGCTCACCATTCAGTTTTTGAACAGTGAACTGGTAAACCGACTTTTGATTCATAAATAGCTATATGAGTAATATCCTGAAGACTGAATGATGGCTTCAATATCCCTGTCTTCCTGAGGATCATAGGTATTTTTAAGGTTATTGCCAAAAATTCTTGCTATCGATTGGTAGAAAAAAGCAGTGATTCCACCTTTCATATCCTTTAACAGGTCATAGCTGCTGGTACCGGTTTCCCTGTCAATTAATTTGATCAGTATTCCACCCTGTGTAATGGTCAGATTTTTTACCTCGCGGTTAAACATATCTTTAATTTCTACTTCAAATGACTTAATCATTACCCTCTTTTCCTTCCTGCTCTTTACATTAGCAAGATTCATTTGCAATTCCTGATACTTACGCCGGGCATACATTGCATAAGGTAAAACCTTTAACACATTATACCTCAATCGGTTAAACTTAGCCTTTTCTTCAGGTGATCTGAAGAGACGGGTATCAATAACGGTAACTTCGGGTATAACGATCCAGGGGATCAATTCATTGTCCACATTTGTAATTGAAACTCTGATGGTATCTTTAGGCCCTTTTATGGTCGGGTCATTTTTATACTGGGCATATGTCATTTTTGACATCAAAACCACACAAATAATTACCGATAGCCTTAAAAATTTCATAAATTTATGATCTGCAAATTTACAGCTAAATTTTGTATATATTAATACATAAAGTTACGTAATGTAACCCGGCAAATACACTCAGAGCTTTGAAATATAGCTATTGCATGACAAAATGAAAGAAATTGTAATCGATCTGGAGGCTGAAAAGAAGGAAATACTCAAGCGGTACCGGGCTTTACTGCGTGCGTGTAAATCGACTATGCAAAAAGGCGATAAACACATGATCCGGCTTGCTTTTGACATGGCCCTTGAAAGCCATCAGAATATGCGCCGCAAATCAGGTGAGCCATACATATATCATCCTATTGCTGTTGCTCAAATTGCAGCCGAAGAAATTGGTCTTGGAACCACATCCATTGTTTGCGCGCTCCTGCATGATGTTGTAGAAGATACAGATATTACCCTGGATGATATTGAACGTGAGTTCGGAAAGAAAGTAGCCAAAATTATCGATGGATTAACCAAAATATCCGGTGTTTTTGACTACAACAGTTCTCTGCAGGCAGAAAACTTCAGAAAAATGCTCCTTACGCTGGCTGATGACGTCAGGGTAATTCTGATCAAACTCGCTGATCGCCTGCATAATATGCGGACCATGGAATTCATGCCAAGGGATAAGCAGTTAAAAATCTCTTCAGAAACAGTTTATCTCTACGCACCCCTGGCACACCGCTTAGGCCTTTATACCCTGAAATCAGAACTTGAAGATCTTTCCATGAAATACATGGAGCCTGTAACTTACAAGTTCATCGCCCAGCAGCTAAATGAGAAGAAAGCCGAAAGGGAAAACTTTATCAGAGATTTTATTAGCCCGATTAAGGAAATATTAAATGAGCAGGGGCTAGATGCGGATGTGTATGGAAGACCAAAATCAATTCATTCCATCTGGACAAAAATGCGCAAGAAGAATATTCCATTTGACGAAGTATATGATCTCTTTGCGATACGAATAATCCTGAACAGCAAACCAGAAAATGAAAAGTCTGATTGCTGGAAAGCCTATTCCATAGTTACCGACTTATATCACCCAAATCCTGACAGACTTCGCGACTGGATCTCCTCACCAAGAGCTAATGGCTACGAATCACTGCATACAACTGTTATGGGTCCCCGGGGGCAATGGGTTGAGGTTCAGATCCGTACAACACGAATGAATGAGATTGCTGAGAAGGGGTTTGCAGCACATTGGAAATACAAAGAAGAACCTAATAATGATAGCGGACTCGACCAATGGATTCATAAAGTCAGGGAACTACTGAGCAATCCGGAGGCAAACGCTCTGGACTTTCTGGATGATTTTAAAATGAACCTCTTTTCGGATGAAATTTTCATTTTTACCCCAAAAGGTTCATTAATTCAGTTGCCGGTGAATGCTACAGCTCTTGATTTTGCATTTGAGATCCATACGGATATCGGTGCAAGCTGTATTGGTGCAAAAGTGAACCACAAACTGGTACCTCTCTCTTATAAATTACAAAATGGTGATCAGGTTGAGATTATAACTTCCAGCAAACAGTCGCCAAAAGAAGACTGGTTAAACTTTGTTGTTACTGCAAAGGCTAAATCAAAGATTAAATCCTCCTTGAAAGAGGAAAAACGTAAAATCGCTGAAAATGGTAAAGAAATCCTGGAGCGAAAACTTAAATCATTAAAAGTCACTTACAATTCTGACAATCTATATAAGCTTTCTTACTTTTTTAAGCTTCCATCAACCCTGGATCTCTTTTATAATGTTGCTCAGGGCAAAATTGATGTTAAACAACTTAAAGAATTCGTTGCTTCTGAGAAAATTGTCGAAAATAAGCCTGAAAAAATAGAATTTGTCCCAAATGAACAATTTAACAAGAAAGTAAAGGGAGACGACAGCGATACTTTATTGATTGGTGAAGACCTTCAGAAACTGGATTACAAACTTTCTGCTTGTTGTAACCCGATTCCCGGGGATGATGTTTTTGGCTTTGTAACTGTGGGTGATGGAATCAAGATCCACCGTACCAACTGTCCTAATGCTGCCAAATTAATGGCAAACTACGGATACAGAATTGTCAAAGCCAAATGGAATTCGCAAAAGGAACTTGCATTTTTAACCGGACTTCATATAACCGGCATTGATGATGTCGGACTTATCAATAAGATCACAACCGTAATATCCAGTGATTTCAAAGTCAATATGAGATCGATTACAGTGGATACCGAAGATGGTATTTTTGAAGGCTCTATTATGGTATATGTAAACAACACAAAACACCTTGATAACCTCATTCTAAAACTTAAGGAAGTGGCTGGAGTAAGTTCTGTGACCCGATTTGACTCTCATGACGAAGATATGGTGAAGGCCTCCTGAATTAAATGCTGAATATTCTTATTTTTTGGATAAATTTGGGCGTCATTTAATCGCACTATGCCCGGAAAAGATACAATTGCACTTGTCATAAAAATTTTTGAGGCTTATCTGGAGAACAAAAGCCTTCGAAAGACTCCTGAGCGCTATGCAATCCTGGAGGAAATCTATTCGCGTAACGATCATTTTGATGTGGAGTCTTTGTACATCCACATGAAAAATAAGAAGTACCGTGTAAGTCGTGCCACTGTGTATAATACACTTGAGCTTTTAGTATCCTGCGATCTGGTTACCAAGCATCAGTTTGGTAAGAACATGGCTCAATTCGAAAAATCCTACGGCTACAAGCAGCATGATCATATTATTTGCATTGATTGCGGAAAAGTTGTAGAGTTTTGTGATCCAAGAATACAGCAGATTCAAAGCATGATGGGTGATATTCTTAAATTTGATATCAAACATCATTCATTAAATTTATATGGGAATTGTACTCGCCTGAAAGAAGGACATTGCGATTCATTTGTTAATAAAAGTTAATCTAAACATACCTAATACCCCCCTATTTTAAATCATGACTGTTGACGTATTGCTAGGCCTCCAATGGGGCGACGAAGGAAAAGGAAAAATTGTTGATGTCTTAAGTCCGGAATATGACTTGATCGCCCGTTTTCAGGGTGGGCCAAATGCCGGTCATACTTTGGAGTTTGACAATCAGAAATATGTACTGAATACTATTCCTTCAGGAATATTCAACGATAAAGCGATGAATCTCATTGGTAACGGTGTGGTTATCGACCCTATTATCTTAAAAAGAGAACTTGACAACCTCAAAAAAAATGGTTTTGATCCGGTTGCAAGAAAAAAAATGGTTATTGCCCGTAAAGCCCATCTGATTCTGCCAACACATCAGCTTTTAGATGCCGCATCAGAAAGCAATATGGGGGAAAGCAAAATAGGTTCAACTTTAAAAGGCATCGGGCCAACCTATATGGATAAAACCGGCAGAAATGGTTTACGTGTGGGTGATACTATGCTGACTGATTTCCGCGAACGTTATATGCGTCTGGTGAACAAACACCGCTCGATTTTATCACATTATGGCGAGATCCCTGATTATTCAGAAAAAGAAGCTGCATTCTTTGAGGCAGTTGAATTATTAAAATCAATCCCACAGGTTGATAGTGAGCATTTTGTGAATCAATACCTGAGGGATGGTAAAAAAGTACTGGCAGAAGGTGCGCAGGGTACCATGCTCGATATAGACTTTGGCTCCTATCCTTTTGTCACTTCATCCAATACTACCACCGCCGGTGCATGTACCGGCCTTGGAGTGGCCCCTAAAAATATTGGTCATGTGATTGGTATCTTTAAAGCATACTGCACACGGGTAGGAAGCGGCCCTTTTCCAACTGAACTTGAGAATGAAACAGGTGAAGAACTCCGGAAAATTGGACATGAATTTGGTGCTACCACAGGTCGTCCACGCCGTTGCGGGTGGATAGATCTTCCGGCATTAAAATATGCGATCATGTTAAATGGAGTTTCTGAGATGGTGATGACCAAAGCTGATGTATTAAGCGGATTTGAGACCATTTATGCCTGTACTCATTACAAATACAATGGAGAAGTGGTCGATTATATGCCATATGACATTAACGCAATCAAGGCAGAACCTATATTTGAAGCTATTCCGGGATGGAAAGAAGATTTAACAGGCATCCGTGAAATTGATCAGATTCCTGAAAAATTAAAAAACTATATAACCTACCTTGAAAAGCATCTGGGAGTACCTATTAAATATCTTTCAGTGGGTCCGGATCGCGTTCAAACCCTGACTCTTTGTTAATTCAGGATTCGGGGCATCTTCGTGGTATTTAATTGATTTAAAGTATCTATGTTAAAGGTTTTTCATACTGATGATCCGGAAACTTTTAAATCAAAAGCTTTGTTTTGGGCAAATTCATTTGATACAGCCTGTTATTTCGACTCAAATAATTTTTCAGATCCCTATTCGGCATTCGGGGCATATATTGCTGCGGGAAAGGCCACTGAATTAAATGATTCCGGAAAGAATCCATTTGTTGCCCTCGAAGAATTTTTGACTAAAACCAATGGCTATATTCCGGGTTATTTTTCCTATGACCTCAAGAATGAGACAGAAGATCTTCTATCCGAAAATCCGGATCACCTTTGCTTTCCGAAAATTCATTTTTTTCTTCCAAAGCACAGCATCCAGATCAAAAATAATGAGGTCAGTATCATCAGTGATTTTGCAGATGAGGTTTGGAACATTATTCATCAAACTTCTTTAAAACAGTCTGAAGAACCGGTATCGATACCGGCCATACTCAGCAGGTTTGAGCGAAACGAATACATTCAAACCGTTCAGAAAATACAGAAGCATATTCAGAGAGGAGATATTTATGAGATCAACTTTTGCCAGGAATTTTATGCAGAGAATGCGGAAATTGATCCATTAGAAGTTTTTATTGCTCTTAACAAACTATCGCCAACCCCATTTGCCAATTACTTTAAAATAAACGAGCAATATATTATTTCGGCTACACCTGAGCGCTTTTTGAGCCGCAGAGGAAACAAACTTATCAGTCAGCCTATCAAAGGGACATCTTCCCGTAATACTGATGCTAACAGAGATAAAAGGCAGAAAGAAGAACTGCTTAAAAATGAAAAAGAACGTGCAGAAAACGTCATGATTGTGGATCTGGTCAGAAATGACCTTACAAAAAGTGCTAAGCCAGGAACAGTAAGAGTGGAGGAACTATTCGGTATATATAGCTTTAAACAGGTGCATCAGATGATTTCGACAGTGGTTTGTGAAGCAGATGAAAAACTCTCGAATCCAGGGATTATTGCAAATACTTTTCCGATGGGCTCAATGACAGGTGCGCCAAAAATAAGAGCGATGCAGCTGGCAGAAAAATATGAACGGAGTAAACGTGGGGTTTATTCAGGTGCTGTAGGTTATTTCGCCCCTGATGGTGATTTTGATTTCAATGTGGTGATCCGGACAATCCTTTATAATGCAAAGCAGAAGTATCTCTCATTCCATGTTGGGAGTGCCATAACTCTGGATTCAGATCCGGAGAAAGAATATGAAGAATGTCTGTTAAAAGGAAAGGCAATCAGGGATGTTTTGAAACCCATTAATCCCTGATTGCCATTTTTTTTATTTCAATTTGGCACCGGTATAATACTGGCGTGCCTCAGGTAAAAGTTTTCTGATAGCAGCAATCCTGGTTTCATCACTTGGGTGTGAACTCAAAAATTCAGGTTGAGCACCACTGCTGCTTTTAGCAGCTGCCATACGCTCCCAGAATGTTACAGCATTATCTGGATTATATCCTGCCATTGCCATAAAAATGAGCCCTAAACGATCCGCTTCACTTTCCTGATTACGTGAATACTTCAACAATGCAAGCTGACCACCTATACCATATAACTGACCAATTACCTGTTGTGTACCTTGAGATGCTCCACCAACTGCAGCTCCGAGAATACCACCACCTGCCTGGGCAAGGGTCATCTGTGAGTATCTTTCAGCTGCATGCTGTGCAATAGCGTGTGCTATTTCATGACCCATAACTGTCGCAAGTCCTGCTTCATTCTGAGTTACAGGCAAAATACCTGAATAGATTGCTACTTTTCCACCAGGCATACACCATGCGTTAATATCCTTGCTTTCTACCAGAGTAAATTGATACTTGTAATTGTACTTATCCCCGAAACCATTAGCCTGCATGTAACGGTTTATTGCTGAGGCAAGTTTGTTCCCAACTGTACTTACCCGCTGAGCATCCGTACCCCTCGAGATCACTTTGGTAGAAGGATCAGAAAGAAATTGATTGTAGGCACTTGCAGCTTCATTTTGCAAAGCTGCATCATCCACCAGACTTAACTGGCTTCTGCCTGTAAGCGGCACCTGTGAGCAGGAAAACAGGAAGATTCCAATCGCTAATGCGATTAAAAAGTTTAATTTTTTCATAGTTAAGAATTAAATAACGTGATTAATGAGCTTTTCTTTTAAACAGATCTACTCTGGTTTCTTTTCCTTTTAGCAGTCGCTCAATATTCTTTTGATGTGTAACTAAAATCAGTACACAAATACACATTCCATAAAGCAGGACAGAACGTATTGGAGATTGAAATATGAAAATTATACTGAGGGGAAATGAAAACCCTGCCATTATGGAACTCAGTGATACATATTTGAAAATAAGCAAAAATACAACAAAGGTAAGAACGCAAAGCATCGCTGCCTCTGAGTGTACTGCCAATATCATACCAAATAATGTGGCAACACCTTTCCCTCCCCTAAAACCCGCAAAAACAGGGAATAAGTGTCCTAAAACTGCAGTTACTCCAAGAGCAAGCTGGTAATTCACAAATTGTACTGAATTTTGGGGACCGGTAACTGAAAGTCCGATGAGGTATGCAAGATTGGTTGCAGTATAACCTTTAAAAATATCGAGGAACATCACAGCAAGGCCGGCCTTTTTACCCAGGACCCTGAAGGTATTAGTCGCTCCGGCATTCCCACTGCCATATTCACGAACATCTATTCCATAAAAAGCCTGACCAATCCATACGGCTGTAGGAATTGATCCGAAAAGATATGCAAGAATCAAGGCTGAGAGCGAGTAAATCGATATCATTCTTTACAATATTACAAATTCAATCAGGTCTATAAATGAAAAAATAAATTTAATCAGGGCTTGACCGCTTTGAGGCTCATGTCCAGACTTTTAACAGAATGGGTTAATGCCCCCATAGAAACATAATCAACCCCGCAATTGGCATACTCTAAAACATTATCCTCCGTGATACCACCCGAGGCCTCAGTAATGTAAGATCCGTTCACCAGATTTACAGCTTCTTTAAGTAATGAGAAACTAAAATTATCAAGTAAGATTCTATCGATTTGACCAAACTGCATTACTTTTTTCAACTCATTCAGATTTCTCACCTCCACTTCAACAGGTATGTTGATTTCATTTTCTTTTAAATAATCCTGAGCAGATTTTATCGCATTACTTATACCACCAGCATAATCAACATGATTATCCTTAATCAGAATCATATCATATAAGCCGAATCTGTGATTGACCCCTCCACCTATCCTGACGGCCATTTTTTCAAGATAACGAAGTCCCGGGGTAGTTTTACGGGTATCCAGCACTTTAGTCCCGGTGCCTTCAAGGATTTTTACAATCCGATTGGTAGTGCTGGCTATACCACTCATTCTTTGCATAGTATTTAAAACCAAACGTTCGGCTTTCAGGATTGAATGAACACTCCCGCTCACATAAAATGCAATATCCCCAGGTTTTACAGTCTCACCATCCTGAATGAGAATATCAATCAGAAGTGTAGCATCAACCGCCTTAAATATTTCTATGGAAACATCAATACCTGCTATAATACCATTGTCTTTGATCAACAGCTTCGCTTTACCAGTCTGGCCTTTAGGGATAGTTGAAAGTGAAGTATGATCACCATCACCAATATCCTCTGCCAGAGCATTCGAAATGAATGGCTCTAAAATTGATTTGTCTAAATTCATTGTAATTGGTCAGGCAAAAATAGAAATACTTAATTACAATTCTTTATCGTTTTCTATAGTAATGGTTTTGATCAAAAATTTATTGCCATCATTTGCCATTGAAATGGACACCCTTAATTTGTCATCTTTCGATTGTAAATAAAGTACCCCGAATTTATAATTTGAACTGGAACTAAGCCTGTGAATAACTTTTACCGAAACTGGTACATGCTTGGAAAAAAAATCTCGAAGAATTAGCTCGGCCTGTGCTTTAGAGTACTCGCCTTCTTCAGAAAGTATGTCCAATTCAATTACACTTGCAAAGTACCCTGCAATCTCTTTACTATTTGAATCCTTAAAATAGCCTGAAAGGGTATCAAAAATATCCCTTTGCTGCATCTTAGCAGGCACAAATGAAAAAAAACAAGAAATAATACCGAAGATTAGAATTTTGGTTCCCATTTTTTTTAAATAATAGCACTAAAAGTATGCCATAAAACAAAAAAGCGAATTTATTTATTTTGGGCTTATATTTGTATTGTGAAAAATAAAAAAGCAATCCTTCTGATCCTCGATGGCTGGGGCTATGGAAATCATGATAAATCTGATGCAGTAAGTGTAGCTAATACACCATTCTTCGACCATTTAATTAAAACCTACCCAAACTCTAAATTGCAGGCTTCGGGAGAAGCGGTTGGCCTTCCCGCCGGACAAATGGGCAATTCGGAAGTTGGTCATATGAATCTGGGTGCTGGCAGGGTTATTTATCAGGAATTAGGACGTATAAATAAAGCTGTTAAAGAGAATGAGCTTAATGAGAACCCGGTTCTGAAGGCAGCATTCAACTATGCATTAAATTCTAACAAAAATGTACACTTCATCGGACTTTTATCCAATGGAGGAGTTCATTCTCATATTGATCATTTGAAAGGTTTATGCGATGCTGCGAAAGCCAATCAGGTAAAAAATGTATTTATTCATGCCTTTATGGATGGGCGGGATACTGACCCGGCTTCAGGTTTACAGTTTATACAGGAATTGAATGCTCATCTTGAGCATTCTGCGGGTACCATTGCATCTGCAATTGGAAGGTATTACGCTATGGACAGAGACAATCGCTGGGAACGGGTTAAGCTAGCCTATGATCTTATGGTTCACGGTACCGGTAAACCAAGCATGAATATTTCAGAAAGTATACAGCAGTCATATGACGCCGGTATTAGTGATGAATTTATAGATCCAATTGTAAAAATAGACAATGATGGTATACCTGTTGGCAAAATTGAACAGGGTGATGTAGTAATCTGTTTCAATTTCAGGACAGACCGAGGAAGGGAAATTACAAGTGCTCTGAGCCAGCAATCTTTTCCTGAATACAACATGCAGGCCCTGGATCTATACTATGTAACTATGACCACATATGATGAAACATTTAAAAATGTTCATGTCATATTTACTAAAGATGATCTTAACCAAACCCTTGGAGCCGTCCTGGAACAAAATCATAAAAATCAGATCCGAATTGCAGAAACAGAAAAATATCCGCATGTAACCTTCTTCTTTTCTGGCGGCAGAGAACGGGAATTTAGCAATGAGAAAAGAATTCTTATTCCTTCCCCAAAAGTTGCAACGTATGATCTTCAACCTGAGATGAGTGCAGCACAGATTGCAGACTCAATTTGTCCTGAACTTGAAAGTGGTTGGCCGGATTTCGTTTGTCTTAATTTTGCTAATCCTGATATGGTTGGACATACGGGTATATTCAGCGCAGTAGTGAAAGCAGTTGAAACAGTTGACCGCTGCCTGGAGCAGGTTGTTAAATGCGGAATAAAAAACGGTTATTCCTTCATTATTCTCGCAGATCATGGCAATGCAGACTATATGATCAATGAAGATGGCTCTCCAAATACCGCACATACCACAAACCTTGTTCCTTGTATTTTGATTGATGAGGACTATAAACATATCAAAGATGGGAAATTGGGGGATATAGCGCCTACAATACTGAAATTAATGAATATTCAATCACCGGAAATAATGAGCGGTGAAGTACTGGTTTATTAATGTACCGCAAACTAGCTATTCTACTCCTTATTTTCATTTCTTCCTGCTCAAACCAGGAAGAAATGAAAACGAAAACAACATTTTTTGACATAAAAGGATTTTTTGAATCTGAGGTTAAACGTCTGACAAACAAAAAATCAACTGTGAATAAAAGTGTCAGACAAAATGACCAGTCAGAAATTAAAAAGAATCTTTCTGTAGACTGGGTGAATGAACTTGCTCTTTTCATTGCTTCAGATATAAATAAGCCGGCCTGGAAGGATAGTTATAAGATTAGCGGAGATAGTGTTCGTTTCAACTATTTGGCAATTGATACGAATCTGCGCACCAGATCTGTCGAAATAAAAAAAGACCAACAGGGACGGGCTGTTTTTTTCAAAATAAAAAACATAACCCGCAGTAAACTTTATGAATCCTCAGAAGAACTGATTTATATCCCTGATTCAATTTACACGATAAATAAAAATCAAAGCGTGAGATTACTTGGTAAGAACACTTATAAGATCAGTGGAACTGTATTGAAATAAAAATCAGCAGTTTAAATAAAATCAGGACTCCTGCTCCCTGCTATCCTGAAAAGCTGATAACCTCCTGTAGATGAATCCATAATAAACCGTCAATACAAGGAGCCCACTAATAAAAAATATTACTGCAAAGGGACGTAATGTATCATCATAAAAAAACTCACCGATCATCCATATGGTATTAGCCATGATCCAGAAACAAACAGCAAGGTTATGATATAATTCAGATACAATTTTTCGGAATTTATAAGTGATGAAAAAAGCCAGGAATAGTGTTGGAAAGATCATTATTATTCCCGGAACCTGAAGATCCAAAACCCAACAGGTATCTTTAAGTAACCAGCAGGCTATATGAAGGTTTTCGAACTTTCTTATTGATTTAAGCATCTGAAAATATTCTGTTTCCGAATATCCTTAATTTTTCAGTAAAAAAAGAAAACCCGGACAAGGCCGGGTTTTTCTTTATGTTCTGATAAATATTATTTCAGATTCTGAAGGTAAATCTTTGCGTCTTCTAACTGAGTAATAATATCTCTGCGGTCGGGGGTGATTGTCAATACTTTTTCAAAATCTGAAATGCAGGACCTGAAAGAACCCGTTGCTTTGTTCTTGTCGTACAAGCCGGGAATTTTTTGTCCCTTAAGCACACCGTAATCCCGGTAAGCCACTGCCCTGTTCTGATATAGTTTAACATCATCAGCATTCAGGTCTATTGCTTTAGAAAAATCCTTGATAGAAGACAGAAGTAATTTCTCTCTATCAGCATTTGCAATTCCCTTTGTATCATTAGCCATGATATTACTAGCTTTCCCTCTGTAATAATATGCGCTGTTATCTGACGGCTTCAAAGCAATTACTTTGTTAAACGTATTCACTGACTCTTTATATCGTGCAGAATGATAATAAGAGTACCCTAACATATACAGGGTATTAACATCAGTAGAGTCTTTAGCAAGCGCTTTTTCAAGATTTGAAACTGCTGCTTTAAAATCCCCGTCAATTAAAGCCTTTTGGCCCATTTTGTGGTAAGCGGTCTGAGCGAAAGCAATATTCGCCGACAAAAGAATAATTAGTAAACCTGAAAATGATCTCATTTTAATTGGTGACAGTTTAAATTCGAAGGAATAACGATCCTTTACATTTATTATTTTAAATGTACGAATTTAGTTTCTTGATAGAAAAAAACTATGCCAATTAAATAAAATATGTCAGAAAATTTGTCCGTATATTTCTTTTTATCTGCCGATTTTAATGAATACCGGGATTTGGCACATACCTTGCACTTTTAGTTTTCAGGCTGATTTAATCGGCTTCTGATAAAATTCAACTGTCATAATGACGTTATTAAGATATAGATGAGTAACTACGATAACTTTGATTTCAACCGCACATTGCCTTTAATTAGTGAAGATACCGAGTTCTTTCCACTGATGTCACAGGAGGATGAGGAGGAAATGAACAATGAAGAGACACCCGACATTTTGTCGATTCTGCCTTTACGTAATACAGTATTATTTCCGGGGGTTGTAATTCCAATTACGGTTGGAAGGGATAAATCTATCAAACTAATTAAGGATGCTTATCGCGGCGAAAGAATAATTGGTGTAGTATCTCAAAAAGATGTGGGCATTGAGGATCCTGAATTCGAACAATTAAATCAGGTTGGCACTGTTGCACTTATCATCAAAATGCTTCAGATGCCTGATGGAAACACTACTGTGATCATTCAGGGTAAACAGCGCTTTCGTCTAAATGAAGAAGTGCAAAGTGATCCATACATCAAGGCTAGTATCCAAAAGTTTGAAGAAGTCCGCCCTAAGGCCGACAAAGAATTCAAGGCTCTAATGGCATCTATAAAAGAGATGGCCATGCAGATTATCCAACTTTCTCCAAATATTCCAAGTGAGGCTGGTATCGCTATAAAAAACATTGAAAGTTCATCATTCCTGATCAACTTCATTTCTTCCAATATGAACGCTGAGGTTTCTGCAAAACAGCAGATGCTGGAAGTTGCTAACCTTCATGAACGTGCAAAAATGGTACTGGAGCATTTAACCCAGGAACTGCAGATGCAGGAACTGAAGAACCAGATCCAATCGAAAGTACGTGTTGACCTCGACAAGCAGCAGCGCGATTATTTTCTGAATCAGCAGTTAAAAACCATTCAGGAAGAATTGGGTGGAAATTCCCCCGATCTGGAGATTGAAAATCTAAGAGACCGTGCTGCATTAAAAAAATGGAGTAAAGAAGCGGCAACCCATTTCAATAAAGAGGTTGAAAAACTGGCCAGAATGAATCCTGCGGCAGCGGATTACTCAATACAAATTAATTATCTGGAACTTCTCCTGGACCTTCCATGGAATGATTTCACAAAGGATAATTTTGATCTTAAACGGGCTTCTAAAATTCTTGAAAAAGATCATTATGGACTTGATAAAGTTAAGCAGCGGATTATTGAATACCTCGCTGTTCTTAAATTAAAACACAATATGAAGGCTCCAATCCTTTGTCTTGTAGGCCCTCCGGGAGTGGGTAAAACCTCTCTTGGTAAATCGATTGCAAAGGCTTTGGGTAGAAAATATGTCCGCATGGCTCTTGGTGGGATAAGGGATGAAGCCGAAATAAGAGGTCATCGTAAAACATACATTGGTGCGATGCCTGGCCGTATTATTCAATCCATAAAAAAAGCAGGCAGTTCAAACCCTGTATTCGTACTTGATGAAATTGATAAAGTCGGAAATGATTTTCGTGGAGATCCATCATCAGCACTTCTTGAAGTACTTGATCCTGAGCAGAATAATGCATTCTATGACCATTATGTAGAAGTAGATTATGACCTGTCGAGTGTAATGTTCATCGCAACGGCAAATTCACTGAGTTCCATTCAACCGGCATTATTAGACCGGATGGAGATAATTGAGGTGAACGGGTATACCATTGAAGAAAAAATTGAGATTGCCAAACAACATCTCTTACCAAAACAGCGTGAACAACACGGTATAAAAGCGAAAGATATTAGCCTTAAAAATCAGGTTCTGGAAAAAGTAATCGAAGATTATACAAGAGAATCCGGAGTACGTGGCCTTGAAAAGAAAATAGGTTCATTAGTACGTGGAATTGCAACAAAAATTGCAATGGACCTTGAATATAACCCTGCAATCAGCAAAACTGATGTGGAAACTATTCTTGGTCCCCCAATCTATGACAAAGACTTGTATGAAGGCAATGAAGTTGCCGGTGTGGTGACTGGTCTGGCCTGGACCCAGGTGGGTGGTGATATTTTGTTTATCGAAGTAAGTCTGAGTCCCGGAAAAGGCAAATTATCACTCACAGGAAATCTGGGAGAGGTAATGAAAGAATCGGCTACCATTGCAATGGCATACCTTCGGGCAAATGCTCGAAAATTCAATATTGATCATCGGGTATTTGATCAATGGGATGTCCATATACATGTTCCGGCGGGTGCTACCCCAAAAGATGGACCATCAGCTGGAATTACAATGCTGACGGCATTGACATCTGCATTCACCCAACATAAGGTTAAACCTCATCTGGCTATGACCGGCGAAATCACACTTCGGGGCAAGGTATTACCTGTTGGTGGTATCAAGGAAAAGATCCTTGCTGCTAAAAGAGCCAATATCAAGGAAATAATTCTCTCAAAATCAAACAGAAAAGATATTCTGGAGATCAAAGAAGATTATATCAGGGATATGCAATTTCATTATGTCAGTGAAATGAAAGAAGTTATTGACCTGGCTTTATTTAAGGATAGAGTAAAGGATGCAATCGACCTGACTATAAAAGAAAAATCCGAAAATCACACCAAATAAATAATCTTTGCATAAATAATAGGATTCAAACTGTAATTGCAGTTTGAATCCTGCATATCCGTAGCTTTTGTTGAAATTGTGCCGGATCCAGAGAGAACATGATAATAAAACACAAATTCTTTATAATTACTATCTTATTTGCTTTCAATGCAGCAATTTCAAGCGCACAAGAAAGTTCCTATAAAAGTGAATTTGGTTTTAGAAGTGAGAATGATTCCTATCTGGCACAGGGGCAGGACAGGTATTACACCAATGGGCTTTTTCTAAAGTTCAGAACCGCACTGGATCAGTCAGTATTAAAAAACCCAAAGCTGAATAAAGTCATTTGGGAGCTTGAAGCCGGACAAAAAATGTATAATCCTCAAACAGGCAGCATTCTGGATCCCGATTTCATTGACCGGCCTTTTGCAGCTTACCTTTATGGTGGTGGGGCTGTGAACTTTCTTTTTAATTCAGAAAATAATCTCAAACTAAGTATTCAGCTTGGAACAATTGGCCCCTCAGCAAAAGGAAAAGAGGCTCAGGAACTATTACACAATACATTTGGCTTTTATGAAATTAATGGCTGGCAATGGCAGGTTAACAATGAATTCGGGATCAATTCAACCATGGAATTTAATAAGCTGATCAATAGGTTAAGATCCGGAAAAACTGATTTCAGCCTTAACTCCTATCTGAATGCCGGAAATACTTTTGCCGGAATAGGTGCCGGAATACTTTTCCGTACAGGTACAATAAATCCACTTCATAGTTCAGCAAGCACACAAAGTACCATTTCAAATAATTCCAGAACAAAATTCGGAAAGGAGTTTTTTTTCTACGCAAAACCCATGCTTCATTATATTGCTTATGATGCAACAATTCAGGGCGGTATGTTTATAAATGATAAAGGGCCTGCAGTGTTTGATATTAAACCTGTGGTGTTCAGCCAGCAGGCAGGTGCTGTATTTTCAATGAACAGATGGACTGCCGATTTCTCTTTTATTTTCAAATCAAGGGAAATTAAAAGTAATGCAAAACCCCATCAATACGGTTCTCTGGCACTATTTTACAGACTGAATAAAGAATAATTTAACCAGAGTTCGTTAAAAGGAAGAATAAAAAATCTGGCAAGAATTGGCCAGATAAGGACCTTGAGCCATAATAATTTGATTTTGAAAAGCAATACCTGTGTGATATCGGACAGTTCAGCCCTTTCCTCCGGGGGTAGTTCCGGCAGGAAATTGCATTCTATTTCAAATTGACAACAGCCGGAAGCTACCTCCTCCGGCAAGGTTTATTTTACCCATTTCTGTTTTCCATTGGGACAGGCAGCCCTGCAAAAAGACTATTTGCCATTGGAAATAAACCAGAGTGGCATCTGTAGCTTTTTTGCAATATTTAATTTCATGATATACTAAATCTGCTGCAAAAGCAGCAGCAAAACACGAGAAGCCACGACCGAAGAAGCACAGACCATGCTCTCTTAAACAAGAGAAAAATTATACAATCTAGAATAGCCCAGCAAGAATTTATATCGAACTAACGTTAATTTAATCTTTTAAAAAGTCTCTTCTGCTGATTTTTTTCAAAGCATTAAGGTGTTTAGCCTTGAGCCGGCTTTCAATAGCCGACCGTTTTGGTTTTGTGGCCTTTCTAACAGCTGGCTGATATAAGGCATTTTTGATTAACTGCTGAAGTTTTACCAAACTTTTCTGCTTATTGAGTAACTGACTTCTCTCCTCCTCAGTAATAATCTGCAATATTCCTTCAGAATTTATCCTGTTGGCAAGCTTATGAAATAAAATTTGCTTTTGCTCATCGGTAAATAGTAAAGATGCGCTGATATCAAGATTGAGCTCCACTTTTGAGGAAACTTTATTCACATTCTGACCGCCCTTGCCTCCACTTCTTGATGTTTTGAAACGGATCTCCTTTAAAAGATCCTTTACCGGAAATTCCATACTCAAAATTATGTATTCCAGAATCATAAACAGCATACTCTCGAAATGGATTTCATAAATTATATCATCCGGAAATCGAAAGCAAATTCTATTTTTGCAGGGATGAGCAAAAACATAGTAATAGCCATAGATGGTTATTCATCCTGCGGAAAGAGTACAATAGCAAAAGCACTGGCTAAAAAACTGCATTTCATCTACATAGATACAGGTGCTATGTACCGTGCAGTAACCCTTTATTTCCTTCGGAATAAAATTGACCTGAATGACCCACTTGCTGTAGAAAGTGCTCTGGATAATATCCATATTAACTTTGAATACCGTGATGAAAAAACTTTTGTCTTTTTAAATGAGGAAGATATTTCTGAGGAAATAAGACAAATGCCTGTATCTGAAAAAGTGAGCCAGGTTAGTGCAATCAAAGCTGTACGTACGGCAATGGTCAGACAGCAGCAAAGAATGGGTAAATCCAAAAATATAATAATGGATGGCCGTGATATAGGCACAGTAGTTTTTCCGGATGCCACACTGAAATTTTTCATGACTGCTGACCCACAGATTCGTGCCGAACGACGATTTAAAGAACTGATTACTAAGGGAGAAAAAGTAAGTTTAGAAGAAATATATGCAAATCTTGCCCTCCGCGATCATCAGGATACCACAAGGGAGGAAAGCCCATTAATACAAGCCGCAGATGCAATTGTGCTTGACAATTCAAATATTGACCAGGAAATGCAGCTGGAATTTGCTTTATCCTATATAAGACCATTGTTAAGCAGTAAAAACACAGAATAATAGTTCTCATTCATTTGAAGCCTGATTTCGAGGGCAATTATTAATGAGTCCTGCCATCCTTAAGGTTTAAATATCCAATATCCTCAGCCTTAATAAAAATAAAGCATAGAAATGTTTTTTATTAAAAATCTTATTTTCTACCTTTGCAGTCCGATTTAATAATCGGAAAAAGGAGATAAATTAATTAATGGCCAAAAAACTAGAAGCCGAAAAGGAGTTGACTGCTAAACAAGCGGAACTCCAGGGCGAAGAAACCACTACGGTTAAACAAAAGGAAACCATTGAATCAGAAGCTGATTCAGTGTCGATCGAAGAGATCAAATCAAAAACACTCATCACCCCTTCCGGCGATTTTGACTGGGACGCTGATGACAAAGGTTTTGGAAATTATAGTGCTGCAGACCGTGAAAAGTTTGAAGAAATGTATGCCGGAACTTTCAACTCGATCAACAAAGGCGAGATCATCTCGGGAATTGTTGTATCAATCAACAACAAAGATGTGGTATTAAACATTGGATTTAAGTCTGATGGTTTAGTGTCATTATCTGAATTCCGTGATACACCTGATTTGAAAATCGGTGACACAGTTGATGTATTTGTAGAATCACAGGAAGATGCTAACGGACAGTTGGTATTATCCCGTAAACGTGCAAAAACACAACGTTCATGGGAAACAATCAATGAAGCTTTGGATCAGGACAAGATCATCACTGGTTTTGTTAAGAGCCGTACTAAAGGTGGATTAATTGTGGACATTATGGGTGTTGAAGCCTTCCTTCCGGGATCGCAGATTGACATCAAACCTATCCGTGATTATGATATTTACGTAGGAAAAACAATGGAATTTAAGGTTGTTAAAATCAATCATGAATTCAAAAACGTTGTAGTATCCCACAAAGTGCTGATTGAAGATGATTTAGAAAATCAAAAAACTGAGATCGTTGCGAAACTGGAAAAAGGACAAGTACTTGAGGGTACAGTTAAAAACATTACCGATTTCGGTGTGTTTATTGACCTTGGTGGAGTAGACGGTTTATTACACATAACTGATATTTCATGGGGCCGCATAGAGCATCCACGTGAGGTATTAAACCTTGATCAGAAAATCAATGTTGTTGTTTTAGACTTTGATGACGAGAAAAAACGTATTGCATTAGGATTAAAACAATTAACTCCACATCCTTGGGAAGCATTAGATACCGCATTAGAGATCGGATCTAAAGTTAAAGGAAGAATCGTAACTGTTGCAGATTACGGTGCATTCCTTGAAATCACTCCGGGTGTAGAAGGTTTGATACACGTTTCAGAAATGTCATGGTCTCAAAATCTTCGGAACCCACAGGAATTCCTGAAAGTTGGTGACGAGGTCGAAGCTCAGGTATTGACATTAGATCGTAACGAGCGTAAAATGAGCCTTGGTATCAAACAACTTACTCCTGATCCATGGAAAAACATCGGTGAACGCTACCCTATCGGAAGCAAACACAAAGCTGTTGTTAAGAATATGACCAATTTTGGGGTATTTGTTGAAATCGAAGAAGGTATCGACGGATTGATTCATATTTCTGATCTTTCATGGTCTAAGAAAGTTAATCACCCTAATGAATTCACTAAAGTAGGTGAAGAATTGGATGTGGTTGTTTTAGAACTTGATGAGGCTAACCGCAAACTGAGCTTAGGCCACAAACAGTTAGAAGAAAATCCTTGGGAAACTTTTGAAACTGTATTCACACTGGATTCTATCCACGAAGGTACTGTGTTAAAAGTAACTGATAAAGGTGCAATCATCGCTTTGCCATATGGTGTTGAAGGATTTGCTCCTACAAAACACATGGTTAAAGAAGATGGCAGTTCAGTTAAAGCTGAGGAAACTGCAGAATTCAGAATCATTGAATTTAACAAAGACTCCAAGCGCATTGTAGTTTCTCATGCCCGTATCTGGGAAGAGGCTAAAGCTGAAGAGCGCAAAGAAGAGTTCAACGCTAAAAAGAAAGAAGCTAAAGCAACTACTACTGCCGTTAAAAAGGTAAAAGAGTCAGTTGAAAAATCAACTTTAGGTGATCTGGGTGTATTGGCACAATTAAAAGAGAAGATGGAAGGTGCAGAGAGCAAAGCCAAGAAAGCTAAGAAAACTGAAGAAGATGCGGCTTCAGGTACTGAAATCGCAGAAGCTTCTGAAGAAAAAGCAGAATAAGCTAAATTCTATAAATTAAAAGCCCCGATTTAAATCGGGGCTTTTTTGTTTAATCAATTTTCCCACCTGATAGCTATCGGGTCTCCACTCTCAATTCCCTATTCATTATTCCATCTCCACACACTTTATTCCTTACAACTAAAACTTACCCATAAACTTTTAGCTTATTCCTTTCTGCTTTTATCTTTTTTCCCTATTTTTGCTCAAATTAAACCACTGATGCAAAAACTAACCTTGCTTGACGGTCCGAAATTCCAGATCACTATACAGCGCCTTTGCCATCAGTTAATTGAAAATCACAATCTTTTTGAAAATTCTGTCATACTCGGTATTCAACCGCGTGGAATTTTTCTTGCGAAGCGTATTGTTGAGGAATTAAAAATCAGACTTCCTAAAGTTAGGATTGAAAGTGGAAACCTTGACATCACATTTTTCAGGGATGATTTCCGTCGCAAAGATGGATTATTGATACCCAGCAGCACAGAAATTGATTTTATTATTGAAGGTAAAAAGGTAATCCTGGTCGATGATGTATTATGGACTGGCAGAACCATAAGGGCAGCGATGGACGCGTTACAATCCTTTGGAAGACCGGAAAAAGTAGAACTTCTTACTCTTGTCGACAGACGTTTTTCAAGACACCTGCCAATTGAAGCCGATTATATCGGAATTAAGGTTGACACCATTGCCTCACAGAAAGTTATCGTAAGCTGGAAAGAAACTGATCATGAGGACAAAGTTATCTTACTATCAGAAAAATAATGGCAGAAGTAATTCAAACGTTAAGCACTAAACACCTGCTGGGGATAAAAGATCTCACCTCAAGAGATATTGAATTGATATTTGAAACGGCCGATACATTTAAGGATGTACTGAACAGACCCATAAAAAAGGTTCCTTCTCTGCGTGATATTACCATCGCCAATATTTTCTTTGAAAACTCTACCCGAACACGCCTTTCATTTGAGCTTGCTCAGAAGAGGCTTTCGGCCGATATAGTAAATTTCGCTGCTTCCTCCTCCTCTGTCAGTAAAGGAGAGACCCTGATCGACACCGTGAACAATATTCTGTCAATGAAGGTTGATATGGTTGTTATGAGACACCCTTACCCTGGTGCTGGGGTGTTTTTAAGCAAGCATGTTGATGCACAGATCGTGAATGCCGGGGATGGTGCGCATGAGCATCCAACTCAAGCACTTCTGGACGCCTTTTCAATTAGAGAGCGATATGGTGAGGTAAGGGGAAAGAAAATAGCAATAATTGGTGATGTGCTTCATTCAAGAGTTGCATTGTCAAATATTCTGTGCCTTCAAAAATTAGGTGCTGAAGTAATGGTATGCGGCCCGAGCACTCTGATCCCAAGATATATTGGAACCCTGGGTGTAAAGGTTGAACATGATCTTATGAAAGCCCTGAACTGGTGCGATGTCGCCAACATGCTTCGTATACAACTCGAACGGCAGGATATAAAATACTTCCCATCTCTCAGGGAATACTCGATGATGTATGGTTTGAATAAACAAATCCTTAACTCACTGGATAAGGAAATTACCGTAATGCATCCCGGACCGATTAACCGCGGAGTGGAAATCACCAGCGATGTTGCTGACAGTAAACAGTCAATCATACTCGACCAGGTAGAAAATGGGGTAGCTATCCGAATGGCTGTATTATATCTGCTGGCAAACCAGCGAAACAAATAATTCTATTGTTTTTAATCTGATCTTGAAGATTTTTTGGTCTATAATAACATCAGTTATTATTTTTCGTTATAACTCTGTTTTCAACACATGTTAATTACTAATGTGAATAGCCTAAAGGCCTTTCGAGTAAATTAGCGATAATTATTTTGGTTACTTATGCTCAGACAATACGCAATCGTCACTCTCCTCCTTACATTATTAGCTGCTCCTCTCCTTGCTCAAAATACCGCCTGGATTGAAATAAATCAGTTTTACAAAGGTGGGATAGAATTATTGGACCAGGGGAAATACGCCGCAGCATCGCAACAGTTCAGCCGTGTCGGCCAATTTGAACAAACAAGCTCTGCCAGGCCAGAATCCAATCCGGACTTAAGTCTGCTGAAAGAAAATGCTCAGTTCTATATTGCCTTATGCGCACTTGAATTAGACAATAGCGACGCAGAATCGCTGTTTATTGACTTTATAGATAAATACCCCGCTAGTAATTATACAAAGCTTGCTTATTATCATCTAGGGAGATCTTATTTTGCAAAGAAGAACTATCCTAAAGTAATTGAATGGTTAACAAAACTGGAAGGAAACAATATTTCAGGAAAAGAATCTTCTGAGTACAGGTATAAACTGGCTTACTCCTATTTTGAGATCAAAGACAATGATAAAGCAAAACCAATATTTGCGGAACTGAGAAACGAGAAAAGCACCTATAATGAGCTTTCTATTTATTATTATGCTTACATCAGCTACCTGCAAAAAGATTACAAAACTGCTTTAACTGAGTTTGAAAGATTAAAGGGTTCAAAGCCTTATGAAAGCAGCTATCCCTACTATATTTCGGCGATGTATTTTCTGGATCAGCGTTATGACGATGTGCTTAATTATGCCATTCCCATATTAAAATCTACGAAACAACTTTACGAAACAGAAATTTTTCGGATAGTAGGTGCATCATTTTTTGCGAAGTCTGATTACACCAATGCAGGTGCCTATTACAGAAGCTTTCAAAAGAACGATCAGGGCAAAACCCAGAATAATCAGGATAATTATCAGATTGGTTATACCTGGTTTAAACTAAAAGACTATAAGAATGCGATTATTGAGCTGGAAAAACTCGAAACAACAGATCAATATTTCCAGAGTGGAATGATTGCTCTGGGTGAATCTTTTCTAAAGACCGGTAATAAACAGGGTGCCAGAAGTGCCTTTTTTAAAGCTTCAAGATTAAGCTTTGATAAAAAATTACAGGAAGAAGGCCTGTTTAATTATGCAAAACTATCCTATGAGCTTGATTTTCATCAGGTTGCACTAGATGCTACTCAGCAATTTATTAAAACATACTCCTATTCAGATAAACTGGATGAGGCTAAAATTCTTCTTGGCGAAATCCTGCTCACCACCAAAAATTACAAAGATGCAATCGATATTCTTGAGAGCATTCCGAACAGGAACAAGGAGGCCAATTCTGTTTATCAGAAAGTTACTTATTTCCGTGGACTTGAATATTATAACGAACGGGCCTTTCAAAACGGGATTTCCATGTTTATGCGCTCAAATACCAATGTGGTTGATAATGAGATTCACGCACTTTCAACTTACTGGCTTGCAGAAGCAATGTATGAAGTCAGGAAATTTGGAGAGTCTGTTGATAATTTTGAAAAGTTCATGAATCTTCCGGCAGCAAAAAAGACGGATGTGTACAATTTTGCTCATTACGCGCTGGCATACGCCGCATTTGAACATGAAAGTTATAGAAAAGCTGCTACTTACTTCAAGCGCTTTCTTCAGGGGAATGAAAAAGATATCAATACGATCAATGATGCTGTGCTCCGACTGGCAGACTCCTATTTTGTATTAAAGGATTACGGTGATGCTTTGGGTTATTATGACCGGATCATTTCCTACAAAACTTCGAGCGAGGATTATGCGATGTTTCAGCGGGGCATGATTCAGGGCCTGCAAGGCCAGAATGACCTAAAAATTGCTACTCATCAATCATTATTGCAGCAATTTCCAAAATCCAATTATTCGGATGATGCCGGATTTGAAATTGCATATACCTATTTTATCAAAGGCGATTACGAAATTGCCAAAACTGATCTTAGTGCCCTAATAGAAAAATACCCGCGAAGCAGTTATGTTCCAAGAGCATTATTCACAATAGGCCTGGTGGAGTTGAATCAGGATCAGGAGGAATCTGCCTTGGTTACCTTTAAACGTGTTATTAGTGAATACTCAACCACTGATGAAGCGAAACTGGCACTTGAGTCGATTAAGAACATTTATCTGCAAAGATCAGATGCAGCAGGATTTCTGGATTACGCAAACAGCACAAGTATTGGAAACCTGAGTTCTTATGAACAGGACAACATTACCTTCCAGGCAGCAAACAACCGCTTTCTAAACGGCGATTATCAGGGTACTTTTGAGTCGGTTAATGCCTACTTTGATAAATTCCCGAAAGCTGTACATGATAAACACGCTAAATTCATTAGGGCTGAAAGTCTGGTACGGCTGAAACGCCCGGATGAAGCTATTCCTGATTATGAATATATCCTGAACGACTGGACAAGCGATTATACCGAAAGGGCATTGATGAGCATTGCCAAAATTTACATCGCACAGAAAAAGTATAATGAAGCTATTGTGCATCTTAAAAAACTTGAATTAACTTCAGAATACAAGTCAAATTACAATTTCGCAGTTAACCACCTGATGGAAGCCTATGCGAGCATGAATTTGCCTGATGAAACTCTTAAATACGTCAAATTCATACGAGAATCTGAAAAATCATCGGAAGAAGATATTTTCAGAGCAGGTTTATACGCCGGCAAAGCGAATCTGGCAATCGGTGATACTATTCAGGCTATAAAAGAGATAGAAGCCATTGTAGATAGTACCCAAACTGTTACAGGTGCTGAGGCGAAATATATCATGGCAGAACTCCAGTATAAGAAACGCGAATACAAAAAATCACTGGCTACTGCATTTGATCTGACAAATAAAATGCCATCCCATGACTATTGGGTTGCAAAGACCTATATCCTGATTGCTGATAATTATGTAGCAATGAAGGATATTTTTCAGGCAAAAAGCACCCTGCAAAGTATCATTGAAAATTATGAGAATAAGGAAGATGATATTCTGACCCTGGCTACAGAAAAGTTGGATTTACTGAATAAACGCACTAAATAATGAATACAAATACATTTAAATATACTCTGTTATTAAGCCTATTTAGTTTATCGGTACTGAGCAGTGCGCAGGATAAAAAAGATCAGACTCCCCCGGCTCAGCAGCCGCCTGCCGGTGGAACCCTTATTGAAGAAATTGAGGTTGTCAGGCCGTATAAACCTGTCCTTGCTGATGCTGTTAAAATCAGAAGGAATCCGGATATGAATACAGTGGCGGCATTTAAACCGGTGCTTACCTATAATATCATCGATAAAAAACTTGATTTAAATACCAATATTAAAGAGTTACAGGCACAGAAAATGGCAGATGAGCCAGTAGTTGTTTTGGTTAATAACTATGCAAAAGTTGGTGCGGGAAATTTCAATACTGCCTTGGGTGAGGTCTATATCAATACAGGCAGGGATGAAGCCTTGCAAGGCGGAGCATTTTTTAAACACCTTTCACAGAAAGGCAATCTAAGTATGCAGCAATTCTCGAAACAGGAATTCGGCTTGTTTGGAAGATCAATAGCTGATGACTATTCACTTAGTGGAAGATTGATCTACGACAGAAATGCAACTAACTTTTATGGTTTTGACCCGGCTTCTTCGATCCCTGCCGATATGAGTAAACAACGCTTCAGTACAATTGGTGCAGAAGCTGAGATAGCAAACAACTATTCTGAATCTTCAACGGTCAATTACTCTGCCAATATCAATGCCTACCAATTCAGTAATATTGATGATGCACGCGAAAATTCAGTTTTGCTACGAGCCTCCCTGAATAAATCTGTAAAACAATCTAACCTTGGTGTAAACGCTTCAGTAGATATGACCTCTACAAAAGACCTTGCATATAAGGTAGGAAACAATATTCTTCGAGCCAATCCCTACATAAAACTTAAGGCAAGTGGCTTTAACCTGGATCTTGGAGTAAATATTGTACAGGAATTCGGGACCCAATCGAGGCTCAATATTTTCCCTGCAGTCTCTGCTGAACTTCCAATAATTGAGGGATATGCTACCATATTTGCAGGTATTAACGGTGATGTTTTAAAGACAAGTTTGAGAGAGCTTGCCTTTGAAAATCCTTATTTGAATAAGAATATTGCGATAAAAAATTCTCTGGAGAAAATGAATGTGTATGGCGGTGTAAAAGGAAATGCCAGTGCTGAATTCGGTTATAAAATAATGGCCTGGTACAAAACAATGGAGGATCTTCAATTATTTGTAAATAGTCCGGCGCTCATAAATAGATTCGAAACCATTTACGATAACGGTCAAAGTAAAATTCTAGGCCTTGAAGGTGAAATAAATGTAAAAGCATCAGAATTTCTGAATATGACTGCCAGGGCTCAACTATTTGATTATACTCTTGCTGCAGAGCAGGAAGCATGGTTTAAGCCAAAACTCCGCCTGATGTCAAACGCGAGATTTCAGATAAACCGGAAAGTGATCATTGATGCTGAGGCTTTATTTCAGGAGGAAGTTTATGGCAGAATAAATGGCGCAAGCCCGGGAACATTTACATCCAAAAGTATAAATGGATTTATTGACCTGAGTGCGGGTGCAGAATATAAGGTGAATCAAAAATTCGGAGTTTATATACGGGCCAATAATCTTACCGGCCAATCCTATCAAAGATTTCTGTATTATCCAAAACTGGGCATGAATATTCTTGGAGGATTAAATTATGCGTTCTGATGCATTTTTTGGCTAATGAAAATTAAAAATTAACTTTACCCATCAATGGAGATCGGACTTTACATCGCAGAATTGTTAGGTGAGCAGGATGAAGTAAGCGTCGCTGGTTTAGGTACTTTTTTTAAAGAGAGAGTTGCCGGTTCATTTGATAAGCATAGTAATTTATTTTATCCGCCATCCCATCATTTATCTTTCAAAAAAGATGTTTTCAGCTTTTCAGGTTTGAGTGAATATATCAGCAGGAAGAGAAATCTTAGTATTTCTTCATCTGAAGAACTGATCAAAAAATTCACCGAAACTATCCTTAATGTATTAAATGGGTCTGATGCAGTTGAAATTAATCATCTTGGAAGCCTTTACAAAATAAACGACCAACTGACTTTTAAGCCTTCAGATAGTTTTGGTATTGCTGATAAATTTTATGGTTTAAAACCAATTCCTGAGCATAATATAACCGTTGTATCCCTACCAAAAAAAGATTTAGAAGCAGAGCCTGCTGAAAGTAAATTCCAGGTTGAAAGTGAAGAACCTGAACAGGAACTATTTGAAGAAGCACCTAAAGCCCGGCTTATACCGATTCTTGTGATTAGCATCCTCGCAATTATTGCGTCCCTTCTTGCCTTATTCTATTTTGACAAGAGTTTCAATCATTTTGTAAAGGATATACTATCACCTAAAGTTAAACCTGCGGCGGTAATTGAACCCATTATCGATACAACTGCTGCTTCAGTAGCATCAACTGATAGTATTTCTGACCCGCTTGATAGCATCAGGACCAAAAAGGAAGAGATACAGGAAGAAACCAATGCAAACTTGGATTCGAAACCGGTAGATCCATCACTTGAGGAAAAAGTTCCGGCAGCTAAGCAGGACATTAGCTACGAAATAATAGTAGCTGCATTCTCTAGAAAAATTGATGCTGAAACGTATATCAAGGAGATGAATTCAAAAGGTATTAAAGCAAAGATAGTAGAGAATTTACCCGGAAAGATGCTCAAGATTAGCCTTGGGACATTTACTGAGGAAGAGGCGGCTACCCTTGAGCTTAATCGTATTCAAAAAGAGATAAATAAAGATGCCTGGATAGCCAGGGTTAAACCGTTAATAAATCAATAAGAATGTTACTACTGCAAATTGACACTTTAAATCCCGTAGCTGATACCGCAGCTTCTACCATTCAAACAATGCCAACCGGTGAAGAATTGAGATTCATTGAGCTCCTGTTTAAAGGCGGCTGGGTAATGTTGCCGCTCGCACTTCTGGCCTTCATGGGTCTGGTCATTTTTGTGGAACGTTATTTAACCATCCGTAAGGCCTCAAAAGATGAAATGAATCTTATGCTACAGGTTAAGCAGAGTGTTAAATCTGCCAAACTTGATTCTGCACTGGCCATTTGCAGAAACAGCAACACCCCCTTAGGAAGAATGCTTGAGAAGGGTTTGCTGCGTATCGGAAGGCCGATTAAAGATATTGAAGGTGCCATCGAAAATGTTGGTAAACTCGAGGTATCGAAACTGGAAAAAAATATAAGCATACTTGGTATCATTGCCGGAATTGCACCAATGCTCGGTTTCGTTGGTACAATTATTGGTGTAATTACCATCTTTCATGAGGTCTCTGTAAAGGGAATAATTGAGATTGGAACCATTTCAGGTGGTCTTTATGTTAAAATGATCACATCGGCCACCGGACTGATTATCGGTATTATTGCCTACGTGCTGTATCATATATTGAATATTATGGTAGACCGGATTATCCTGAAAATGGAGACTGATGCCATTGAATTTATTGACTTGTTGGAGGAACCTGGCAAATGAATTTAAGAAAAAGACAAAGAGGGAACGTTGAGGTTCACACATCAGCATTGAACGACATCATGTTCTTCCTGTTGCTGTTCTTTCTGCTGGCTTCTGCTGTAGCCAATCCCAATGTGGTTAAGTTATTTTTACCAAGATCCAGTTCCGGGCAATCCATTCCACAGAAAACGATCAATGTTTCAATAACTAAGGACCTTGAATATTATGTTGAAAAAAAACAGGTTGATGCAGCAAATCTGCTGCAAAGCATAGAAGTCTATCAAAAGGCAGCTCCTGACTTAACCATCATATTATACGCCGATCGTACAATAGCCATTGAAAATGTGATCGAATTGACGGATATTGCAAATAAACTGAAGGTAAAACTTGTTTTAGCTACAGAAACAAAAAAATGATAGAATACCGCCGACAGGAAGAAAATAATTACCCGAAAGCATATGCCATTTCTACCGGTATAATGCTTGCTTTTTTGGTGATTAGCTATTTTATTGTTGCCAGTCGTGTTGAGCCGGATACTGGTACTGGAGGAATAATAGTGAATTATGGGACTTCCGAATTCGGCATGGGGGATGATTACATGAGCGTTGAAGAGCCCTCTACCTCTCCTGATGCTAACAGTACTTCACCTGATAAGGTTATCATGGAGAATACCACTTCAAACGAATCTAATTCAGAAGTTTCAGACAAAACAATTGCTACCCAGGATAATGAAGATGCCCCTGAGGTGATAACAAAGGAAAAGAGTAGTGCTAAGGCTCCCGCTATCACTACTCCTGCGAAAGAAAATAAACCTGTAGTTAATCAAAATGCCCTATACAAAGGCAAAAAAAATGACGGATTGGGTAAAGGCGATGGAACTGGCACAGTTGCAGGAAATCAGGGAAGTACTAACGGCGATCCATTGTCGCCCGATTATGGTGAAGGAGGCTCAGGCAATGGCCCTTACAGCCTTGATCTTAAGAGCCGGAGATTCACTAATCTGACACCACCCAAAGATAGCGGACAGAAATATGGCCGGGTAGCTGTACGGATTTTTGTAGATAAAAATGGGGTTGTTGTAAACGCAATTCCCGGAGTTAAAGGTACCACCTTATCTGATAAGGAAATCTGGGAGAAATGCCGCCAGGCGGTCATTGGATCTTCATTAAATAAGCTTGAATCAGCACCTGAGGTGCAAATTGGGGTGGTAATGTTCAATTTCAAGGTAAAATAAGTCTATTATATAGGCTGATCAATGCATATGCCTGAAAATACCTCTGATAATCCCAAGCCCGAAGAATCCTTTGATTCTTACGCAGACGTGATTTCCTATTTATATTCCCGTCTCCCAATGTTTTCGCGTCTGGGTGCTGATGCAATAAAGGCAGATCTGATCAATACCGAAAAATTTTGCAGCCATCTTTCTGAACCACAGAATAAATTTAAATCAATACATATTGGTGGAACCAATGGAAAAGGCTCTTCATCACATATGCTCGCGGCAATCCTTCAAACAGCCGGTTATACAACCGGTTTATACACCTCTCCGCACCTTAAAGACTTCAGGGAACGGATCCGTATCAATGGCGAAATGATCTCAGAACGGGAAGTTCTGGGATTTGTAAATGAAAATTATGATTTTATAGAAAATCTTGAGCCATCCTTTTTTGAAGTTACTGTTGCGATGGCATTCCACCATTTTGCTGTCAATGAAGTAGATATTGCAATTATTGAGGTAGGATTAGGCGGAAGACTGGACTCAACCAACGTAATCCATCCTGAGCTTTCCCTGATCAGTAATATCGCTTTCGACCACATGAATATCCTGGGTAATACCCTGCCTCTGATTGCCGGAGAGAAAGCCGGGATCATAAAAAAGGGAGTACCTGTAATCATCAGTCAGAAACAGGATGAAGTAGCAGATGTTTTTATCAAAAAGGCAGCAGAGCAGCAATCGAAAATCATATTTGCAAGTGAAGAATGGTTAATAAAAAAGAGTAAATCTCAACCAAATTCACCTGAATTTTTAAAAGTAGATATCAGTCAGAAAAAAAATACAATTCCAGCCTGTTTCAGCTTTCCTGCCATTGAATTAGACCTGACAGGAACCTACCAGTTAAAAAATCTTGGGGGTGTTTTAAGCGCTGTAAAGCAATTAAGGGAATTGGGTTATAGAATATCCGATCAGGATATTATTGAAGCCCTTAGGCAGGTAAAGGCTTTAACAGGACTAATGGGACGCTGGCAGATGTTGCAGGAAGCTCCTTTAGTTATCTGTGATACCGGACACAATGAAGACGGGATCAGAGAAGTGTTGAAAAACATTGAAGAGAGCTCTTTTGACAGCCTTCATATAGTTATCGGAATGCTTCGTGATAAGGACAGTTCCGGAATTTTGAAAATGCTTCCTGAAAAGGCCAGATATTACTTTTGTCAACCCGATTTACCCAGGGCAAAGCCGGCAATTGAGCTGAGGGATGAGGCCAGCGCTTATAATTTGCATGGTGAATATTATTCTTCTGTAGGTGATGCTCTTGAGGCAGCAAAAAAATCTGCCGGAAAGAATGATCTGATCTTTGTTGGCGGCAGTACGTTTGTGGTCGCAGAGGTAGTTTAACCATTCGCATAAATCCCTAGGAATCCAGCTCCAATAAATAAGGTCCTGATTATGGATTCTTCAATATTTTATCATCAATAAGATATAAACTCAAAGCTGATGATAAGTTTCACTCAAAATTTATACAAGAACCAGTGGCTGGATCTTGTATTCAAAGATCGCAATAAGGCCTATGGTGCTTATGAATTGAGAAAGAACAATGCCGCAACTACGGTTAAAGCTTTCATTTATGCTGCCGGATTCTTCTCTATTCTGGTAATTACGCCATGGCTCATTCATGTGTTATCCAAAACTAATTCGGTCGCAGGGTATAATGAACAGATAAAGATCATAGAAGTAAACCTTCTTTCCAGAATTAAAGAGGTAAAACCTGCGACAAAGCCAATAACAAAAGCTCCATCTAAACCTATTCAGCATAAAAGTATTCAGTATGCAAAAATGAATGTAGTTCCTGAAAATCAGGCAGAATCTGATATTCCTACAAAAGAGCAGTTGAATGAGGCTGTTATCAGTACAACAAGTAGTAATGGAGAAGAGAGTTTAAATTTAAACACAATTGACATTCAGGAAACTAGTCCTGCCATAATAGGAAACCCAGCTTCAGCAGCTGAAAACATGGAACTCCATACCTTGGACGGCATTGAAAACTATCCTGAATTTCCAGGTGGTCATTCAGCATTTATCAAATTTCTGAGCAGGAACTTAAAATACCCTGGAATTGCAGTTGAAAAAGGAATTGAGGGAAAAGTTCTGATAAGTTTCATTATTGAAAAAAACGGCAGGCTTTCAAACATTAAAATCCTTCGTGGCATTGGATATGGATGTGATGAAGAAGCAATCAGAGTTCTTGAAAAATCTCCGGAATGGAAACCAGGAATTCAAAACAAGCAAAAAGTGAGGGTAGCCTATACACTACCCATTAATTTCAGCTTGCCTTAACTCAATATTTTTCGTAATCGATTTACTGTGCCAGATAACCACCATCAATTGGATAGTATGCCCCCGTAACGAAGGAAGACTTATCGGACCCTAACCAAAGAATAAGCTCTGCGATTTCTTCTGATTCTCCCAATCTGCCAATTGGGTGCATCCCTTTTATCACATTAAGAGTGGTTTCATCCAAGGCATTCATAACCATAGGTGTTTTAATATAACCCGGCCCAACTGAATTAACACGAATTTTCTGATCTGCATATTCAAGGGCAGCGGCCTTTGTTAAACCAACAACACCATGCTTGGCTGCTACATAGGCCGGTGAAAATTTGGTACCTGCAGCACCAAGAATTGATGCAATATTGACTACACTACCTCCACCCGACTTCAGCATAGCTGGAATCTGATATTTCAGCCCGTAAAAAACTCCGGACAGATTTGTATCAATCACCTTTTGCCAGCCATCAATGGGATAATCAGCAACAGTACTTAGTGGCCCGCCAATGCCAGCATTGTTAACTGCAATATGTAATGCACCGTACTTAACAACTGTCTGTTCAACCAGATTATGGTTGTCTTCCGCCTTGCTGGTATCTGCCTTTATAAAAAATGCCTGCCCCCCTGCTTTACTGATCTCCGCAACAACTGCATTACCATGTTCTTCATTTATATCAGAAACAACCACTTTGGCACCTTCTCTGGCATACAAAATTGCTGTTGCCCTTCCTATACCCGATCCTGATCCGGTAATAATTGCAACTTTATCTTTCAAACTTCCCATAGTAAATGATTTTTAGAATGATACAAATATCCGAAAAATCAAAAATCAGGAACATGACCAAAATCATCTGATTTAAGAATATTGATCACATATGCCCGGTAAACAGGTGCTATTATCCTGAAATCAGATATTTTAAGCCAGCAGATATTTATGCCCCTTTCTTATCAAAAGCTTTCCACATATAATAAACAGGAACACCGGTTAATACTACGATCAGACCGGGCCATGTAAAATTAGGCTTGTAAATAATTAGCAGAGTACAAAAACAGATTCCCATAACAATGTAGACAGCGGGAAGGAGGGGATATCCAAACGCTTTATATGGCCTCTCAGCATCCGGACGTTTTGCCCTTAAAATATAAATGCCAATAATAGTCAGAACATAAAATATGACCACTACAAAAGAGATCATATCCAGTAGATCCCCATACCTGCCGCTCAGACAAAGTGCTGATGCAACCAGACATTGCAGCCACAAACCGAATTCAGGTACGGCATGTTTATTTAGTGATGCAGTCTTCTTAAAAAACAGACCATCGTTGGCCATGGTATGGTAAACTCTGGCCCCGGCAAGAATTAATCCGTTATTACATCCAAACGTGGACACCATGATCATCAATGCAATAATTACAGTACCTATATTACCAAATATTACACTTGAAGCTGCAACAGCAACCCTGTCCTTATCAGCTGTAGCGATCTCCTGTAATGGCAAAACCGCCATATAAACCAAATTCGCAAGAACGTAAATAACAGTAACAATCAGGGTACCCAAAAATAAGCTGAGTCCGATATTCCGCTTTGGATTTTTCACCTCACCGGCAATAAAGGTGATATTATTCCAGGCATCACTGCTGAAAATAGAGCCCACCATGGCTGCAGCAACAGCACCTAAAGCAGCCACAAGGGTATACGATTCAAATGTTCCGTCAACATTCAATTTTTGCATACTCCAGGCATTCGCCCAATTAGCTTCCCAAATATCAGGCTTGAGCATGATGAAACCGAAAATGATCAAACCAAATAAACTCACAAGTTTCGTCAGTGTAAAGGAAGTCTGAATAATTTTACCTCCCTTAACCCCTTTAGTATTTATATAAGTCAGCAAAATTATAATCCCGATTGCCAATACTTGTGCTGGAGAGACTGTAATAGAGCCAAGATTAAATAAAACGATATCTTCACTTACAGCAGGCCATAGATAGGCAGTGAATTTTGAAAAGGCAACCCCAACGGCAGCGATAGTACCGGTTTGAATCACTGCAAAAAAACTCCATCCATACAAAAAGCCAACCAGCGGATTATAAGCTTCCTTCAGATAAACATATTGTCCTCCTGCTTTAGGAAACATAGAACTTAACTCCCCATAGCTTACAGCGGCAATCAAGGTCATCAAACCGGTGATCAGCCATACGACAATAAGCCATCCCGCAGAACCCACATTTCGTGTTATATCAGCAGTTACAATAAAAATACCTGATCCGATCATACTTCCTGCAACCAATAAGGTTGCATCCAGCAGACCAAGCTCACGCTTCATTTCATTTTGCTCTAATGCTTCATTCATACGAATTAGAATTTTGATTTAAGAATAAACTTACACTAAAAAAATACCTCATAATCAATTAATTTAGCTCAAATGAAAATATTCTAAAAAAACACAAAAAAAAACCATAATAATTATAAATAAATAATACACATAACTACCTCATAATCAGCACCTGTATAAATAATGAATGATAAATCCTGCTGAATATCATAACATTATGAATTTCTGTATTTGATTAATAGAATAAGCCTGCTATTTTTGCCGTTCGTAAAAGAAAAAATATCAATAATAAATAGAGATTTCTATGGAGTTTTTACAAAACAATTTAATTTATTTAATACCTGCAATGGGTGTTTTCGGTATTATAGTAATGGCCATTAAATCGGCATGGGTTACTAAGCAGGATGCCGGAGATGAAAACATGCAAAGACTTTCAGGATATATTGCAGATGGTGCCATGGCCTTTCTGAAAGCCGAATGGAAAGTGTTAGGATATTTCTCTGCAATTGCAGCCATCTTATTAGCTTATTCAGGCACCCTGGTTGAAACATCAAGTTGGGTTATCTCTATTTCATTCATCATAGGTGCATTTACATCTGCTCTTGCAGGATACATCGGAATGAATATTGCAACTAAAGCAAACGTTCGAACCACACAAGCAGCCAGAACTAGTCTGGCAAGCGCTTTAAAGGTTTCATTTACAGGTGGAAGTGTAATGGGTATTGGTGTTGCCGGACTTGCTGTACTTGGATTAGGAAGTTTATTCATTGTATTTTATCAGATATATGTAATTAACACCGGAGCAAGTGTTAACGGCAAGGAAATGGAAAAAGCACTTGAGGTTTTAGCCGGCTTTTCGCTGGGTGCTGAGTCAATTGCACTTTTCGCCCGTGTTGGTGGTGGTATATATACCAAAGCTGCTGATGTTGGTGCTGACCTTGTAGGTAAAGTTGAAGCAGGTATTCCTGAAGATGACGTACGTAACCCGGCTACCATTGCCGATAACGTAGGTGATAACGTAGGTGACGTAGCAGGTATGGGTGCCGATCTTTTCGGATCTTATGTTGCCACTATTCTTGCAACAATGATCCTGGGCCGTGAAATTACCTCAGTTGATAATTTTGGTGGAATTGCTCCTATCCTATTACCTATGCTCATTGCCGGTCTCGGACTTATTTTATCAATTGTAGCAACTGCGTTTGTGAAAATCAGCAAAGAAACCGACAGTGTTCAAAATGCGCTCAATATGGGTAACTGGTCATCAATCGTCTTAACTGCGATTGTTTCCTTTTTTGCAGTGAACTGGATGCTTCCTGAGAATATGATTATCCGTGGTTTCGAATTCAGTAAAATGGATGTTTTTTACGCAATCATTGTAGGATTGGTCGTAGGAACCTTGATGAGCTTAATCACTGAGTATTATACTGCAATGGGTAAGCGCCCTGTATTGAGTATCATTCGTCAGTCGTCAACTGGTCATGCTACTAACATTATTGCAGGACTATCTGTAGGAATGGAATCAACAGTATTGCCAATTCTGGTACTTGCCGGAGGTATTTATGGCTCTTTCTACTTTGCAGGTTTCTATGGTGTTGCAATTGCAGCAGCAGGAATGATGGCTACTACAGCAATGCAATTATCAATTGATGCATTCGGACCGATTGCTGATAATGCGGGTGGTATTGCTGAGATGAGCGGTCTGCCACCGGAAGTTAGAGAGCGCACCGATAATCTGGATGCTGTTGGTAATACAACTGCAGCTACAGGTAAAGGTTTTGCAATTGCATCAGCCGCACTGACCTCACTTGCTCTATTTGCCGCATTCGTTGGGGTTGCAGGTATCGATCATATTGATATATACAAAGCAGACGTTCTTGCAGGTTTATTTGTTGGAGGTATGATTCCATTTATCTTCTCAGCACTTTGTATCTCAGCTGTGGGTAGAGCCGCTATGGATATGGTAAACGAAGTTAGAAGACAGTTCCGTGAGATTCCGGGAATTATGGAGTACAAAGCAAAGCCAGAATATGAAAAATGCGTGGCCATATCCACTAAAGCATCAATTCGTGAGATGATGCTTCCGGGAGCTATTGCTTTGATTGTTCCAATCATCATTGGTTTTACTTTCGGACCAGAAGTGTTAGGTGGATTACTGGCAGGTGTTACTGTTTCAGGTGTTCTGATGGGTATGTTCCAATCGAATGCAGGTGGTGCATGGGATAACGCAAAGAAATCATTCGAAGCAGGTGTTGAAATTAATGGTGAGATGTATTACAAAAAATCGGAACCGCATAAAGCCTCTGTTACCGGTGATACAGTTGGAGATCCTTTCAAGGATACATCCGGTCCCTCAATGAACATTCTGATTAAACTGATGTCAATTGTTTCACTGATCATTGCCCCGCATATTTCAGCCGGCACTTCACATCAGGTTAAGGTTGAGGTCAGAAAAGAAATGAAGATCATCAATATTGTTGACCAGTCAGGTAATACTGTTACGGACACTTTAATTAACAAAACTGATACAATCAGCAGATAATTAAAAAAACAAAAAAAAGCAGAAGGAGTTTTATTAAATTTCTTCTGCTTTTTTGGTTTAATAAGATTGGTTAAACCTGTATATAAATGATTCTGAGTACATTCAGCCATTCATATACAGGTTTCATAATTCCGATTAAATTAATTACGTTTGAAATCCCTAAAACCACAAGCCATATAAAATATAAACTAAACCAATTCATATGTTCCACAAAAAATCCATTGAACAGTTAATGTTCGAATCCAATGAAACGGGTGCAGGCACATTAAAACGTTCACTAAGTAGTGTTAACCTGATTGCGCTTGGAATTGGCGCAATTATTGGTGCCGGCCTATTTTCATTAACAGGAATAGCTGCGGCAGAGAATGCAGGACCGGCAGTAACCATTTCATTTGCTCTTGCAGCATTTGCCTGTGCATTTGCGGGTTTATGCTATGCTGAGTTTGCTTCTATGATACCAGTTGCAGGTAGCGCTTATACCTATTCTTACGCAACAATGGGTGAATTTATGGCCTGGATCATTGGATGGGACCTTGTTCTGGAATATGCCTTAGGTGCTGCTACCGTTGCCGTAAGCTGGTCGAGATACCTGCTTGAATTGCTGCATAAATACAATATCAATCTACCACATGAATTCATCGTATCACCATGGGAAACAATGAAACTCGGAGATGGAACTGTTATTGAAGGAGGACTGATCAATCTTCCGGCAATTTTTATTGTATGCGTATTATCACTGGTTTTAATCAGAGGAACTCAGGAATCAGCAACAATGAACAATGTGCTTGTTATTCTTAAAGTTGCAGTGGTATTAATGTTCATTACTTTAGGCTGGAGTCATATCAATCCTGAAAATTATGTCCCTTATATCCCTGAAAACACAGGTAAATTTGAAAATTTCGGATGGACGGGTATTTCAACCGGGGCAGCCGTAGTATTTTTCGCCTTTATTGGATTCGACGCAGTTTCAACAGCAGCACAGGAGGCAAAAAATCCGCAAAAAGGAATGCCTATTGGAATTCTGGGTTCACTAATTGTTTGTACTATACTCTATGTCCTGTTTGCCCATGTTATGACAGGACTTGTCAATTACAAAGACTTCGCAGGTGATGCAAAACCAGCTGCTACAGCTTTTGCAATGACAGGATACACTTTCCTGCAGGATGCGTTAATTATTGCGATTCTGGCCGGTTATACCTCCGTTATATTGGTAATGCTGATGGGGCAATCCAGGGTATTTTATACTATGGCTAAAGACGGCCTGCTGCCAAAGTTCTTTGCTGCAGTTCATCCTAAATTCCGGACTCCATGGAAGACTAATTTATTCTTCCTTGTTTTTGTGAGTCTTTTTGCAGGTCTTGTTCCGGTTTCTGACCTTGGACATATGGTAAGTATAGGTACATTATTCGCCTTCACACTGGTATGTATAGGAATTATGGTATTGCGTAAATCATTACCCGATGCAGTTCGCCCCTTCAAAACTCCATTTGTACCCTTTGTACCGGTAATGGGTATCCTTGTATGTCTTTATCTGATGTATTCTTTACCTACAGAAAGCTGGATCCGCTTATTTATTTGGATGGGGTTGGGTGTAATCATTTATTTCATATATGGCAAAAAACACAGTAAAGTTCGTGAGTTAAGGGATGGAAAAATTGTTGAAAAAGACAAAGAATAATCAAATCAACTGAATAGTAAAAAGGTTTCGGAATTTTCTGAAACCTTTTTGCTTTATACCTATTTTTAAATAACCAGTACCAGCAAATTACAGCGATGGAAAATTTCAACTACAAGCAGATTCTCTCAGTAACTATGATCTTATTTGCGATCATAGATATTCTCGGCTCCATTCCGGTTGTGATCTCACTAAGAAATAAGGTTGGCCATATTCAGTCGGAAAAGGCTTCTATTGTGGCTCTACTGATTATGATATTATTCCTTTTTGTCGGAGATGAAATGCTGAAAATTATTGGCCTTGATATTTCTTCATTTGCTATAGCAGGTTCTGTGGTCATTTTTATTATTGCGATGGAAATGATTTTAGGAATCAATTTTTTCAGGGAAGATGAAGATGTACCTGAAAGTGCATCAATCGTCCCTCTGGCATTTCCATTGATTGCAGGTTCAGGAACACTGACAACTCTCCTATCACTAAAATCTGAATATGCAACTCAAAATATAATCGTGGGTATAATTCTGAATATTTGTTTTGTTTACATCGTTCTGAAAAACACGATTTATCTCGAAAAACTTCTTGGTAAAACCGGATTGAATATCATGCGTAAAGCATTCGGGATAATTCTTTTGGCTATTGCGATCAAGCTTTTCAGAAATAATACCGGTCTTTAAGCTGTTTTAATTTTAAGATCTGATTTAATTTTTGATTAATCGTGCAACAAACATTGTATCTGCTTTGTTCTCGTAACCTTTAATTAGCTCAAAGCCCTCAAGCTGCATCCCATGATTTTTTTGAAGCCAGATAATTATTTCTTCATTCTCCTCTCTGAAAACTGAACAAGTAATATAAATCAGCGGCTTCCCCTGCTTCAGGTACCTGATTACATTAGCGGCGATAGTCATTTGAAGATTCTGAAAACCCCGGATCTTATACTCCTCAAACTGACTGATCATTTCAGGAGTTCTGCCCCAGGTTCCTGAGCCTGTGCATGGTGCATCCAGAATGATTCCGTCAAATTCATAATGATGAATTTCAGGGTCTGCATTCTTTGTCAGATCGATCAGTTTCTTTTGATAGGTCCTGAGCCCTGCAGCAATAAAACGCTCATCCAGATTATCTAAAACACTCTCACGAATATCAGAAACCAGAAGTTTAATATCGGGCTGCTCTGAAAACAATAATAAAGACTTGCCTCCCGAAGCTGCACAGGCATCCCACCAATGCTCATACCGGTTAGGTTTGAAATAAACTGCTGTTTTTTGAGAAGACAAATCCTGTACTTCATATGGCTTCACCGGAAAGCTATTATCAGGAAACAGGGTATTCAGATTCGTTCCATTTGGCAGAGCTACCGTGTGCTCAGCAATCAAACTGAAGTCAACATTACTCTCCTCAAGTGTTTTTAGCACCCAGGAAACAGCCTTTGGATGTATTCTGATAAAGAGATCGGGTTGAACAAAAAATGAACGCAGAAAGGCCTCCTTATCAATTCCATCAGACAAATGTTCTGTAAATGGAAATACTTCTTCCATAGCCAATCCTTCATTTAATGAAGCATAGTTTATCTTCTCATCAGATGAGAGATATATCTTCTCATTCAAATCGGGACGAAAATGATGCAGAAAAGGGTTATCAACTGATGTGCAAAGAAACTCCGCAAGAAATAAACGCTGTTCTACCGACTTGTCAGCTACAGCCCTTCCAAGTCTGAAATAATTGTATAATAACCTCGAAGCTGAACGACGATCATTGGAGCCCATTTGTTTATTCCTTTTAAAGAATTCAGGAAGAAATTTGGCAAGAGGTTTATCTGCCGGAAATTTCTCAAAAACCCGCATAAAAGTCCTTAATTGCTGCTCTGCTCTCATTTTACAGGCTGTAATTCAAAATTCTGATATCTTAAAAGCATTAAACCAGTATTCCTGTAACCATATTTAGGGTCTTTCACAAAATGAAACTCATTATGGAGTCCTGTATAAATCTCCTTAACCAGATAATCTGCATACTGCTTGTCATACTTTTCGATCAAGGAACCAAAATAATATGCAGTATCAAATCCTTTAAAGGAATATTCTGATGGTTCCAATCCAAATTCATCACGGTATCTGGCAACAAAGTTTTTCACATTCTGAGCCTTATAATTCACTAAATAGGACGCAGTAATACGGGTATTCAATGCCTGCATCTTCTCAGGGCTAAGATACCTGGCCTTTATCCAGTTCGGATGTCCAAAAAGCTCAATCCTATATTTCTGATTTCTTAATTTATATAGTTTGTCAATGGCAGGCAGTAAAAATACCCTCTCGGATGAAGTAATTATAATCAGGTTGTTTTTAGTGGTGCTCAGATACCCTTCAATTCCAATCGCATTAGGGCGTTCTATTATACGAAATTGAGAACCAGATAATTCGATAAGTGATCTCTTGATGTAATTCGAAAACCGCGCGTCCTCAGTTCTTTGGGTATTGATCAAAATGAGCTGAACCAGTTCAGGTTTATACTGGCTGCTGATAAATTCGGCAATTTTCCTTCCATGCTGATCAATCGAATTATTAATGCTTACGAGATCAGGGTCATTAAATTCTGAAGGCATTGATGCCGCAAGGGGCGAAACCTGAAGGGCTTTACCCAGTTCCGAAAATTCCGAAAATGTCTTGATGCCATCCGGGAATACGGGCCCAACGATCAGATCCTGGTTTTTGACAGATCCGGACATCGCAAGGTTTACTATTTGAGTCTCCTGATTCCGGGTATCAAATACCTGCAGATTGTAATTATGTCCTCCGGCGCTGAGCGAATCAAGTCCGAGCTTAAAACCCTGATAAAAATCTATTGCCAGATCAGCCTTACTCAGGTCACTTTTACGGGATGTTTTAAGATTAAGCGTATTCAGCTGAAAAGGCAGCAGAAGTACAATTGAGTGATCAATATTCTTTTTGACTGGCTCTTCAACCTTTGGCGTAATTATTTCGACCGGTACAGGTTTTTCAGCCGGTTTTGTGGGAATAACTTTTTTTGAGCATGCTGAAAGAAAAATCAGCATGCATATTACGATAAGATAACTATTCCCACTCAATCGTTGCGGGTGGTTTGGAACTAATATCATACACAACTCTGTTAATTCCTTTTACGTTATTAATTATTTCATTCGAAATTTTAGCCAGAAGATCATAAGGTAAATGGCTCCAATCGGCAGTCATACCATCCACAGAACTTACTGCCCTCAAACAGATTACATGCTCGTATGTACGCTCATCACCCATCACACCAACTGATTGTACCGGCAAAAAGATTGCACCAGCCTGCCACACCTTATCATACCAGCCAGAAGATTTTAAATTGCTGATATAAATGGCATCAGCTTCCTGAAGAATTTCCACTTTTTCTGGGGTGATATCATCAAGAATACGAATCGCAAGACCCGGTCCGGGGAAAGGATGCCTGCCCAAAAGAGTTGCGTCCATTCCTAAGGTTTTACCTACTCTCCTCACTTCATCTTTAAATAAGGTATTTAATGGTTCAACTACCTTAAGCTTCATGAAATCAGGTAAACCGCCTACATTATGATGGGACTTAATGGTTGCGGAAGGCCCCTTTACAGACACCGATTCAATCACATCAGGATAAATTGTACCCTGTCCGAGCCATTTTACATCCTGCACTTCATGAGCAGCATCATCAAATACCTCAATGAAAACACGACCAATGGTCTTTCTTTTAGCTTCAGGGTCTTTGATGCCGGCGAGCTGGCTCAGGAATCGATCCCCGGCTCTTACACCGCGTACATTCAGACCCATATGCTGATATGAATCCAGTACCTGATCAAATTCATCTTTACGTAACAAACCATTATCAACAAATATGCAATGCAGATTTTTTCCAATCGCCTGATGAAGTAAAACGGCGGCAACAGATGAATCAACTCCACCGGAAAGGCCTAAAATCACTTTATCATCACCTATTTTCTCTTTTAATGAAGCAATTGTAGTTTCTATGAATGCATCCGGGGTCCAGTCCTGGCTACAACCACAAATATCTACCAGAAAATTTTCAAGAAGCTGCTTCCCGTCGGTACTATGAGTTACTTCCGGGTGGAATTGAATCCCGTAAACATTGGTATTTTTGATATGATAAGCCGCTACCTTAACTGAATCAGTGCTCGCGATAATTTCAAAATTATCAGGAATCGAAGCAATGGTATCGGCATGAGACATCCAGGTTTGAGAACCCTTGGAAATATTTTTAAACAGCGGATGAGTATGATCGATATAATCGAGACATGCTCTTCCATATTCACGTGTTGAGGAGGCCTTTACTTCACCACCCGATGTTTGTGCTATATATTGAGCACCATAACATACTCCAAGAATCGGAAATTTTTCCTGCAAATTCTGATAATTGATCTGCGGCGCATCAGCCTGCCTTACAGAATACGGACTACCCGAAAGAATAACACCCTTAACTGAAGTGTCAAATTCCGGAAGATGATTGAATGGGTGTATCTCGCAGTATACGTTTAGCTCTCTGACTCTCCGGGCAATAAGCTGTGTGTATTGCGACCCGAAGTCAAGAATGATGATTTTTTCTTGCATGGGCAAAGATAACTTTTTTGTACAGAGGCTGAAAGTATTATCTAAGCTTTTAGTTCATTTATGTCCAATGTAATTAAATTGATAAATTAGCTGCATGATTAGGCCACCATCCCCTGTTGTTTCTTTTTTTGCTCATTTAGAACATGTTGACGGACCTATGGTACACCATGTCATTATCATTCCTGACGAGGTTTCCGAACAGTTTATCAGTGGCAAGGGCCCAGTTCGCATTTTATGCAGAATCGGTGATAAACCTGAGTTCCCCTGTGCACTGGTTCCCCGGCATGGCCGTTATGTGGTAATTGCAAGCCTGAAACTGATCAGAGAGAATAATCTTTTAATTGGTCCGGCGTTTAATATGTCAATACGTTCTGACCCTGGCAATGGGCTGGATCTTCCAGAAGAATTCAGTGAAGTTCTGGCTCAGGACGAATTCGCTTACCAGGCATTTTTAGCGCTCAAAGATGGTGGAAAGCGGGGTTATATCTACTATATCAGACAAGCGAAATCGATCGAAACCCGTATCAAAAGGAGTTTTGAGATTGCGGAGAAGCTGAAAGAAAGATTTAGTGGATAGAAAATCGGGAAAAGGAAACAGAGAATGGACAGGTTTTTGCTTGGATTAATTCATGAAGTTAATGATTTTAAACGTTTTACTATTTTTATTGTTATCCGCTTGTGATATTCCATCAGGAAATCACTACGTTCCGTCTTCTAAAATTAAGGCAGTACCAACCAGTGATATAGCTGTAAATAAACCAGAAGAAATAATTGAATCTGATACGGACACACTGGCTTCAGAAGTTATTCATACTAAAAGAACCAGAGCAGATGAGCTGGTTGGTTTTGCAGAAACATTGCAGGGCATTCCATACAAATATGGCTCAACCGATCCACATATAGGTTTTGACTGTTCCGGTTTTATAAGCTATGTTTTTAATCATTTTGGGATATCAGTACCAAGATCATCCAGGGAATTTACTCATATAGAAAAAGAAATAAATCTAAAAGAAGCAAAACGGGGGGATATTATTTTATTCACAGGTACAGACAGCACCAAACGCGTTGTTGGCCATATGGGAATCATTACTTCTGATAAAGGGGAGAGCCATGAATTTATTCATTCCACCTCAGGAAAGGCCTATAGCGTTACCAAAACACCATTAAACCGGTATTATCAGGGCCGTTTTGTGAAAGTAATCCGGATTTTCAAGGACAATGAGATCTGAGTTCAGAATATTGTTCTAAATAATTCCATAAAGCGAACCACCCTTTTCTCCAAGTTTGTTTACTCTTTCTTCCACCTTTTTGTCCTTAATAAGTTCAGGAGCATGGTGCTTTTTAAGCCTGGCATCGATAATCATCGGTCCTTTACAACCCCAGTGTTTATGCTCAGTGAAGGAATTAATTCCATAAATATCATGTGAAGGATTACTTCTTGTAAAGCTAACCCATACAAAGTTATTTATAGTGTGTGCTACGAATCCGGCATCATCACATAAAATAAATAAAGGCAGGCCGTCCAGATCTTTGGATGATAGCGCTGCATTCAAAATCTCAATTTCATGCTCGGTCTGCTGATAGCTCTCAAAGCCAGGTGATTCAATAGCCAGTACCCCGGGCATTACCATCTTATAGTTGGTGAAAGGTTGCGGAAGGGAAAAAGACTGAGGCAATTCCGTCCAAATATTGCGCTTTTTATCCCCAGCAGCCGCAATGGCAACTTTCGACCCGGAGTTTATATCAGTCCCGCTATAATCAAGTGTATCAATCGTGGTTCTGGTGTAAAAATGCAGGTCACGGCTGAGGTCAATCCGTTCCAGGATATGCTTAAAAAATCCCTGAATATTGCTGGTTTTGAGCGAAGGATCATCCTCTTTACTGCAAATGAACAGGTATTTTGCAAGGCTTAGCTGACTTTTGCCCAATATATGATTTGCGATAGTCAGGATCTCCTGAGGCTTCTTTTCTTTCAGATATGGTGTATAACGCTCACTGCCGATTGCAAATAGTAATGGATGCACTCCTGCTGCATCAACTGCATTTACTTCATGCAGGCCCGGAATTTCCTTTGGAATAGCAGATCCGGTAATCTCATGAATCAGTGCCCCAAAGCTTGTATCTTCCTGGGGAGGCCTTCCAACAACAGTAAAGGACCAGATGGCATTTTTACGATGATATACATTTCTTACCTTCATCAAAGGAAAAAGATGCTTCAGACTGTAATAACCCAGATGATCCCCAAAAGGGCCTTCAGGTTTATTCTGACCTGGCTCTACTGTACCTGTAATCACAAAATCTGCATCAGAGGAAATACAGAATCCCTCCTCATCATAAAAATATCTGAATCTTCTGTTTCCAAGGGCACCGGCAAAGGTCATCTCCGACAAACCTTCTGGTAATGGCATCACAGCAGCCAGAGGATGGGCTGGAGGCCCGCCAATGAATATACTTACCTTCAGTGCCTTGCCACTCGCATTTGCCTTAGTTTGATGTACTCCAATACCACGGTGCAACTGATAATGCAAGCCGATTTCCTGATCCTGGATATACTCGTTTCCTCCTAGCTGAATCCGATACATGCCAAGGTTTGAATTCATAATCCCCGGCTTATCAATATCCTCTGTATAAACCTGTGGCATAGTTACGAACGGTCCGCCATCCATCGGCCAGTTAACTATCTGCGGCAATGCCGAGATCGTTGTTTTACCGAATTTAACAGGAGAAAACATTTCTTTATTCCATGGCAATGCCGAAAATGCGGTCAGGCCAGCTCCGGCATATTTTAATGGGTTTTTAACTGCTTTTAAAGGATCAGATTTGAGATCAACCAGCGTTTTTATCGCTTCAAGTGTATCCCTGAACATAAATTTTGACCTCTCCAGCGTACCGAACAAATTGGATACAGCCGGGAACTTAGTTCCTTTGATATTTTCGAACAGGATTGCCGGCCCTTCATTTTCGAACACCCGCAGATGAATTGCTGCAGCCTCAAGAAAAGGGTCAACCTCTTCCTTAATTCTGATCAGATGACCATGTTTTTCAAGATCTGAAACGCACTCTGCTAGACTTTTATAACCCATGGATAAAATTCACTGGAATAAGGCTGCAATTTAAGAAATTGCAGCCTCAGAAGTATAAGGGATCTCAGGGATATTGTTAAAGAATTGCAATCTTCTCAGAACTTGAGGCACTCTACACCAAACCGGTTCAAAAAATCAACTCCCTCATCTGTTGGAAGGCCTTTATATTCAGCATAAGATGCTTTATACCAAACCTTTTTAATTCCGGAGGAAAATATGATCCTGGCGCAGGCAATACATGGAGAAAGGGTAAGATAAAGAGTTGAACCTTCGAGTGTGGAACCGTTCTTTACAGCATAAAGAATTGCATTCTCTTCGGCATGAAGTGCAAGGGAACAACTATTCTTTGAATCGCGCGGACAACCAGTTTCAGGCCATTCTTCGTCACAATTATGAGTACCTGCAGGTGGTCCGTTATACCCTATTGAGATAATCCGTGTATCCTTGGTTAAAACAGCACCAACCTGGGCCTTCACGCAATGTGAGCGTTGGGCCAGGTCGCTTGCCAGATCCATAAAAATCAAGTCGAAGCTTGGTTTAACTTTCATTAATGTGATGCTTCTGCCTCCAGATCATTTACATCAATACCTTGCTTTTTCAATTCAGAGCTTACTTTAATTGCAAAATAAACCAGATAGACAAAGCAAAGGAATGGAACGATATATGAGAAATGTATACCACTGGTATCAGCCAGAATTCCCTGTACAGGTGGAATGATTGCTCCACCCAATATCATCATGATCAGGAAGGCTGAACCCTGAGAAGTATATTTACCCAAACCAGTAATGGCAAGCGCAAAAATACATGGCCACATAATCGAGCAGCAAAGTCCGCCACTTAAAAACGCATAAATAGCAACCTGACCTTCGGTCATTAATCCGATGATCATTGCAATAGATCCCAAAACACTAAATGTAAGCAGGGTCTTTGCTGGTTTATCCTGACTGTAAAAGAATCCGGCGATCAGAATCACAATGCATACCCCGTAAATAAGGAACTGCTCAATAGAAGCCCCGTTTAAATGATTTGCAATAAGAATAATTGCAAAGGCAACAAAAGGAACAATAATGGTGAGTATGGTCTTTGTACGCTTCTCCAGTTTAAATATACTTACCGCACCTGCCCAGCGACCAATCATCATACTTCCCCAATAGAGTGAAATAAATGGCGCAATTTCAGATCCTGTCAGTCCACCGAATTCAGGAAGTTCCAGTAAAGCTCCCATATTACTCTGAATTGTTACTTCCACCCCTACATAGGTAAAAATAGCGATCATCCCTAAAATAAGCTGTGGATAACCCATTGCTCCCCAGCCAGTTTTATCTTTCCCGGCAGATCTGAGTGCTAAAAGCAAAGTAGCTACCATTATGAAAAGTGAGAGATAAACAAATATATTCATTCCCACACCTGTTGCAGCGGCGATTGGATCAGCTGCTAAAATCAATAAGAAGGCAACAAAAATAACGAACAACGGCATATTGGTCTTTCCGCTTGATTCAACCTTTTCATCGCTGGTGACCTTAGGTAATTTTGCCATCCAGAAATAAAGTGCAACTGCTAAAAACAAGCCTGCCAGAATGTAGTACAGCATATTGATCGACTCGATTTCAACTTCCTTTGGTGCAGCACTTGTAGCTGTTCCGAAGAGAATAATACTGACAGCAATCGGACCTAATATCCCACCGAGATTATTAACACCTCCGGCCAGATTCAAACGATTGGCACCAGTAACCGGACTACCAAGAGCAACCACAAAAGGGTTTGCTGCAGTTTGCTGAAGTGAAAAGCCAATTGCAACCACAAAAAAGGCGGCCAGAATGAAAGCAAAAGAACCAGAACCTACAGCAGGAATCATCAACAATGCTCCACCGGCTGATACAACAAGCCCGATAGCAATACTGTTCTTATATCCCAGATAATTCAGAATATCAACTTTAATGATCTTGGATGCATAAAATAAAATAAGGGATCCAATAAAATAACCTCCATAGAAAGTAAAGTCAATTAATTGGGACTCAAATTGCGTCAAACTAAAATGTGTCTTACAAAAAGGAATAAAAATCCCATTACTGGCAGCCAGAAAGCCCCAAAAGAAAAACACTGTAATCAGTGTATATAAAGCCGAGGAATAATTTTTTTGTGAATTGTTATCCATAACTGGTTTCTAATGTTAAATAATTATCTAACATAAATTAAATTTCTCATATCTCTAAGTTTTAAATGTTTTTATCATTCTTACTATATATTTCTTTGTTTTTAGGTTAATTTGCGAAAAAACTTTTAGGAATATACATTCGGAATGATAGAATCAATCGTTTCAGGAATAGGATTGGGATTTGTGCTTTCGTTTCTAACCGGACCTGTATTTTTTGCTCTGATAAAAACCAGTATTGAAAAAGGGTTTGCTGCAGGTGTTTCACTTGCTGGTGGTGTGGTTCTGAGCGATGTTTTTTATGTTGGCATCAGTTTGTACGGCACATCATTCATCGCACTTGAAAACACCTACCGACTTCAAATAGGAATTGCCGGCAGTACTATCCTGTTCGTAATTGGGCTCTATTATCTTTTCAAGAAAGTTAAGGTGAATTATGAGCAGACCAGCTCAAAGAGAAAAAATACCGGTTATTTTATCAAAGGATTTTTGATGTGCATATTCAACCCGGCTATCCTGCTTTACTGGCTGAGCGTAACCAGCAGCGTTATATCGATTTCGGGAGAAATTAAATCTTCTGAAATTGTCCCATTCTTTGGGTCAATTCTGATCACTCAATTTAGCCTGGATGTGTTAAAGGCGTATTATGCTAATAAACTGAGGTACAGGATTAAGGAAAAGAATATTGCCCAACTAAATCGTATTGCAGGAGTCCTGATACTGATCTTTGCAGCAAGATTGATCTATAACTTATTGACGGGGCACTCCTTAGTTTAATTGATAGTTGACAATTGATAATTGAATTAGAATTGAGTAGTCAGTATTGAGACAAAATTCGGGTTCAGCTAAAATTCCATTTTAAAGAAGGTTGTGAACGTAAGAATCTTAATTTCAATTGAAAGAAATAGTTCTACTGAAGTAGTTTTATCAATTCTCAACTTTCAATTCTCAATTCTCAACTTCTTTAGTACGCCCGTTGATTCTTCCCTTCCATCCAGTTCATAAAGGCCTTATTTACAACCTTATTCCCTCCGGGTGTAGGGTAATTACCAGAGAAGTACCAATCCCCAAGATGGCCTGGAATTGCTTTATGAAGATTGTCGAGTGTTTGGTAGATTACCTTTATTTCTGTTTTGATTTCCTTTGGAGTGATGATCTTTGCAATCCTGTCAGAAATTTCCTGATCAGTAAACTGGCTGTAAATTTCCTGAACAAAATTTTCAGTCTGCATATTCCCAAGTTTCTCAGATTCTTTACAGTTCTGATAAACCCTGTTAATAATATCTTCCCGGCCGGTTTCCCTTAACAGTGAAATGGAAGCCTCAAATGCAACGAACTCACCCATCCTAGACATATCAATTCCATAACAATCAGGATACCTGATCTGAGGTGCTGAAGAAACAACAATAATTCGTTTTGGCCCTAGTCTATCCAGTATTTTAAGAATACTTTGCTTTAATGTGGTTCCTCTGACAATAGAATCATCTAATACAACCAAATTATCAGCCCCTTTGTTGATCAGACCATAGGTAGTGTCATAAACATGTGCTACCATATCCTGCCGGTCGGCATCCTGGGTTATAAAGGTGCGAAGCTTCACATCTTTTATTGCAATTTTCTCAATTCTGGCCGACATGTTCAGCACTTCTTCCAGTTCGGTATCCGAAATTTTATCAGCCCGATTTAAAAGAATATCCTTTTGATAATCCCTAAGGTATTTATGAACCCCTTCAACCATCCCATAAAAAGCAACTTCAGCAGTATTAGGTATGTAAGAAAAAACTGTATTCTTGAGATCATAGTTTATCTCATTAAATATCTGCGGACAAAGGAACAGTCCAAGTTGTTTTCTTTCACGATAAATATCAGCATCACTTCCTCTTGAAAAATAGATACGCTCGAAGGAACATGATTTCTGCACTTCCGGTTCACGGAATTGCTCTTCAGTTACCTTTCCGTTCTTTTTAATAATGAGGGCATGGCCGGGCTTAATCTCTTTTACCTGTTCTAGAGGAATATTAAATGCCGTTTGTATAGCGGGGCGTTCAGAAGTAACGATTACGATTTCATCATCATGATAATAAAAGGCTGGTCTAATACCAACCGGATCGCGCATCACAAAAGCGTCTCCGTGTCCCAGAATACCACTAATAGTATAACCCCCATCCCAGGTCTTTGCAGAGCGACGTAATATTGATGCTACATCAATATGCTCAGCGATCTGGTGACTTATTTGTTCGTTAGAAAAACCTTCGTTTTTATACTTATCAAACAACTCCTGATTTTCTGTATCGAGAAAGTGTCCGATCTTTTCGAGTACAGTAACAGTATCAGTTCTTTCCTTAGGATGCTGCCCAAGTTCAAATAACTGCTCAAGCAATTCATCAACGTTGGTCATATTGAAATTGCCGCTTACAACAAGGTTTCTGGTCATCCAGTTATTCTGACGTAAAAAAGGATGGCAGCTTTCAATACTATTTTTTCCATGGGTGCCATAGCGTAAATGTCCCATCAATACCTCACCGGTAAAACTCACATTTTCCTTCAGCCAGTCAGTATCCTGTAATAATTCGGGTGATTCATTGTGAACATCCGCGAATTTTTTTTGAACATATTCAAATATCTCTGCTACTGCATTTGCACCCATG
>NZ_DASWXT010000101.1:0-13743 GCF_036405355.1 Daejeonella sp.
TGTTTGATTTTCTTTCCCTGCATAGGCTAAAATACGCAAAAACGCAGATTTAATCAATATATTAAGAAAAATTCTGACCCATCTTACAGTTTAAATCGGAAGTTTCAGAGGTTAGAAACCGAGTTGTGCAACAGCCACGAAAGCGAGAACCTCCTACATATTAATGTGTTCAAAAAAACGCCGTTATATAATGAGATTGTCCAAAGGTGATCGAAGAAAAATACTTTACCAGCCCCCATCATTTAATTCACCAAAGAATGTCATTTATAGTTCAAACACCCTGATAATTAATCATCGATCGGGCAATTTTGGCGAGGAAATAATAGCTTTTAGCTTCAAAGAATTGCTGATCGTGCAGATAATGCCGGTTAAGGTGCATGTGATTGAGGTCAGTTATCACCTGAATCTGTTCATTTATGCTTAGCGTGTGTGTCACCATACCTATTTTGTTCACATACTGCTTCTCAAGCTCTCTCATTTCACTATTATCCTTCAGGAAAGACCTTAAGTCTCTTTGATCTTCCCTGAATTCTAAATCGAATTCAATTGTTTGATTTTTAGTTAAGTGCCTGCTGAAGTTCATTGAAAGTCTATGCACCAACGATAAATCAAACTTTAGGCCCTTAAAAACCATTAATAAGTGCCTTATGGCCTGAAACAACCTTTCCCTTTTCGGATCATCCATAAAAGGCAGGTCAAGGCCTGATAAAACTATTTCACTGCTTAAACCAAACAGGTCCTCAGCTGGTTCAATACCTATGGGGTTGTATCTTTCCTGTTCCCTGATGTAGGTGGACAAGTCAAGTTTTTTCAGGTTGGGTAAATACCTGAGGATATTTTCTAGTTTTCTATAAGATTTCAAAAGCTTTGCCTCCCTCCCCGGCATTTGTTTCAGGCGAAGCCTTAAATGGGATTCTTCATCCAGATAACTGATGAAAAACCAGGTAGAGATATTCCCTTTCCTTGTATTTTCGGAAATAAATGGCTGGATGTAATTCAGCAAAAGATCCTCATATCCGGAGGGATGCAAATACAGCTTAATATAGAGCCATTCGTCGAAAGGGAAAAGTTTGTCTTTATAAGCAGAATCCGGAAAAAGTGGTTCCGGAAAAGCAGAATAGGACTTTTCCAGGTTTGTTATAAAGGCAATACACTCATGGGTATAGGAATTCCCCTGTTTGTCTTTAACCAAAGTCTCCAGTCTGTTATCATATTCCCTAAAAACGATCCTTCCCGACGAGGGAATTGTATTTAGCAGTAAGCTTACATCCATGCTGCTTGACAGCTTTAAATGAAGCAAATGATCATGAACTTCATAACAAATTTCATCAGGAAGGCCAATTTGCATTGCATACGAATTGAATGCAGCGAATTGGCCTGGCTGATCTAAATGCTTCATTCCTGAAAGATTCTTTGCATTCAGGTGCCATGAGGCCGCTTCAAGGATTAATCCTTTATAAATAACTCTGGGGTAAGCAGGCAAACCCGGAAACAAATCAGCCATACTGAAATTCAGATTCGGGATGAATCCTTCATGCTGTAAATCGCACAGAAACCGAAAGACAGGAAGCGGACTGTTCTGGTAATTGTATGCACAGCTAAATCGAGGTATGATCCGCTTTTTAAGCCGTACTGACCATAATTGGAGACCATCATCTACCAATGTTAGGTACAGATCGTTCAGACTGATCACATAATCATCGCTCACCTCCGGACTTTCAAAAAAAGGAATCTGGTAGTCATATAACACTGCCCTGTTAATTACACTTGCATTTTTAACACTATCGAGATGTGTAATCTCTGCAAATAATACATCAGGATTCATTTCCATTTCTTTTTTAGCGAGGGCACGGCCAAACTTTAAAATGTCCGGATCAATAACAGTAAAACGCCCGATCATATTCAAACTGCTGACCCCTCCTGCTGCCTTAATTTGCAGATGCTCACCAATCACTGAAAACATCATGGAATAAGCGGGAGGATAATTTTTTTGCGAATTATCCAGCGCTTTCAGATCATCTTCAAGGATCTCTATGCGTGGGAATGCCGTACCGGTTTGCGAAGTCCATTTCCCAAGCAGTAGTTCATGCAGTGGCGACCAGGGGATGCTATCTTGTATTTTTCCTTTTTCACTTACCGGCATAGACAACCCTTCATAATCAATTCCGAGTTCAGGATCAAGTGCTTGTAAGAGGGGGACTTCTTTCCTGTCAAAGAGTTTTTTAAAACGCCTCTTAAAATTTGTCAGGGTCTCAAGTTCGGCCTGACTGCTCAACTTTTCAATGCAAAATAATGCATCATGAACTTGTTCCTTCAGGCCCATTGGGAGCGTACCATCGACTGAAACGCTGCAATAAGAGTCGTAAGCAGAGCCAGGTTTCATTTTATGTTCCGGAATTAATGGACATGGAAAATTCCTGTTTCCGGGTTGATGGGGTAATATGATTTGCAATTCAAGTAATTCGTTTAAGTACCAGGCTAAATCATCCATAACCACACCACTCTTCTGAAGTAATTCAAATAGAGAACTTTGGCTGATGATCTGTTTTCCTGACAACAGATTTATTATCGCATCAGAGCCAAAGATCTCTGAAATACTAAAAGTGCTTAGCTTAGCATTTTCGATCTTTCTGAGAATTCTGAAATCAGTGCCGTATGGATATATAAATGGATTTATGCGATAGCATTTTCCACTTGAAAAATTTACTGAGGTCTTAAGGATATCCTTTTCTACAACTAGTGTTTGAAATGATTGCTGGTTTATCAGTATTCCGGAATCTTTACTTTCTTTCAATTTGATAAGAGCCAGGGCAGCAAATGCCCCAAAAGGTGTCGGCCTGTAGCAGATGCGTTTATGGTATTTCATCAGCGAAAGCTTCATTTTTTCAGTGCACTGGCTTAGCTGGAAATCACAGCGCTTCAGTTCATCCGACATGGCATCACTTGCCAAATAAAGTGCATCCCTAAAGACCGGATTCTGCAGTAGTTCATCAAGTGTCTGGCTTGCATTATTAACAGGAAAACGAGGTACCCGGAGAATTATCCGGCTATTGAGATCATAGTTCATAATTGGTACCCCAAAATAATAACAAGCTTATCCCCCACCCTTCGCATCAATGTTTATTACAGCCTGTTCATCAAGCAGAATGGCATGTTGGTGTAAATAAACTTTACGATTTGATTTAAATGGGGAAATTATAGTGGGCAGGAGGTTCTGGCCTTCGCCAGATCCGATACATATCGGATGACAATGCATTTTTTTTAATAATGGAGGAGATCCTGAATCCGTCAGGATCGAAATCCTTAAATAATGACATTGCTTTTGTGCCCCCGACTCGGCAGGCTTAAATAAAAATGAAATGAATTCCTATCGTTCCCATCAGCAAAACTTGATCAGAATTTTGGAAATGCTTGAAAAGGGCAGATTTATTTCCAGAAGACAGGCTGCGCGGTTATTCGATTGCACGGAAGGAACCATTACCATCTGGTTAAACGAACTCAGGGAAGATGGGCATAAAATCCAGTATTCGCGTTCATTGCAGAAATACGTACTGATTAAGAAAAATGAATTGTAAGAGTAAAGGCTGATTTTTTAATGCTTTAGTATTTTTTCTTTACAGCATTAAATTTCTATCAGATGAACAATTACCGGTTGGTTTCAATTATTTCAGGTCTTCTTATTTTCCTTTGGGTTTATGCCGGCTTAAGTAAACTGCTTGATTTTGACAAAAGCCTGGGGGAAATGTTAAGTCAGCCGATGCCTCCATGGCTTGAAAAGATTCTGGTATGGCTTGTGCCCTTTTCTGAACTGTTTACAGCTGGTCTGCTAATTTATTCCCGTACAAAGTTATATGGTCTGATTCTATCCTCCCTACTTTTAATTTCGTTCAGTATTTACATTACACTGGTAATCAGTTCTGTTTTCAACCGCATCCCCTGTAGCTGTGGAGGTATATTAAAAAGCATGAGTTGGGAAACACATTTAGCTTTTAACCTATGTTTCCTTGCCTTAGCGCTCTATGCAACGTTTTATTCTGTTAAAGAAAGGAGGAATATGAGAAAGGACTTCTGAATAGTAACCATTGATTTCATTTAGATACTTAATGGTAAAAAGCAATAAAAATGGGGAAGCCGAAAACCTAAATAACAGAGTAGGCAATTATATCCCCGCAAAGGCGGGATTAAAAAAATTAAACATGAAAAAAGTAAATTTTGGCTTAATAGCCGCAGCAGTCGGTCTGATATTCGCTCTTGGTTCACAGGAAGTAGCCAGCAGGAATTTAGATCAGGAGTACGCACGTTTAAGTGATGGTAGCTGGATCCTTGTTACGCCGGCAACTGAAGAACAGTATGCCTGTGAGCCTTCAAGTGAAATTTGTAAAGCCACTTTTCCGCAGGATCCAAACCAGAGCACAAGTGGAATGGTGATTACTTCGGATAATGGGGTTTATACATTGCAATAAGATCACAAAAGTCATCAGTTGCTTACAGCTCAAGCTAAAAGCAATTGATGGCTTTTCAAATTGTACCTAATTTTAACCAACAATTTGTAACTTTTGTCTTGAAACAAAAGTCACCAAAAATTCAAGAAAGAACGAAGCTCCCACCGCCAAGGGCAAAACACCCGGCCCGCCGTTCTTTCATCCCTGCGCTCAGGAAATCCTTATTCATTTAATATTAATTTTCTTTATTGAGATTGGAAGGGTACGAAATTTAACGTTAATGGTTTATGAATGTTCATCCATCAACGGCTGCGTACAGGGCTTTGTAAGTAAGTGCTTTGGCAGAGGCTGTATTTACCGCCCAGTCCAATGCCGCAAAAAAAGGTAATTATGGTTTATTCGATGGCATGATGCCTAAGATACTGTTAATAATATTGTGGCAGTACTCAGGGCTATAAGTGGGCTATATATCCCATGATTTGGAATCGATTGCAAAAACCAAACAGGATGAAATTTGATCTTACTAAAACAAAGAAACTCCGCAAGACAACGGAGTTTCTTGTTTATTTTCAAATATCACCTTGCATTCTGGGCAATGCCTGTGGCTGTAACTTCTTCATCCGGGATTAGTAAAACATACCGTTTGTCTTGCGCTGGGAGGCTATAGGTCTGACTATTTATTTTCCGTTGTAGTGTCACAGCAAAACGTGATTCAGTATTTAGTCTTCTCAAATCGCTCCACCTCAAGCCCCTGATCAGCAGCTCCTTTCTTCGTTCAGTGAATACAAGGTTTAAAGCTTCATCAGAGGATGTAGCCGTAAAGGGTATATAAGTGCCGCTCTTCCATCGTTTGGAAAGAAGGGTATTGAGATCGCTCAATGCTGCCTGCGTATTACCTTTTCTTGCCAGGCATTCTGCCCGAATCAGATACAGCTCATCAGTTGCAAGTCCTGAGAATAATTCAGTTCTGCCGGTATAACTACCCCTGAAGGAAAATTTATTAGTTCCCCTGCTTAAGAAGAATGCATTTTTTCGCAGATCATTTGAACTATAGCTCTTATAAAGAAGGCTATCCACATAAGTCAGGGAAGATGAAAAGAAAGAAAGCGGAGGCATAATTGAGTAGTAAATCACCTCTGCATTTCCATTTGGCAAGAGTACCGGAAATGCCCTGGCAGCACTTAATTTCAGTGTATTATAATCGATCAGAGTATTATGAATTGCAAGGCATTGATCAGCATATTTTAATGCATCCTCATAGTTACGCATGCTGAGAGTAATTCTTGCCAGCAGTGCAATAGCAGCTGCCTGTGAGGGTCTGCTTTTATAGGCTACTTGTTCCGGGAGTAATTCAGCTGCCTCCTTAATATCTATCAATATCTGCTGATAGGTTTCAGTAAGTGTGCCTCTGCCTGGCCGCAGATTAACATCCGCACTTAAACGTACCGGAATACCTGGCTCACTGTCGGCTATAGCCGCATCATAAGGTGCAGCAAAAATCTGTGACAGATTGTATAAGGCATAGCCGCGGTAAAACAGGGCGCTGCCACGCAGATTTTTGATCTCAGTTTCCGTAGCCCTGCCTTTTAATCCGGGCAGACCATCCAGCACGATGTTTGTATTAAATATCTGCCTGTAAGCATTATTCCAGTCAGACACATTTCCTGTGGAATTCGGGTTTGTGGACCAGGTATAAGCTGATCGTTCCAGTTCAGTATTCCACGCCAGATATCCTGCATCCGCCGCATAGAAATTATCAGAACTGAGCTCCCCAATCCAGGGACTCAGGTTCATGACATTATTATTATCATCCAGCAGAGCCTGGAAATCGGCGATGGCAGATGGTACCAGCAGGGATTTATCATTGATCTTTTCCAGGTATTCTTTATCACAGGATATAAGGAAACTACTGAGGAAGAGCAGGAGGAGTTTTGATAGGTTTAGGGTTTTCATGGTTATTATGTTTAGGGCCTCACCCCCGGCCCCTCTCCAAAGGAAAGGGGGGAGATCGAGGTTCATTTGAAATTATTTATTTAAAGTCTACTATCAGGCCTGCGGCAATGGTTCTTGGTGGCGGGCCTGACTGATAATCAGGGTCTAATCCGGACTTATTGGCTTGCCAAATCAAGCCCAGATTATTGGCATAGATATACAGCTTTGCATTAGAAAAGGGGAGTTTCGGAAACTTCGCTCTGGTAAGCTCATAGCTTAAATTGATATCCTGCAGGCGGATGTGATCGCCCTTTTCAACCAATGCTTCGGAATACAGGTAGAGCTGATCGCGATTGCTGTTTACAGCTGCCGGAATTGAAGGTATGGAAGTGAATTGTTCATCTCCGGATTTCTGCCATCGAAAAGCATAATCACCATGACTATAGATTCCCCGAAGAAGGGAAGTATAATTGACCGATGCTCTCCTGAAATAATAGCCCAGCCTGTAGCTGATATTAGCAGATAAACTAATGCCCTTCCATTCCAGGGTATTTCTTAAGGCACCCGAATAGGCTGGCCTCGATGGTCCATGAAATACCAGCTCCTGTGCAGAAGTTTTAGAAATGATCTGTGCATAATCTGTGCTTATCGTTCCGCCTAAATATCCCTGCGGATCGCCCATAGCAGATAATCCACCCCAGGGATAGCTATACATGCCATAAATGGGGTTTCCGGGAAAGGGAAGTCCGTCTGAACTCTGAGCGTAATTTATAGCGGATGAGGTATAGCGATAATCAGTCACCTCATCACATGAGAAGCCGAATACTGCATGGCTGTACCATTTGAATTTACGATCAATATTTCTGCTGTTCAGGGCTATATCGATACCGTTCCCACGGATGCCAGCCGTATTACCCCTGAAACGGGTAATGCCTGAAGAAGGTGGAAAGGGTGTTTCACCGATCAGGTCAAATCCTTTCTTGTTGAAAAAATCAATACTCCCGCTAAGAACATTTCCTGCCGATGAAAAATCAATACCGGCGTTGACCATTTTGATACGCTCCCAGCGCAGTTCCGGATTGGGAGGATTGCTGACGGATGCATAAGGAATCCGGGTAAGAAAAGCAGCGGAGACATAACGGGCGGTGGTATAAGCCGACAAAGATCGGTTTACGTTTCCGTTATACCCATAGCTGAGCCGGAGTTTCAGATAAGGCAAATATGAAATCTTGTAAAAGCTTTCATCGCTGAGGTTATAAGCCAGACCTGCGGACCATAAAGGTACTCCCCTCTGATTGGTGCGTACTCCAAAAAGATTTGATTTATCAAAACGGCCGCTGGCTGTAAGAGTATATTTATTCTTAAGGGTATAAGCGCCGTTCATATACCATGACAGGTAGCGGTCTGTCAGCTCGCTCATTTGTCCGGCAGCCGGTATGGTGGAAGTCCGGTTTGGATTAAATAATGTGGTAAAGGGTGTAATATGATCAACAGGCAGCGAACTTGCATGAAGATCATCATAGCCGTACAGACGTGATGAATTGCTGATCATACTTCTGTCCTGAACTTCAGCACCGGCTAAAGCCGTGATTCGGTGCATATCTTTCCAAACCCTGTTATAGTTCAGCTGAGCCCTGAGATTATGGCTTTGCGCATTCATCGTATTCAAATCCAGAATACCTGCGACAGGAACAGGTCGAACCAGGGTTCCAGGGCTGACTACCGATGTCAGGGAATTGATCAGGTTCCGGGTATAATAAGTATCAATACCCTGAAGGTTCCTGCTGTTATCAATGGTTTTTCCATATTGGTAAAGAAGGGAAGCATCGAAGCCCGCGGGAAGTTTGTACTGAAGGTTTGCGTTAATGCGATAATCAATACCATTGATCTTATTATCCCCCAGTTCGATTTCCCGGATCGGGCTGTATGTCCAGTCCAGCAGGCCGGGCACCTGCACTGCTGCATTTTGAACATAGCCTGCTCTGTAATCCCTGATCACAGACAATGGATTTCCCTGATCATCGGCCAGCCTGGCATAGGGATACACCGGACTAGCGAGATCCATCATCATACTGCCCGGGCCGGCATTATTCAAAACCTGTTTGCTTTGGATATAGTAAATTCCGGTTGTCAGTTGAAGCTTCTGCTTTAGGAAGCGGTAAGTATTGGAGCCATTGAGTGAAAGTCTGCCGTAACTGTTGGCCACCAGGTTTTGCAGGTTTCGGTCATAACCGGCCGAAACAAAAAAGGTCTGGTTCTCCGTTCCACCGCTCAGGTTTAATGAATGCTGCTGGTTGAGGGAATTACGGTACATGTAACGATCAATATCCCGGCGAACATCTATGTTCTTCAAAGCCTCGATCCTTGAATCAGCCTCTGCGCCAGAGATGAGTCCATCGCGTTTGGCGATGAGCAGATCAACTACAGGTGTTAAGGGCGTTTTATTTAGTGAAGATTCAGCTGAAAGGTAATAGCCTTTATTAAAAAGCATTTGCTCGACCCCAATGAAATCGGCCGATGAGATTCTTGGCTGATAAAACAGATCCGGTTTATCACCTGCTGTTATATTGGAATTGAAGGTTAATTTTGCTGGCTGCTGAAACCTGCCTTTGCTGGTAGTAATTACAATAACCCCATTACCGGCCCGTGCACCCCAGATCGAAGCGGCCGCTGCATCTTTAAGGATGGTAATGCTTTCTACATCATTCGGGTTAATATTTGCCAGATCCCCTTCATAGGGAAAATTATCAATCACAATGAGCGGTTCTGCATTCGAATAAAGCGTACTCTGCCCCCTGATACTGATCTGACTGGCTCCTTTCCGGTTAAGTGTCAATCCCGGTACCATATCTTCGAGCCGGCTTAATACATCTGTACTTACCCTGCGGTTGATTTGCTGCTTATCTACCTGAACAAAGGAACCCGAAGCCCGTTCCTTTGGAATAGTCTGGTAGCCGGTAGATATCAGTACTTCATCAAGGGCGCCAGATTCCTTATCAAGCCTGATGATCAGTTCTTCCGTTAATGGTAGTATGAGCTTTCTTTCTAGGGTTCTGTACCCGATAAAGGAAATAATCAGACTGGGTTCCGAACTGTTTACAGCAATACTGAATTTTCCTTCATCGCCGGCGAGGACTGCTGTTGCATGATCCTTAATTTTTATGGTTGCTCCTATTAACGGCTCTCCATCCACAGAGAGCACCCTGCCGTTGATCCGGATCTGAGCCGCACAGCTTAGTGCGGTAATCAGCATGAGAATACTATAAACTATAATTTTTTTCATATTCATGTATTTAATAAGGCAGACAGGGTTCAAAAACCCTGTCTGCCTTGAGTTCATGTTTTAATAAAGGGTTCAAAACCCTCTGATCCAAAGGCTGACAGGGTTCAAAACCCTGTCAGCCTTTGATCCCTGATGACCAGTTTTTCGACAGGAATTCTTTTTTCCACCAGTTGCAGATCATATTTGGCCAGTTCAGTGTTCAATTCAACAATGGAATTCAGCGCTGCATTGATCCGCAGGTCGACCCATCCGGTATAGCCGGTTTGATCAACTATGGGGGTAGGTATTCCCTGCATATAGTGCACATTCAGCTGATCGATCAGGCGCTGAAGCGGAAAATTCTGAAGAGTACAGCCGAAAGCATTGAATTCTGTGTACGAGCTGCCACCCTTACTTTTCAATTTATCAGTAAGGGAGGTTCTGACCAAAGCCAGGCAGGGGCTATCCTGTTTTTCCATATTGGCCGAATACTGCGGGAAAAACCTTCGTATGTCTGCCTGTATGATCTCAAATACCTGCTTCTCCCTGGAAAGCGGAACAGTCAGCTCATAGCAATATCCCCTATCTTTCAGCCAGTCGAGGTATTCAGCGCCTGTCTTTCTGGAATTGATCAGGGTACTGTCTGTTACCGATACAACAATACGGTTAGTAGGCAGAAAGCCCTGATCGCTATAAGCCAACCTGAACAGATTAATCAGCGGCTGGTTAAGGGTAGTAACGCGGAAGGTACTTCCGGTATCCGTCTTATAAGTACTTGTTCCCGAACGAAGACCGTCTACATAACCGCTAAAAACAGTACGGTATCGAATATTAAGTCCATCTCCCCCATTATTATTCACAAAAAGAGGTTCTTTAGGATTATAAGCTATTCTGACATCCTTTTTCTCACGTATTTTCACTTCATTCTGAGCAAGCAAGGCACGGATATTTCCGGCATTCAGCGCTTCGGTTCCGGTGATGGCTTTCAATGTTCCATCCGGGCCTATCCATACATAATGCGGGAGTGTAGTATGGGGGAATAATCGACTGAGTTCCTTATTTTCAAGGGCCGTAAAAATCCGGAGGCTTTTACTTTGTTCTAATTTCTGGATGGTCGGGCGCACTTCCTTTTCAGTCTGGTAGGTGACCGGAAAAAATTGAACCTTTCCATCAAAAGCATGTTGCAAACTGTCAGTTAAGGGCATGGCATTGAGGCATGCTCCGCACCAGGTTGCCCAAAAATCCAGGATTAGCAGTTTCCCCTTAAAATCAGAAAGTTTTGCACTGCTGCTTTCATAATTAATGATGTTGTTAATGGTAATATCAGGCACCTGATCCCCGATCTTCAGGGGCTTGGTCTGAGCCTGAGCGGCACTGCTTAAAAAAAAGCAAAGCGCGGCCAGGACGATGAATTGTATCGTTTTTTTCATGTGGTTTATTTTAATTGTTTAAGTCCCGGCGTCCGCCGGGATGACAGCCCTAATAAGGAACCTGTCATTGTGCGAATGCCTCTTTCATTGCGGCGGTCCCGGCGTACGCCGGGACCCGGTCACTCCGGATGCCTCTTAAACGAGGCATACATATCCTTCGCCGATACCTCATCCCTGTACGTACCCTCATCCCCTATCGGCTTATCCAGATGCTCCAGCAATTCATACAAGGCCGGCATCAGATCTTCCAAAGCCATAAAGTAATCGAACAGCTCTGCTCTTTCTGAATAAGTCATACCTGAATAGTTACCGCTGATGATTGTGCTGAGTGCACGGTTGAGCTGTACATTAGCGGAGCAAAAGCTATAGACAGCGCAGAAGTATTTAAGACTACGAAAGGCGGTTTCGGGGGTTTTGGATGGTTTGTTAGTTTTTGCACTCATAGCTGTTTGGTATTACTATGAGTCTTTAAGCGGATGCCAAAAATAAGGCGTGGAACCCACCTATTGCCTAGAGGTACTGGTATACCCGGGAACAAATAAGTGAGCCCACGCCTAGGCGTGAGCATTTCACTTATCCTCTCGTTCCCTTTTGAAATTACCAGTTTCCTAGACGAGACTCTAAGTGCGAATGCTTCAATTAGTTATTATGAAGTCCGCTAAAATAAATTATATCAAATTCATTTAATTCTATTTAATAACTAATATAAGAATAAAAACATTATGTCACAATAGTGTGTCATAAATAAATGCAATTCTTCCATTAATTAGTTCAAGAAATGGAAGGCTCGAAAGAAATATCATTAATTGATCAATATGTAATTGATTTCGTAAGAAAGCTTCGCGATGAGAAGAAGGTAAGCCAAGAAGAAATTGGAAATATAATTGGCGTAAGTAGAACTTATATCACCAATGTTGAGAGTACAAAACACCCAGCAAAATATAACCTAAGTCATATAAATTTGTTAGCTGATTACTTTGACCTATCTCCAAGAGATTTTTTACCCGAGAAATCATTATAGGTAGTTAGCAACCTAATAAAACTATCTTTAGGATTACAAGAATACTGATGTAACCCCTTTTCTTCCTCTCGTTTTTTATTAAGAGTGTAAACTCCATGAATTAATTCTTCCAGTCCCTCTAAAAAATATAGCAAATCATCTTTCTTAAAGTTACTCTGAGAAGAATTTATCGTCTCAGTAACCTAATCAAATACCCGGCATAAAAATTGGATACTATTCATGAAGGGTGTAGAAAGATAGGAAGTTAATAAGCCAGCTTACACTATGGGTAAAAATAATAAAGCACCCCAATTTATATAACCAGGATGACTAAATCGATCTAGTTCTAAATAAGGAGACAAAATATGTGTTAAAGAAAAATTACTTTAAGTACGTTCTCCTTCCAATTCAACCGATCAAGGAATATATCTATTTCCATAATTTAGCAATTGGGAAATTCATTAAATCACATTTACTTACCACCCTCGCGCATACTCCATGAGCATATGCATCAATCCATGCTTTACCAAGATCTGAGTTTAAAGCCTCCCATACCTTTAACCTGTAATGTTCTGGAACTGAAATTCTATATATACAGTCGCTTATAAGTATTTCTCCACTAGTAACCATAGCCAATTTACCTACACATCTTTTTCCAACCCTACACATCAGAATATCGCCTTTTTTTGCAGTAAAAGTTGAATATTCTTCCGGCATTTTTTCAGGGAATTCACAGTATTTACTGTAATTTTTGAAGCTAGTGGAATGAAAATAAGGGTGTCTACCCTTTCTAAGTTCAATAGCAGAAAAACGTCCTCGATAAACTCGACCTCCTAGAGCTTCTAACGTAACCTCATTTTGCTTTTCTATAAGTTGATATTCCCAAAATTGGAAATCCATCCGTTCAACTAATTTTGACTTTTGCACAACTAAACACTTCTCATACTCGCCTTTGAAGTCAGCTAACAATAGTCTGCATGTTTTACGGTCAGAAGTTGATTTGCTTAAAACGATTATATGCGTACGTGCTTCAGTATTTGGAAAAATCTTGTCTGGAAGCTGAATTACTGTCTTTATGTCGAAATTAGTTAGAATAGTTTCTCTGAAAATACGGTATTCCTTACCAGTGATTAGGCTGTCAGAAACAATAATACCCAACTCTCCTTTAGCCTTAAGGAAGGTCATATTATGCGCGAAAAATATTATCTCAGAGGTCAGCTCTCTTATTTTGTAGCATTCTTCAATATTTGCGTCTTTGAAGAGTTTCTTATAGTTACTGCATTTTTCAATTTTCAAATAGGGGGGGTTGCAAACAGCTACATCAATAGACCCCATATTAATTTTAAGCCTTTGCTTTACGTTTGATTTTAAAGAGTTATGTTGCGAGATTCTTACAAAGGATAAGTTTTCTTCTATGTGTTTAACTTTATTCTCCTCTATCTCCGTGGCATAGAAAATAGCATCATTCCAACGCTCATAAGCAGCTTTGGTGAGAGATGCGTTACCAATGCCTAAATCAAGAACACTTGTAGCGATAATAGTATCTAAAGAATTTATTAATAGTGTAGAAACTATATCGTTTGTATAATATCTGCCGAGAAGGTCCATGCTTTAGCTTAAATAATTAGAAATGTGGTAAATGTTTGCTTTGAGAATACTTTCACTCCTGAACTTCTT
>NZ_DASWXT010000102.1:0-58601 GCF_036405355.1 Daejeonella sp.
CCGTAATCCTGAAAGAGCCCTCAGACGCAGAAATACGGTTCTGGAAAACATGCATAACGCAAATTACATCAGCGATGCTGAAGTAGAACTTCTGAAGAAAAGCCCTTTAAAACTGGCATTCAATCCTTCTGATCATAACGAAGGATCGGCACCCTATTTCAGGGCAGTACTCAAGAAAGATATTCAGCAGACCCTTGAAGAAAATTCGATCTATAAAGCCGATGGCACACCTTATGACCTGGACAGGGATGGGCTCAAGATCTATACAACCATCAATTCGCGAATGCAGAAATATGCAGAGGATGCTCAGCAGGAATATTTGAAGACCTTGCAGGTTAGTTTTAACAATTCATGGAAAGGCCGTGATCCCTTCAATTTTAAAGAAGCCAAAGGCCTCATCGATCAGGGGATGAGACGTTCTGACCGTTACCAATCTCTTAAAGCTGAAGGAAAAACCGAAGAGGAAATACTTCAGGATTTCAGAACACCTGCAAAGATGAGCATCTTTAGCTGGAAAGGGGAGCTTGATACGATTATGAGGCCAATTGACTCCATTAAGTATTACAAATTACTGCTGCGGAATTCATTAATGTCTATGGAACCGCAAACAGGTTACGTGCGTGCCTGGGTTGGAGGTATAAACTTTAACCACTTTAAGTACGATCAGGTAAAAGTAGGAACCAGGCAGGTTGGCTCTACAGCAAAGCCATTTACTTATGCAGTTGCAATTGGAAACGCAGGCTTTTCTCCCTGTTATATGGTTGACAACCTACCTGTAAGTATCGATGCTGGTGACGGAACTACCTATACACCGGCAGCATATAAACCTATTCCGGGTCCTATCACATTAAAAAAGGCTCTTGCTCATTCACAAAATAACGCTACAATGTTTGTAATGAAGCAGGTAGGCCCAACAGCGGTGTCAACTCTGATTAAAAACCTTGGAATTACTAGCCCGGTGAAAGCCATTCCCTCCAATGCATTAGGTTCATTTGAGGCCTCTGTATATGATATGGTGGGTGCTTATTCAGTTTTTGTCAATCACGGCATCTGGACCGAACCGATCTATCTGTTAAGAATCGAAGACAAAAATGGTAACGTTATTTACGAACGTAAACCAAGGATTAAAGTGGTAATTGATGAACAAACGGCTTACGTAATGACTGATATGCTAAAAGCAGTTGTTCAGGAGGGTACAGCTAGAAGATTAACGTGGAAATATAACCTTACTAACCCAATAGGTGGCAAAACAGGTACTACAGATAATAACTCTGACGGTTGGTTTATGGGCATTACACCCGAATTGGTTACTGGTGTATGGACCGGTGCAGAAGATAGGGCAATACATTTTACCTTAACGAATAATGGTGACGGTGCTACTACCGCACTCCCAGTGTTTGGCTTGTACATGCAAAAGGTTTACGCAGATCCCGTATTGAAATATAGCAAAGGTGATTTCCCTCCTCCAAAAGGTGGAATTACAACAGTCCTTGATTGTGCTGAATATACCAAACAGCAGTCAGGTGTGAGCGAACTTGATAAAAAGCTTGGTTTCTGATTTTTATATTTTTCCTTACAATTTGCAATTTTGCAGATCAGGTTCTGCCTTCACCATTATCCTGACATGAAAGAATTTGATCCCCGGCCTGAGTTAAAAAATATTCCGCAAAAACCCGGTATCTACCAATTTTGGTCGGAGACGGAAGAGCTTATCTATATTGGTAAGGCCAAGAATTTAAAAAACAGGGTTTCATCCTATTTCAATAAAGACAACTTTAAGGTGAATGCCAAAACCCGGATACTTGTCAGCAAGATCAGGAAAATCACCTTCACCATTGTTGATACTGAAATCGATGCCTGGTTGCTTGAAAACAGCCTGATCAAGAAGCATCAGCCAAGGTATAATGTGATGCTGAAAGATGATAAGACCTATCCCTGGATCATTATCAAAAACGAAAAATTTCCACGCATTTTCTGGACAAGAAGGATTATCAGGGATGGTTCAACCTATTTTGGACCTTATGCATCCGTAGGGATGATGCACACCATTTTAGGGATGATCAAAGAAATTTATCCTTTAAGAACCTGCACTTTGCCCCTGACCCGTGAAAATATTCATTCAGGAAAGTTCAGGGTTTGTCTGGAATATCAGATTGGTAACTGCAAAGGGCCTTGCCAGGCCTATCAATCAGAGGATGACTATGATCAGAGCATTTCGGAGATCAAAGAAATCCTGAATGGAAAAACAGGCTCCGTAATCAGACGCCTTAAAAATCAGCTTGAAGAATCAGTAAGCGGACTAAACTTCGAGCTTGCACATAACCTGAAGCAAAAGCTCGACCTGCTGGATAACTATCAAAGCAAATCGACTATTGTAAATTCATCCATTACAGATGTCGATGTATTCAGTATCGCAACAGATGATAAGCATGCTTTTGTGAATTTCCTTAAGGTGATGAACGGCACTGTTATTCAAACCCAGACTCTGGAAATCAAAAAACGCCTTGACGAATCTGATGAAGAGTTGTTAAGTATAGCGATAACCGAGTTCAGATCGAGGTTTGGCAGCAATTCAAAAGAGATTATCATTCCTTTTGAACTTGAGATTCCCGACTCAGGAATTAAATTCACTATTCCAAAACTTGGCGAGAAAAAGAAATTACTGGAACTTTCACAAAAGAATGTAGCCTATTTCAAACGTGAAAAATTAGATCAATATGAAAAACTGAATCCTGGGTTAAGAACCGACCGGCTACTGTCCCAGATGATGAAAGATCTCCGTTTAAATCAATTACCAAAACATATTGAATGTTTTGACAATTCGAATTTTCAGGGAAAATTTCCGGTATCGGCAATTGTAGTTTTTAAGAATGCAAAGCCATCGAAAAAGGATTACAGGCATTTTAACGTAAAGACAGTTGAAGGCCCTGATGATTTTGCTACAATGGAGGAAGCCGTTTTCAGAAGATACAGAAGATTGCTTGATGAAGAGCAAAGTCTGCCACAACTAATCGTGATTGATGGAGGCAAAGGTCAGCTATCATCTGCAATAAAAAGCTTAAAATTACTGGGTATAGATAAACAGGTGACTATCATAGGTATCGCCAAACGGCTTGAAGAAATCTATTATCCGGGAGATCAATATCCTTTGTATCTGGATAAAAAGTCTGAAACATTAAAAATCATTCAACAGTTAAGGGATGAGGCTCACCGCTTTGGAATTACATTTCACAGAAAGAAACGTAATAATGCGACTCTGGCTAGTGAACTTGAAAGTGTTCAGGGAATAGGAAAAGCCTCTGCCGAAAAATTGCTAAGACATTTCAAATCTGTAAAGAAAATAAAAGAAGCCTCTGAAACAGAACTACTGGAGGTATTGAATAAAAGTCAGGCTGCTTCGTTATTGGATTACTTTAAATGAAAATGCCGCCCTGAATAAATAACAGGCCGGCATTTTTTTATATTTTAAAATTGGGATCAATATGACCAAAGATCATGCTCAAAATCCATAAGGGCTTTCTTTACACGTTCAGATTCATAAAGTTTATCGATTCCAACAGCATAGTCTTTAATACGCAGATCTTCGGGATTAGACTCCTTTACGATATAACTAGCAAATATCCTCTTCATAAATAAATCGTCAAAGCTGAGTCCGGTAGCGTCATTATTTCTGTTTACAGCAGGCTTAGTTACCAATAGATGACGAACCTCAGGGAAGTATATCCAGAATGCAGGTTGCTCATCAAAAGACTGACCGGCTGCTGAAATACGAATCATTGGTGCTATTCCGATAATACGGGGTTCAAAAACTGAACGTTGCTTATCGAAAATCCAATCCTCTTTTATACGAAATTTTAAAATACTGTCAGGGTTGAATTCTCCAGCTTTTACTACCGTCCCGGTTTGGTTACCATCTGTATCAAAAATTGGCACCAAAACACTGTCAGCAAACTTTGCCATTGCCTGTTCTGGTTTCAGAATGACATTAAACTCATCTCCATTAACATCGTCCTTAGTGCTACTGGCATCGTATGCAGTAAGCTCTCCGGCCATAATTGCATCCGTTAAAATAGTAATCAGGCGGGCTTTAGGTGATGCAAAAATCATATTCACCTTGTCACGAACATCTATTTCCCTCCAAACACGCTTACTGAACATCACATCTGATTCTCTCAGACTGGCATATGGAGCAACCTTAGCACTAATTATATTGGTTTTTTGATAATATCCATCCAAAGGCTTTTCTACCGGCTTTGGTTTGGTATCATTCGTTAAATTAGGTGCCTGAGCACTCAATTTAAGAGCACCGGCAATCAAAATCAGGACAAAAAATATCTTTTTCATAGCACTTAATTTGCTTTAAAGGCCATAGGGTCAAGCTGCCTTTGAGTTCCGTCAGGACCAACGGCAACTATATCATCAAATATTACCCTTGTACCTGGTGTTATTGCGGCCACAGCTGCACTCATTTGAGCACTTAACGAATTTCCATTGGTTTGAAGTACAACAACATCTGCACGGGGTCTGGCAATTACCAGGCTAAAGCGGGTAACATTAAACTTGGCATCAAAATCGAAACCTTCAAGAATCGCAAAAATTGAATTTTGTGATTTTATAACTACAGAACTTAAAGCTCCTCCAGTTTTACCTGCAAATTTCGCTTTGGGATCCGGAATCCGCTTAACCCTGAAATCACTTGAACCAATGCTCTGAACCTTACCACTGACATTCGCTGCAACATTTACTTTAGCAGTTGTTCCGGGTGTATTTACTGTCACAGTATATTTTCCGTTGGATCCGGATATTGTTCCTCCACTCATAGTAACTACTAAATTCTCTTTGGGAATGCCGGGAGCCGATACTGATACAGGATTAGGAACACCCACATAGAATACATTCATTTTATCAGGAGAAACGACTGCCGAAGGACGGGCCACCTGATATTTTTGCTCTGTAGTAGTATAGGTTTTTATTGTTCCATCGGTTTGTTTAACACGCACTGTACCTGTCCAGCTAAATATTCCTTCGCTTGAAGTATTAACTGTATAAGTTCCTTTCCCTTCCTTAACCTGCAATCTTGAACCACCAACCGATATTTCAGGACTTGATTTTGAGTCTGATGCTGTCAAAAACACCTCAGCGGTATACGGCTGACCAGCAATCAGATAGGAAGTTGGAGCCACTGCAACTGCAGAAAACCGATCAAGATTGACAACTGCGATATCCATCTGTCCTAGCACTCTCTTTACAACCTCAGCCTCTGCATTCTTTGTGTCGGCCTTAATTTTCGCCAATGCGGTTAACGCAGCGGTCAATGGGATACCATCTCCGAAGTTTGATTGTTCCCAGCTTCTTTTAACTCCTCCGCGATTTGGTGGATCCTTTGCCTCCAATGAAAAACTTACATTTTTACGATCTTTCTCATCGAGTAATGCAATTAATTTTTCACGTGTCTCATTGATTTTTTTCTTCAATTCAGTAGCACGTGGCTCATTGATCATTAACCTTGGAGAAATATCAAGGTTATCTCTTTTGCTTATATCACCGGTTGCCTCATTATATCCGCCACCCTCTGTTTCAAAAAGTTTCTGAAGTCCTTCGACATAGGTGTTTAATTCACTTGTATATGAACTTGCCTTTTTAGCCTTTTCATATATTGGACGCGCTCTTTCGGGCTCATTTTTTAGTTTAGTTGCTTCAAATGAAGCATAAGTTGCATCAACACCAACTTGGACATTCTGAGTTGAAGCATTTAAACTATCCGTTAAATTTTTGAAAGCTTCTAAAATTGAATCACTGACATTCAGTGCTACTAAACCCAATAATACCAGGTAAAGTATTCCAATCATTTTCTGCCTTGGGGTTTCTTTACCTCCAGCCATGCAATTTTATTTAAAAAATTAAAGATCTATAATTCGTTTACCAATTATCCCCGGTTAGGTTGATTCATAGCAGAAAGCATATTCCCATAAATAGAATTCAGGGACGATAAGTTCTTTGCCAGTTTGCCAACTTCCTCTTTGAATTGTTTGGAATCTTCCATTGACTCATTAAAATTTTGCATGGTCAGAGAAAGATTCTGATAGAATTTGTTCATTGATTTCAAATGTGCACTTGAATCCTGTAATTCAAGCTCATAAACAGCGTTTAATGCCGAAATATTTTTTGCGAGATTATTCACCTGTTCATGGTATGATTTCGAATCAATACTTGTATCAGCCATTTCCCTGAGACTGACCGTTGCCTTTTCAAAAGCCGTATTCAGACTATCGAAGCTTCCTGAAGCTGTTTTAACTTTGGCAGTAAGTTCGCTGGTTGCGCTTGCCGTATCAGCTATTCCTGAAATCGCAGAAACTTTATCTCCGAAAGATCTTAATCCTGTGCCAAGGCTTTCAATCAATTCAGGCCCAATTTTAGCTTCAGCCATCATTTTATCCAATGCGGCGCTTGAAGAACCCGAACCTCCTGAAGATGGCCTGGATAACTCTCCTTTAAATTCTTCATCAAGTTCCGGATATACCCTTGTCCAGTCTGGCTCAGAAACCTCTGCTTTAAAGCCTAATGCAAAAAACAATAAGGCTTCTGTAATTAATCCAACGGCAATCATAATCTCTCCACCTTTCCAGTGCAGGATTTTGAACATCAGACCAACAATAACTACGGAGGCACCCCATGAAATTAAGGTATTAATACCCAGTTTAAACTTTTTCTTTTGAGCCATAATATATACGCTATTTTTTATAAGAAAGGATTGTAATTTTTGTTTAGAGTTTGTCTTTAATATCCCGACCCTGATACTTGGTTATGCAACGAAAACCGATGTAAGATTTTGCAGTGTCCTGATATTCAAAAGTACTTGCTGAATTTTGAAGAAAATAACCAATATCTTTCCATGAACCCCCGCGGACAACTTTACGTTTCATTACTTCAGGATCCTCCGGGCGGGCCTCATAACTAAAGGTAGGGTTCATATCATGAGTGAATGTAGAAGAAGATTCATCAAATGCAGAAGAAGTCCATTCTGAGACGTTTCCAGCCATATTATACAAACCATAGTCGTTTGGATAATAAGCCTTTACATTCACTGTAAATGGTCCGCCATCATCAATGTAATTACCTCTTCCTGGTTTGAAATTAGCCATCAGGCAACCCTTTGCATTTCTAATGTATGGGCCTCCCCATGGGTAACTTGTTCCAACCCGGCCTCCCCGCGCAGCATACTCAAATTCTGCTTCAGTAGGAAGGTCATAATCAGCACGTTTGGGAAGACGGCGACTATCCATATAAGCTTCATTGAAACGTGTCCTCCATACTGTAAAGGCACGTGCCTGACGCCAGTTAACACCAACAACAGGGTAGTTTGCAAAGGCTGGGTGCGAAAAATATCCTTTAACCATAGGCTCATTCTGAGCATAGGCAAAATCAGATAACCACACTAGAGTATCCGGATATACACCAACTGTATCCCTCAGAATAAAATCAGAACGTTTAGCTTCTCTATTGTTACGATTATTTGCTGCTTCCCTTAATTTCATTATCGCGAAATTATATTTCAGCAATCTAACATCAATTTCATTCCGGTCGAATACCCTGTCTTCGCCCTGGTAATACATGGCCTGCAGTTTAGGACCATTTGCTGATGCTCCTTTTTTGCCTCCCCATATCGCGCTGCCATTCCCTACTTTCTTCCAGTTGATGTATTTTTTACCTGCATCATTGGGATCTACCTTGCCCTTAGGTTTAAGATAATACTGTTCATCCTGAAGATAGGTCGTAATTGCGATAGAATCACGTACCCAATTCACAAATTGACGGTATTCACTATTAGTGATCTCAGTTTCATCCATGTAGAACGCCTGTACGGTTACCTGCTTGTTCTGAGATATCTGAGCAAAAGTGATATCCTGGTCGGTTTGACCCATAATAAAAGTTCCTGCAGGAATGTAAACCATTCCGTAAGGCACCTGATTGTTTTTAAACTTTTTAGTTGCAACACCAATCAATTCACCATTTGTACCACCTTTACCACAACTGGCGCCCAAAATGGCGATAGCTGCAAGAACGATAAAGTATATTTTTCTCATTTTATATGATTCCAGTTTGCATTCGCTCAACAAAATAATTTCGAATATAATAAAAAAGCATATATCATATACGACAAAACTAATCTATCTGCGTTGATATTAAACATTTCACATTTAAAATGTGAAAAATTCAGAACAAATTAATTTGCCGAAATATTGCATTATTATATATCCGCGATTTTTTACTAGTACGTATAAATCAAGTCCAGGGTTTAATTATTTAAAAAATAAAAACGAATCTGTTTCCAATTTGTTTCAATTTATTTATTGACTTGTTTAATATATTGCTCAAGTGCCATCGTCATACTTGGCGCTTCGGGAGTGGGTGCAGGTATATTAAGAACCAGTTCATGTTCAAGAACCGCCTTATGAGTGCTAACCCCAAAAGCTGCTATACGGGTATAGTTCTGCTTGAAATCGGGAAAGTTAATGAAGAGTGAATGAATGCTGCTCGGACTGAAAAATGCAATTACGTCATAAAAAACCTCCGCAAGGTCAGAAAGGTCACTGCATACAGTATGAAATAAAACCGCAGGCTTAAAATCATAGCCATTTGCTGAAAGGAATTTCTGAGTTTCTTCAGCTGCAACATCAGAACAGGGATATAAAAATTTCTCGGATATATGCTTTTTCAAAAGATCTGCAAGATCAGCTGCAGTTTGTTTTCCAAAGAATATTTTGCGTTTTCTGTATTGAATATATTTCTGAAGATAGAGTGCAATCGTTTCCGAAATACAGAAATACTTCATATCAGCAGGTACATCATAACGCATTTCCTCACATATCCTGAAAAAATGATCAACCGCATTCCTGCTTGTGAATATTACTGCAGTAAAATCAGCTAAATTTATTTTCTCTTTACGAAATTCTTTTGCCGGAACGCCCTCGACATGGATGAAGGATCTGAAATCTATCTTCAGATTATATTTTTTTGCTAAATCAAAATAAGGCGACTTTTCCGAATCAGGCTTTGGCAAAGTAACAAGAATACTTTTGACTTTTCTTGGTTTTTCAATTGGACTTACTTGCATATTTCTTAAAAAGACTAATACCCCAGTACTTTAAAAAGGATAATTAAAGGACAAAATTCGAGGGCACAAAGGTAAATAATTAAATAAACTTTTGGAAACTTGTAATTTGATAAAATATTTGTCCCCGCTCTGAGAAATTGCACAACGAAAATTCCGAGAACCATCACAATTCCGATATAACTGTAAATTCCTGCATAACGGCCGGAAGTGAGACTAAATGCAATAACCACTGGCAAAAACAAAATTGCTGCATTGAAATAACTTAGATATAATACTGATACATACTCTCTTACAAGCCTTCTGACATCAAACAAAAACCCTAAAACCCGAAGTACTATAATCTTGAAAGTGAACAATCCAATGACAAGTGCAGACAGGAAAAGAAAAAGTTCAAAGCCATCAAATGGGTAAGATAATTGCATATACTTACCTGATAAATACAAGTAGAGACCAATAATTAGCCCAAAGAGTAAATAGAAAAAAACGAAAGGCCATGAATTAAACAAACTGTCCTCCTTGTTAATTCTGGTCAAAATCTGGTTACTGTAAAATGCCATAATTATGCTGTTCATCTCTGCCGGAAAGAAATACCTGACAATTGAAAAGAATATTACCAGAAATAAAATAACCGCTATAATCCATGTTTCGCCTTTTGGCCTTACTATTCCATATTTATCATGACTGTCTTTTTTCGGAAATCTTGCAGCCCAGGCAGAAAAATCAAGGTTCTCGACTTTATATAACCTAATGAGGCTATCCAGGAATGGGTTGAAACGATTCGGATCAGGGGCTTTAATCCATACAACCGACAATGAATCTCTTATGGCTTGTATAGAGTCTCTGTAAGCAGCCCTTCTGGCAAAACCTGCTGAATCATAAGTTTGATAAACGGTAGTATTGAGATTCAGTCTGAGACTGTCCGTCTGCGAGAAAGCAAATGATTTAACCAGAAATAATAAAAGAATAATACTGTATAAACGTTTAAACATCCCCATTAAGTACTCCAAAGCAAATATTTTCCAGTATCTCAAATTTCCACTTTTTTATGTTTGTTTCCTAAATATCTTTCAGATTAAGGCTAATGAACATATCTATCCCGTCAAAAATTCAGTAAATTTTAATTCACAAGATTTCATAACAATGGATTTTTCTACAATTGACAGAATTTTATTCAATAAAGAATTAAATATTTTGAATTTTATTCCGAATAAAATAATTTTACCGAATAATGCATCAAAAAGAATATCAACTGGATCAGGTAGACCGGGAAATCCTCGGCCTGTTACAGAGGAATGCCCGAATCTCAAATGCTGATATTGCAAGGGAACTGAATATGGCCCCATCTGCTGTGCTCGAAAGGGTAAAAAAACTTGAGCAAAAAAATACCATTCTTCAATATACCGCACGCTTAAATCCATCGGCATTAAATCAAAATCTGCTTGCCTACGTGTTTATTAAAGCCTCCGACGGAATTGGCTGCAATGATACTGCCTCTGCACTTGCTGCGATACCTGAAGTTCAGGAAGTGCACCATGTAGCCGGGGATGATTGTTATCTGGTTAAGGTTCGCACTTTTGACTCAGCCTCACTAATGGAATTGATGAGAAACTCTGTTGGTAAAATCCCTAATATTCTATCTACCCGCACAACTATTGTTCTTGAAACGGTCAAAGAACAGCAGCAATTGGTTATACCTACAAAATAAACATGTCTAATCCTGTCAAAAAATCCGCATCTCTTTTAATGGTTGTCCTCGCCTTTGCAATAGTTTATATTGTATGGGGCTCAACTTACTTTTTTATTCAGATTGCCGTCAAGGATTTTCCTCCTTTCATTTTAGGTGCCTTACGATTTATCATCGCTGGTGTCCTTATGGTTGCCTGGTGCATTTATAAGGGTGAGAATATTTTTGCAGCCAAAGGAATAAAGCATGCGGCAATCAGCGGAATACTAATGCTTTTTTGCGGGAATGGTATTATAATCTGGGTTGAACAAAGTATGCCTAGTGCAATGGTAGCCATCATGGTCTCCTCTGCTCCATTATGGTTTGTTTTGCTCGACAAGCCTAAATGGTCTGAGAACTTAAGAAGCAAATCGATTATTGCAGGAATGCTGATTGGACTTGCCGGAGTAATCCTGCTCTTTAGTGAACAGGTTTCTGAGGCATTGTCTCTTCAGGGAAGTGAATCTGTGAAAATGAGCAGCATGGTCATGCTTGTTATTGCGGCAATAACCTGGTCAGGGGGATCACTCTACTCTAAATACAAGTCATCTGAAGACCCTATCATCGTAACCAGCACCTGGCAAATGATAGCTGCAGGAATAGCTTTCCTCCCCGGAATTATCATTCGTGATGAATTCAATGGTTTTCAATGGAAGGATGTATCAGGAGACGCTTGGATGGCCGTTATATACCTTGTCGTTTTGGGCTCTATTGCAGGCTTCAGTGCTTATGTGTGGTTATTAAAAGAAAGACCGGCAATGCAGGTCAGCACCTATGCCTACGTAAACCCTGTTGTGGCTGTGCTTCTTGGTGTATTTTTTGCCAACGAGCAAATATCCTCTATTCAGGTAATTGGGCTTATTATTATACTCGGCAGTGTTTTTATGATCAATATGGCAAGATACAGAAGAGAAAAACTTGCAGAAAGAAAAATGGCAGCAGCTGAATAAGTATTATTAAGATCAGACATTCATAAAAACAAAGGATTACACTATTGTTGTAGATTTGCAGAATGGCCGGAATTTATATTCATATCCCTTTTTGCAAAAAAGCCTGTCACTATTGCGATTTTCATTTCAGCACTTCTCCGCAGTATAAAGATCAGATGCTAAATGCATTGGGATCAGAAATCATTCTCCGAAAGAACTATCTGGATACGGAAAAAATTGAAACGATTTATTTTGGTGGTGGTACTCCTTCACTAATGAGTGCCGATGAATTGCAAATCCTGATTGGTCAGATCACTGATCAGTTTGAGGTTTCATCCAATGCGGAAATAACTCTTGAGGCCAATCCGGACGATCTGAATCCTCAGTATGTAAGGGAAATAAAAAATACCCTGATCAATCGTTTCAGTATTGGAGTGCAATCATTTTTTGAGGAAGATTTGAAATGGATGAACCGTGCACATACTGCCAGTGAAGCCCAAAGTGCAATAAAAAGAGTTCAGGATGCAGGATTTGAGAATATTACCGCCGACCTTATTTACGGATTCCCTCTTCTGAGTAATGAAAAATGGGAATTTAATATTCAGCAACTTATAGAATATCTTGTTCCTCATGTCTCTTCCTATTCCATCACAGTAGAACCCAAAACCGCGTTGGCAGCCTTCATCAATAAAGGTAAACAGGTCACTATGGATGAAGGCCAGAGTGCTTCACAGTTCCTGATGCTAATTGACCATTTGACAGAATCAGGTTTTGAGCACTATGAAATCTCAAACTTTGCAAAACCGGGTATGCATTCAAGGCATAATTCAAATTACTGGGATGGGGTAAATTATCTTGGCATCGGGCCATCTGCTCATTCTTTTAACGGAAAAAGCCGGCAATGGAATATTTCGAACAATTCAAAATACATCAATGAGATTGGATTGAAAAAGATTCCTGCAGAGACAGAACTATTAAGTACCGAAAACAGAATCAACGAATACATCATGACCTCCCTTCGGACCAGTAAGGGAATGAATCTGAAATCTATTAAGGAGAACTTCGGACCCGACTATTCAAATGAAATTTATAATGGTCTGGAGCCCTTCCTCGAAAAGGAATGGATCATTATTAATGAACAGTTGGTTACCTTAACAAGGGAAGGAAAACTTTTTGCAGACCATATTGCCTCAGAATTATTCCTCAGCACTAATTAGCTTTCAATCTTATGGAATTAAAGAATAAAATAGTCTGGATAACAGGTGCATCAAGCGGAATAGGTGAGGCTCTTTGCTATAAACTAAATCAGGCGGGAGCCAAACTGATCATTTCATCAAGAAGTACAGAAGGCCTTTACCTTGTAAAGAGCAAATGCAAGAAGAATCAACTGGACGTACATGTGCTGCCTCTTGATCTTGAAAACACCCTTGAGTTGGAAGATAAAGCAAAGGCAGCCCTGAAAATTTTTGGAAGGGTGGATATTATTATTCATTCTGGAGGTGTGAGTCAGCGTTCTCTTGCAATGGATACTGATCTGGATGTTGCCCAAAAAATCATGAATATCAATTTCTGGGGTGCGGTTGCCCTGACTAAGGTGCTTATCCCCTCAATGATATCAAATCAATCTGGACATATTGTGATCATCAGTAGCCTGGTTGGGAAATTCGGCACCAAATTCCGCTCGGCATATGCGGCTTCCAAGCATGCATTGCATGGTTATTTCGACTCCCTGCGTTCAGAAATCGATCCAAAAATCAAGATCAGCATCATTTGCCCGGGTTTTATTAAAACCAATGTTACGATTAATGCTTTAACGGCTGACGGAACAAGGCAAAATACAATGGATGATGCACAGGCAAATGGGATGTCTGCTGATGAATGTGCCGGGCAGATTATAAAGACGATCAAATCCGGAAAAGAAGAGGTTTATATCGGCGGAAAAGAGAAATATGCTGTTCTGCTAAAAAGATTTCTACCCGGACTGTTTTCAAAGATTGTAAGAAAAGCCAAAGTTACTTGATTTATAAATATTTGAAAACCAAGACTATTGTATAAATACAAGGAGGCTTTCCTCAATTCTTTCTTTCAGAATCAGGAAATATTTATTTTTGCAGAAGTATCTGAGTAAAAACATCGATAATCTGTTTTAGAAAATATCTATTCCTGATATGGGTTTTATATTAAGACCGGTTGATACTGTCGAAACCATCACACCGGAAGATTTCAGAGCGGATTATTTGATTCCGCGTAAACCACTCGTTATAAAAGGTCTTACAAAAACGTGGCCTGCAAGGGAAAAGTGGACAATTGATTATTTTAAGGAGGTAGCCGGAGAACTAAATGTCCCGCTTTACGATAACTCTAAAGCAGATCCCTCAAAACCAATAAACTCAGCTGCCGCCAAAATGAAAATGGCCGACTATCTGGACCTGATACGCTCTGAACCTACTGAACTCCGTATATTTCTATTCAATATTTTTAAGCATGTTCCTGAACTTTTGAACGATATAAAATTACCAAGGGAATTAATGGGAGGTTTTATTGAGAGCATGCCGGCAATGTTTTTTGGAGGAAGTAATTCTGTTACATTTCTGCACTATGACATAGACAAACCCCATTTATTCCACACTCATTTCGGAGGGCGGAAACAGATCATTCTATTCGATTATAAATGGAAACGTCGTTTATATTGCATCCCGAATGCAACCTATGCTCTTGAAGATTATGATGTGCTTAACCCGGATTTTGAAAAATTTCCGGCCCTTAAAGGTGTTGAAGGATATGAACTTTTTTTGGAGCATGGAGATACATTGTTCATGCCAGGATCAATGTGGCATTGGATGAAATATCTGGAAGGTTCATTTTCTTTAAGTCTAAGGGCCTGGGATGAATCCTTTCTGCAAAAAGCAGAGAGCTTGTACAGTGTTGTGACCAGAGGAGGAATCGACAGCATTTTAAAAATGATATTGAAAGCACCTTATGCACAATTCAGAGAAAAATTAGCTATCAAGCGGGCTGAAAGGGCATTGGCAAAAGGGGAACCAAAGTAAGCTAAGGTGCGGAATGGCACAGAATCTACCCTAGCTTGAATGATCGGCAATTACCTTCCATTCACCATTAATTTCCTTTAAAATAAGAGTGAAAAACCCCTTTGGTTCGTCCTTTTCACGCTTTAAATGCCAGGCACCTAATACAAATGCATGATCAGCAGAAATCAATCTAACTTCTTTAATGTCAAAACTTAAAAAGCCCATTGCCTTCTGATCAGGATAACTTTTTTTGTAATTCGCGAGTGTATTATCCCAGCCATATTTCGGTCCGTTTTTACCAACAAAAAGCAATGAATCAGATTTCAAATATCCCTGCATATATTCCACTATATCTCCCTTGTTCCATGCCTGTCGCTGATCCTCAAGAAGGTTAAGGATTAAAATCTTATCATCATTCTGAGCTGATGCCCGCAAAGTCCCCATAAAAAGCAGGAACATGATCATAATTTTCTTCATACCTAAAAGTAAGAATATTAAATAATCAGGACTTCCTTTTATTTGACATGTCAATAACATATTTAGATTCATAAACCTTTAACTTCGTTTTTTCGTAAATCAAGGTAAAATCAAATCATGCGGGGACATGCATTCTCGAAATTTATTCCAAATGAACTTCCCAAAGGAGGTTTCGAAGAGCTTTTGAAATTATTTCTCGAACTTCTGAATTATACTTCAGGGGATGCAAACGAAGCTTTGGACTGGATGAATGAGCTGGATAAGCAATATAAGCTTACCAGCGATGATTACGGGATGGGTGATTTCATAGAAGATCTGAAGAAGAAGGGCTATCTGGGAGATGATGATCAAAATCCCAAAGGTTTTAAAATCACCTCAAAAACTGAACAAAGTATCAGACAGTCAGCGCTTGAAGAGATCTTTGGGAAACTCAAAAAGTCTGGAAAGGGTGGACATAACACCAATATTTCAGGACTGGGAGAAGAGAAAAATGCAGATCGCAGAGAATATCAGTTTGGCGACAGCCTTGATCAGATCGATATGACTGCATCTATACACAATGCTCAGGTAAATCATGGTATTGGCGACTTCTCAATGACCGAAAGAGATCTTGAAGTTGAAGAAAAGGACTATAAGACCATTACTTCAACAGTTCTGATGATCGATATTTCTCATTCAATGATTCTCTACGGTGAAGATCGCATCACACCTGCAAAAAAGGTAGCAATGGCACTTGCAGAATTAATCCGAACCAAATACCCGAAAGATACGCTTGATATCGTTGTTTTTGGAAACGATGCCTGGCCAATAACCTTAAAAGAACTTCCCTATCTTCAGGTAGGACCTTACCATACCAATACATATGCAGGCCTGGAACTTGCGGTAGATCTGCTCAGGAGGCGAAAGACCCATAATAAACAGATCTTTATGATCACCGACGGGAAGCCCACCTGTTTAAAGGAAGGTACCAAATACTATAAAAATAGTATTGGTCTGGATAGAAAGGTGGTCAATAAAACGCTTGGAATGGCCGCACAGTGTAAACGGCTTGGGATACCGATAACTACATTTATGATTGCCAGGGATCCATATCTTCAACAATTTGTCAGGCAGTTTACCGAGATCAACGGAGGCAAGGCATTTTACAGCTCCCTAAAAGGACTGGGAGAATACATTTTTGAAGATTACATTAAGAACAGAAGAAGAACGATTAGATAGAAATTCGACAGATATTATGCTGCATATCAAAACACTGAAAGAACTAAAAGAATCGGGTTATGTTTCCCGCTCAGTAAAGGAAGAACTCCGTGAAAATCTTATACGCGAACTAAAGAACAAAAACACAGTACTCGAAGGAATTATAGGCTATGAAGATACCGTTATTCCTGACCTGCAGACTGCCATTTTATCTCAGCATAACATTCTGCTTTTAGGCTTGCGCGGACAGGCAAAAACACGTATTGCCCGTCTGATGATCAACCTGCTCGATGAATATGTACCATATATTGAAGGCTCTGAATTATTTGAAGACCCCTTAAACCCAATTTCATGGTTTGGTCATCATACCCTGGAAATTAAAGGTGATAATACTCCGATTGCGTGGTTGCACCGTTCTGACCGGTATACCGAGAAGCTAGCTACACCCGATGTAACAGTCGCCGATCTTATTGGAGATGTTGATCCAATTAAAGCAGCGACCTTAAAACTGACCTATTCAGACGAAAGGGTAATCCATTTCGGATTGATCCCACGTGCCCACCGTGGTATTTTTGTGATCAATGAACTCCCTGATTTGCAGGCACGAATTCAGGTAGCCCTTTTCAATATCCTTCAGGAAAAAGATATACAGATCAGGGGATTCAAACTGCGTCTGCCATTGGATATTCAATTTGTATTTACTGCAAATCCGGAAGATTATACCAACCGTGGAGCAATTGTAACCCCTCTCAAAGACCGGATCGAAAGTCAGATTTTAACGCATTATCCAAAAAGCATTGATATTTCGAGAAAGATTACACAGCAGGAAGCCAGGCTATCGGCTTCGCAAAGAAACACTATCGAAGCTGACGGATTAGTAAAGGATCTCGTTGAGCAAATTGCCTTTGAAGCACGTGAATCAGAATATATTGATAAAAAATCAGGAGTTTCTGCCCGTCTGACCATCTCTGCCTATGAGAATCTGATCAGCAATGCTGAGCGAAGAATGTTACTCAATGGTGAAAACAACACCTTTGTACGGATCTCAGATTTTCTTGGTGTAATTCCTGCAATTACCGGAAAGATAGAACTTGTTTATGAAGGCGAACTGGAAGGTCCGGGTAAAGTGGCGAACATTTTACTTGGAAAAGCTATTAAAACCCTGATGCTTAGCTATTTTCCAGATCCTGAAAAACTCAAGAAAGCAAAAGCAGCCAACCCATATGCGGATATAATTAACTGGTTTGCAGCAGGTAATACGATAAGCCTGGTTGATGACCTGTCACTGGAAGAATATATTGCAGCTCTGGAATCAGTACCCGGACTAAAATCTGTAATAAAACAGTTTCATAAGACTCTAAGTAGAAACCAGCAGATTCTTTTAATGGAGTTCTTATTGCATGGCCTGTCTGAATTTTCCTTGATCAATAAATCATTCCTCGATAAAGGATTTAGCTTTAATGATATGTTCAACAGTCTTTTCAATACCGAGTTTGAGGATGATGATGAATATAACGAAGACCGGGATCAGTTTTAGTTCCTGCTCTCAAGCTTAAAATAAAAATGGCTAACCGTATTTTTGGATTAATAATCATCAGTATTCTGCTGATTATTATTGACATCTACATTTACAGGGCAATACGCTCTGTGAGCTGGAAATGGAAAGGGCAAAAACACCTTTCATTTACCTATATCTGGTGGGGATATACCTTTTTGCTGATTACAGGAGTTTTCATAAGTATATTTTTCAATATTAAGTTCCTGCTCAGATCAATCATACTGGTTGTTTTCTTTTTGACCTTTGTATCCAAAATATTCATTCTGCCTTTTCTTATTGCTGATGATTTACGCAGAGCAATAGTTTGGATCAGCAGGAGGCTAAAAAGAAAAGAAAGCACTGAGCATAATAAAACTAATGCCATACCCCGTTCTGAATTCCTGATAAAAGCCGGAACTCTGGTTGCTGCGATACCCTTAGCATCCCTCACCTACGGTGTTGTTTCAAGTGCCTATGATTATCGTGTAAAACGCAGAACACTTTATCTTCCAAACTTGCCAAAAGCATTTGATGGAATTAAACTCGGACAGCTTTCAGACATTCACTCGGGTAGCTTCTACGACCACAAGGCAGTTATTGGTGGCGTTGATATGTTACTGAAAGAAAAGCCGGATATGGTATTTTTTACCGGAGATCTGGTGAATAATATTGCTTCAGAAATGTATGATTACCAGGATATCTTCTCGAAAGTGAAAGCTCCTCTGGGGGTTTTCTCTGTACTTGGAAACCATGACTATGGGGATTATCATTACGGCCAGGGGCCTTCGGCTGCTAAAATTAAAAATCTGGCAGATGTTAAGCAGACGCATAAGAACATGGGCTGGGATCTTTTACTTAACGAAAACCGCAGGTTAAAGATTGATGGCGATGAGATTGCAATTTTAGGGATAGAAAACTGGGGCGTTGGCCGCTTTGCTAAGTACGGCCGTATGGATTTGGCGGTAAAAGATACTGATGATATACCTGTAAAGTTATTGCTGTCACACGATCCATCACACTGGCGGGCACAAGTGTTACCAGAATATCCTCAGATTGACGCGATGTTCAGTGGCCACACGCATGGCATGCAGTTTGGCCTGGTAACTGATAAATTTCAGTGGAGCCCTGCACAATACGTTTATAAAGAGTGGGCAGGACACTATAAAGAAGGATTACAACAGCTTTATGTCAACGTGGGTTATGGCTTCTTAGGATATCCCGGTCGGGTTGGAATTTTACCTGAAATTACGATCTTTGAGTTACGCCGGGGGGATTCCTGAAAAGATCCCGGGTTCTATCTATGAACAAATACCTTAGGCAGAGCATCGACCTTCTTTTATTCAGCAATATTTTTATTGCTCTTTGTGCGGTAGCTCAGGGGTTGGTTACGTATCAGCTGTTAAAAGTCAAACCTGATATGTATGTATTAGGGCTTCTTTTCAGCTCAACTTTAGCACTTTATAATTTCAGCATCGTTCTCTCCAAACCTAAAAATCCGGAGAATTCAAAATCAGCAAGGGTCAGGTGGATATTTTCCCATTATCGGCTGATGATCACAATCAGCATCATTTCGGCATTTTCAATAATCCCCCTAAGTTTATTTCTGAGTACTTCATCAAAGATTTTGCTATTCACGCTTGCCCTGATATCAGTGGCCTACAATCTTCCGCTGTTTACTATTCATGATAAAAAATTCGGCTTGAGAAACATTCCGGGAATAAAACTATTTCTCATTGCATCAGTCTGGGCATTGAGTTGTGTTTTACTCCCGATACTTGAAATGGAAAGTAATCAGGCGATTTCTGTTACATTAAATGACACTATATTACTTATCACTAAGCGCTTCCTCTTTATTGCGGCAATAACTGTGCCTTTCGACATTCGCGATATTTATCAGGATAAATTTTATGAATTGAAAACCATACCTGTACTGTTCGGAGAAAGATGGGCATTGTTTATTTGCCAGGGACTACTTGGAGCATATATTATTTTACTGGTTCTTTTCACTGAGCATTTTGACGCCAACTTTTTTGGATTGAGCCTAACTATAATACTTACCGGATGGTTAATCTTCAAATCAAAATGGAAAAAAAATGAATATTATTACTTTTTGTATCTGGATGGTACAATGATCCTTCAATTTTTTATGCTTCTTCTTTGTGGCTCAATCATATTATGAAACCATCATGATTTTATCCAAACCACAGGGGGGATTATTAAATCATGATCGTCCGCCCGGCCAAGCCGTTCGGACGGGCTTCATCACTTTTAAAAAACAATAAATAAACGGATGAAAAATATCAGTATTTCATCGATCAATATACTTGGCAAGCCCGAGTTATTAGTTTCTGACCACCAGAAAGCATATTCCGCATACTGCAAAAAAGCCATATCAGCTGATTCCATTGAGCTGGGAATGACTGGATTTACTGGTGACATAATTGTAGACACAAAACATCATGGCGGAAATGATAAAGCCATATGCTGCTACAATTCTGATCATTTTAAAAAATGGAAGGCAGAACTTGGTTTTAATCTGGAGTCTGCAGCTTTTGGAGAAAATTTGACGCTAAGTGGTCAAAATGCCAATGAAGAACATATTTTTATCGGGGACCGTTATCAACTTGGCGAAGCAATAGTAGAAGTCTCAGAGCCCCGTGGTCCTTGTTATATGATTGGAATCAGGTACAATTATAAGCAGTTCCCTGTCCATTTACAGCAAACCGGGCTAACAGGGTATTATTTCAGGACTATCAAAACAGGCCTGGTAAAGAAGACCGACAAGCTGATACATCTTAGTTCACATCCTGAAAAGATATCAGTGATGAATGTAAATTTTGTAAGATATCATGACCCTGAAAACAAAGAATGGCTTCAGAGGCTGGTTGATCTGAAAGAACTGACATTAGAATGGAGAGAGCGATTTGAGAAAATGTTAAGCAAGTTATAATCCAAGCATTTAATCAATCCATATAACTTTACTTTACTCAATGATAAATTTGTAACCTACACCACGGACAGTTTGCATAAAATGTGGTCTGTCGGGATTACTCTCAATCTTTTTACGTAAACGGACAATATGCATATCAAGCGTTCGTGTATTTACATCAGAATTATAACCCCAAACCACCATCATTAATTCATCACGGTTAATAACAGTATTTGCATTCTTCAAAAAATACAGAAGAATCCTGTTTTCAAGTATAGTAAGCTCAATTTTCTTTCCCTCACGCATCAGGGAATGTGTGTTGGGATGATGCTCCATGTTTCCGAATTTATAGACTTCGGTCTTCTCATTATTGATAAAGAACTTAACCTTATTTTCAATCAATGCAACCAGGACATCCATATTAAAAGGCTTGGTTACATAATCAGAAACACCAAAATTATAGGCATCAATTTTATCAATATCCTGCGCCTTGGCCGTCATCATGATGATCAGATTATCAAAACCCAGTTTACGAACATTCTGACAGACTTCAGAGCCCTGTTTTGTTGGCAGCATCCAGTCGAGCAATACAATATCAGGTTCCTCACTCATAATGAGTTCTTCTGCAATCTGGCCGTCAGCAGCCTCAACAACTTTATACCCTTCGGTTTGAAGACGGTGCACAACTAAAAACCGAAGATTCTCATCATCTTCAATAACTGCAATTTTGATTTCTTTTCCCATGTTTATATTTCGTAAGGCAATTCAATTCTAAACTCTGTTCCCTTTCCTACTACACTTTTTATTGTAATTGTTCCGTTCATAAATTTAATCAGTTCTGCACAGAATGCCAAACCTAATCCTACACTACCCTGCTGATTATATTGATTTTGTACTCTGTAAAACTTCTTAAAGATATTCCTGATATCTTTTTCCGGAATTCCGATCCCCTGATCTGAAAATTTAAAAATTATTCGATTCTTCACCTTTTGAATACTGATCCTTAGGACCTTATTGTCGGGGCTGGAGTATTTAAATGCATTATCGATCAGATTCTGAAAGATACTTCCCAAAAGTACAGGATCCGAATTAAAATACTCAACATCTTTAATCTCACATTCTATGTCGAAACCCGGGTATTTTAACTGGTAACTATCAATCATATTCTGACAGAATACTTCGAGATTAATGCTCTCAGGTTTTAATTTGATGGCTTTATTCTCAATCTGGGCAAAAGACAATAGTCTGTTCATCAAATCGTTAAGCTTATCTGCCTCTTCATCCAGAATCTTGCCATAATGCATCCGTTCTCGATCCGACAGTTTGGAAGCACTACGGATATTATTACCGGCAATTTTTATAACGCTGACAGGAGTCTTAAATTCATGTGTGAGATTATTGATAAAATCATACTGCAGCTTGAAGAGTTTACTGTTGATATTCAGGTTTCTGAAGATCAGATACGCAATAAGTACCAGCACAAAATAGATAATAAATAAACCGGCGGCGATAGGCCTGAAGCGGGAATTCACTTCTTTTCTTAAAAAATCCTTGCCTGAGCTGAAGTATAATTTATAGTCGGAAAAAGGGCCTGATAAGGGCAGATCATTTTCCATAGACCCGGAGTCATTTTCAAGCGATTCATAAACCAGAGGCTTAATACTGATATACTGGTATAATTCAGGATGTGAATTAATAATTTCGAGCTTCAGTGGATTCAGGTAAAATGTAAGCATATCCATTTCATAGACCGGAGAGCTCGGTCTCTTTTTATACATCAGATCCTTATATACCTTTATTTCCTCACGTCTGGGAATATTCATAAAAGTGATCCTGTTTGACCTGATGCTGTAAAAAACATTGAAGCGGTCGTAATCTTTCAGAGCTTTGGCGGTATCAGCCAACTCAATAAAGCCACTGAACTTAATTGCCATTTTATTGAACTCATCCCCTGTTTTTAAGATAAATAGGGAGTCAGGGCGATTATTGTTATAAAGCACAATGGAATCCCTGGGTATATCCCTGCCAAACTGATAGACCGACTTTGGCCCCATAGAAAAATTTTTCACCCTGATTCCATCCGGTATTTTATGATTACTTATTTCAGCATCATAAAAAATGACCCGTTCTACAAAGCGAAATTTTCTGAAGATAGTATCAATGTATTTAGAGGTTTGGGCCGAATCCAAATAACCCTGATAAAAAGATATTTCAGGTATTTTATTTTGGAAGAAATCATTATAAGGTTTCACTGTTTCTTCGAGCACATCAATCTTCTGAGATGCAAATTCATTCTCAACATATTTTGATGTCAGATTATAGGCGAGGAAAAAGGCCCCGGCCATCGCGGAAGTGATTAGAAAAAGGAAAATTATAACCAGCGTGAAGTTTTTGCGGTATATATACTGATACTCCTGCATCCGGCTATTCCCTGCTTAGATTCTGGTCGAGGAATATTTCTAATTTCCTGTAAAACTCAAGCCTGTTTTCATTGTTCCTGAAAACATGCCCTTCTCCCTCTTTAAAGATATAAGTAACAGGTACTTTCTTCTTTTTTAACTCCTTTACAAACTGATGGGTTTCATTCATATTAACCCGGGGATCCCTCGCACCCTGGGCAATTAAAACCGGTACTTTTATTTTATCTGTATGAAAAACAGGCGATGCTGCTCTGAAATAATCCGCATCAGTTTCAGGATTACCCACAGTTTCATAATACATCTGCAAATACGGTCTGAAATAGGGCGGTATATCCTTAAAATAGGTAAATAAATTAGTGAATCCTGAGTAAGAAGCCCCGCACCTATAAAGTTCAGGATTCGACATCAGTCCGTGAAGTGCCGAGAATCCTCCAAAACTGAAACCATAAATCCCAATCCTTGATGGATCTGCAATCTTTTGCTCAATCAGCCAGTGAACTCCATCCGTTATATCATCCTGCATCTTAGCACCCCATTCCTTAAAGCCTGCGATCCAGAAATCCTTTCCATAGCCTTTTGAGCCCCTGAAATTAACCTGGAAAACTGCATAACCCCGACTTGCAAGAAACTGAACTTCAGAGTTATAACCCCAGCTATTCCTTGTATCAGGACCGCCATGAGGCATTACAACTACAGGGAGATTTTTAGGCGGCATGCCCCTGGGAAGGGTTAAATACCCATATACAGTCAAACCATCCCTGGTTTTATAGCTGATGGGTTTCATTTCTGCCATATTTTCTATTTTCAGGGATGAGTTTACATCACTTAATTTAACCAGCTTATCATCATCTATTGAATACAAATAGAAGGATCCGGGATTACGGTCCGTATAAGTTCTGACTATAAATTTCTTCTCTAAGGAGTCTGAACTGGCAATTACAATTTCAGTGTTTGGCAGCAATTTCTCAAGCTTTTTAAAAATGGCCTTAAAGGTATCATCAAGATAATGACGCTCTTTTTTCCAGGTTTCGAAACCGGCATAAATCAATTTATCCCTGTTAACAGAATAAATCGCTTCAGAGACATCAACCTTGGGATTACTATAAATAACACGGTGTTCTTTTCCGGTCACACAATCCAGCTCCACCAATGCCATTTTATCCCGATTTTTATTTGATAAAGCATAAATACAACTATTATCTGCACTGAAACTAATGGGAGAAATACTTGTCTTGAAATTATTCGTTAAAACACTTCTGAAATTCTGACTCTCCTTATCGCGGTATAATAATGTTTCATTTACACCATCACTGGCAATGGCCATTCTTAACTTTCCGGTAGGATCAGAGTACCACTTGGTGATGTTCCCGGGGTTTTGGAATAATAATGACAAGTTCCCGGTCTTCATATTTAACCGGTAGGCATCAAAAACGGTTGAATCGCGTTTGTTTAGTGAAACCAGTACCTGACCGTCACTAAGGGGACCTGAAGAAATTAGTCTGATTTTTGTATTTGGAAATGAAAGCAGCTCTCGCTTATTGTTACCGTCAATATTAACAGCAAACAGACCTGGCTCCATATTTTCGGAGGCCCCTTTTAAATATAGAATCTCATTATTGCTGGCCCAGAAATAATTAGCAATACTCCGGTTAGAATCGCAGGTTAGCTGTGTAGTAGTTTTACCATCAAGCGTCTCAACATAAATATGAATTCTATTATTATCCGGCTTTAGATAGGATATATATTTCCCATCTGGTGAAACCAGATAAGAAGTATTAATGGGAACATTGAAAAAATTTTCTATCGGTATCCGTTTCGTCGCTTTTTCCATATTACACGACACCAAAGTGGCAAGAACAAAACAGAAGAAATAAATTTTAGATCCCGGCATTCTATTATAAAATTAAATTCAAATTTTGAGGCAAGATTTAAAAACATGCAACAAAACAGATAAAATAAAGGTTTTTATGGCCATCAAAAAACAGACAGTCTAATTCCTCAACTAATCAGTCAAGTTAGTAAATACATTTTTAAGTAGTTAAATGGAATCGTAACATTTAAACTACAAGTGATTTTTTGTCTAAATTGTACCTGAATAAAGCGAACTTTAATAGGAATCAAAAATTGATATTCCCCGTAAAATTTGTTCGTATTGATCTTAATAATTTTAACAAGCCTGGTTCGATGAAAAAATTTCTGCTTCTGCTATTGATTATATCTGTCACTTCAGAACTGAAAGCTCAGCTAAATACTGATGAGGCTATGGCTGTGCAATATTTCCAGTCTGGTGATTATGAAAAGGCCGTAGTACTGTATGAAAAGCTGTTCAACAGAACAAAAAATGCGAGTTATTATGACCCATACTTCAGTTGTTTGCTCCGGCTAAAAAAGTTTGATGAAGCAGAAAAGCTGGCCCGGGTCATGCAAAAGAATAATCCTGAAAATTTTAATTATCCTGTTGATCTGGGCAGGGTTTTTCAGGAGCGGGGTGAACTGGAGAAATCAATTGCACTATATAATAACCTGATTAAAAACCTACCCGCCAATGAGTTTGCGATAAAAGATCTCGCAATAACCTTTTACAGGGCAGAAGCCTATGATTTTTCGATCAAGACCTTTTTGAATGGCCGAAAAATTTTAAACGATGAAAAATCATTCATCTATGATCTTTTAAGTTTATATCGTTACAGAAAGGATAAGGTAATGCTTATCCAGGAGTACTTATTGCTTTTGAGTATAAATCCCGAAGCATTACAGCAGGCACAAAATGTATTGGGTAATATCCTTGAAGATAAAGATGATTTTGATCTGCTTAAAACTGCCATCTTACGGCGCCTGCAGAAAGATGCTCAAAATGTTGTATTAACTGAGTTTCTGGCATGGCAATATGTCCAGCAAAAAGACTTTGATATGGCATTGCGCCAAACGCTTGCACTTGATCGCAGACTTAAAGAAGATGGGGCAAGGGTGTTTGACCTGTCGAGATTACTGATTTCAAACCAGGCATATGAACAGGGAATTGAAGCCCTGAATTATCTGGTGGCCAAGGGGGAAAAAAGCAGGTATTATATTGCTGCAAAAATCGACCTGCTGAATGTAAAAGCGAAACAACTAACCAGCGGCAAGTTAGATAAAGCTAATTTACTGACACTTGAAAGTGATTACGAGTCATTATTAAATGAATTCGGTAGAAGTTCCGGAACAGCATTCGCAATCAGGCAGCTGGCCAATCTGCAGGCATTTTACCTGAAAAAACCTGCAGAATCAGCCGTACAACTTCAAAAACTTCTGGAACTACCCGGCATAACCCCGATCATAATTGCACAAACGAAATTAGAACTTGGGGATATTTATACATTATCAGGAGAGGTTTGGGAAGCTGCCCTGATTTATGGGCAGGTAGAAAAATCTTTCCCTAATGAAGTTTACGGACAGGAAGCCAGATACAAAAATGCCAGATTAGCTTATTTCCAGGGGGACTTTCCCTGGGCAAAAGCTCAGCTTGACGTATTAAAAAGTTCAACCTCACAACTAATTGCCAATGATGCCCTGAATTTAAGTCTGCTCATTTCTGATAACTTACAAAATGAGAGCGACACCGCTGCGTTGAAAAAATATTCGGAAGCTGAGCTCAATATCTTTAAAAATCAGCCTGAAAAAGCATTGGGAATTTTAGACAGCATTAATATTCTTTACCCTTCAAATTCACTTGCTGATGATATTTTAATTGCAAAATCTAAAATATTTATAAGCTCTAATGACCTTGAGCAGGCCATAATCCAATTGCAGGCGATAATAGATAATTATAGTTCAGAGCTCTGGGGTGATGATGCAATTTTCATGCTTGCCGATATTTATGAAACAAAGCTCAACCAACCCGGGAAAGCAATCGAGCTCTATCAGAAAATAATAAATGATTATTCGGGAAGTTTGTACATCATTGAAGCCAGAAAACGCTTTCGTCAGCTTAGAGGAGATAAACTGGGTTAAGTTTTCGGATTAATTATTCAAAACTCAATTCCTATCTTCGCAGCATGGTCTTATATAATGTCACTATTATTCTGGATAATCAAATTCATGCAAATTGGCTCAAATGGCTAAAGAATGAGCATTTGAAAGAAATTATGAGCACAGGCTTTTTTATTTCTTACAGGGTTCTGAAGGTTTTGGACTCACCAAATGAAGGAGTTACCTATTGTGTACAGTACATTGCCGACTCAGTTGAAAAATACAATGAATACTTACAAATACACCCTAATCAACTGCAGACCAATGTTCCGGCAGAATTCCTGAATAAATTTGTAGTATTTAGTACATTAATGGAATTTATTGAGGCTGAATGAACTTTATAAAAACAAAAATCAAGGATCTGTTAATTGTAGAACCAAAGATCTGGAAAGACGATCGGGGATATTTTTACGAAAGTTACAGTAAGCGTAATTTCGAAGAAGCTGGAATTGATGCCAGCTTTGTACAGGATAATCAGTCTCTCTCCCAAAAGGGAACTTTAAGAGGACTGCATGCGCAATCTGATCCGCATGCTCAGGGCAAACTAGTAAGAGTAATAAAGGGAAGGGTTATTGATGTAGCTGTAGATATTCGTAAAACTTCAGAAACCTACGGACAGCATGTTAGGGTTGAATTATCCGGAGATAACCACAAGATGTTATGGGTACCACCCGGATTCCTGCACGGTTTTGTTACCCTTGAAGATGATACCATATTTACTTATAAAGTAACCAGCCTCTATGATAAGAATTCAGAATTTGGGGTTGTATGGAATGACCCGGAACTAAATATTGACTGGGGTATTGCAGCAGAAGAAATAATTCTCTCAGAAAAAGATAAAGTACTGCCTCTGTTTAAAGACCTGATCAGTCCTTTTTAATTCGTAAAATATAAAGCCGGAGCTTTCCGCTCCGGCTAAAGAAACATATCAAATTTTGAACCTTACTTGATCAGATTGTATAATTCATCAAGCTTGGGTGAAAGTACGATCTCTATCCGCCTGTTACGGCTTCTGACCTCCGGACTTGAACCTTCCTCAATTGGCTGGTATTCTCCTTTACCTGTTGCAGTGATCCTGCCATTCTCAATTTTCTCGGTTTCAGTTAGGAATCTAACCACTGAAGTTGCACGCAATACGCTCAGATCCCAATTATCCTTTATCTGACCAAGATTAACAACCCGCTGATTGTCAGTATGCCCTTCTACAGAAATATTGATCTCGGGCTGTGTTTTAAGCACCTTGGCAAGTTCGCGCAGAGCTAGCTTCCCCTTATCATCGATAACAATACTACCACTGCTAAACAATAATTTATCGGTTAAAGAAACATAGACCTTGCCGTTACGAATATCCACCGTCAATCCACTCTGCTGAAAGCCTAACAGTGCTTTTTGAAGTTTATTTTTAAGCGCATTGGTGGCTTCATCCCTTTTACGCAAGATGTCTTCAACCTCCCTCAGTCTGGCTTCACGTTTTTGCAGATCGGCTTCAAGTTTTTTAAGATTAGTTTCCAGCTTACTTATTTCCGAAGAGGAATTTGAGCGCAATGATGTAAAACTGTCATTCATCCCCTTAATTTTTTCCTCCAGATCTGTTATTTTGGCCTGAAGCATTGTACTATCTGATTTCAACCCTGAAATCATCTCTTCCAGAGAAGTAATTTTAATTCTTGCATTTTCCCAGCCGAGGGAGAGCGAATCCTTCTGAGTGATTAACTTATTATACTTCTTTGGCGACATGACAACGCATGAAGCAAGTAAACCAATAAATAAAAAAAGGGCAATTACAGAATAACTGGTTCTCCACATACAAAAATGATTTTATGATACTGCATTTCTCAAAAACGCAATAAAAGGGTATAATCGTATAAATCCATTACACACCTCTTCAACAGCATTTGAACCTGAAAGTTCTTTTCTTGTCAATGCATGGCTAAAAGTAAAACTTTTAAGTTTTAAATATTCAATATCCTGATGGTCGGGTTGATACCCTTTTGGTGGAGTCTTTAATTTATACTCAGAATCGGGAGAATCGAAATATTTTTTAAATGCCCTATCATCAATAATCTCATGAAAATCAGCTCCATTATAATCAATTTCCTGACGGATGGCCTTAAGCATATCTCCTTCGGGCATCCAGCAACCACCTGCAAGAAATGATTGTTCAGGATGGATATGCAAATAATAGCCGGCTCCTTTAAAATTCTTGCCATTCTCAGAAAATCCGGCGCCGAAATTGGTTTTGTATGGAGTTTTGTTTTTACTAAACCGAACATCCCGGTAGATTCGCATCACACAGCTCTTTGGATCAAGTTCTGAGGATACAGCAGGATCAATTTTTGAGAGCTTTGCGATCAGTTTTTCTGCAAATTCAAGTACATTATTTCTGGCTTCATCATGCCTTAATTTATTGGCCTGAAACCAGTCCCGATTATTATTCGCAGCCAAATCTTCTAAGAAGTCAAATGTTGCTGAGTTTATCATCAGTATCGTATTCAGGGTGATATTTAATTTTGGGTGTTAACAAATGAAGCAGGATTATTCTGGAATAGCGATAGTTGATTGGTGTGAGTAATAATATTGCGCCAAGGATTGTTGAAATATATAACCAGGGCGAAGTATCATTTCCTGTGATAAGGTATGTGAGTAAGCCTACATTAAGCATTTCACCCACTACAAATGCATAACTAACATACATTGCACCGTAAAAATAGCCCGGTTCTACCTCAAACTTCATCCCGCAATGTGAACATCTTTCATTGGTTTCCTGAAAATTGAGACCATACAGAGTCCCTGAAAAAACATCACCCCTTCTGCATTTGGGACATTTTGAAGTCGCTATAGCTACAAATTTAGAAGTCTTTGCCATAAAAGAAACCTGGTTGGATTTTAAGAGATAAGAAAATTAATGGAAATCAAGCGGGGCTTAATTCAGATTAATCTTACTATCCTTAATATTTAAATTGACATTTTTGCGTCTGTACTTTTTATACCAGAGAAATCCTACACCGGCAATTGCCAGATAAGGTGCAGCTAACAGATATAAAATGCCATTATTAAGCCCTTTGCCTTCAGTATTCCCATTCTGAACAGAGTTTTCGGCATTTAATGTACACATTGAGCACTGTGCTGAAACTTCAGCAGAACCCAGACATGAAAATATCAGGATGAAACCAATAATTGCTATTCTTAGCCTTTTCATAATGTAAAGATACGCCAATTGCGAGAATTTTAATAATGAAACGATTGGATTCAATTTTAAGTTTACAGTCTGCTGATTAAATTAATCCGTTTTGAGGCTGATCTAAAAAGAGTAATAAGGTGAGATCATCAAATAGACAATAACGCCACTAACAGTAACATACAACCATATCGGATAGGTCCAGCGCACCAGTTTCCTATGCTGCTCAACCTTCATTTGCAAACCCTTCTGAAAACTAAATAATACAAGCGGCAACACAATAGCTGCCAGAATAATGTGAGTAATCAGAATAATATAATAAACAGTCCGAATGGCGCCGACACCACCATAAGTAGTTTTAATTCCTGTTGCATGGAATATTATATAGGATACCAGAAATAATGCAGAAAGTATAAACGTAAGTATATTGAGTTTTTTATGGGTTATAATATCCTTCTTCTTGATGAAGTAAAGGGATAAAAGAAGTAAAATACTGCAGGTTCCGTTAATAATAGCATTGAGCAGAGGAAGTGAAAATACCCAGGCAGGGATTGCCTCCTTTTGAGGAAAAATATTTAATATCTTACTCTGTAAGATCACAACAACAACCAGTACAAAAATTGAAATTGCAGTAATAATTTTTGAAATCAGTTTATCACTCATAACATTGGTATTTATCAGAAAACAGAATAATATAGCTTAACGTACTTTAATACTCCGGAGCTCTTCTGTGATCAATAATTTAATTTCATCACTCAATAAGGTAACCTGTTCATGTCCCATACTTGAATCATAATATCCCCTGATCCGTTTTTGGGGATCAATCAGTATAAGCATAGGACTGTGAATGATATTTGCCTTTCCGCTGGTATCAGCAATGGCATCAACCATGAAATCGGTTTTTGCAAGCGAATAAATCAAATCCTTATCACCGGTTAAAAAATCCCATTTTTTATTTTCTGAGATATATGGCTTACTGTATTCTGCGAGTACTTCAGGCGTGTCGTAATCAGGGTCAACGCTAATAGAAATAAAGCGCATCAAACGATTGTTATTGTACATCTTAGCCACCCTGGCTAAATCCTTATTCATATCCCTGCATAATAGCGGGCAGCGGGTATAAAAAAAGTTAACAACAGTAATTTGATTACTATCTGCAGGGAATTTAATGGTGTCTGAATTTTGATTCAGAAGGCTGAAATCCCGTATAACATGATAGATTGTATCCGGAATCCGTTTACCACGTTTAGTATGAAACGTTGAGGAAACCTTTTTCTCACCATAAATGTTAAGGGGGCGATAACGGTTCTGCCCTTTCTCTTTTAACAGGTAATATAAAGTGCCCGGTACTGCCAATAAAATCAGCAGTATCAGAATTTTCTTTACAGGAAAAGAGGGTAAACTCATTAATTCATATGAATGAACTGGTAGTTCCCTTCAATAAGCATTAGTACAATGAAATAGATAATAAACACCAATGAAACAGTAATACCTGTTTTAAGTGCAAATTTCTCAAACTTCAGGTGCATAAAATAGGCCACTATGTAAAAGGCTTTGACCAGTGTAAGGACTATATAAGCGAAATTACCAATACCGTGTCCTACAATACCTTTTGGAATCAGGTAAAGGGCAATAAAAAATTCAACGGCAGTAATACCTAAAAGGTAAAAGAAAACCTGCCAGATTTTTTTCTTGGTCATTCCTTCATGCTCAGAAGCATGTTCGCTGTGTGTGTGTTCTGCTGACATTATATATCGATTATCAGGATTTTAAACTAAATAGAAAAATGTAAATACGAATACCCAAACAAGGTCTACAAAGTGCCAGTATAAACCAACCTTTTCAACCATCAGGTAACTTCCACTTTTTTGGAAAACATTTGCGAGAACCATCAGCAGAATAATAATGTTTATCAGTACCCCGGTAAATACGTGGAAACCGTGGAAACCGGTAATTGTAAAGAACAGGTTTGCAAATTGCAGGGCCCCGACCGTATCTACTCCGGTATATGATGCAGGAAAACTTCCCCACCAGTAACCTTCATGGTGTAAATGCGACCACTCCAACGCCTGACAACCAAGGAACATTAATCCGCCAATGATTGTAGCGATCATCCACCATACAACCTCTTTTTTAGAGTTACGATGTCCTGCCTCAACTGCAAGTACCATAGTTACTGAGCTCATGATCAAAATAAATGTCATAATACCCACAAACACCAAAGGGTATCCATGATCAGCTATTCCGGGGATCGACTGAAATACTACATCAGGATCAGGCCAGCTAATTTTACTGAAGCGCTGAGCTCCGTAATAGATCAGAAATGCCGAAAAAGTAAATGCATCTGACAAAAGGAAAAACCACATCATGAGTTTTCCATATTCTACAGCAAAAGGCGACTTCCCGCCGCTCCAGGCGTCAGTTCTTATTTCATCTAATTTTGATACAGTAGTGTTCATTTAAACAATGGTATATTGAGTTATTATTGATTCAAAAGTAAGAAAACATATAGATAAATCCATAGGATATCAAGAAAATGCCAAAAAATGGAAGCGACTTCCATCCGGAACACGTTTCGGACCTGAGGAATTGTGCGTATTGCCCCTATCAGCGCATAAATCAGGAAAAATAGTCCTACAATTACGTGCAATAAATGAGCACCGCTAAACACATATATAAAGGACTGAGAAGCATTATAATTTACGAAATAAGCACCTGAATTATACAAGGCCTGCCATGCCTGAAACTGACTGTAAAAAAATGCAATACCCAGCAAAATCGTTAACAGAATATACAACTTTTGCTTACCTAATTGCAAGCCCTTAGCAGACAGATAAGCCATGTGAGCTGTAATACTGCTTAGTATGATTATCACAGAGCTGTACATAAATGCTTTGGGAAGCAAAACCTTTATTCCGCGCTCTGCATTTCCCTCAGTATAGACAATGAAACCGCTGGTCAATGCGGCAAACATCATAAAAGAAGCAATAATAAAAAGCCACATTAAGAATTTCTTGGCTTTTAAATTTAATCTATCTTCAACTTGTAAATTTTCCATTTTGATAAAATTATTTTACTATAAAGTCAAATAACAGTGCTAATTGCATTACAGGAAGATAAATAAAAGAGGTGTACATCAGTTTCTTTGCAGATGCTACATCTCTCTTATTATATAGTTGAATTGCCTGCCAAACAAAATACAGGCCAGCCAGTATTACAACAATAGCATAAATACTCCCTCCAAAAGCCCGTCCCGATGGCATTAAATATACAGTGGGCATTAAACTAACAGGTATAAGGATGATTGTAGAAAGAAGTGTGATCATTGCACTCGCTTTATCCTGTTTAGTGCTTGGGAGTAACCGGAATCCGGCCCTTTTATAATCTTCATCAAGAACCCAGGCGATTGCCCAGAAATGAGGAAATTGCCATACAAATTGGATCAAAAACAAAATGACAGGAATCCAGGATATCTGAGGTTGATTAAAGGCTGCAAAATATCCTATCAAAGGCGGAAATGCACCGGGGAATGCACCAATAAAAACTGCAATTGGTGATTTCCGCTTCATTGGGGTATAAACAAATGCGTACAGAAATATCGAAAAAACAGCCAGTACACCAGTTGGGAAATTAAGGCTAACCAAAAGATAGGTACCTGAAATTCCCATAATCAGGCTGAGAACAAGAGCCTGACCAGTGGTCATTTTTCCGGATGGAATCGGTCTGTCCATTGTCCTTCTCATTAATTTATCCAGATCCTTTTCAATGATCTCATTAAATCCATTTGCCGCTCCTGTAACGAGAAATCCTCCAAGTGTCAGGATAATCCAGTTGATCCAGTTAATATCTCCCTGAAATCTGCTACCCATCAAAAAACAAACAGAAGCAGAAAAGACAACGGTAAGGGTCAGCCTTAGTTTAATTAATTTATTGAAGTCGGATATAAAATTCCTCACTATATTTTCTGTTTCACCTTTTCATATCAATTGCCGACAATTTTAAAATACAACCCAGATTCTCAAAAAAAAGAGCCGATTTTAAGATAATTCTAACGACAGAAACCTCTTTTGAAAGAAGGATACATTCGTTGTAATTTCTCTGCGGAAATAGCAGAAAGAATATTCTTTATAGTAAGCAGGCGATACCAAGATATCGCCTGCTTAAACTATTAACCTAATTTTTTAAACCTGTTCCGGATTATGCCGTTCCGATGCATGTTCTTTATCCCATTCCTGCTGAATATGCTCAGCTTCAGGGTTTCCTTCGAAATCATGAAGCAGGTTGGAGCTCATTGTCTCAGAAAAAGGAGTAGTTTGAGGAATAAAGTCGGTATGGTGACCAGGCTTGCTATAATCATATGGCCAGCGATGCACTGAAGGAATTTCTCCAGGCCAGTTTCCATGTAAATGCTCTACAGGTGCTGTCCATTCCAGCGTATTTGAATCCCAAGGGTTCTGTGGTGACTTCTTACCATAAAAAATGGAGTAGAAGAAATTGAACAGAAATGCAACTTGCGCCAGAGCAGAAATAATTGCTGCCCATGTTACAAACACGTTCACTGTTAACCACTCCTGCATAAATGCAAACTCTGTGAAAGCATAGTAACGACGAGGCACACCATCAATACCCATAAAGTGCATTGGGAAAAATACAAGATAAGCCCCAATAAATGTAAACCAGAAGTGAATATAACCCAGACGCTCATCCATCAAACGACCGAACATCTTAGGATACCAGTGATAAACACCGCAAAGCATACCGAAAATAGCCGCACAACCCATTACAAGGTGAAAGTGAGCTACAACGAAGTAGGTATCATGAAGATTGATATCTAAAGCCGCATTTCCTAAAAATAAACCAGTAAGTCCACCAGAAATAAAGAATGATACTAGACCAACAGCAAATAACATTGCTGGTGTAAAGCGAAGATTTCCACGCCAGATTGTTGCAAGATAATTAAAGGTCTTTACTGCTGAAGGAACTGCAATGATTAAGGTTGTAATCATGAATACACCTCCAAGGAACGGATTCATACCCGTTACAAACATATGGTGACCCCAAACAATGAACGACAATACAGTGATACCAATCAGAGAGTAAACCATCGCATGGTAACCAAAAATTGGCTTTCTGGAATTGGTAGCAATAACCTCAGAAGTAATACCCAATGCAGGCATAATTACGATATATACCTCAGGGTGACCTAAGAACCAGAATAAGTGCTGCCATAAAACTGGGCTACCTCCTTGATTAGGAAGAATTTGTCCGGCTACAACAATATCAGAAAGATAAAAACTGGTACCGAAGCTACGATCGAAAATCAAAAGTACAACTGCCGAAACCAATACAGGAAAAGACAATACCCCAACGATTGCTGTAAGGAAGAAAGCCCAGATAGTTAATGGCATTTTCCACATATCCATACCTTTGGTACGCATATTAAGAATTGTAGAGATATAGTTCAATGCTCCGATAAGAGATGACGCAACGAATAATACCATACTGATTAACCAAAGTGTCATACCAGTTCCCGATCCACTAATGGCTTTCGGCAATGCAGACAAAGGAGGGTAAACAGTCCATCCTGAACTTGCTGGTCCGCTCTCTACGAAGAAAGAACACATCATGATTACACATGAAGTAAAAAACAACCAGTAAGAGAGCATATTAAGGAAAGGCGAAGCCATATCCCTTGCTCCCAATTGAAGTGGAATAAGCAGGTTACTGAAAGTACCGCTCAATCCGGCAGTTAATACAAAGAATACCATCATGGTACCGTGTATAGTCACAATTGCGAGATAAAAATCGGGTTTTATTCTACCTCCCTCAGCCCATTTTTCGCCAAGGAATGTTTCCAGTAATGGGAAACTCTCATCAGGCCAAGCTAATTGCAACCTGAAGAGGATAGATAGAACCATAGCAACAACGGCCATCACTATACCTGTAATAAGGAATTGCTTGGCAATCATTTTATGATCCTGACTAAAGATATATTTAGTAATAAATGTTTCTTTATGATGTCCGTGATCGTGACCGTGATCGTCGTGTTGGTGAAGTACGGCTGAATCGTGTATTGCAGTGCTTGCCATAATTAGTTTCTAATAGTATTTGTATTTAAAGCTATTTTGTTCTCTACTTCAGTTTTGGCATTCTCAACCATCTGAAGTTCTTTTTTAACATCATCATTATAATATAATGGCTGTTTAGCCAGCCATGTAGCGTATTCAGCTTCAGAAACCACGGTTACTTTAGCCTGCATATTATAATGTCCTGCTCCACAGATCTTCGCACAAAGAAGTACATAATCGTATTTAGGATTATTTCTCTTCTCTCTCATCTGAGCGGTGGTAAGGCGAGGTGTAAACTGGAATGAAGTAGGCATTCCCGGTACAGCATTCATCTGCACCCTAAAGTCTGGCAGATAGAAACTGTGTAAAACGTCTTTAGAATTAATGATTACGCGAACCGCTTTATTTACGGGAATTACGATCTCACTTGTAAGTTTGTCATCCCAACTCTTCTGATCCTTGAAATCTATTCCAAGTCCGTTGGTTGGTGTAGTCAATTTGTAATTACGGTTTCCAATCTGATTATCAGAACCCGCGTAACGAAGGCTCCATTTGAACTGCTCACCTGTAACCTCAATATTGATCGCTTTCTTCTGATCCTCAGGAGAAACATTGGTAATCCCTCTCCAGGTAAAGAATCCAAGTAATACCAAAACAGTTAAAACAATTGCAGGAATAATAGTCCAAATCCTTTCTAGGGCGTTATTGTGCGGATAGAAATACGCTTTTCTATTTTCAGATCCTCTATACTTAAATGAGAAACCAAAAAGTGCAATATGAGTTAAAATAAATACAATCGTAGTTAAAATTAAGGTTGTATTAAACATAAAGTCGATATCCAGACCATGCTCAGAAGCTGATTCATGCATACTCATTGGTCCCTGAACAGAGAATGACCAGTAAACACCATACATACCTAAAATCAAAAAGATCCCAAGAAAAACACCCTGAATCCGTCGTGCATTAATGCTTGATTTTACACCCTGCATCTCACGGCTCAGTTCATATACCTTTAATATCTTTCCAATTATTGCAACAAATACACATAGAAGGAAAAACATTAAAACATAATAGGTAGCTGATTTGTAGGATTCTGAGTAATCCTTTGTTTCAGCGACAGGCTGCATGTTTTTGTATCGTGCTACAGTATCAACAGCCGTACTGATCAAAGGAGCAGATGATGGTGCAAGTTCAGCTGAAGCCGCTTTTACCGCTGTATCAATTGCTGCAGTTGTTGAACTGATTGTAGAATCCTGAACCCGCGCATATATTGCACTGTTAGTTACAGTAAGAGTGCATATAACTAGTAATGCAGCTACAGTCCTGATATTAAAAATTTCTCTTAACCTCATTTTATTCGTACTATTTTCTTTTAGCTATTAAGAACCGTGTTTAAATCTGGTGATTGATACTCTCCTGAAGGAAAGGATGGTTTGTTGTCACCAATGACCTCTTAGTTAACTGGTTCAATGTAAGGAATGTGAAAAGCCCTACAAAACCAATGGCTATTCCAATCTCAATTATACCAAAACCTCTGTGTGACTCCACAGTTCCAGGCATGATCATCATGTAATAATCCAGCCAGTGACCACATAAAAGCAGGATACATACAACCATTAAGGTATTCATTTGGCGCTTGGAATTTCTTGACATCAGGATCAGCAATGGGGCGGCAAAGTTAATAATGATATTTAACCAGAACCATGGAAGATACTCAGGCTCCCAGCGCTTGTAAAAATATACTGTCTCCTCAGGCATGTTTGCATAATAGATAAGAACAAACTGAGAAAACCATACATAAGTCCAGAAAATGGAGAATGCGAAAATAAATTTACCAAGATCGTGTAAATGGTTTTCATTGATCCAGCTCAGGTAACCTGCCTTTTTCATGAAAATAATTATCAGCGTAATCACACAAAGTCCACTAACCCACATTGCTGCGAAGTTATACCAACCGAACATTGTTGAGAACCAATGGGCCTCCAATGACATGATTGTATCAAATGCCCAGATTGGAGTAGTAAATCCAAAAACAATTAGAAATATAGCCGACCATTTAAAGTTTTTATCGTGATAAACAAGTCCGCCTTCTAATTCCTGCCCTCTGGTATATTTCGCAAACAACCATGCAAAGAAGCTGTATGCTCCAAGAAATACTGCAAGTCTGGTTAAAAAGAAAGGAACGTTAAGGAAACTGGCTTTCCCGGCAATTACCTTATCAAAATTAGGACTGGTTGGATCAGTCAGACCCTCACCATTCCAGTGATGATATAAGTTATGTGTTAATAAACCTGCTGCACATACTGCAAATAATACCAGAGATGCAATTGGAAGCACTCTCGACATTGCCTGAGGTATCCTTAACAAACCGGTTGCCCATCCTGCCTGTGCCACATACTGCACTGCCAGAAAGAATAAACCCGTTGCGCAAACACAGGTAAAATAATATGCCATTAAGAGCAGGTTAGCGAAAGTACGTTCCTGCTGACCTGTTAGTAAACCAAAAGCTGTAGCAAGAATTCCAACCACTATTGCTATTAAGGTCCAGGTTTTTAATTTTCCAGAAAATGTAAATTGTTCCGTGAAATTATGAGTATGATTATGATTTCCCATCTGGTTTTAGCAATTGACTATTGTAATTTTTGTAATTCATGAACGTACATAACAATTTTCCACCGTTGCTGCGGAGATAATTGAGATTTGTGTGGACCCATCAGGTTAACACCGTGTGTGATTGTATGATAAATTTTACCATCTGTAAGATCCTTCATACTTCCACCTCTTGAAGAGTTGCCAGTTGAATAAGAAGGAGGGGCAGGGAATTTACCGAGCTTAACGATAGAACCATCACCCTTTCCTTCAAGACCATGACAATGAGAACACATGTTTAAATACAATGTTTTTCCCTGCTCAAGAGTAGCTACACTTACAGGAATTGGATTTGCCATACCTGCACTTGCTGCCTGATAGCCTTCAAGAGTATTAGGATAAGCTTCATTCTTGTCAAATCCAACTGGCATTGTACCTGCAGGTGGATCCTGAGCAGTTTTACCGTCCTTAAAGTTCTTATTTGGCTGATCCGGGTTGTAACCGATCGGATCATACATATTACGGGCAAATTCAAGTCCCGTACTTCTATTATTTGAACAGGAAGAAATAACCGTAACAGCGGCTACAGCTAAAAAAGCGGTACAAATTATTAGGCGCTTATTCATAACTAACATATTTCCTTTCGTTGTGCTTAATTTCAACAGCACCTGCTTCTTTTAAAATGTTATCTATTTGATCATGCGAGGTATTTGTTCTTGCATCAATCGCAATCACAAATCTATCGTTGGTTGCTCTAAGGTCCATTACTCTGGGAGCACGACCAGGAGCCAGGTGATTTGCAAAGAAATAAGTTCCTACCATTCCGAATGCTGCAAACAATACGGTTAATTCGAACATGATTGGAATAAAATCGGGGAATGCAAAATGCGGCTTACCACCAATATTCATTGGCCAGTCGATAACAAGCATGTAAGTTATCATGGAGATAGCGGTGATAGTACCGGTCAGACCGAAACCAAAAGCCACTTTACCAAGCCTTGATCTTTTAATTCCTAATTTATCTTCAATACCGTGGATTGGCATAGGAGTATACACATCGTAAATACTTACGCTATTCTCCTGCAGTTTGTCTATCCCGTGCATCAGATCATCCGGATCCTCAAAATGACCTAAAATATATTTTATATTACTCATCTTTAAACTTTTTGGAATTCAGCAACTTTTGGAGAAACACTATCATACTTTTCAAGAGATTCGAGGTAATATTCAGCCTCTCCGCTATCTACAGCTTTCTCAGCGATCAATTTCTTCTTAGCCTGATCGCTTGAACTCTTCAGCAATAATTTAACCTCTGCCATTGCAATAGCCGGTAATACTCTGAGGAAAAGAAGGAATAAGGTAAAGAATACTCCTATCGATCCGATGAATACACCCACGTCAACCCAGCTTGGGTAAAACATAACCCAGCTTGATGGAAGGTAATCGCGGTGCAATGAAGTCACGATGATTACGAAACGCTCGAACCACATACCGATATTTACCACAATCGATAGAATCCATGATAAAGCGATGCTGGTACGAATCTTTTTGAACCAGAACAATTGCGGAGAAATTACGTTACAGGTCATCATGATCCAGTAAGCCCACCAGTATGGTCCGCTCACCCTGTTCAAAAATGCATACTGCTCGTATTCTACACCTGAGTACCAGGCAATAAATAATTCGGTTAAATAAGCTACACCCACAATTGATCCTGTAAGAATGATGATCTTATTCATCGACTCAATGTGGAACATGGTAATGTAGTTTTCAAAGTTCATCACCTTACGGGTAACCAGCAATAATGTTTGAACCATTGCAAAACCCGAGAAGATCGCACCCGCAACGAAATATGGAGGGAAGATGGTAGTATGCCATCCCGGAACCAGTGAAGTTGCAAAATCCATGGATACAATCGTGTGTACTGAAAGTACCAGAGGAGTAGAAACACCTGCTAAAATCAGGGATACTAACTCAAAACGCTGCCAGGTTTTTACTGAACCATTCCATCCGAAAGATAAAATAGAATAAATACGGCGACGGGTACCCACTGCGCGGTCACGAATGGTTGCTATATCAGGAAGTAATCCTGTGTACCAGAATACCAATGAAACCGAGAAATAGGTCGAGATTGCAAATACGTCCCAAACAAGTGGTGAGTTAAAGTTAACCCATAATGATCCGAACTGATTCGGAAGCGGAAGTGCCCAGGTAAACAACCACGGACGACCCATGTGTGAAATAATATAGGTAGCGGCACAGATAACGGCAAAAATTGTCATTGCCTCTGCTGAACGGTTAATTGAATTTCGCCAGTTCTGTCTGAACAGGAGCAATACCGCCGAGATAAGTGTACCGGCGTGACCAATACCTACCCACCAAACGAAACCGGTAATATCCCAGGCCCAACCAACTGTTTTATTCAAACCCCATTCGCCAATACCAAACCAGAAGGTCCAGCTAACAGAGAATACCCAAAGTCCGGCACCAAGGGCGGAAACAATGAAACCAATCCACCAGGCTTTATTTGGTTTATTTTCTACAGGAACCAATATATCTTCGGTGACCTTTGAATAGGTAATATTTTCACCGGTTACTAAGGGTTCTCTAAGTATAGACTCGTGATGAGATGACATATTCTTTTTTATTTCTTGTATTAAACCTCTACAGTATTTCTAACTTTTGTTTGATATCCTACACCCGGCTTAACGTTAAGCTCTTCCAGGACATAGTATGTACGCTCACTCTTCAGTGCTTTTGAAACTTCAGATTCAGGATCATTTCCATCACCAAAGATGATTGCATTGGTAGGACATGTTTGCTGACAGGCAACTTTAACATCACCATCTTTCAGGGTACGCTTCTCTAATTTAGCCTGAAGCTTACCTGCCTGAATACGCTGAACACACATTGAACATTTCTCCATTACCCCTCTTGAACGTGAAGTAACATCAGGGTTTAACACTAGCTGTGTAAACTCATTGTTCATGTAATTATCAAAACGTGAATCATTCCAGTAGTTAAACCAGTTGAAACGACGTACTTTATACGGACAGTTGTTCGCACAGTAACGTGTTCCGATACAACGGTTGTAAGCCATCTGGTTCAAGCCTTCTGAAGAGTGGACTGTTGCTAAAACCGGACAAACAGTTTCACAAGGAGCATGATCACAATGCTGACACATCATTGGCTGATGTATAACTGAAACGTTATCTATGTTCTCAAGTTTTTCTACTTCTTTTTCTTCAGTTACCTTATTTCCGCCCTCATTAACGGTGTAGTAACGGTCGATACGAATCCAGTGCATTTCACGACGACGGCGAACCTCATCACGTCCAACAACTGGAATATTATTTTCGGCATTACAAGCCACGATACATGCACCACAACCTGTGCAGGCATTGAGGTCGATTGCCATCACCCAGCTATGTCCTGGCTGCTCATACTCATTCCATAAATCATAGTGATTTACGTGAGCATGACCTGTGCCTGAGTTAGGATCTTTCAGGTAATCTTTTAAAGTAGTCTCGCGAACGATATTTCTGCCTTCAATTGAATGATGTGTTTGTGTTTGAGCAAGCTCATAAGTACCAGAAGCTTTTGACAGGCTTGCGGCTGTTGCAGTGTGGAAAGTTGCATTTACCAAACGCAGGAATGGATAAGCATTTTTACCAACTTCTGATCCGGCTTTTCCGGCTTTAGTTCTGCCGTAGCCCAAAGCAACCGAAACCGTTCCATAAGCCTGACCTGGCTGAATAAGTACCGGTAAAGTAATAGTGTATTTATCAGTTTTGATCTCTACAAGATCATTCTGTGAAATGCCTAATTTCTCTGCAAATTTTGCATTTATAGCAGCATAGTTATCCCAGGTTACTTTTGAAACCGGATCAGGTAACTCCTGCAGCCATGGGTTATTGGCCGACTTACCGTCACCAACAGAAACATTCTGATAAATATGTAATTCTACAGCATTATCACCGCCTTTTGCAAGTGAACTGCTATCGGCAAGAATAGTCTGCACTACTGAATCAAGTTCGCGGGAGAAAGTATAGGTACCTGCTGATCTTTCAGGAAGACTAACAGAACCTTTTTGTAGAAGATCTTTCCAGCTTGTACCCGATTGAGCCAGAACTGTTTTTGCCCAGTTATTCTGAATATACTGATAATAATCAGTAACAGCGCCTTCAGACCAGATTAAGAGACCCTGCTCAGCATTACGTGAATTATTAACAGGGTTGATGGCAGGCTGAACAATGGTATAATATCCTTCTACAGGATTTGAGTCGCCCCATGACTCAAGATAATGATGGTTTGGTGCAATTACCTGACATAGTGAAGATGTTTCATCCTTACGGTCTGCAAATGAGACACGCAATTTAACTTTTGCAAGTGCATCTGTGAATGCTTTGGTATCGTTGAACTCGTAAGCAGGATTTGTATTCAAAAAGAAAACTGCATCCACTTCAGAACGGTTCATTTCATTAACGAACTCAGCGAACTCAGCATCATTTCCAGCGTACTGGTATGATGGATTATCAAGATCAATAGTGGTACCGTAACTTCCCAGGATTGAATTGATCGCATTTACAACGATCTGGGTAGAAACATCATTTGAGCCACTGATTACCAGTGCTCTTCCTTTTGCTGCAGCTAATTCTTTAGCAGCTAATGCAATTGCCTTTTCTGCATTCGGATTATTTGCAAGAGGTTTTGTTCCTGTAACCGCACCGCCTAAAGCAGCATATAAATTTAACAGGGCAATACCTTCTTCTGATGGCTTTAATGGAAGGCGCGCATCAGCATTGGTACCTGTTAAACTCATTCCAGTTTCGAACTGGATATGGCGGGACATCTTTTTGCCTTGTAAGGCAGTGTTATTTCTTTTGGAAGTGTACTGGCGGCTAAACTCTACCGGAGAGATCCAGGTACCCAGGAAATCAGCTCCGAAACTTACAATAAGATCTGCTCTGTCAAAACGGTATTTTGGAAGAACTGCCTTACCAAAACTATTTTCATTTGCTTTGATGATACCGGTATAAGAAACCGCATCAACCTGAATATGTTTTGTATTTGGATATTGTGCTGTAAAGTCGGCAATAGCTGCTTTAGTCGAAGGACTGTTAACAGTAGAAGATACGATACGAATTTTCTTGCCACCTGCTTTGATCTTAGCAAGCTCAGCTTTTACGTACTCATCAATTTTTGCCCAGCTTGATTCAGAATCATTCAGAACAGGATTTTTCAGCTTGGAAACATCATAAAGATCAAGCACAGAGGCTTGTCCTTTTGCATCAAGACTTCCCTTACTCAGAATACAATTCGGATTTCCTTCAATCTTAATTGGACGACCTTCACGGGTTTTAACCAGAACGCTGTGTCCATTGAAAGTAGAAGTATAGTAATTTGGAATACCAGGTACTATTTCTTCAGGTTTAACCAAATAAGGAATTGACTTATGAACCGGAGTTGTCTGACATGCAGCAAGAGTAACTGCTCCCAAACCAAATCCAAGCGCCTTCAAAAAGTCACGACGTGGAGTTACGGTACTTAAACCGGCTTCATTCAGAACTTCTTCCATAGGAAGTGGTTCAGCGAACTCGTTTTTGTTTTTTTCAACAAAATCCTTTGTGTTCTGCAGCTCTTCTAAACCTTTCCAGTATTTTTTATTGCTTTCCATTTAAGCTATATAACTGTATACGTATGTTATCTTAAAATTATTCTAATTAGTAGTGACACTTAGCACATTCCAGTCCGCCTAATACAGCAGCTGTAACCTTTTCACCTTTTTTCAATTTATCATGTGCAGCAATCAGCTTATCATAATAAGGATTGTCCTTATGATTAACTTCGGTCTCCCTGTGACAGTTAATACACCATTTCATGGTTAGTGGAGAATATTGATAAACTTCTTCCATGGTTTGAATCGGACCGTGACATTTCTGACATTCGATTCCTGCTACCGCAACGTGTTGTGAATGATTGAAGTAAGCCAAATCAGGTAAGTTGTGAATTCTTATCCATTCAACGGGCTTGGTATTTTCACCGTAAACTTTGGTATCCTCGTTATAGTCAAGAGCATTGTAAATTTTCATGATTTCAGGAGAAGTCTTTCCATCATATTTTTCAGATGCCGTAACATAATTATGGCAGTTCATACAAACATTAAGAGATGGAATGGAAGCATTTTTAGAAGTAAATGCACCAGAGTGACAATACTGACAATCAATTTTATTTACACCCGCATGAAGCTGGTGAGAAAATTTAATAGGCTGTATCGGTTGGTATCCAGTATGAACACCAGTTTCCCACATGCCTTTCCAGCCTGCAGAGCCAAGGAAAATCACACAAAGTAAAACCATGAACAAAATAAACTTTTTGTTTTTACTTAACTTTTTAAGCCCTTCGAAACGATCTTTTGACTCAGCACCTTCTTCCTCTTCAACAGCAATGCCCTTTTTCTGAAGCATTACACGTTCCAGAGTGGTAATCACACGATTTAAAACCAGGATAACCAGGAATGCAATGATGATTACAGCCAGCAGACCAAATAACATGAAGTTACTTACACCGCCTTTATCAGCAGGCGCTCCGGATGCACCAGCGGCAGCATTTGGATCAGCTGCAGGCTTAACATCCCCAACTTTAACATAAGCTACAATATTTTTAATGTCATCGTCTGATAATTCAGGAAAAGCTGACATCATAGCCGGTGAATACTCAGCTGCTTTGACCGCCTGGGCATCGCCTGAAGCAATGAATGCAGGAGCATTTTTGATCCATTTGATCAGCCATGCTTCGTCATACTTTGTATCAATACCCTTTAGGGCCGGACCTACAACCGCCTTGTCAATACCATGGCAAGCGGTACACTTCTGCTTAAAAATCGCTGCTCCTGCTGCTGCATCCTGCGCATTGGCCGAAGAAACAGCCATTGAACACAATAAAGTAACCAGAACCAATGATTTTGTAACACTTCTAAAAAACAATGAGATGCTTCTCATATTGAGTATTTGTTGCTTAAAATTTGAAACGTATAATTAAAAAGTCGACCATAAGGTTATAATCAACATTTTCAGTTGACAAAAGTATGCTTTATTCAAATACGGATGACATTAACATGACCTATTTTATCAATTTATAATCATTCTAAACTAATATATAATTACCTGATTAACAGATATTTTTAGAGTTCTTTTGAAAAATAGCCCTTTTAATCCTAGCCTTAAGCCTTGTTTTTAAAACAGAGAATCACTACTGCTTCAGAACCCAGGCAAATATGAGCGGAGCAACAATTGTCGCATCTGATTCCACAATAAATTTAGGGGTATGAATATCCAGTTTACCCCAGGTAATCTTCTCATTAGGAACAGCTCCTGAATAAGATCCATAGGATGTTGTAGAATCTGAAATCTGGCAGAAATAGCTCCAAAAAGGAATGTTCTCCATTTCCATATCCTGATAAAGCATTGGCACCACACAAATTGGGAAATCACCTGCAATACCGCCACCAATCTGAAAAAAGCCAACACCTTTTCCCGCTGAATTGGCGATATACCAATCGGCAAGCCAGCCCATATATTCAATTCCGCTTTTCATAGTTGTGGCTTTGATCTCCTTTTTCATCACATAGGAAGCGAAAATATTCCCCATGGTTGAATCTTCCCATCCCGGAACTACGATCGGAAGATTTTTTTCTGCGGCAGCCAGCATCCATGAATTCTTAGGATCGATCTCATAATACTGTTCAAGCACCCCGCTAAGAAGCATTTTGTACATATATTCATGTGGAAAGTAACGCTCTCCCGAATCATCAGCATCTTTCCAAAGCTTATGAATATGCTTTTGAAGCCTTCTAAAAGCTTCCTCCTCTGGTATACAGGTATCAGTAACCCTGTTATAATGGTTTTCAAGCAGATCCCACTCATCCTGCGGACTTAAATCACGGTAGTTTGGAACACGCTTGTAATGCGAATGGGCAACCAGATTCATAATATCCTCTTCCAGATTCGCTCCGGTACATGATATGATTGATACTTTATCCTGACGGATCATCTCAGCGAGTGAAATGCCTAATTCGGCAGTACTCATTGCACCTGCAAGGGTGATCATCATTTTTCCGCCTTCATCCAGATGGGTTTCATACCCTTTTGCAGCATCCACCAGAGCCGCAGAATTAAAATGCAGGTAATTTTTTTCTATAAAACGGGATATAGGTCCTCTTTCAACAGCCATAATTTGAATTTAAGCCACAAAACTACCCTTCTTTAGGGTATGAAGCAAATTTTTGAGTACTGAGTACTGAGTATTGAGATCCGATACAGGTTCCCTGTGGTTGGTGTTATCATCGACCACTTTCTCTGTACTTGGTGTTATCAGCACCAATGATATAATCGTGCTTGGTACGGGAGAACACCGACCGGAGAGAAAGAGACTGTTTTTTAAACTTTTTAGAAAGCAGGGCCTGTGTCTCTTCTATCCCTCCAGTCCCGTGTTCTGCCCTGGTTTTTACCCAAAAATTGATTATTCAGATAATATTTTGCCCGGGCAAAAAGCCAGAGCTGACACCCGGGTTTATTTGGCAGGGCTGGTGGTTCTTTTGCTCTTGCTGGCGCACTCGTGCAGTCTGCTAACAAATTTTCATAGCACGCACCAGCGATGTAAAATCAGAAATAAACATTCTGATTACAGAAATTTTTATATTGTATCCTTAAAAAATATACATCCTATTCAGTCAAATAAATGAAAAAATCACTCTTACTGGCTTTAACTTTCATAATCTTTTCAGGCATTTATTCCGGCCTGAAGGCACAATCTGAATCGATTACCTTTATAAATGAATCAGGAAATTCTAGTTCAATAGACCCTATGAAGCTTAAATCAAAAACGATTAAAGCAATTGGGCATGACCTTAAAACACATGAATATTCTGGCCCGCTATTGAGTGATTTCCTCAGCTATGCAGGTGTAATTCTGGGTGAACCTGCAAAAAAACAAACCGTTTCGGGTTATATTACCATCAGAGCCAGGGACAATTATAAATGTGTTTTTGCCCTGGCTGAACTTGATCCATTATTTAGTTCATCTTCTATCATCATAGCTGGCAAAATGGACGGGAAAGCGCTTTCAGAAAATAATGGTCCATATCAGATCATTGCGCCAAGCGATAAAAAACATGGACGATGGATCAGGCAGGTTAGATCGATTGAGCTGCACACGGTTAAGTAACCTGAACTCGATTTAAAACTATACCAGTCTATTTTAAATTGAATAATCTTTTATTTTTTTAGAAAGCAGGGTCTGTTTCTCTTCGGTCCCAACAGACCCGTGTTCTGCCCTGGTTTTTGCCCATAGATTGCTTTTTCAGATAAAAATTTTGTTGGGGCAAAAAGCCAGAGCTGACACCCGGGTTTATTTGGCAGGGGCGGTGGTTCTTTTGCTCTTGCTGGCGCACGCGTGTCGCGTGTGCTAACAATTATTTATGGAAGGCTCGAAACGCGCGCACCAGCAGTGGGAATACTTGAGAGGTTCCCGCCTTCTCGGGAATGACAAGCTTATTTGGGTGGAAACAGGAGATTCCAGCCTTCGCTGGAATCGAAATGCAAAACCATAGGATATATGATATAGGCCTTTTACTCATTTATTGTCTTGAGGTATTTCGGAAATTGCAATTTGGGTAAATGAAGGAATATTTTGTCTATATGCTAACAAATACATATCAAAATGTTTTGTACATCGGTTTTACTAACAATATTCGAAGAAGAGTTTACGAGCATAAACGAAAGCTTGTTTATGGATTCACAAGCAAGTACAACTGCACTAAACTTGTGTGGTATGAACAGTTTTCTGATGTGAACTTAGCCATCGCCAGGGAAAAACAATTAAAGACCTGGGAACGATCCTGGAAAAATAATTTAATTGAAAAGTTTAACCCCGAATGGAACGATCTTGCTGCGAATTGGTTCCTGAAAGGTAATAAGTAACCAGATCCGATTCCAGCGAAGGCTGGAATCTCCCTATTTACTACTTTCAACTTGTCATTCCCGCGGAGGCGGGAACCTCATCGCTTGCACACGCGTGTCGCGTGTGCTAACAAATTAGTCATGGAACGCGCGGCACGCGCGCACCAGCTGTGAATTTCCCTGCCCATCCATAAATTATTTCCTTCATTTCATCACTAAACCTGTTAAAATCATCTGGCGTATTAAGAATGAGCTGATCAGGAGCACCTAACAATTTGTATATTTTTCCAGCTTCAGAAACCGAGGCTTTGATATCTGTAAGACTAGCTGTATGGTCTAGTTGGGGAGCAATCAGCAGCACCGGTCTTGGAGCAATTGATCCTAAGATTTCCTGATAATCATATGGAATACGATCCGCATGACCAACATAGAAACCCAGGCGGGGAATCAGTCCGTGCAAATGCGAAAAAGCTTTAATACCTTCACTTGCATTATCCTTTGAATCTGTACGCATCGGAGTAAATCCACTAACTGAAACAAGTCCGGCAATTCTTTCATCAAGTGCAGCAGCATAAAGTCCGACTGTTGCACCCATTGCATAACCTGCGACAAGAATTTTAGAGCTATCCACAAAATCCAGATTACTCATTGCGTCAACTGCCCCCTTAACATCCGCTAACATTTTTCCCATTTTTGACCAGTTCGGATATCGGTCATAAAAACGTGTGCCTTCTTCAATGCGATTCCCGAAACCGATCATATCGTATGAAAAAACAACATAACCAAGATCTGTCATACCCTCAAAGAAAGACTGAACATCATGATAAGAGGAAAAACCCTTCGAATAATCGTATTCATGCTGATAAATTAAAGCCGGCAATTTACCAGCCTTAATATTTCCGGCTTTATCCTTTGGATAATAAATATAGCCATACAAGTAATCGCCAAACTCTTTGTAAGGTGTAAGGGCCATACGCCCCATACGTGGGGTCACAATTGGCCGTTTGAGAACAGTCCCAAAATAATCTTCTCCGGCTCCCCCATTTTCTAAACGCTCCGGACCGCGATTGTACAAGCCGGGAGGTTCATCCCCAAGGATCCACTGTAAGTGTTGCTTTATTTCTGTTTTTTTAACCGCCCAATTTTCCTTCGTTATCTCTTTCCCTGCACTGGTCACGATTCCCTGTCCACCTTTGGAAGGATAATTCAATGGATTTATATTTTCCTTACTTCGCTCCCGCCAGCCTTCAAACGTATAATTATAAAACAGCTTGTTTTCCGGCTTTTCCTTGCTTCTCTTGAAAACATAATCAAAGAAATCAATATAGTCTTCAATATCGCCCGCATGGGTACCATGTTCACCATCCCTGAACCTGATTGCCAGATTATCCTCTGCATTAAGAAACTTATACACCTTTTGTGCCGAGCCATAGGCCTGCTCAATACCCCAGGGATTGCTGGCTCCTTCATTGATCGCTGTACTCAGCATTAAACCTCTCGGTGCTATCAGCGCCATAAAATGATTCTGATCAATGGGGAGTTTATTCTCCCGCCCAATAAAAAATCTTAGCCGGGGATGAAGCCAGGATGGTTGGGCAGCGGATAATAATGCAATATCTTCAACATCATATTGCTGGGTAGCATACCGCCATGGGACTTCGGCACCTGAACCACCACTGCTTGGAATAACAGCCTTTATGCGTTCGTCAAAAGCGGCAGCCATCAGTGCTAGTTTACCATTTCTGGAGTGGCCGCTCAGGGCAATTTTATCTTTGTCGACAATTGGAAGTGAATGCAAATAGTCAATCGCCCTGAAAGTCCCGAATGCTCTTCTCATCAAACGGGTAAAGTCATATTGGCCAGCCCATATTTCAGAGTATTTTTCAGTATCATCCTTTGCATCCGAAGCTGCATAAACACAGGCCATATACCCTCGTCTTACTGCAATCTGAGCCCAGCCCCTATGATTCCATTGGGTCATAAAAACAGGGAAGGGACCTTCCCCCTGCGGAATCATTAATTCCATGGTGAGTTTGGCTTGATCCTGCGGACCGAATGAGAGCTCCACTATACGAAGCGTAGTTGAACCCTCTTTCTTTTCACTCAGAACCTTCACATTGAAATCCATGGGAGATTGCGGATAAGTGCCGGTAATATAATATTCCAGTTGCTCCTTCATCCATCGGCGCTTTTCTTTCCATTGCACTGCCGTGGTAACCGGAATATTTTTGCCCCCCTCGTCCTCAATAAGGGGATCCGGCAGAAAGGGTATGGATGGCATCTTATCAAAATCAGGAGGAAGCTCGCCGGTCCGTTTAATCCAATCCTTGAATGTCTCGTCCAAAAATGAAACCCGACCATTACTAATCTTATCAGCAGGTAACACCTTCATGGTCCTGCTGAGGCTGGCTTTAAGTTTTAAACTGTCAGATTGTGACGTTGCAGGGATTTTATTTTGAGCAAAGGCTATTGTTGTTAATCCAAAGAAGAAAATCAGGCAAATAATTCTGATTGAAATTAGCGTCAAAAATCCCGGGTGTTGATTTTCCATCATGGTATTGATAATATATTACGGATATGAAGATATAAATTCCCTGCCTCACGGAAGGTATCAACGGCTATTTTTTAGATGAGTCTGTGCAATATGAACGGGATTGCATTGAATAATTCTTAAAGCAATGAGCAGAAATCTAAGGACAGGGGAAGTTTAATTCAGGCCAGATGATTTCAATTGCGACAACAGTTTTTCTAATGACCCAGAATGGGTCAAATGTTTATAGAAATACGTTAACACGGAATCCCGACCCTGAAGGGGTCGCATGTATTTAAAAATTTTCACATACGACCCCTTCAGGGTCGAAAACGATGTTCTATTACGTTTCTATAAACATGCGACCACCTTCGGGGTCGGTTGGACGCATAATTATAGGAACAGAAATTTGCAGGTATACATTAAGCTAATAAAGGGGTTCTCATTTCTAATTATATAAATCAACAAAACTCCTATTCATAAAGATCATTCACATCAGCATTAGCCAATTCAATCAAAAAATGGGATATTTTTAAAGTCACAGCCTTAAAGTATTTTTTCCCTTTCTCCTTCGTTGCAAATTCAGGATTTCCCACCCCAGTGTCCTTGGTAATTTTTGACCATTTTCTTTCTGCCCAGGCCCAGCCTTCTGAAAACTCTTTGATTTTATATTTCTTCTCTTTCCCATCTCCGGCTGTATCTAAAGGAAGCATGAAATCCGGAGCCAGGTGTTGAATCAGGCTTGTCTCCATTTCGTCGGCATGGTCACCATCATGTTCAAAGAATTTCATTTTGTCTACAGACTGAAACCAGTTACAGGTGCTGAGAAACATTTTTGGGTATTTTAAACCCAGCTCTCTGACCATCATTCTAAAATCATTCCCCCCATGACCGTTCAGAATCAACAGCTTAAAAATATTCGAGCGTTGAAGCACTTCTATAATGTCACACAAAATTGCCAGCTGGGTACTTGGATAAATATTCAGATCCAATTTTATGTCCGCCTGACCGGTATTAACTCCAAAAGGGACTGTAGGCAAAACAATGATCTTAGCACCACTTTCCCAGGCAATCCTGGCAGATTCAGCAGCAATATGGTCTGCCTCAATCACATCCGTAGAATAGGGTAAATGATAATTATGAGCTTCTGTAGCACCCCATGGAAGGATTGCCAGGTCATAATCTGAATCTTTTACAGATTTCCAGTTTGTTTCTGCTAAAATGTAGGGTCTGATCATTTTGTTTGGGGTTTGTGAGGTAAGAGGTTTTTGGTGCTTTTTTGGTTTAGATTATGATAGCAGAACCAGCAAAGTTTTAGTACCTTTCATTAGCGGGTTAAGCAATCCAAATTAAACATTCTACCTCAATTTCCAAAGCAGGTGCGAGTCTAATACAGTTGCCCGCCATTGAGGAAAAATCAATTTTTTTTAAAATAGCCTTTAGTTTTTATCAGTATTTTAGCAAAACCTAAGCATACTAACCATATGAACTCAAAAATTAAATTCCTCGCATTTTCTGCCTTGGTCTCTCTGGCTGCCTGCAATCAGAGTAAGCCAAAAATTTCAGATGAAGATGGACTTGCTGCTTTCAGTGCAGATAGTTTGAAACTGCACGTCGCTGAGCTTTCTCACGATTCATTGCAGGGACGTAAACCATTTACGCCCGGAGAAACAAAAACCATAGCCTACCTGCAAAAACAATTCAAAGCTGCAGGTTTGGAGCCTGGAAATGGTGATAGCTATATTCAGGAAGTCCCGATGGTCAATATTCAGACTAAAGCGGCTGCGGATATGCAGGTGACAACATCGAAAGGAAGTTTTAAGCTCAAAGGCTTTGACGATTATGTAATCTGGACTGATAAGATTACCGATAAGGTCAGTTTTGATAATGATGAGGTGGTTTTTGCCGGTTATGGTGTTGTCGCACCAGAGTATAACTGGAATGATTATGCCGGACTGGATGTTAAGGGAAAGATCGTCATGGTGATGGTGAATGATCCTGGATTTGCTGCCAGAGATTCCAGCTTATTTAAAGGCAAAACGATGACCTATTATGGGCGCTGGACCTATAAATTTGAAGAAGCTGCCCGTCAGGGTGCAAAAGGTTGTCTGATTGTGCATACCACTGAGGGTGCAAGTTATCCATTCACTGTCGTTCAGAATAACTGGAACGCATCCAAGCTGAGACTCGATGACCGCGGAAAAAGCAATGTTTATACTGATATCAATGGATGGCTTTCCCTGCCGGCTGCAAAGAAATTGGTTGCTGCTGCGGGACAAGATTCGACTAATTTCTTCGCACAGGCCGACAAAAAAGGATTTAAACCCCTTGCTTTGGATCTTAAGCTGAGTACCAGTGTCTCCGTTAAGACCATATTCAACAAATCACAAAATGTTATAGGCAAAATAACAGGTACCAAACGCCCTGATGAGGTGATCATATACACTTCACACTGGGATCACCTTGGAATTGGCAAACCGGATGAGACTGCCGATTCAATCTATAATGGTGCCTTTGACAATGCCAGCGGCACCGCCGGACTGATTGAACTGGCCCGGGCATTTAAAAGCATGAAAGTTCAGCCTGAGCGTACCATCATCTTGCTCGCAGTAACTGCCGAAGAACAGGGACTTTGGGGCTCTGCATATTATGCTCAGAATCCAATCTATCCAACATCAAAAACAGTCGCGAATATTAATATTGACGGTTTAAATCCTTTTGAGAAAACAAAAGACATCATCATCGTTGGTGAAGGGCAATCAGAACTGGAAGAATATCTGAAAGAAGCTGCTGAAAAAGCAGGACGGGTAATCGCATTTGAAAATCATCCTGAAGCAGGTTATTATTATCGTTCCGATCACTTCAATTTTGCTAAAGTTGGAGTGCCTGCACTCTACACTTCAAATGGCATTGATGTAATTGGCAAAGAAGCTGGCTATGGCGAAAAAAGGGAGAAAGAATACACTGAGAAGCATTACCACCGCCCCTCAGATGAATTTGATTCTGCAACATGGACCTTTGAAGGCGGTCTGGATGATTTGAAGTTGTTTTTTCAGGTTGGTAAACGATTAGCTTTCGAAGAAAAGATGGTACAGTGGAAAAATGGTTCAGAGTTTAAAGCCATTAGGGAGAAGAAATAATTAGATTAAAGATTGCCGGCTATGTGTTAGCTGCCAATCAGTATTTATTGAGTCAGATTCCGGCCCCAGAGCCGGAATCTCCTTTTTACCCCCATGCACTGTCATTGCGGGCTTGACCAGCAACCTCCTCTTTGTTAAATATTGCCCTCTCATTCTCCCGCCCGAGCCTGAATCTACTTAGGAAACTACCCATGCACTATCATTGCGGGCTTGACCAGCAACCTCCAACTCTATTAAACAATCCTTTCATTCCGGCCCCTGAGCCCAAAAATGGCTCTCGCAAAGACGCAGAGACGCAAAATTTATCATCTTAAATAAACAACAGTTAACCTGCAGCCATTTGTGTCTTGGCGTCTTTGCGAGAGTAAAACCCTTTGTCGTGTAAAGGCGGGCCTGATCCGCCATTGCCTCTTGTCTGTTATAAATTATCAGGTCGTGCTTTCAAACTATTTTAAATAAAATGAGGTCGTGGCCTTCGCCACGATGACAGTCAATATTTAAAAACAGGAGATTCCGGCCTCCGCCGGAATCGGATTTCACACCAATCTAATGTCATGACGGGCTTGACCCTCTACCAACTCCCGAACTAATTAATACCTCGTTCGAAACAAGCACAAATTAAGCCAAGATTAAACGCATACTAAACCCATATTTTTGTAGGTTTTGTCCGCGTTTAGTGCGCGTTTACTCCGTGTTTAGTATGCGTTCCTTTAGAAGCAAATACGAACAATTTTTCAACCTTTCCCGCCCTAAGGAATAAGCATATTTTAAGGTCATGATCAGAGCTATTCCCTATCGGATTTTGAATAAGATTCAATTCCAATCAAACTATAATTAACTTAGCGCCCTCTATGAATAAAGAACTGCTAAAAACACTTTTTGCGCTCAGCCTTTTAATACTGATTTCCGGAAATGGCTTCAGCCAGATGAAGCTGATTAAGAAACTCCTCTCCAATGAAGCCGATACAACCCGCGGTAGTAGTTTCCTCCCTCTGCCGGCACTTGGCTATGCCCAGGAAACGGGAATAGAAATAGGGGCCGCCAGCCTTTATTCATTTTATACCGACCGCAAGGATACCCTAATGCGCACTTCCCGAATTACAGGTATGGTAACCTTTACAACAAAAAAACAAAGCAACTTCGCGCTGAAATCAGATATCTGGACACCAGGAAACAAGTTTCATGTAACCTCTGAAATCCGTTACAGAAATTTTCCTTTCAATTTTTACGGGATTGGCAATTCCACCCTGGAAATGAATGAAGACCCCATCACCCAAAAACTCTTTAAACTCAATGCCGGACTGGAAAAAAAACTGGGTAAAAGTATTTATACAGGAATGAGCATGGCTTATGAATCTTACCGCTTTGAAGATAAAGTAGTAGGTGGGATTTACAGCAATGATCCGGGTATCCGGGATAAAGATGGAGGGAAGGTTTTCTTTCTGGGAATTACACAGATCTTTGATAACCGAAATACGAATACCTATACCACAAGAGGATCATTCCTTAAATTCAACTATTCTTATGCCCCTGATTTCTTTGGCGGTGATCATTTCAGCGGGAGCCTGCTTAAACTTGATCTGCGTAATTTTCATGCACTTAGCAAGAAAACAACCCTTGGTTTAAATGCTCATTTTCAAACTATTAGCGATAGTAACACCCCATTTTATCTGCTTCCACAACTTGGCAGTGACGAAATGATGCGTGCATATTATGCCGGACGATTCCGTGATCAGAATTTATTAGCTCTGCAGGGTGAACTCAGGCTCAGGCTTAATCCACGATTTGGATTGGTCGGATTTGCCGCTGCAGGCAATGTCTATTCTGGAGGCAATTTCAAATTGATCCAACTCAAGCCCAGTGTTGGCGGCGGTTTCAGATACTTCTACGACATCGAACGAGGACTTAGCGTTAGGATGGATTATGCAATCGGCGAACAGAATCCGGGAGAAAAGCGGCAAAGCGGTTTTTATTTAAGTTTGGGCGAAGCGTTTTAATTATTATTCAACATAATTGCCCGAATGAATTTTTGGTCATCGGCCCCTTTGGTGTCAGTAGAAATACCCACCTTAATTGCCAATCAAGATTAAAAAAACCCTTAAAGGATTTTTCTAAATTACTAAATAAGGAGGTTCTCGCCTTCGTGACTGTTGCACAACTCGGTTTCTAACCTCTGAAACTTCCGATTTAAACTGTAAGATGGGTCAGAATTTTTCTTAATATATTGATTAAATCTGCGTTTTTGCGTATTTTAGCCTATGCAGGGAAAGAAAATCAAACAGAGAAAACTGTTCATAAATTTCAGTCTTGAAGACCGTGTCAAACCGGATAATTTTTATCGTCGTTTGAACGAAATACTCAATTTGGACTTCCTTTATAAAGCCACAGCCAAATACTATGGCAAGGAAGGTCAAAAGAGTATCGATCCGGTAGTCTTTATGAAACTAGTACTAGCCGGTTACCTTGAAAACATTAACAGCGACAGACGTATCATTAGTACTTTTGAAAACAGGATGGATATTCTTCTATTCCTGGGTTATGATATCGACGAGGAGTTTCCCTGGCATTCTACGCTCAGCCGTACCCGGAAGCTCTATGGACAAGAGCAATTCCAGGCCCTATTTGATCAGGTAATTAGACTATGTGTGGAAAAGAGGCTGATCAGTGGCAAGCGTCAGGCCGTGGACAGTGCACTTGTGCGTGCTAATGCCTCTAAAGAAAGCATGAAAGAGATCATGGATGATGCCCGTCTGTACGTTCAGGAACTAACGGATAATACCGAACCCGACCCTGATCCTCCGACAGAAAACAACGATAAAAAAACAACAAAGAGAATATCTAACCAAACTCATTTCAGCCCATCGGATCCTGACGCACGTTTGACCAGAAAACCCGGCAAACCTGTAAACCTGTATTACAAGAGTCAGCTCAGTGTAGATACAGCCAGCCATTTCATTACCTATATACAAGCCTTTCCGGGCAACTCTGCTGACAACATGAGCCTTTCTGAAATAGTTAATAAGACAGTAAAAAATCTGGGCAATCACAACTTAAGGGTTACTGAAGTGCTAGCAGATGGAGGTTACAGTAGTGGTGAAGCTATAAAAGCATTGATGGGTCACAATATTGAAGGGTACATTCCCAATTCAGGCAACTATAAACACAGCCGGGACGAGGAAGGCTTTTTTTATGATGCTGAAAACGATTCATATACTTGCCCAAATGGAGCCCAGCTCACTTTCAGACGATTTGCTCCATCTGCTAAAAAGGCAACCATTTGGAAGAAGATATATGAGTCTGCACCTGGTGATTGCCGCAACTGTCCGTTAAAAGAATCCTGTATTACAAAGAGGGGGACTAAACAACTGGTTGACACTGTCGATAAACATTTGTATGAACAAATGCATAGAAAAACAAGAAGCATCCAAGGCAGAAAAATGAAGTTACTCCGGTCAAGTACAGTGGAGCCTGTCTTTGGTTCTCTGATTAACTACACGGGAATGAGTAGGATTAACTCCAAAGGGATTCAGCAAGCAAACAAATGTATGCTGATGGCCGCCGCTGCCTATAATCTCAAAAAACTCCTCAAATATCACTTTAAGCCGTCTCAAATCAGGGCCGAAAATCATCAAAGCAAACCTGAGGGCATGCCGATGGCAGCTTAAAAGGGATTCTAGGCGGTTGCTTCGCTAAAAACTTAAATCATTGTTCTAAATCGAAATGTCAAGAACATACCAGCTTATCTCACCGTTGGCTACTTATAAAAAATGCAA
>NZ_DASWXT010000103.1:0-10737 GCF_036405355.1 Daejeonella sp.
ATTCCGGTGGCATCAATTTTATTTGAGCTTGCCGAACCAGCTTCTTAGAAAAATAATGGAATCTGGTAAAGAGTAACCCAGCAGAAACCAGTAAGCCAAGGGTCAGTCCATACCAGATTCCATTTGCTCCCAATCCCAAAACTATTCCAAGATAATATCCGGCGGGTATCCCAATAACCCAATAGGCTATAAAAGTTATTAATGTAGGTATATTAACATCACCTATTCCACGTAATATTCCTAAACCTACAATTTGGGTTCCATCAAATAGCTGGAAAAATGCTGCAATTATAAGTAATTGTGCAGCAATGCTTATAACAGCCTTATCTGAAGTATAGATCCATGGCAGATATTCATTAAGCCCGGCAAATAAGAGAGCCGCGACTGCCATAAAGATCAATACAATATGATAACTGGATATGGCCGAAAGCCTAAGATTCAGAAAATCCTCTTTACCAAAATTATTGCCTGTTTTAATTGTTGCTGCAGCAGAAATACCACTGGCCATCATATAGGTTATCGCTGCCAGATTGATAGCCACAAGATGTGCTGCCTGTTCTACTGCTCCAATACTACCGATTAATATCGCTGACACGCTGAAGGCGGTCACTTCAAAAGTATATTGAAGTGCAACCGGCGTGCCAATTTTCAGAATCTTTAACGATCTGATTTTATCAATCGATTCATGGCTAAATGATTTAAGATAATCTTTAAAATGCTTTGACCTTAATACATAAATACACATTACAATAGCCATGATAATTCTGTCGATAAGTGTACTCCAGCCCACGCCATTAACACCCATAGGCTCAACTCCAAATAAACCTTTAACGAAGGTGATCCCAAGGCAAACATTAATGAGATTTCCCCATAGAGAGATCATCATAGCCTGCTTGGTGAAGCCGAGTCCTTCGGCAAATTGTTTAAAGGTCATGAAAATCATTAATGGTACGATTGAGAAGCCCAGCAAACCCAGATAGGGCTTTGCCTGTGCCACAACATCGGGGTCCTGATCCATTCTGTCGATAAACAGAAGAGAACCATAATAGATGAGGATGTACAATAGTATTCCTATGATTGCATTGATCAGTAAGCTATTAGCAAGAAGCTTCCCGCACTCCTGATTGTTTTTCTTACCGCTCTCCTGTGCAATGAGAGGGGTGAGTCCATAGGAAATACCCATCCCAATAACCAGAGCTATAATAAAAATACTGTTGACAAGCGAGACCGCAGCTAAAGGAATCGTACCTGCAAAATGTCCTACAATAACACTATCAGCAGTATGTACAAGCGTATGCCCAAGCTGTGAAATAACAACCGGTATTGCCAGTATAAGATTACTTTGATAATGGGACTTATATTTGAAGTAAATGCGTTTCAACGTAAATTTTTAAGGTATTTAAGTATCTGTAAAATAGTAATTTATACTATCTTATATTAAGAAGCAGTATAGTACTCTTCTTTTTCTGTGGTATGAAGTCTGATCACTCCTGAAAGTACCAGATTCACAAGAATACGATGGGTTCTTCGCCTTGAAAGGTTAAGCATCTGACTGTATTCACGTGAAGTGATTCGTTCATGTTCATTCAGATACTCTAAGAGGGCTTTTTCCTTTGAAGAATACTCAAGCAAAACTCCATACTCATTGTTTTCACGTTTGAGAACATCAATTACAATTTTGCTGGCCAGCACGCTTTTATCTTTTACCCGGATGTAAACCCACCATTTTTTATCTTCACCAAGAGCATAATGGGGTTTCATTTCACTCTTTTTTATTTCTGCAACAAGAACTGTTTTATCATCGAGATAGACCTCTTCAAATTTAGGTTCGAGCGCTGGTTTACAGTAAAAATGAGCTGCCCGGGTAATCATATATTTCTCCTCATCTTCAGACTTTACTCCACTTATTGTTCCATCGTCAGATATTCCGACCAAAAGTCTTCCCCCCTTATTATTAGCGAATGAAACCATTGTTTTGGCGATTTTTTCACAGCTGGTTATCTTTTTTTTGAAATCCTGCGTTACGCCTTCCCCCTCCAAAATTAGTCTCCTGATATTCATGATCAATAATCTTTTAGTAGGCAATTGTTTGTTCTTCCCCTTTATACAGGTTACGAATATATACTTCATTGATCACTGTAGCACAAAGCAAGCCTTCTGAACTAAATATATTCATCGGATATGCTTTGACAAATTTCCCTTCAGTTACCAGTATTGTTTCAGCCTCTTTAATTTGCTCTTCGCTGAGTGAAATTGTAAAATATAAATTCGTTGCTCCGGGTTTTAAATAACGGATCTCAGCACTTCTTAGCCATACCCGGCATTTTAAGCCTCTTCTTTGGAGAATCTGATCAAAAAGCAGGGCGAAGAATGGGTCTGAAGCACTGAATATGGTACCCCCAAAGATGGTTCGATTATAATTTACATTCAAAAAGCTCTTTGAAATCTTTACATGCACTCCGGTAAAGCCCTTATCAAACTTAATTACCCAGATTCTTTGAAAAAATAGCGGGGGATAAAAACGCATTGCCCATTTGAGCATGTTTTCTGATACAACCATTCATACAAATATCCGCAAATTGACTTGATATTAAAAAATATCGCTTAGATCATATTACTTAAAATGAATTAAGCTCTTGTTTTGGTTTTTCAATTTTGTTTGTAGATTGTGGGATAAAATATATCATATGGATCAGGATGCTGTAAATAAGAAAAATGTTAAACTAATTATCATCGTAGCTGCATTAGGCTATTTTGTTGACATATATGACCTGATCCTCTTTTCAGTTATCCGGATTAAAAGTTTGAAAGGACTTGGAGTTTCTGATGGCGACTTGCTGGACGTGGGTACTATGCTGATTAACAGCCAGATGTTTGGAATGCTGATTGGAGGAATTCTTTGGGGTGTTTTGGGTGATAAAAAGGGACGCCTGAGTGTGCTTTTCGGATCTATATTATTATACTCAGCGGCAAATCTTGCCAATGGTTTTGTCACAACTGTTGAGCAGTATGCAATAATTCGTTTTATTGCCGGAATCGGTCTTGCAGGGGAATTGGGTGCCGGGATTACCCTGGTTACTGAAACGATGAGTAAGGAAAATAGAGGCTATGGTACAATGATCGTAGCAGGTGTAGGACTTATGGGGGCAGTTGCCGCTGCAATAGTTGGAGAGAATTATGCCTGGGAAACATCTTATATCATTGGAGGGATCATGGGATTGCTGCTGCTTGGCATGCGCGTCGGTCTGGCAGAGTCAGGGATGTTTAAAAATTTAAAGAACGATGGAGTAAGCAAAGGGAATATTTTTATGCTCTTTTCGGATGGAAAGCGATTTAAAAAGTATCTGAGTTGCATATTAATTGGAATTCCGCTATGGTTTGTAGTAGGAGTGCTCGTTACGTTCTCGCCCGAATTTGGTAAGGAATTAAATGCAACAGAACCACTTTCAGCAGGAACCGGTATAATGTATTGTTATATAGGTATTGCAATAGGAGATATAGTTGCCGGATTTATGAGCCAGATGTGGCGTTCAAGAAAGAAAGTTATGCTTGTTTTTCTATTGCTTACGGGAGTTAGCATTGTAGTTTATCTGAATGCAGAGGGTATGAATTCACAACAGTTTATATGGCTTGTTTTATTCCTGGGTTTTTCATCCGGATATTGGGCAACCTTTGTTACGATTGCATCAGAGCAGTTTGGAACAAATCTCAGAGCAACTGTAACTACTACTGTACCTAATTTTGTTAGAGGATCTCTGGTTTTGGCAACCCTTTCATTTACAGCTTTAAAAGGTAGTTTGGGCATAATTAACAGTGCATTAGTTGTGGGATTTGTATCCTTAGCTATAGCCTTAATTGCTTTATATCAGCTTAAGGAAACCTTTGGTAAGGATCTGGACTATCTTGAAATAAGCTAATCCGAATTGAGTATGTTGAGAATTGCTTTCATGATCTAATTAAAAAAACATCATTTTTGAAGGATGATTACGAAAGAGAAGATAGCTGAAGCTTACCAGATTATTCAGGATGAAATATGTTCCGGACTTGAACTCACTGATGGTTCAGCTAAATTTCAGGAGGAGTTATGGCAAAGGGATGGAGGAGGTGGCGGTCGTACACGTATAATTCAGGGCGGAAGTATCATTGAAAAGGGGGGGGTAAATTTTTCTGCTGTCCATGGTAAACTTCCCGAAACTGTAAAAAAAGCATTGGGAGTGGCTGAGGATGATTTTTTTGCCACCGGCGTGTCAATTGTCATCCATCCAAATCATCCATGGGTCCCGATTATTCACATGAATATCCGCTACTTTGAAATGACCGGCGAATCTGGTAAGGATTTGCGATGGTTTGGTGGCGGAATTGACCTAACTCCACATTATGTGATTGAAGAGGACGCGCGTTTTTTTCATGCCAAACTAAAACAAACCTGTGACCAGTTTCAATCTGAGTTTTATGTAAAGTTTAAAAAGTGGGCTGATGATTATTTTTATATTAAACACCGCCAGGAGACCAGAGGTGTCGGAGGTATATTTTATGACCGTCTAACCCCTCAGTCAACAGGTCTTGAATGGGAAGATATTTTTGAATTCTCTAAAGCTGTTGGCAGGACTTTTTTGCCGGCTTATACTGAACTTATTCAGAGAAACAGAAGCAAATCATTTACCGAAGAACAAAAACTCTGGCAATTCCAGCGGCGGAGCCGATACGTGGAATTTAATCTGGTTTATGACGCTGGAACCAGGTTTGGTCTGGAAACCAATGGAAGAATTGAATCTATTTTGATGAGTCTGCCTCCTCAGGCTAATTGGGTATATGATTTTACTGCAAAAGAAGGCTCTGAGGAAGAAAAGACTCTAAGAATGCTAAAAAAAGACATTAATTGGCTTTCCTGATTAAATTATTACCATGAAAAAACTATTAAATATTTCGTCTTCTCTGTTATGTCTTGTTATAATTTCATCCTGTAGCACGGGCCCTCTTAAGGGAACATGGCAGTATGATGGGGGTATTTACAATGGCAGATCCCAGAAAGCTTCTAATGAATTTCAAATGCAAAGAACCTATGCTTCAGATACCTATGAAGCCTTTATGCTGGAAGGGAATAATCCTCCTGAATTATATAATTCTGGCATTTATGAAATCAGGGGAGATAGTGTTCTGATTACCAGTAAGTTTAGTAGCCGGCCTTCACAAAATACAGATGTAACTATTGCTTATAAATTTGTGGTCGATCAGGACAAACTTATCATAAATGGTGTTTTGCCAAATGGAATGGTTGTCGAGGAGTACTGGAAAAAAATTAAGTAATCCCTTCTTGTAGTCGTTCTAAATTTCATTTAATTGTAATATTGCTGTGTAAAATGATTTTGTTTAAATTTTTTGTTTTAAATTTAAACAATGAATTTATTTTCCATCTCTCAATTAGCTCAATTTTCAGGAATCAAACCCCATACAATCAGAATATGGGAGCAGAGATATGATGCTTTAAAGCCTGAGCGTTCTGAGGGAAATACCAGATATTATGACGACAAACAGTTAAGGCGTCTTCTTAATATTGTTAGTCTGATGGAACAAGGGCATAAAGTTTCCCAATTATGTTCCATGAGTGATGATACTCTATTCTCAATGATTCATGATTCCGGACGAATCGATTCAAGTGATAGCGAAGAATACTTTATAAATCAGCTTATTGCTGCCGGGATGTCTTTTGATTCCGGCCATTTTGAACACATTCTTTCTTTAAGTTTTTCAGCTTATGGAATCAGAGACACTTATAAAACGGTAATATATCCTTTAATGAACCGGATAGGTTTGCTTTGGGCCAGTGATTTCCTGCCTACAACCAGTGAACATTTTATAAGCAATATATTTCATCAAAAATTATCAGCAGCTATCGATGCTTTGCCTTTAGCTGATTCAGATAATAAAACATGGTTGCTTTTCCTTCCTGAGAATGAATTTCATGAGTTGCCTTTATTATATGCAAATTTTTTAATTAGACTTTCTGGCCATAAAGTGATTTATCTGGGCAGTAATGTCCCGATAAAATCCTTAGAATCAGTAGTTATTGACACCAGACCAGATTATTTATTGATGTTCCTGATTCATTTTGATTTGCCTGAGCAGATTCAAAAAGATATCGAGGGTATAAATGAGTATTTTTCAGGTGAGAAAATATACCTTGCTGGTAATCATAAATTGATTTCAAGCATGAAATATCCCCAGAATGCAGAGTACCTCTCTTCAGTGCTGGATATTGAAAGAATACTTGGTTTGAATGAAGTTTTAAGCAATAATTTAAGTAGATAATGTCAAAAATTATTGTCATCGGATCAGGTTTTTCGGGTTTAAGTGCAGCTTCATATTTGTCTGCAGCCGGACATGAGGTACATGTTTATGAAAAAAATCCACAGCCTGGTGGTAGGGCGAGGCAGTTAAAAGATAATGGATATGTTTTTGACATGGGTCCGAGCTGGTACTGGATGCCCGATGTTTTTGAAAAATTTTTCTCAGACTTTGGTTATAAGGTCTCTGATTTTTATCAAATTAAGCTCTTAAATCCATCTTTTGATATTGTATTCCCTCAATCTGAGATTATGAGGGTTCCTGAAAACTTTGATGAGCTCTCTCAGATGTTTGAGTCTATTGAAAAGGGTAGTGCTCTGCAACTTGATAGGTTTATGAAGGAGGCCCAGTTCAAATATGATACTGGTATGGGAAGTCTGGTTTACAAACCGGGATTGTCTTTGATGGAGTTTGCTGACCCTGATCTTATCAAAGGTACTTTTCGTCTTCAGGTTTTCAGCTCGTTCAGAAAACATGTAAGAAAGTTCTTCAGTGATCCCAGATTGGTTGCCCTGATGGAGTTTCCGGTCCTTTTTCTTGGCGCCATGCCACAGGATACCCCTGCATTATACAGTTTAATGAATTATGCAGGGCTTAAACTAGGTACATGGTATCCTGATGGAGGTTTTGGAAAAGTAATTGATGGTTTTCTGGAGGTTGCCAAGCGAAATGGTACAAAGATTCATTTGAATTCTCCTGTTGATCAAATAATAATTGAAAATAATCTGGCAAGGGGAATAATGGTTAATGGCAGCAGGATAGATTGTGATGCGATAATTGCATCAGCCGATTACCATCATGTGGAGACTAAGCTACTGGACGCGAAACATAGAAATTACGATGAAAATTATTGGAAAAGCAAGGTTTTTGCTCCCTCTTGCCTTATTTACTATATCGGCTTGAACAAAAAGATTGAAAAGCTTAGTCACCACACTCTTTTCTTTGATGAAGATTTGGAACTGCATGCTATTGAGATTTATAAAAACCCAAAATGGCCTGCAAAACCACTTTTTTATGTTTGCTGCCCTTCGAAGTCAGATGACAATATCGCACCCGAAGGCAATGAGAATTTGTTTCTTTTAATGCCATTGGCCCCGGGACTCACAGACACAGAGGAACTTCGTGAAAAATATTTTAATTTAATGATTACACGATTGAACAAACATATTCAGGAAGATATTAGTACGGCCATTGATTATAAGAAATCCTATTGTGCAAGTGATTTTATAACTGATTACAATGCATATAAAGGAAATGCCTATGGATTGGCTAATACCTTATTGCAAACGGCTAATCTTAAACCAAGTATCAGAAACAAGAAGGTGAAAAATCTATTTTATACCGGGCAGCTCACGGTTCCTGGACCAGGGGTGCCACCTTCGATTATTTCGGGAAAAGTAGCTGCCGGACAGATGATTAAACATTTAAATCAAAAGTAGATGAAAATTCTTTTTGATAATCTTTCTTTACAAGTCAGTAAAATGACCACAAGGGCTTATAGCACAAGCTTTTCATTGGGGATTTACTGTCTGAGTAACAGCCTGAGAGATTCTGTTTATTCAATTTATGGTTTTGTACGTCTTGCAGATGAGATTGTAGACAGCTTTGAGGGTTTTGATAAGAAACTTCTTCTTACAAAATTCAAGGTTGAAACTTATGAAGCCATTGAGAATCGGATTTCATTGAATCCTATTTTGAATTCATTTCAACATGCAGTTCATCAGTACAATATTGGTTTGGATTTGGTTGAAACCTTTTTACAAAGTATGGAGATGGACCTGGAGAAGGTTGACTATACCGCTGAAAAATATCAGCAGTATATTTTAGGTTCAGCAGAAGTTGTAGGACTGATGTGCCTTCATGTGTTTACAGGAGGCAATTTGAATCAATTTAATGAGCTTAAACCTTATGCAATGAAACTTGGGGCTGCCTTTCAAAAAGTGAATTTCCTGAGAGATATGAAAGATGATTACCAGGTTTTAGGTAGAACTTATTTTCCGGATGTTGATATTTCTGAATTTACGTTGGCCGCTAAGGAACAGATAGAGCAGGATATAGAGAATGATTTCCGGATTGCATTGAAAGGTATAAAACTACTTCCAAGTACATCAAGAGGAGGAGTTTATCTGGCTTATGTTTATTATAAAGCTTTGTTTAATAAGATAAAGAAACTGCCACCTAAAAAGATATTAAGCGAAAGAATCAGAATAAATAACGGTAAGAAACTTGGAATAATGGTCAATTGTATGGTTCAAAACAAATTAAACTGGGTGTGAGGTCATATCTGCTTTGTTTTTTTCTTTTCCATGGATTATCGCTCTCAGCAAAAACTCCTGAGATTGAAGATGTGCGGGTATTATTTCATAAAGCAGAATCATCTCAAAAGGTATGTATTGAACTAATTGAACTCTTAGAACCTTATAATGATAAAAATAATGCACTGTTTTTAGGATACAGAGGAAGTGCTAATATGTTGATGGCTAAACATTTAATTAACCCATTTATTAAATTATCATATTTTAAAAAGGGTAAGCTGATGCTTGAAAAAGCGATTCAATTCGACCAGAAAAATATAGAATTGAGATTCCTGAGGTATACGTTTCAAACCAATGTGCCCTCATTTCTTAATTATAATGACAATAAGGAAAATGACAGGGTGTTTTTGCTTCAGTCCCTGAACAGGTTGAATGATCTAAAGCTTAAGAATATAATCAGTAATTATCTTAAAAAAGAAAGCTAATAATGAAAGAGACCTTTGAAGGAGCTGATGAGTTAGTGATTCTTGTGGATAACCAGGATAATGAAACAGGTGTTCAGGATAAACTATCTGTACATCAACTTGGACTCCTTCACAGGGCATTTTCAGTTTTTGTATTTAACTCTAAAAATGAACTTATCCTGCAGCAAAGAGCCGATGGGAAATATCATTCTCCCGGACTTTGGACAAATACCTGTTGTAGCCACCCAAAACCTGGTGAGAAGACGCTTGATGCCTGTAAGCGCAGATTAATGGAAGAGATGGGTATGGAGTGTAATCTGGAGTTTAGTTTCAGTTTTATGTATAAGTGTAAATTTTCCAATGGACTCACTGAGTATGAATTTGATCATGTTTATCTAGGGTATACTGACGATTTACCGGTATTGAATTACGCTGAAGTAAAGGAATGGAAATACATTAGTCTCATTGAGCTCGAAAAAGAAATTGAATCCCATCCTGAAAAGTTTACAGAATGGCTTAAAATTTGCTTTCCTAAGCTAGTCGAACATACCCAACCTTATTAAATCAAATCATGATATATTATTTTAAAACTGAACATCTTTTACCTGTTAGTATTGATGAGGCTTGGAATTTCTTTTCATCTGCAAAAAATCTGGCTCGTATTACTCCGCCTGAAATGGATTTTAAAATTTTAAGTAACCTTGATGAAAAGGAGATTTATGAAGGCATGATAATAGATTATATTGTAAAACCTGCATTTGGAATTCCTTTGAAATGGCAAACTGAGATTTTTAATGTAAATAAGCCACATAGCTTCACAGACAGGCAATTGAAAGGACCTTACAAAATATGGGAGCATACTCATACATTTATTCAGCAGGAAAATGGAATCTTAATGAAGGACGAAATAAAATATCAGATTCCTCTTGGCTTACTTGGGCAATTAGCTCATAGTTTATTTGTCAGGGAAAAAGTAAAAGATATCTTTAGGTTTCGCGAAAATGCCCTTAACAAAATTTTTACAAATTGATCAGTGTTCTGTTTTTTTGGATTAATAAATAAATTTAATCCGTTGTATTAATACATAAATGACTCTTATAATTGCATCATGAACGCTGATATTAATTCAAGCAGAAATATATTAATAACCGGGGCAAGTGGCCTGATAGGTACCAGACTTATTAAAAACCTGCTGGAAAAGGGTCATAGAGTTTCTGTGCTATCCAGGCAAAATTCAAATTTCAAAGGTGTTAGTACTTTTAATTGGGATATAGATAAGCAATTGATTGATCTGAAAGCTTTTCAGGGAATAGATACCATCATTCATCTTGCGGGTGCAGGTATTGCTGATAAGCGTTGGACCAAACAGCGAAAGCAGGAAATTGTTGATAGCAGGATCAGGTCGACCCAGTTGCTATACCACACAATAGATGCTATAAAAGCTCCTGTTAAAACATTTATATCTGCTTCAGCAGTAGGATATTATGGTGATAGAAATGATGAGATACTTTATGAAGAAAGTGAAAGCGGGACCGGGTTTTTGGCCGATTGCTGCAAACAATGGGAGGCCGCTGTAGATGAAGGACTGAAATCTGGTATTAGGGTAGTTAAGCTGAGAATCGGAATCGTACTTTCAAAGCAGGGTGGGGCACTTTCAGAACTGGCAAGACCGG
>NZ_DASWXT010000104.1:0-4108 GCF_036405355.1 Daejeonella sp.
CCCAAAGCCATTAAGTGCAAAAACTAAATCGATGGATTTCAGAGCTGGTGGGCATTGGATCTATGCAATGGTTGAGCCTGATGGTAAAGAACACTGGGGCCGCACTGATTACCTGATAATCGAGCCTATAGACCGATATACCGCATTGGATTCATTTTGCGATGAAAATGGTGAGATCAATCCCGACCTGCCACAGGCAAACTGGGATGTAAACTTTAAAGATCTGGGCTCAAATGCTATGGTTGAAACTATTGTAACTTACAAGTCCTTAAATGATTTGGAAACAGTATTACAATTGGGCATGCAGGAAGGATTGGCTTCTGCTATGGAAAGACTGGACGAATTATTTCTAACAATAACCTAATAAAACATGAAACAGAAAATTATTTTTGGGCTAAGTCTTCTTACCGGACTTATGCTGATAAACGCGGGTCTGAACAAATTCCTGAACTATATTCCAGTCCCTGAGGATTTACCCGAAAACATGAAAAGAATTAACGATGCATTCATGGAAATTGGCTGGCTCCTGCCGCTGATCGGCGCTGCAGAAATACTTGGAGGTATTCTATTTATCATCCCAAAAACCAAAGCATTAGGGGCTTTGATAATTTTCCCGGTGATGGTTGGAATTTTACTGACACATATTATCATTATGCCATCGGGTTTAGTCATGGCTGCCGTATTAATGACAATCAATCTCTGGGTAATTTATGAAAACAGGGAAAAGTATTTGCCTATGATCCGGTAAAATAAAAACAGAGGATTTATAAAAAACAATTTAACAACAGTATTTTTATAAAAATCTGTATTTAAAATCATGAATAAATTAATGTGGATTGCTTTAGCATTCCTATCAGGAGCATTTTTGCCGATTCAGGCAGGATTAAATGCAAAACTGGGAAAAGCGGCTGAAAGTCCGGTTTATGCCTCAATGCTGTCCTTTGCCGTTGGCACTCTGGGACTAATAACTTATATTTTAATAACGAAGCAATCCATATCATGGGCAGGTGTCAGAGAGGCTCCTGCCCATATTTGGCTTGGAGGTTTGCTCGGTGCATTTTACGTCACAGTAATCATATTAGCCTTCCCAAAATTAGGCCCGGGATTAACATTCGGACTGGTAGTAGCCGGCCAAATGATTATTTCGATCATACTGGAACATTTCAATATACTTGTTGCTCAGCAAAATTCTATCAGTTTAATGAAACTTCTCGGAGTTTTGCTGGTAGTCGCAGGAGTCATAATTATCAGAAAATTTTAATAAAGCCTGCAGTTGAATTGCTGTAATGCCTGACTAAAACAAATCCTTTTAATACCTTCGTCCAACTATTTTAGTAAAAAATATGAATTCAAAGTCGGCCGCAGGTTCAGGCTCATTATCCTTTAAAGAATTTTTTGAGTTGTGCTATTGGAAAACAGTTAAGCTGTTTTCTAAAAATCTTACTAAGAATTCTCACTACAAATATTTTTATACTGATAATTTTTCTATCCCTGAAGAATTTTATAAAGACAAGACTATTCTGGATATTGGTTGTGGTCCGAGAGGTTCATTAGAATGGGCAGATATCGCAAAAGAGAGGATAGGCATGGATCCTCTTGCTGATCAATATCTCAAAATGGGTGCAAAGGAGCATAAAATGAGTTATGTAAAAGCCTATGTTGAGAATATCCCCTTTCCGGACAATTATTTCGATATAATTTGTTCATTCAATTCTCTGGATCATGTTGAGAATATGGAACATGCCTGTAAAGAAATCAACAGAACCTTAAAAAATGATGGTTTATTTTTACTTCTTGTAGATATCCACACCATGCCAACCTTAACCGAACCGCAAACTATGAACTGGAATTTTGTAAGGGAATACTTTCCGGAATTTGAAGTTTTGGAAGAAAAGCATCTCGAGCGAACTGAGACCTATAAAATCTACAGCAATGTCAGGAATGGCAAACCAGCGAAAGAGGGTGCTGTGACCGGGGTTTTGACTGCAAAACTGAAAAAGAATTCACAGCCGGGAACCAACGAATCATAAAAAGCTTACCCTCTCTTTCATCCATTGGATCCCAGGCAAAATATATTTGTTGTTTAGGCTAAATATTCTCAATCCATTAACTAAATCATTTCTGATAAGGGAAAAAGCGGACGTTGAAACATGCAGGAAAAAAAGTCTTTAAGGAATTCCAACATTATATACAAAGATTTAAAATCTGCTAAAGAATTGGTCTATGATAAATGCGGGTATGAACTGAAGAATCTGAAAATTCATTTAGAAGGAAGTGGTTACAGTGCTTGTTCCTATGAACTGGAAGGAAAAATAATCGAATATCGCACATCCAAAATCACACCGCTAAAAACAGGACAGTTTGTGACAATCTGGAGAAGAAATAATAAAGGGATAACCCAGCCATTCGATAGTTCTGACAAGATGGATTTCATCATTATTTCATCTGTAAAAGATGATGATCTTGGTCTGTTTATTTTTCCGAAATCTGTCCTCTTGAGTAAGGGAATAATCTCACAAAAGGGTGAGGGAGGAAAAAGGGGTATCAGGGTCTATCCCCCATGGGACATGGTTTCAACTAAACAGGCAGAAAACACTCAAAGCTGGCAGGAAAAATATTTCGTGTGGATTAAAGACAATGAACAAAATTATCTTAATCTGATAAAGACCTTATTAAAATAGCCTGAGTTCGATATAAGGAAGGTAAAGAATACGATTATAATGGGTCAGATTAGGCTCTTGAACCATAATGATTTGATTTTGGAAACCAACAGCTGTGTGTTATAGACTGCTTCAGCCCTTTCCTTCGGAGTATTTCCGGCTAGAAATTGCGTTCTGGTTCAAATTATGGATAGCCGGAAGATACCTCCTCCGGCAAGGTTTATTTTACCCGGGGCTGTTTTTCATCGGACCGGAGTGTCCGGAACTGTTTATTGTGATATTAAATTCCTAAATTGACTCCTGGAAAACGACCGAAATTAAAAAGCAGAAATGAGAAATTTAAACCCTAAAACATTCAAGCTAATTTTATTTCTTACAATTATTGTGACCCTCGTATTTTCCGGATTATCTGCTCCAAAACTTATAATTAAACAGAGCTATAATTCTTCTTCTTTCAATACAATTAACCCCGTCCAAAACAAATGGAATGGCTTTGAAATCATTGAATTTAAATTTAATGGAGTTGATGCAAAAATTGTTTTTCCTAAAAAGCCCAATTCCACAAAGAATTGGATCTGGCGTACCCAGTTTTGGGCCCATGAACCTCAAACTGATATCGCCTTATTAAACCAGGGCTTCCATGTAGTTTATGTGGATGTCGTAGATTTATACGGAAATACAGTAGCCCTCAACAGACTTAGTGATTTTTATAATTTCCTGATTAAAAACTTCGGTTTAAATAAAAAAACTGTGCTCGAAGGCATGAGCAGAGGTGGATTGGATGCCTTTAACTGGGCTTCAGAAAATACAGATAAAGTATTTTGCATTTATGTTGATGCACCGGTTTGTGATATTAAAAGCTGGCCGGGCGGATTGGGGAAAGGACAGGGATCAAAAAACGACTGGGAGAAGTGTCTGAAAGCTTACGATCTGACAGAATTGTCTGTAAAGGACTTTAAAGGAATTCCACTAAATAATTGTCTGAAGCTGGCAAAGGCTAAAATTCCGATCATAAGTGTTTGCGGGGATGCAGATACGGTTGTACCCTTTGAAGAAAACAGTCTCAAACTGGCCGAAATTTATCGTGCTGCAGGTGGAAAGATTGAACTGATCGTTAAGAAAGGTATTGGGCATCATCCACACAGTCTCCAGGACCCGAAACCCATTGTTGATTTCATTTTAAAGCATACAAAGAATCGATAAAACTATCGGATTTTATTCCTGTTAATATTGTAATAAAACAGAAATCATTTTATCTAATTTCTGAGCTGGTCTTTAGAATAGGAGCTTAAAATTTCACACTCGATAAACAATGAAACAAACCATACTCGGAGCAAATGGCACAATAGGCAAATTACTCGCTAAAGAACTCCTGAATTACACTCAAAATATCCGATTGGTAAGCCGGAATCCTGAAAAGATTAATGAATCTGATGAATTATTTCCGG
>NZ_DASWXT010000105.1:0-25509 GCF_036405355.1 Daejeonella sp.
AATTCTAAAAAGCTTCGAATGACACCTGATGAAAGAGCTGAAAAAACTTTAAACCCGTGATATTTTTTTTCTACTTTGAGTTCGTGACAAAGAAGAAACAAAATTGCATTTTCCATGTTTTTTACCCAATCTCTATATTTGTCACTGTCTTTTATCTTATGCTCTACAAGCTTATGAGGTGCAACAGAATTTTTCCCCTTTCGTAGTAACAAAGCTAAATGCATTCGCATTAATATTGGCCTTACATTTGTAAGTTCATTAAAATAAGAATGAACTTCCTCCGCAGTATATGTTGAAGTTTTCTCGAACCCTTTTAAAAGGGCAAATATTCTATCTTTAATTTTTTGCAATTCGGGAGATTTTTGAAACATCTCCTCCTCGTAACTTTTGCTAAAACGCTTTAAATAAAAACGAATGTCAACATATTGAACATCAAAAGGCTTATTCAATTTCTCAAATACATCTTCTAACCTTTTTTTACAAATTTCCAATAGAAGATTATTGTAAGTTTCACTTTCGTGATACTCGTATTTATCTGTGCTAAGATGAATAAAATCATCCTTCGGCCTGATTTCTTGCCCTGTACCTGTTTTAAATGTTTGAATCCCTTTAGCCATGACCCCGTAGTCATACACAACATTATTATCGCTATGCTTTAAAAGTGTGTTTATTTCTACTTGTTGAGTTTCGTTTAATGATTCAAATTCATCAACAAAAATATGAAAGGTTTTATTTACAAAGGATTCGTGCTCCTTAATTGCAGAAATGAGAGTTTGAATTATTGTTCCTGCATTTAGCCCAATCGGCTTTGGCATTTCAGTATTATTCGAAAAATGCTCGATTTCTATTATTATTTCATCAAAAGCAACTTTAAGCTCTTCAAATGTATTACAGGTTTGAATATTCAGATTTTGGCTAACTAATTTGCAGACACCATGAATGTTGCTGTTTATAAATATGTTCTCCTTTATTAACGTTAGTAAAAAAAGAACAATTTCCTTTCCTATAATTACATTGAAATATGTGTTAAAGATTCCAGTCCAAATGGTTTCATCGATGTTTTTTTTGCCCATGCTCTTAACAAACCTGGTATCAACTTTATAATAAAACCCAATATGCTCGGACTCCTGAATAAATTGCAATATGCCTTGTCCGTTTGCTTTTGCCTCATGTAATTTTTGTTTCCAAGAATTACAAAGAAAAAACATGGTTTTACCTGTACCTCTACTGCCCTCGAATATTAATGGTCTCTCGCCCACATACTCCTTGAAAGGATTTTTAACAAAGTATTTCCAAGCCGAATCACCCATATATTCAGTCCGGAATTTTGAAAAGGGATTTATTATACTCTCTTTCATTAGGAATTCGATGTTTTTCTTTTCAATAAAATGGCCCAGCTATTACTTTTCTTCCAAAATATAGGTAAAGACCAATTAGGAAGCCTATCATGGAGAATTACAGCAAAATCGAGGTTTTTAAAGCCCAAGAAGCTTGCTCCCTTTTCCTTTTTCGTTTTTTCAAAATAATCAATAGCATTTTGCATTTCGTTGGTATCTTTATTCCAAATTATATTACTATCTGAAAAAACTCTATTTTTTTCAGTTAATAGGTCGCAAACGACAATCTTGAGTCCATCAATTTGGCTACTGTTAACGAGCTTAGTTACGTTTGCATCGTAACCTACAAGTACTAAATAATAGATAATGATTCCATGCCTCTTACAAATATCCCGAATTCTTAAAATTTCTTCAGACTTCCAAAATCGCTTTAATTGACTTCCTGAACCAATACAATCATCTACAAAAACCAAAATTTTATAGTTCTGAAGTTGCTCTTCAGTGATGTTCCAGTGAAAATCAACCTGAACTTCTGATATATCAATTTTGTGGACTAAATCACCAATTATGCCATTACCACTTTCAGATGGTTTCTTTGAATCAAGAAGCGGCACAAAAAAAGTAGACTGTTTTAATTGTTCAATTTTTGCTTCGGTAACACTTGCAGGCACATAGATATTTTGTTTCCTAATCATTTCTGATTTGACCATTTCACCATAAATAAGCTCATTCAAGCCATAATGCAGGAGTTTTTCCAAATCTCTCTTAGTGTAATAAACCGTATGCAAAAGTATTTTGGTTGCATAATAACGGCCTTCAATATCATTGGCGAAATTGTCATTTAGCCACTTATCAAGATTAGCATAGGTCAAATAGTCCCATTGTGCTTGACAAACTACTCGCAGCTGGTGCATTTTCTCATCTAGATATTGCTGATGCTCCGTCATACAGATATGTCTGCTTTTATTGCAGGATAGGGATTATAGTCAGATAAGATAAAGTCTTCATATTTGAAACCAAAAATGTCATTTACACTCTTATTGATTGTCATTTTGGGATATGGCCTAGGCTGCCGTGATAATTGTATTTCAACTTGCTTCAAGTGGTTATTATAAATGTGAGTATCACCAAATGAATGAACAAAATCTCCAGGATTCAATCCAGTTACTTGGGCAACCATTAAGGTCAATAAAGAAAATGATGCAATATTGAAAGGTACGCCTAAAAACATATCTGCACTTCTTTGATACATATGGCATGACAGTTTACCTTCTGCAACATAAAACTGGAAAAAGGCGTGGCATGCAGGCAATGACATTTTTTCAATATCAGCCACATTCCAAGCACTTACAATCATTCTTCTTGAATCCGGGTTCGATTTAATTTGATTAATAACCTGGGATATTTGATCTATATGTCTGCCATCAGGCGTTTCCCATTTTCTCCATTGGTATCCATAAATAGGGCCTAATTCTCCGTTTTTATCTGCCCACTCATCCCAAATTGTTACTCCGTGTTCATTTAAATATTTTATGTTTGTTTCGCCTTTAAGAAACCACAACAACTCATAAATTATAGATTTAAGGTGCATCTTTTTCGTTGTGATTAAAGGGAAGCCATCCGAAAGATCAAATCGAAGTTGATGGCCAAAAATGCTTTTTGTACCTGTGCCGGTTCTGTCAGATTTCTGTACTCCTTTTTCTAAAACAAATTTTAAGAGGATTTCATATTGATTCATGTTTTGAAAATTACATAACTATTTAGAAGATATTAATTGATATAAAGGCAGGCTTCTTTAACTATATGCTAATGTACCACTTATATACTTTGACACAACCCTATATATATATATTTAATAAGGGAACTGGTAATTATCTATTCTATTGCACCTCCGTCTGTAGTGCTTCCGACTGCCTAATAGAGTTAAACACAATGTTTCTTCGGATAATTCAATGAAATCCCATACATACGGGGGCAGACTTGTTTATGAAATAGCATCGGTAACCATTGAAAAACTGTCTGAACTGTGATTCTTGTAATTAAATGATTCATATGATTCAAGCGTAAAAATATCGCAATGGAAATCATAGCAATCAAATCTTCACCATTTGTTACTGATTCAAGTCATCAGACTCTTCTCCCTGATAGCTGGCAAGGAGAGCCTCCTTTTCAATCAATTTTTCCAGCAACTTTGCTTGATTGGCAGCTCGTACATAATTATGTCCCGGGTATTTAGCTCCATAGTAAATATCATTGTTGAGATGATCTGTAAGAAACCTCAATGCCTGCATGTAGATCATAAACTTGCCAGAGTAGAAGAAATATTTACTTTCTGATACTGTAAGTTCATTTTTCATTTCCTGGCAGTATCCTTTTACTATGGCTTTATAAAATTCATCTCGAATAGTTATGAGAGAAAAATCTTTCTCTTCCTCTGTTGTGGGTGACAGATAGGTTCGTATCATATCTCCGACATCACTAATAAAATACCCAGGCATTACTGTGTCTAAATCAATTACACATATTGCTTTTTCATTTTCGTTGAAAAGAACGTTACTTATTTTAGTGTCGTGGTGAGTAACTCGCTTTTTGAATTCAGTGTCGCGCGTTATTCTTTCATATTCTGATATGATATCTGTATAGGATAAAAGAGTTTGCACCAAACATCTTGCCTCTCTTAGTCGGCTCTTGTTCCCATTATCAATGGAGGTAAGAAATTGTTGATATCGTAAAGAGATGTCATGAAAAAACGGAATGGTTATAGTTAAATTGACGGAATCCATTCCTGCAAGCAGCCTGGTAAATTTACCAAACTGACGAGCGGCCTCATACGCTTGATTTGGAGTCTCAACAGCGTTTTTTGAATGTGAACCAGCAACAAATGGATAAATTCTAAAAAAACCTTTCCCATCCTCATAAATCATCTGCTTCCCGTTTTCGGAAGTAATTGGCCCTACGAAAGTATAGTCCGGATGATGTTCCTTCAAATAGCAAGCAATTAAACTTACATTATTTGCTATGTCTTCCGGTTGATTAAAGACAGTGCCATTAATTCTTTGAAGAATGTATTCTCTTTCGGGTGTAGTAACTTTCCATGTACTATTAATTAGGCCACTACCAAATACTTGTACTTCAACAGATTCCTCTTTTAACCCGTATTCATTAAGTATAGATTGGTATAAATTACTACAAGCTTGAATAGTCATGTTAATTGGTGGTTTTTGGAAAGAAAAGGATGGGTTTATCAGTTATTTGAATCAATTAAGGCTGGATTCGAACGGGAAAAGAGGCTTTCGACGATGGATATATTCGAAACTTGTCATGTCACACTGGGTTACACCTGGAGTATTAACCTGGTATATTGTTGGACATACCGGGCTGTATGCTGCTACAGGTGCAATTACACCTTTTGCAATTATAACGTCAAAGTCGGAGGGGGTAATGCCAAAATTCGTAAGTTGTTTGAGGCTAAACGGTGCAATCCGAATGGAAACAAGCATTATCATATTATTATTTTGTGTAGTCCCAATCATAACCTTACCCATATTATAGGTAACTTGCCCTCCATGACGTGGCAAATCCTCTTCAAATTGACCGTTATGAATTTCAAGTAAAGTGAACTCCGGAGTGTTAAAATTGGCACCTTGCTGATTAGTTCCGAATGAAAAAGGAAACCTATCCCCTTTTTGGTACGAGGAAGCAATAGCAACAGCCTCAGGATCGTAAATACATATAAAAGAATTATAGCGACCGTCATTCTCTAATGCTTCCAATAAGTGTGTACTATTCCCTGATGAACCAGCTCCGATATTATCACCCATATCTAATAGCAAAACAGGTTTTAAATCATTTGCTATTTTATCCAAATAGAATTGAATCTCTTTCTTATCACCCAGATAAAAGTTCCTTTTATTTATTAGATAACTATTCAGTTTCTTGGCTATTTCGACCCCCATATCTTGATTATCATCCGTGACGATAATGAACGAAGTTCCCATCTCCTCAACATCAGCGTAAGGGAATCCAAGCATCACGCTAATAGATAAAACACTTGGGTGTTCTTTAAAAGTTGATACAAAACGATAGAGATCAGCACAGGGTTCAGCCGAAGTATTCTGCTGCTCAATGCTAATTGCAAGTTGAGTTTGTTTTAAGACCTGAGTTGGATAAATCCTTTTATTAAGCGTGTCTAGTAACAAGTTGGCTGCGGTTATTCCCGTAGCCCGTTGATCAACATGGGGATTCGTTTGATAACTAATCAGAGCATTTGTACTGTTAATCATCATTTGACTCGCATTAGCATGGGGATCAAGTGTGCCGATGATGGGTACTTCTGACCCGAGTTTATTTCTTACCATTGATAGCCAATGACCATCCATATCCCGAAAGTCCTCAGATACTGCTGCTCCATGGGCAATGACTAAACACCCGTCAATTGGCAAAACTCTGTTCAACTCCTGCATCAACATTGCTGTTAGAGTGCTGTATGTTGTTGCTGAGATCATTCCGCCTGGCGTTGCTTCTGCGAACATTATTGGTATGATCTCGATTTCCTGATGCTCTAAAACGCTTAGCATACCCCCTATCTCATGAAAGGCATTTTTATATTCTTCGAGAATGGCAGATCCTTTTAACAAGTGACCATTTTCAAAATCTATTAATGTCGTTCTTTTATCTATAAACGTATTAGACTCATGATAAATGCCCAAGACTGCCACTCTTTTCAGTGTGCTTTTGGGCGTAATCGTATAGTTATTAGAAGAATCAGAAGTCATGCAATCAATAGCTTATCGTAATAAATTTACTGTGTTAACAAACATATATATTACATATTAATATAGCAAATATATGAGTTAATATGTCATACTTATTTATTAACTTTACTGTGAATAACAAAATAAATCTGAACAATGAGCACTAAAAGAAGAGAATTTTTAAAACTTACCGGACTTGCCGGACTGGGAGTAGCAGGAACTGGAATCCTTAATGGCTTCGCAAAAGGGGACGAAAAATCAAGTACTACTGAACTACCCCGGCAATTTCAGAAAAAGCGTTTTAATATAACGGGATATTGCGCCCCAATTCAATATATCTTTTTAGATGAGCCCTTCGTGATCACTAAAACACTCAATATCTAGTTGACGCGAATCTTTCCTCTTCTCATTCAATACAATATTTGCAAACTGGCCATGATCTGGAACACAGGCTTTTATCTCACCTTCAGATGCCACCCATCTGCCCAAACATAAAAAATGGCCACTATAGGGGGCTCCGTCCCAGATATTAAATGGCATCTGATCAAGCGTAAACCTGAAATTTAAAGGACTAATTCTACTACCCATAAGGATAAAACTGGTAATAGCCCCTTCCCATAGATCAATTTCTACCGAACATGTTGGATTTTTAAGTTGCCATATTTTTTCAGAACCCGGCAAGAAATTAGTTTGTGTCAAATTTAAATTGCTTTTAATACTATACAAGCCTTATTGATAGCCAAATCGACCCCGAGATCCTGATTATAATCAGTAACGAATTTTTAATTTAACTATACCAGCGTTTGTCAGGTTGGTTTCTGTCCAACTTAAACCGAACCGAATTAACTCACTAGGAGGATCTTAATTATAATTGAGTTTAATCGTTTAAATCCCTCATGACATACCGACCTCTCCAATAACCTATACATCTTTACAACCAAAGCTAATAGAGAGGGCAAAGATTAGTTTTTTTATTTTAAGTGTTTTAACAAAATATCAAAATTTAAGTTTGTCTTTTAAAATCATTTTCCTCATTCCCAGATGTATCAGGAATGAAATGAGTAAAACAATGCCACCAAAGATGGATATAATCATTCCTCTACTATCGCTCATTGATGAAAGAAAAAACAAACCAATCGCACACACAACTAAACTTACAATTATAACTCTTCCAGGGAACGTGTCGAATGCGCTTGGAGCTTCATCAGCCTCTAAAGCCTTAATAGAAGAAATACGTAATTCTTCTACAGCTTTCCACCCTTTATCAGTATTCTTTTTACCGAATCTTTCGATTACTATGAGCATTAAAATGGGACATAGAACTCCCACTAAAATATCAATATCATTACTTTGAATAGAAAGACCGAAGCGAAGAATGCCACCGAGAGCAAAACTTGTTAAGGCGACTATGAACATTTCTTTAAGGCCGATGCGACGACTGAACATTCCCCACAACGTTGGAGCTAACAAAGGTAACACCATTAAAGAGTTGATGGAGATTATTACTTCTTCAGCTCCACCCATGCTTGGAACAAGTAAAGCAACCATAATTAAGACCAATCCGAGTATGGCGGTTAAAATGCGTCCCGCTCTAATCAAGACTCTTCCTGATGCCACCGGGTTTAGTAACGGACGATAAAAGTCGTTAGTTAGAACACCTGCAAAGACATTCAGTTGCGAACTTACCGTACTTGCGGTGGCAGAGAACATTGCTGCAAACATAAGTCCTAAAACACCAACAGGCAAAACAGATTTAGCAGCCAAAATATATGCTTGCTCCGGATTAACATCAGGGTTTATCCCTCTGAAAATTAGCGGTGGTAAAAACCATAAAACTGGTGTTACCAAGTACATAATCCCAAAAATGTAGGCAGATTTTTTAGCATCGGAAGGGGATTTAACTGCTAAGTAACGTTGAACAAAAGCCCATTCTGCTCCAATCATAAAAAAATTAATGGTAACCCATCCCATTAAGAATAACCATCCATAGTCATTCGATGTAGGAGAAAAGAAATTTTTCGGAAGATTAACCATTAATTCACCAAAGTCATCAACTTTATCTATCATCAAGACAGCAACTAGGAAGACGACTAATGTCAGCAAGATAAATTGAACAACATCCGTCATGATAACAGCCCATAATCCCCCTATCATTGTATACACAATAACGATAGATCCAAAAAAAATAACAGCCCATGTAAGGGATAGGTTTCCAGTGGCAGAATTCCTAAAGAAGTTTCCCTCCTCCAAAGGGATCAAAGCTACCAAGATAATTGCTAGTGCATACAATGAAACAGCTACTGATAACATCTTTTTTAGTATCAATGTCCAGGTGTAAAAATGGAGTCCAACTTTTCCGAATCGTAAATTTATATATTCTGCAGGCGTGGTTACACCGAGTTGATTCCACTTACCTGCGACAAAATACCCTGCCAATAAAGAAGCGATCCCATAACACATATTAATAGTTATCGCTACAAATCCCATTTTGTATGCAATACCTCCCCAAACGACAAAAGTACCTGCCGAAAACATTGTCATAAAACCACTGATTCCACTAGCCCACCAAGGTGCTTGTCTCCCTGCAGCAAACATATCTTTTTGATTAGAAGTTCGTTTGGCAGATATGAAAGCAATGGCAAAAAGTCCTATTGTATATATTACTATTGTATAATAATCAAACCTTTCCATATATTATATTTTATATATTATAGTTAATTATATTAATCACCAATTAACAATCTGTGTTATATAGAACTGCTCTAATTCCCCTACGTGTACCATATAGCTGACCTTTTAGCGAACCGGAGTTTGTTTGTCTTTGTATATCAATGCCGATGATTTTATTTTCCTGGCTCACAGTAAAACATTTTCTTCTTGTAAATCTTTTAACATCAAGTCTAAATCTTGGTGAGCTTGCGCATCTAATTTTGGTAAAGGAGTCCTGACATGCAATGCATCTACGATACCTCTTTTTTTGAGGATATATTTCGTAAGTTCCATTCGATATATCATTTGTGCCATCAAGATCGGAAGACTCATACGATACAAATTTCTCGCTTGTTTTGCCTCCCCATTTTGATGTGCATTGTAAATGGCTACATGCAAATCAATGATTTCAGCTGCCGGAAATGCGCCTAAAGAACCTCGGTTTAGCTCATCAATTATAAATCGTGCACCAGCACCACCAAAAACTCCCAATAAATGCGGCATATCATGATTCAACAAAGCTGTAATCGTCGGGCCTGAAGGGAGGGTTTCCTCCTTGAAATATTTAATAGCTGAATTATCTTTTGATACAGCAATTAATTCTTCAGCATTCAGACCCGCTCCACTTGGAGCAGGAGCATTTTGAAGGACAATTACTCCGCCAGGTAATGCCGCAGCGACATCCTGAAAGAATGCCTTGTGTTTTTCAGTATCCTTTTCAAATTCTTTCGGAGCCATGAGCATGAAATGGTTAATACCAAATTTCATCACCTCCCTACCCAAAAGTATAGATTCGTCTTTACTGGAGGCGCCAATTCCGGCTACAATTGGAAATCGTCCATCAACTTCCGAAACAAGTAATTCTATCAATTCAATCCGTTCGTCGGATGTCAAATAGTTATATTCGCTTGCCAATCCCGGGAAAACAATGCCATGCACTCCGGCAGCAATTACGAACTGAATAACTTTTTTCTGTGCTTCCTTATCGATTTGGTTATCTTCAGTGAAACAGGTGGGTATTGCAGGTAAAATTCCTTTTAACATAATTTATTTTTTAAAGATCATTTATTAAAACCGGCCCTTTTTTCGAAGCCATTCTTTTTTCATGGGATGATAGAGTTACTTTGTCCTTGGGCCATATATTTTTCCAATAGAGAGATCGATTACACCCTCTTTTACCTTAAAACTTTGTGTTATATCGAATTTGAAAAAAATCGGTAGTATGTTACATGCCACCCTAAAACCAAGCAAACTTATTCAGCTCTTTTTTATTATCCCAGATTTTGAGTTACAACGCATCTCAGTGCCTATTCCAACAACAGAGAAGTATCGGTCTGGTGATTCTTGTGAATAGGCACTGGGCTACGTCGTTTTAAAGACTTCCATATACTTAAGAAAATTAAAAAGTTTAATAATTGACATAATTATCTTGCCTAATCGTTACCTCCGTGTTACTGCAATATGAGATATTATTTCCCTTCTGTCACAGTTCTTATCAGCCGAAGCCAGTTCAATCCCATAACCTTATCGATACGGGATTGTGAATAGCCTTGTGCTTTCAACGCTTTATACATTTCAGGGTAATCACTTGCATCTTTCATTTCCTTTGGAAGCGCAACACCCCCGTCAAAGTCTGATCCAAATGCAATATGATCTTCCCCAACCAGGCGGATTCCATAATCCACCACTTTTGCGAGTTGATCCACACCCATTTTATGATCTTCAGGTATTACACCGCGATATACATATGGCAGGCGCTTGGCAACCTCCTGGTCTGCATCTTCTATTGTCAAAAATGGCTTATCCGGCGCTACAGCACGTGTGTCGGATTGCGGCCTAGAATTTTCCCATTTATAATATTTAGGATCATTAAAGTAGCTCCCAAACTGAAGGCCAATTACTCCGCCTTTGGCAGCTATTTCCTTAGCTGCTTCATCAGAGATATTTCTCTTAATGTCAACAATCCCCCGAAAACCACCATGAGTGTATGCTATAGGGTGACTACTGGTGTTAGCGGCTTGTATAATTGCTTGCGATGAGGCGTGGGCTACATTAATTACCATACCGAGTCTGTTCATCTCTTCAATTATCTTCCGGCCTTTGTCATTAATGCCATCCCATAAACGCTTATCAGAACATGCATCAATAAAAGAATTGGTTCTGTTGTGAGCTGTGAGTTGAACTGACCTCAACCCCAAACGATAAAGGGCTCTCAGCAGTAGCAAATCCCCCTCCATATCGAAACCTCCTTCAAGGTCCAGAAATGCCGCCATCTTTCCGCGACTATTGATCTCCACAATTTCGGAAGCATTTCGTGCGAGTTCGATGGTGGTATTGTTCTTCTGTATCTGATCCAGTGCCAGCTCCACAACCCGAAATGTGTTCTTTACCTCAAAGTGTCCCGGGTAATAAGGCTCGGGTGTATATACAGAGAAAAACATGGCATTTATTTTTCCTTCCTTCATCCTTGGTAAATCTACCAGACCGTCAGAATATCGTTGCCCTATGTCAAGGCCTTCTATAAGCTGCCGGGACATTACATGTATGTGTCCATCCATTACAAAAGCAGGCTGACGAAGGGATCCGGAAGAGCTCAAGGATTCAAGCGGTCCATTTCCCGATAAAGGCACATTCGATACAGGTTTTGTTCCAAACACACTTTCGGCTATTGGTAAAAGAGCCAGCCCTTTAATTAATTCTCTACGTCTCATCCGATTTTAGTTTTTAAAAATTGAAAGCTCATTAAATCATCTCCTACTTTAAACTCATTTCCTTCAACCAATTTTTTAACTATTGAATATAAAATATTTACTTTTCGTCTCACTTTCCGTTAATAAACTCATACCCTTTCGGTGGCCAGAGGCCTATGCTTCGTTCGGTTGGCGGCCAGGGATTTGTAGGTCTATAATACTCATACCCCTCCGCAGAATAACTTATGTTTAAAAATGGCGTTTCCTTTATTGTACCTCCCTCATTGAGTGATCGGATTCCCATATCAATGATGCAACTGGTGAACAGGCTTCGCTCAAAAGGCACCGGTAACTTACCCGTATCAACGAAACTCTCAATATTTAAACACAGATAGCTCGTGTGGTATCGCCCAATGCTTGCATCAAGTAAAAATTCTGTGGACACAGTTTTACCGTCAGCCTGGGCAGCATAAGCAAAGCCTGCCCTATTTTCTAACCCATCTGGCCTGATAGGTTGTGTAAGTCCATTTAACATTAGAATTGCGCCCTTTGTACCATCATTGTATTGCACTTTTACCGCGTATGGCATTTTAACTAAATCACGTAGCGAACCGGGAACCTTTAATGAAATTCTATCATGCGCTGCTTCAACTAGTTTCCAGGATATTTCGCCCGAATCCATTGCAGCCCACACGTCATTGCCTTTCAGCGTCTGCACGCTGGCAACACCCGTTTCACCACCAGCCCTGCGTTCAAGCATCAACTGGAGCACTTCTGTTACATGGAAGCCCCACCCATCAAGAGTACCAGGTCCTATTGCCACAGCTTCAGTAATCTTTGTACCCAAAGGATGCTCCAGATCAGGAACACGCGAGGTATATGTCAGAGATGAACCTGTCATCATTGGAACATTTAATTCTTTTGCCCGATCATAAATCCATTTGCTGTCAAGCCAGCTGTAGGACAGGGCCTTGTCTGAATAGACCGGAACTGACTTATTGGAAGCATCAAATACTCTGAAAATCTGTTCTAAAGTATTCATGCGGGGATACATTTTTTCTCCTAAACGATTGTAGGCATAATCGCCATGCTCCCCAAAGTACACGACAGCATCAACAGCCAGTTTATCTCCTCCCAGCGTTAATGCCTCAGCAATAGTGGGATAAACAGTGGCGCCATTCATTTTGGCAATCTGAACACCGATATCATTGGCTCCTATTTGAGCAATATACACTGACGCTATCTTTATGTTCGGAGGAACTATCCTCTGATCTTGATCCATCGGGATTCCCAAAAAAAGTTTAGTACCTATCGAATCAGCATGCGAGAATTTAAAATAGACATTGCAGATAAAAGCAACTGTTTTCAGTCCATCAGGGTTGGTTAATTGTCCGGTAGCTTCTTCGAGAATAAAAGGATCATTACCCTTACTTCCAAAACTCAATCCGGGAACGAGTGTTAAGCCGGCTACAGCCATTGCCGACTTTTTAATAAAGTCTCTGCGACGATTACTTTTTCCTAATTTCATCATACTTTTTTTAAATTATTTACTGAGATTCAGGAGTTTATAACCCCATATTTATTAGCTTGCTATAAAATATCATAGCAAGTCGCATTCCTAAACAAACATGACGCAAATCAGGCGGATCATCATGAACAAATCCACATATCAGATAATTTGGATCTGCCGTCATAAATGATCCACCGCGTAGGATTACATTCAAAATTCGACATCGTCACGGTCAGATAAATCACGTATTCTGCGTTGCCCCATTGAACCTGAACCAATTTGTAATATTCCATTTTTCGGGGGATCAATATTCATAATTTTGTGTTTTTTAGATTTTTTATTTTATATAAATATGTCCTACATATATACAATATAAACGTAATAATTAAAAAATTGTAAAACAATCTTTTTAAAAAAAATATAAGGAAGAATTAGTGTATTGAGCTCAATACAAAATATCGTCTATTTGGTCGACTTTTTAAGTCTTTCAGATTTAGAGCTATATCAAGAATATCACGAAAGTTTAAACACTAGGCCAGGTTGTAATTTAAAACAGCTAGCGAAAAAAGCAATGAATGAATATAGAATAATATTTAATATGTAATACTTATTTATTATTTTTACTCATATCATAAAATCCAAATAAAACAATGAGCACCAAAAGAAGAGAATTTTTAAAACTTACCGGACTTGCTGGACTGGGAGTAGCAGGAACTGGAATCCTTAATGGCTTCGCAAAAGGGGACGAAAAATCAAGTACTACTGAACTACCCCGACAATTTCAGAAAAAGCGTTTTAACATGTCGGGATATTGCGCCCCAAAACTCGATACCGTAAGGGTGGGATTCATTGGTCTCGGTCGCCGTGGGCCAGGACATGCCATAGAAATCAGCAAAATTGAGGGAACTTCTATTGCAGCTCTGTGCGATATACGACCAGAGTTAGTTCATGCAACCAAAGAAAAAGTTTCTGATCACAATCCAACACTTTATTCGGGCGATGAAAATGCCTGGAAGAGGCTATGTGAGCAAAAGGATATTGACTTAGTATATGTTGCTACTCCATGGCATCTACATGCTCCTATGGCTTTATATGCAATGGAGCAAGGCAAACATGTTGCAATCGAAGTACCTGGAGTGATCACAATGGATGAATGCTGGCAACTGGTAGAAACCTCTGAACGAACCCGCAAACACTGCATGTACCTAGAGAACTGCTGCTACGATTTCTTTGAACTGCTAACCCTTAATATGGCAAGACAAAATTATTTTGGTGAGATTGTTCACGCTGAGGGGGCTTATATTCATGACCTACTCGAATTAAATTTCAATAAAAATTATTATTGGAACATGTGGCGTTTAAAGGAAAATATGCGAAAAGGCAACCTCTATCCAGGACATGGTTTAGGCCCTGTAGCTCAGATTCTAAACATTAACAGAGGAGACAAAATGAATTCTCTTGTATCAATGTCAAGCGATGATTTCATGATGGGTGCCAAGGCAAAAGAATTGGCTGCTACCGATGACTTTTTCAAACCATACGCAAATAAAACGTATAGGGGTAATATGAATACATCAATTATTCGCACAAATAATGGTAAGACAATCATGCTTCAACATGATGTGACATCTCCCAGGATTTATTCACGGCTCCATTTAATAAGTGGGACAAAGGGCGCCGCTCAGAAATATCCTCTTCCAGGACGTATTTCTACCGGTCACAGCGATTGGCTTTCAGAGAAAGAGATGAAGGCTATTGAATTAAAATATGAGCCTCAAATTGTTAAAAAAATCGGTGAGTTAGCCAAAAAAATTGGAGGTCATGACGGAATTGATTTTTTAATGAACTGGCGACTTATTGACTGCCTTCGAAATGGCTTACCTTTGGATATAGATGTTTACGACACAGCTGCATGGAGTGCGATTGGCCCTTTAAGCGAGAAATCTGTCGCAAAAGGATCCAGCCCGATTGAAATTCCTGATTTTACAAATGGTGCCTGGAAGACTAATAAGCCAGTGGATATATTGCTGGAGAAAGGTGGGAATACAAAGATCAAAATTTGACTTCAAAACCTTCCAAGATTTCCATAAACCGCGAAGTATCTATCTGAATGTCTCTGGCCAGCAGTTAGTGTCAGGAAAATTCCCCTAATCAAGTTTGAATCCGTGTGCTTGTATTAGGGGAATTTGTAGCATTCAAACTATAAAACCTTTAACTCAAGAACTGATCAAAGTTAAATTTTGTATTTATTTTTATCTTTTTACTGCTTATGTGATCGTCCAAACTAATGGAATTTCCCGCAATTCGAACTTCAGTAACCCCTTGAAAACCAGGAGGCGTTTTGTACAAAAATGATATATATTTTCTTGATCGAATTTCCCCTGCATCAATATAATCGCAGGCCCTTTCATCAAAAATCTTCCAGTTATTATCATTTATGATTTCTCGAAACGGTTTATGAATACCTGTGGTGCCAAACTCGATTCCCCGGTATCTAATCTTTCCTTCGTGCCAATCTTGCCAAAGATTAAGCCAGGCGTAGTCCTTTCGCTCCCATATATACCCAATTAAAGTATTGCTTGTTGGTGAAAATGCAATAACCCAACCTACTTTTGACTCCTTATTGATAATATAAGAAAAAACCGAAGAATACGGATTCTCGGTTTTACTGAGATCTAGTGTTGCCATATCCTTACATAATCCGTACGGCCATTTTGAAATATATCTCTCCGGGTCGTGACTGAAACTACTATCGAAGCCTAAGTCTGCATTTGCATTGATAATTGTGAATCTATCTAAAAATGGGCTTGCAAGTGTTGGATGCTGTACCATATTGTATAATCTTCCAAGTGCAGTTGTATTACAGACTTCTTCAGTTACTACAAAAACGGCTGCATTAGAGTCCAGTTCAATATATCTTTTTAGATGAAGCCCTTCGAGCTCACTAAAACAATCAATATCTAGTTGACGCGAATCTTTCCTCTTCTCGTTCCATACAATATTTGCAAACTGGCCATGATCTGGAATACCGGCTTTTATCTCACCTTCAGATGGTCGCCCCCATCTGCCCAAACATAAAAAATGGCCCCTATAAGGGGCTCCGTCCCTGTTATTTAATGGCATCTGTTCAAGCGTAAACCTGAAATTTAAAGGATTAATTCTACTACCCCTAAGGATAAAGCTGGTAATAGCCCCTCCCCACAGATCAATTTCTACCGAACATACCTTATTTTTAAGTCGCCTTATTTTTTCAGAACCCGGCAATAATTGTGTTTGTATCAAAACTAAATTGCTTTAAGTCTACGATCTCTATTGATAACCAAATCAACATCTATAGATCAGCCCATTCCAATAGCGGGCATTTTTCTAGAACAATGCATCCCAACTTACTAAGATCAACAAATCCCTAGTGACCATTTTAGCGTTTGCATGTTGGTGCCTTAGGATCGAAAATGGATAATTTCTTAAACATCAATTGAGCTATTTCCTGATGCCCTTTACCATTTGGGTGTAGAGGATCATCTAACCAATTCATTAATACATTTGCTTCGGGTTTATTTAGCAAAGTATCCTGCCAGTAAGTCCAATTATCAACCAATATTACCTTCCTCTTTTTAGCCAAATTCTGAATGACTTTGATATATTCAGGCAGCTTCGCCCGAGATGGATAAGGTGAATCTACTTTGTTAACACCATTAGGAGTATGTAAAATCGGAATTGCCCCAATTCCTCTTATCATCACTATTATGGAATCCAAATTTCGCTCAAAAACATCCACGGAGATTGTCTTACTTGAGCAATCATTAGTTCCTATCATAAGTGAAACTACTGACGGTCTCCATGCTTTTACCCTCCAATCAAAATCATCAAGAATGCTTTGAGTGGTATTGCCACTGATTCCAGTATTGATGATAGCATCTCTGCGACGGGATAACTCCCATCGAATTCTCTCTTCAAAAACTTCCGGATAAGATCTTAACCCATGCGTATGATGAGCTCCCTGGGTAATACTGTCTCCGGTAAATACCCAAATTAAGGGGTCTTTTTGTTTTAAAAGAGCGGTAACACGGTCCAGATCAGGAACATCCAACTCTGAAGACAAAAAGAGGGTAGATGATCCCATAGTTGGTTTCCCATTTACCGCAAATGATGAAAAAGCAAAAGGAATGGCCGTCAAAAACGATTTTCTAATAAATCCTCTCCGTGTTACTGTTTTTATTTGCATAATATCTTTAATTAAGAATCTTTTATCCCTTCAAAATTAATTCGTTCCAGTTTTCAGCGTACGAACCAACGCATTGCATAACGCTCATCACTGCGGCGGAACTTCAAAGTATATGGGTCTACAAGCCACCGGGCTACATGGCCGTCGGAGCGAACCATCAGCCAGCCAAAATCCCACTCTTCGCTGTTGTAACGCAAAGGAATAGCTGGCTTTACCCGCACTAGGGGGTGCGATGCCGCTATGAATTGTTTAAGCTCAGTATAATAATAACAGGAGCCAACATGAACAAAGATTTCATGTTGCGTAACTGTTGTAGGATCAACACATAAATCTCCACACAAGCCACTTATACCAACCTTCACCTCTCGTCCAACTGCGAAGGCCTCAGCAAGTGCATCAATTGAACCTGATAAAACTTCGCTATCGGCATTATGAGAATAAACCTCCTCCCAATCGTCGCGCACCCAAAATTTATACGTTTCAAAATCATACACGAAATTACTACTTGGAGCATTCGTTCCTGAATCCCAACTGTCGAATTGGTGATACTTGGTCATATCGCTATGATCATCAAGTGGAGATTTCCCTATCTTCCCTTGGGCTGGTTCGCCGTCCAGGTAGGGACGAGCAATGGCCTGCTCAGCGTTTTGATTGTACAAGAAAAATGACATAGATGGACGCTGACCAAAACCATTTGGAATTACAATAGGCTGGCGAAGATTGATGATACCAGCAACCCAGCGATCCTCTAATAAATAAGTTATCCGAAAATCAGCAACTTCTTTAATAAGTTCCGTATTATTCGATTTAGTATCGATATGCTCGTTATGACGAAATTCAGTGTAAATACGCATATCCGCACCACCACGAATGGCCGCCGCAAGCGCTTCTGTGCTCCCCGAGACCGGTTGCCGCTCACCATCCAATATTAGGACACATTTCCAGCCGCTCTTTGCACCAAATTTGCTGCTATTTTGTGAAGGATCAATATTCATAAGATTGTATTTTTTTAGATTTTGTATAAGACCGGAAATTCAAAGGATTAACTTGATCCACCTTTTAGGGTGAAATTTGCGATAGCTCGTCTCCATAAATCCATTACAGCCGAGCATGTCCGGATTTTTGAATCATTTTATTTCCATAGAGATCCGGCAAGCAATTAGTCAGTGTTAAATTTAGATCACATTAAATACTTTACGAGCCTTATTGATTGCATAGTCAATATCCTCTTCGGTGTGAGATGCACTGATATACCATAAGCCCCTTCCAATGACTCGAACCCCTTCATCGTGCATACCAGAAATAAATTTTCCTAATTTTTGTTTATCACCATCAAGTGTGTCCCTGAAGTCCCTTACTTTCTCTTTCTTTGAGAAACTGATGTTAAACATTGGCCCCATGCCCTGAACCAGCAGATCATGTCCACTTTCAATTGCCGCACTGCGCAGCCCTTGCATTAATTTTGTACCATAATGAAGCATTCGATCGTAAGGTAGGTGTTCTTCCAGTACCTCAATAGTTGCTAAGGCTGCTGCAACCGTAGCATTGCTGGAGTTCATTGTTCCGGCGTGGATCACTCTTCCCTGTTCAATCACAGCCATCCACTCGTTTTTCCCAACTATTGCACTAATTGGATATCCGCTTGCCATTGCTTTACCGAATATGGAAAGATCCGGAGTAATACCGAAATACCGCTGGGCTCCACCAATTGAAAGACGGAATCCGGTAATCACTTCATCAAAAATAAGTGCAATTTCGTATTGGTCACATATATCCCTTAATCCCTGAAGGAAACCATTTTCAGGAGGGATGCAACCGTTATTGCACATAACCGGTTCTGTAATGATAGCAGCGATATTCTTGTGTTCGCGCTCCACAGTATTTTTCACCAGTTCTAAGTCGTTCCAGGGCAGAGTGATAAACTCCTCTTTGGACTGTATAGGTAAGCCCTCAGACCAAGGGTATACTCTGGGTTGCTCCCGGCTTCCCAAAGATTCACCTGGCGGGGTCGATATTCCCCAGCAAACATTATCCATCCATCCATGATAATGACCCTCGAAACGTAAAAATTTTTGCTTTCCTGTCTTCGCACGTGCAATCCTGAAAGCAGTTTGGACTGCTTCGGAACCATCCAAACAGAAACGCATGGATTCTGCAGATGGGATTAGGGAATTTAGTTTTTCGGCAAGAAGAATCTCCTTAATATGTTGTCCGGCGAAAAGTTGGCCTTTCTCCGAATATTCATGAACTGACTTCAAGACGTGAGGATGAGAATGCCCCAGAATAAGAGGTCCTTGGCTTAGGGTAAAGTCCAGGTATTCATTTCCGTCTACATCGTAAACTCTGCTTCCAGTTCCATGTGTATAAAAGATGGCATGAGGTTGATTATATTTTCTAAATTCCGAAGAGACTCCACCTGCTAAAACTTTTTTCGCTCTTGCTAATAGGGATGCGGACTCTGTATAACATCTGCTTTTCATAAATATCTTTAATTGTGCTTTAAGAGGTTTTTTTGTTTGAATCTTTTTTGTTTAATGTTAAGTAAGTAAGGCCATTTATATCCTTTGTTTGGCGTCCAAAAAGGCTGACTAAATAGCCTGAAATTACTGTCGCTATCACACTAATTGCACCATATAAATACACACTGATTACAGTGTAGTTTTTTGTCATCCAAACAGCAAATACTCCAATTACGATCCCCCAAATAACGCCCCGGGCGTTTGCCCTTTTTGTAAAAATTCCCAATATGAAAACTCCAGCTAAAGTTCCACCAACGATGCCCAGGATCTCCTGAAACAGGTTAAATATAAATTCGATATTAAAAATTGCGATAAGCAAAGCGCATACGATCCCGAACACCCCGCCTGCAACCGTTACAAGCTTAGCTACGAAAAGGGTGTCTCTATCACTGTGGGGGTTGAAGCGGGCATGTATATCAGTGACATAGGCTGCTGAAATACTATTCATACCAGCGCTGAGCGTGGACTGGCTGGCTGCAAAAATCCCGGCTATAATCAATCCTGCTATTCCAACCGGAAGTTCCTGAACCACGAAATAAGGTAAGACTTCTCCTACCTGCTCCGATGGGATAACCATAGGGTTATTATTATAGAAAACATAAAGGACCGTTCCAATTCCGAAGAATATTGGTATAGTGGGAAGTGTAAATAATGCATTTATCCACAAGCTCTTGGCTACAGCCCGCTCATCTTTTACCGTGTAATATCTTTGTATAATACTTTGATCGGACGTGTATGGAATTAGATTTAAAAAGAAGAACCCAACAATAGCTACCCAAAGAACCAATCGGTCTGGTTCCCATCCTAAGTGGACCAGCGTAAATTTCTGATCCTCCATTCCCTTTGAAATTACACCAATAATACCGCCATCTATTTTCGCAATGGCTACAATAAGACATAAAACAGCACCTCCTGTTAAGATTACAACCTGCACAACATCTGTCCAAACTACTGCTTCCATTCCACCCATAACAGTATAAAGGATACAAATTATGCCCATAATTGATATGATGAGATAAATATTAATACCAGTCACTGAACAAATGGCAATTGCTGGAAGGAATAAAACCACACCCATTCTGCACAGTTGAAATAAAATGAATGAAAGGCTTCCGATTATACGAATATTCGAATTGAACCTGTACTCCAGATATTCATAAGCCGAAGTAATGCTCAGTCTTCTGAAAAAAGGAACATAAAATTTAACTACTATGGGAATTGTGAATAAAACAATGACAGTACCAATTGCAAGTGCCCAGTCAGTAGCATATACTATTGCCGGTAGCGCCATAAAGCTAATCGCACTAAACTGTGCTCCATAGATGCTCAAACCTGCTGCCCACCAGGGGATTTTACCGCTTGCAGTAAAGAAGTTCTTTGTAGTTTGCTCTTGCTTATCAAATAAGAATCCCATCCATAACATAAAGCCCAGATAGGTAATCAAAATTGCCCAATTAATCCAACCAAAACTCAAATTTTTAGAAAGAGCAAAAACCTCTGAAGATGTACTTCCCATCCCCTTCTCTCCGTTAGGCATGACCCACTTTTGGCCCCATTTTACACTGGTTAACTTTATCCTAGAATCTGTCTGAGGTAACCCTCCGAATTTTAGCCATGAGTTACTTGCTAAATGATATGCAAGGAGGGTCGTATCCAATTCAGAAAAAGCCTCGGGGCTCTTTTGGGTTGATGTACTTCTATTAAGCCCCCCGGGAAACAGAATGTGGTCAGACCCCATGATTGGTGCCGGACTAGCTCCCCCTGCCACACCTCTTGGCATATCTGTCAGCTTTTTCCATTTACCACCTTTTAAATGTCGCCCCTCAAATTGCGGCGCAAACATATAGGCGTCTTGAAGAATGTTTAATTGGTTCCCTTCATCTGGTTTGACAACACTTTGGATACCACTAAAAAGAAAAAAGCTGTCCTTGAGAGAAGCGCTTACAGCTTGCATCCTTCCGGGTCCAGGCCAAGCATCCAGTAACACCCAATGCTGATCAGATGGTTCATCGGCCAAATTCAAGGCTAAGAAATACTTCCCTGGTGTATCATCCGGCTGCCTGTTTCCGCCTGCGATAAACAAAACATCTCCTACCAATGCACCTGTCATATTTGCAAGTGGGAAAGGAAGTGGAGCGAGAGTTTTTATACCTATCTTCCCTTTCTGATAAGAAAGTGTATAGACTTCAGGATAGTGTTTTTCCCCATCACTGCCTCCTACAAGGATAATATTATCCTTATAAGTAAAGGAAGCACCATATGCCAAAGGTCTAACAAGTTTTTGTTCACTTGTTATCCAGGAGGCCGCATTTTCTTCCAATACATAAATTTTGTCAGACCATTTTCTTAAATCATTAAGACCATGGTTCTTGTCTGCAAAATTTGCTCCGCCCATACATATTAAAGCATCATTACTGACGCCGGCAAACATACCTGAAAACCCCTTTGTATCAGGAATGGGTGGTAGTCTTTCCCATTTCAACTGGTCTTGAATCTGGCCAAATGCAAGAATTGGGCTTATACAAAAAATGATAGTTATGAAGATTAAAATTAATTCTTTGCTTGTCGAAAAATAGACCTTTTGCATATTATAAGTTTTTAATAATTAGGGCATTGTTTATCTACTACCAACTCGTCCAACCACCATCAACCAGAAGATTGTGTCCTGTGACAAAAGCAGAGGCATCAGAAGCCAGGAAAATCACAGGACCTTTAATATCATCATCACCAGCAAACCTACCCAAGGGAGTTAGTCGCTTATAATTTTCTACGAACTCATCATTTCCAATGATTTCATTAACTCCGGGGCCATAACCACCAGGGCTGATGCAATTTGCCCGAATATTAAACTTACCATAGTAATTAGCGATCCATTTAGTAAAACCAACCATAGCCCATTTATCATAAGTATAGTTTATTGGGCTGGTCATCCCCGTATTTCCATAAACAGGAAAATTAGGCCCTACAGTTCCCTGGATAGAACCTATATTAATGATATTTCCAGATCTTTGTTTTCTCATTAGCTTTATTACTGCTTGTGTTAGAAGCATCATACCCGTAGAATTAATAGTTTGAGCTGTCTCCCATTCATTCTTACTGATATCTTCTAAATCTTTGAACCCTTCCCTTGATACCGCGTTATTAACCAGAATATCAATCTTGCCATATTCATCATTGATCCTGGTTGTAAATTCAAGTATTGATTGTTCATCAGCCAGATCTAAAAACATACCTTCAGCTTTTAAATTTTGTGATTTAATTGCTTCGGCATACTCTTTACATTTTGATTCGTCTCTCGAAGCAATGATAACAATTGCCCCGGCCTCAGCCAGAGCAATTGAAATGGGTTTTCCAAACAAGCCGGCACCACCGGTTACTATTGCAACTTTATTATCCAGTCTAAAGGTTTTCATAGGAATAAATTAACTTGTGTAAATTATGATATCCAAAGCCCGGGTGTTATAATCTCACTGGGCATGTTATTAAATAAAGATTCTATTGATTGTCTAACTTCAAAAGGGATTTTTCTAACAAATAATAACTTTACATTTTCTTGTACCTGAAGTTCTGTTGTTGCTCCAAAAACAATACTGGTAACTTCTTCTAAATCCCTGACATATGAAAAAGCAAGTTCTGCGATGCTCATACCCGCCTGTTTAGCCAGATCCTGCAAGGCAAGAATATAAGGTCTTGCATTTACCAGATTACCTTTTAGTTCATCAGGTGATAAGAAAAACAGCCCCTGCAGATAAACACTTCTTGCAAAAACGATTTTGTTTTCCTGTTGCATTTGTTTAAGCATTCCATTTTGAATGATTCTTTGATCAAATACATTAACAGGAACCTGATATGCTTCAAACAAGGGATGTTCTAAAAATATTTCCTCTTCATAGGGATTATATATTGAAATCCCTGCCAAATCAATGAGTCCATCATTTTTAAGGTCTTCAAAAATAACAGGCAAGATTTCCATCAAAATGTCCATGTTCTGACCATTTGCTTTATGAAACAAGCAAATAGGAATCTGCTTTAAGTTCAAAAAATAACATGAAGATCTTATGCTTTCATAAACTTGCTTTCTGGCAGTTTCTAAGTTGACAAGATTATCGTCTTTAATCCCAAACTTAGTTATCAGATTAGTTTTGGGTTTATTTTCATCATGACTCAAGAAGTTTCCAATCAGTGATTCAGCATCCCCATATATCCTCGCGGTATCAAAGGTATTAATGCCCAAACTCAGTGCGGTTGAGAATATCTCAAAGCTTTTTTCTTTTACAGGTTTCCCCTCCGCATTAGAGATTCCATAATCCTGTCCAAGAGCCACAGTACCTAGTGTCAATTTAGGGATACTATATCCCTTTATTTCGGTATAATTCATTAATTAATATTTAATTGCAATGGACATCACTTCTGAAATCGTGTTTTAACTCTCTTCTGATATAAGTATAGAGACGACACCTTTGAAGAAATGCCTTGCTCTCTCCCTGAAAAGGAAGCTATTCGCAGAAATTCTTATAAAATGTGTGATTTAAAATCAATATCTATCTTCATCATTTCATATCAGAGGTCTTCCATTATAATATCTAGTTAAATTTTTAGAAATTAAAACTAAAAGCTAATCTTAAAAAGACATCCTGGGCCCGGCTCTCCAAATCCACCCGTTACGACTAATGTATTATCATCCAAAAAACAAAGGTTGCTAGTTAACGGCATTCCAGTATCCATCGTTGCCAAATGCTTTCCTGCATCAGAAATTAATTGAATAGCTTGCATACCATAATGAGCTACCAGTAATTCGCCTCTATTATTCAAAGCCAATCCATCTGGAAGATTATCTATTTCATTACCTGAAGGATTTACAGGTAACCTCACAAAAACCTTAGGACTCTCACCTGTTAAACCCGGTGCTTTTAATACCAATTTCAGAATTCGGTTTTCATAACTTTCGGCCACATAAAGGCAATCTTCATCAGCTGACAATACTAATCCATTGGGATAATCAAGACCATCGACTACAATTTTTTGTTCCCCGTTTATTCCAAAAAAACACACCTTCCCTTTATGTCTTATCGAATCTGTGAAATAAAGGTTCCCCATTTGGTCTTTAATCAGGTCATTTGGAGAATAAATTGGAAAATCCGCACAATAGCCTTCAATCTCATTCTTCAAAAACTTCCCATACCTGCTGAATCTCCTGACTGATGCCAGCATGCTGTCGCAAACTAAATGATCTCCTCCGGGTAAAATGATTTGCCCGTTGGGACATACTGACTTCGCCCATTCAGAAATTTCATTGCGATTGTTTATTTTTAAAATACTGCCACCGTGGAGAGTGGTACAAAAAAAATTCCCTATTCCATCAGCAACAGGCCCTTCAGTATAAAATGGCAAGTCTGCAATCTTCTCTATGAAAGAACTTCTATTTAATTTCACGAATTTAAATTCTAATACTTTGCTAATGCTTTCCCAAATGGGCAACAACGTCTACCTCAAATTTCAGCAATGTACCAAGGCAACCAATTAGAGTGGTTCTTGCAGGATAGGGTTCTTTGAAATACTCTTTGTAAATAGTGTTAAATTCCGACAGATATTCTTGTTTACCTACATAATTCCGCACCTGAACTACATCATCAAATCCAAGACCTGCCGCTTCAAGTATTACCTTAAGATTATCAAAGGATCTCCTACATTCTTCTTCGAATGTTCCTACTACTATTTTGCCTTCCTTATCAACCGAGGCTTGTCCCGAAACAAAGACATAATCA
>NZ_DASWXT010000106.1:0-39489 GCF_036405355.1 Daejeonella sp.
GCCAAACATGCGCCAGAAATGTACACAGAACCCGTAATTAAAGAATCAGCTAATCGAGTCTATGTTGAATATTATTTCAGTGGACAACGCCTTCATGAATACAATGCCAACAAGCTTGGATTGTCCATAATACCGAATAAAGCGAGAACAAAACCAGAGAGAACAAAACTTCTGAAGAAGTTGAAGTTTGAACTAGAGAAAGCACTTGAGAAGGGTTGGGACCCAATCACACCAGCAGTTGTTTTAGAAGCTCCATTAACACTGGAAGAAAGCATTCAGAAGATAGTACAAAGCAAACTAACTGGAAACTACAGTAGAACCTATACAAGAGATATTGAAGGTACAGCAAAACAGTTTTTAGAATTCCTTACTTCAAAAGAGAAAACAGCTCCACCTGATAGCCTATCTGCTTCAAGGATTACAGCCTTTCTTGACTAGAAATTGCTATTTGCATCTGGAATGCATTTTCGACTATCGCTATCAAATCCAGTATGATTTTTTCAACTATCCATTTCAAAAAGATTCATGGACCAAGGAATAAGAACAGGAGGCTCTCTGTTACTTGCTCCTCGACGTTATTTCATTTTTAATATTTTTTGTAAATTGTCGGGTATGCAAAAATTTATAAACCATGAGGAATAACATTGTACAATGTCAACCCGGCCAAACCGGATAGCTAAATAGGATGTAATTTAATTAAAGATAAGCCTCAGCAAAAACAATATATTCATGAAGAACCCTCTAAAGAGCCCAATCAGACAGTCCATCTTCACAATCATCATTAGTTTGCTCCTTTCCTCTTGTTCTAACGATGCTTCTGTAGAACAGCAACAAGATGCAGACACCTTTCCACAAGTAATTGCTGGCAACAATAATTCAAATGCTTCTTCAAATGTTCAGGGCCTGAATTTTATCCCCGCTGCTAAAGCCGTAACGCCCGGTGTGGTACACATCAAAACCACTTATCAGCAAAATGGGAATGCAGCCGGGTACGGTTCGCCTTATGAGGGTCGACAAGCACCAGGAAAGGGTTCCGGGTCGGGAGTGGTAATTAGTAGTGACGGTTTTATTGCAACGAATAATCATGTAATTGAGAATGCATCCAAAATCGAAGTGATATTTACAAACCGGCGGACTTACGCTGCTAAATTGATAGGGCGCGATCCGAGTACCGACCTGGCGCTCTTAAAAGTTGATGCCAAAGATCTGCCAATGGTGACTTTGGGAAATTCGGATGATCTGGAAGTTGGTGCCTGGGTGCTGGCAGTGGGCTATCCTTTTTCGCTAAACACAACTGTTACGGCTGGTATTGTAAGTGCTAAAAGCCGCAGTATCGGAATCATTAATAATAGCTTAGCTGATTCGCCACAGTCTAATTCAGCAATTGAATCCTTTATCCAAACAGATGCAGCAATAAATCCCGGCAATAGCGGCGGCGCGCTGGTCGACCTGAATGGCCGGTTGGTGGGGATAAATACAGCCATTGCTTCCTTAACGGGAAGTTATGCAGGTTATGCTTTCGCGGTTCCGGTAAATCTGGCTAAGAAAATTCTGGATGATTTGAGAAAATTTGGAGAAGTAAGACGTGGGTTACTCGGGGTTTCCTTCCCCGCTCCTTCTGTTGAAATTGAGTACCTTAAACAACAGGGAATTGACCCGGGTTCTATAAGAGGAGTAATTATAACAGGAATCCAAAAAGGGAGTGCTGCCCAAGCCGCAGGACTTAAAGAAGGTGATATCATTCAAAGTATCGACGGCACAACATTGTATTCATCGGCCGAATTTTCAGAACGTGTTGCGAGGCGGAGGCCTGGAGACGAGGTGAAACTCACTTATCTGCGCGACGGTAAAACGCAAAGTACCACTGCAAAACTTCAGGCAGAAACCCGGGATAACTTAGCAGCAAACACACTTTCGATTAACGAGCTTCATAATAAGCTCGGCGCAGTTTTCTCACCGCTGAGCCCGGCAATTAAAGAAAGGCTAAATATAGACGGTGGTGTGGTGGTGTCGCAAATCCTTATTGGAGGTTTCTTCCACCAGCTGGGTATCCCGCCGGGAAGCATCATCGTATACATTAATGGCCAAACGATAAACAGCACGGAAGATATTAATGAAGCACTGATGGCTGCACGGAACTCTCGGGTACAGGTATTGGGTATCGCACCAGATGGATCGAAAATAGCATTTAATTTTTCGCTGGGAACCTAATAAAAATTATTTGAAAAAGTCAATTTAACAAGTATTATAAAGCATAAGGCATTAGTCTTATTCTTATCTGTTTTCTTTATTAATTGTCAAATCGCGGTCAAGCAAACTGAAGAAGTATCCGGTAGCGATTCTATTCCCCGAGTCAGTAAAAAATTGAGTTCACAAAAGCTCTTGATCTGAACTGGAATCCGTTCACAGCTCAAAAGGTCATTCCCCAAAAGGAAATGTCTTTAGAGCAGATAATTGTAAGCAAGCTAAGCACAATTGCTACGGGAAATTATAATAGAACTTATCAGTCAGCTATTAAGTCTTTAAGTGACAAAATATTGAGGTTTCTGAAAAATATGAGAAAAAGCCCCCTTACACCAATTGGAAGCTGAGCGACTTCTCATATTCCTTGATAAGTTTAATTCATCAAACCGAAACTATCTGAACAAGCGACAATACTTAAACGTACTTGTCCCTGGAACAATAGCGAATAAACAGGAAAAGGACTACTCCCCACTAAGAATTCAATCAAAAGATTGGCTTTTTTTATTTAATGGTACCGGCTGAAGCTCTCGCCAGCAAGAAAACTCCTTCATTCACATTACTTAGGAATGGTGGCTCGGGGCAATTTTCCGTATTGCGATGTGAGTAACTGTATGGAATTACCCTGAACGATCACAGTGAATACATAATCATAACGATCCTCACTCAATACCGGCATCGGGCGTTTGATCCCAAAGGCCTCAACAAGTTCCAGGACAGTATTCGAATGTGCAACGATCACTACCGATCCTCCCTTATGTTGCCGGAGCACCGATGCCACCAAAGCCGCAGGATCGGCCGGGTCATACATTTGAACAGTGACACCGTGCCCATAAGCAGTAGGTTCTGCTGTTTGCCTGCTACGTTTGAACGGAGTAGAATAAACTGCAAGTATCCGTTGCGGTAAGAGCAAAGTGGCCAGATCTTTCGCCCGGTCCTGCCCGTCAAGCGACAGCGCCGGATCGGGGTCAGAAGAATTCTTCAGATCTTTCTCTGCGTGACGCACGATCCACACAGTGGTCTGGGCCTGTGTGCTGAAGGCCGTTAACGCCACTATCCCCAACAGGCAGAACATGAAAATTCGACGTTTGTTCATAGATTGGATTTATACAGCAAATTAAGAAAAAAACGAGACCAGAAAAATACTAATGTAATGTCGAATCAGGATAAGCGGAAAAATTTCGCGATTCGCCCTGCGCAGGAATTCACACTAAGAACGCTAATACACGCAAATGATCCACAAAACAGTTCGGGATTTGTCCAGTGCGGGCTACCTGGAAAGCTAGCTTCAAGTGGCTTTTTATATTATTAAAATATTGGTCTCACAGGATTCACACCCGGAGCGGACGGCTTTCTCCACATAAAATCGGGACTGATCCCCGCTACAAAACCCGCTTTACAATGCATAAGGCCGACTTTTTTGCTGGATAGTATCACAATGGATTCGCGCCAAATGGGTGACTATCGGTCGAAGTCTGGCATGCAATCTTTCTTTTTAGTTTATATTCAATATTTAATGGAACAATTTCTCCTGTATTTTATTCTACTAAATCCGATAAAAAGGCAAGACTTTGAATCGGTTTTGTTGAAGTATTATTTGAACCTTTAACCAATAAGCCCTGATAATAATCTGAAACAAAAGACTTTGCCTTAGAGTCATTGCTTTGTGCCAATTCAAAAATATTCCTGAAAATGACTTTTAAGGTTGGATGAAAAGCTCCCCAAACCGGATAACCGCCAATTGGCATAGATGAGCTCAGTCCGTGAGGAGGATAACCAATAAATCTCCTTCCGGTTTGGTGTACGTATGCTACTCTGTACCAACCATTATCCCCACTCCAAAAATTGGAAAATAATGGATAATTAACATCACCATTCCATATTTTTTCAGCAATCTGGTTGGCATATGCTTTGCGAAGAGCAATTGGGTCAAAAGCCGGATTGTCATAGCCCCAGATCGCTTTAATATTTTTACGGTTTCTTACAAAAGTTTCAAAAGCCGGAACCAGTCTTCTTGAATGACTGATATCCCATGCTACATCATTGGAGATATAAGTACTATCCAATTTAACATGTGTAATCATTTTCCATTCTCCGTCGCTACCTTTTTCCCAACTCACAGGACTCTGAGAGCCTGTATATTTGGCATATCTGTTATCATAAAAATTCTTCCAGAATCCTCTATCTATTTCAGCCCTTACTCCAATAGTAGATTTGGAGAGTATAGTCCTGGCCAGAAATAAATCAAATATGCTTTTTATCCCCTCTTTCTTATTTTGCAAATCCTCAAAAGCTTTTTTCCCATCCTCTGTTGCAGGCCGGATACCTGATTTGTGTAATTCTGACAAATCAGAAAGAACTGTCAAATGCCAAAGGTCTCTGTCAGAAAAAAAATATCTTGAAGTCGCATCTTTGATATCAGCAGTAGTCATACTAAGTCTATTCTTGACAGCTTTGAAATAGTCTGCCGTAAACCAGCGATTTAACTGAATAGCGATGGTATTGAAAGTATTAGCAAGAAATTCCTTCTCTGCCACCGATTGTTTTTTATTGGGAATATTTTGTGTTATACTAGTGGAAAGCGCTCCTGCCAGGCCCAAAAACTGCAGACTACAAAGTGGAACTTCCTTTCCAAGAAGACCATAGGCTGTACATATATTCCCGCCGGAACAGATCCAGCCAGTACTATTATTAGTGTTTGGGATAGGTTTTAATGCGGTAAGGATGGGACTTAGCAAATTGACAATCTCGCCAATTTGCTGGGTATCCTTGCATCTGCGGGTCATCTCTACAAACGATTGCAAGCCTCCATTCTGAATGTCATATAAAAGATAGACATCATTATCCTGAAATAACCTCCTTTTAATTTCTGAGGCAAAATAATCACGATAGTGGGTATTCCATGAATCGATTACTTGTTTATGAATATCGCCGTTTTTGGAATAATCAAATTTATACTGCGACGAAACTGATTGAATACATATAAATGAAAGGGCAATGATAGCTAAAGAGGAAATTGCCAGTTTTCTAATTTTCATAGGTTTAGTGTTAAAGGTATATGTGAAATGACTCTTTGTTAGACCCATAAATAAATGCTACAAGTTAAAAATAACAATACCAATCGATGTGTAAAACTCATCTATTAATTGCCATTCATTAAAATCAATTCTTTAGATTCCAAATTGTAAGCTTCCTTGTAACTGTAAGCTCCCCCGAAAATAAGACTATTGATCGCAACAAACCCAATACCTAAAGCATTAAAAATTACAGCAGCCGGATTGGCATAAAAAGCCCATTCATTATTCTAAAACTACGAGCTTAAGCAAAATTTATATCGCTTTTTTTGCGCTCAGCATCCTCAAATCTACTTTATAAAATATTTATAAAGATTTGTTTTCTTTAATTTTATTTTATTAAGTTTGTTTTAGAGGAACGTAAAATGTCAGTAAAAATTCAAAATAATCAGCGGCTAAGAGCTGATATAATTAAATATCTTTATTATAAAAAGACCCTTTCTTTGCCCGATTTGAGTAAGCTTACTCAACGGAGTTTGCCATTGGTTACCTCTACTGTAAATTCATTAATTGCAGATAAATACATCACAAAAAAAGGCTTAGCCCCTTCAACTGGCGGACGCAGACCCTTAATGTTTTTAATCAATCCGGCTAAGCAAAAATATATTGTTGCTGTGGCAATGGATCAGCTGATTACGCGACTAGTGATTTTCAATCTGGCTAATGAGATTGTATTGCCGCTTCAGTTTCTCGATCTGAATATAAGTGAAGATGAACAGGCCGTTGATAAACTAATCACTTTTATAAATTCCAGTATTCAGAAATCAGGTTTAGATAGAAAATCTTTAATGGGAATCGGAATCGGCATGCCCGGACTCGTAAATGCCGAAAAAGGGATAAACAATTCTCATTTACCAACACCCAATGGAAGCAATTTGGGCACTTACCTCAAACAGGAATTATCCCTGCCCGTGTTTATCGATAACGATTCAAGTTTAATCACCCTGGCCGAGCTTCATTTCGGAAAAGCCCAAGGAATGCAGGATGCCTTAGTAGTGAATGTTGGATGGGGAACTGGTTTGGGAATAATTTTGAAAGGGAGTTTGTATCGCGGCAGCACCGGCTATGCAGGTGAATTTAGTCATATTCCGCTTTCGAAAACCGACAATCTATGTTCATGCGGTAAAAAAGGTTGTCTGGAAGTAGACACTTCATTATGGGTGATGGTTGAAAAAGCAAAAGCAGCATTGGCAGAGGGAGCCGAATCGAGCATGAAAAAGCTTTTTAAGGATAAATCAAAACACTTCGGCGATCATTTTTTAGACGCTGTTGTTCAACAAGACCCTTTGGCCATATCAATTTTGTCGGCCGGATGCTTTCAATTAGGAAAGGGACTGTCAACATTAATTCATATTCTGAATCCTGAATGTATCGTACTCAGCGGGCGGGGAGCCCGGGCAGGCAAAATGTTACTTCCGTCAATACAACAGGCCATTAATGAATTTTGTATACCCCGTATTTCAGACCAAACAACTATTGCATTATCAACCCTGGCAGATAATGCAGAGTTATTAGCTGCTGCCAGTTTAGTCGTAGAAAACAGCCAGTTTAAATAAAATCCCGGCAAAAAATTATAACCAATCGCCATACTGATTTAAAGATTCTCAAAAAAAACAAGCACTAACCAATAATGAACCAACTAACCAAAAATGAACCAAAAACCAAACAACTAACTAAAAACAACAAAAATTAAAAAACAACATTATGAAAAACAACTACTTAAGGTGCCTAAGTGTACTAATGTTCACCTTGTTGAGCATTAGTGCATTTGCACAAAAAACCATTACCGGAACGGTAATGGAAAATTCAGCACCGGTGCCCGGTGTTAGTGTTACAGTAAAAGGCACAACAAGAGCAACCCAGACGGATGCGGCAGGAAAATTTTCCATTTTAGCCAGTCCGACGGACATTCTTGTATTTACTATGATAGGATCTGCACGACAGGAGATCACTGTTGGAACCCAACTAACGATTGACGTCACGCTTACTGCAGATGAAAGTGAACTGGGAGAAGTAGTTATTACTGCCCTCGGTATTAAACGGGAGAAAAAATCTCTGGGTTATGGGGTGCAGGAAGTTAAAGGAGAGACCTTGGTTTCGGCTAAAGAACCTAACCTGGCTAATACGCTAACAGGAAAAGTCGCCGGACTACAGGTTATCAGATCGAGTGATGGTCCCGCTGGCTCTTCTAAAATATTACTTCGTGGAAGTAATTCACTTACAGGAAGTAACCAGCCATTAATTGTAGTGGACGGTGTACCGATTGACAACTTTACCGGTGCGCCGGATAATGGTTATTGGAACAGATCTTTAGATATGGGTAACGGGATAGCTGACATCAATCCCGACGATATTGAGACGCTTTCAGTATTAAAGGGCCCTTCGGCTGCGGCACTATACGGTTCGAGGGCTGGTAACGGTGTAATACTGATCACGACCAAATCAGGGCGTGCACAAGACGGATTAGGCATCACCACATCAAGCTCTTATGGTATGTCAAATATTTTCACCAATCCGGAGCTTCAAAACACATTTGGACAGGGTAATACGGGTGTTTACAACGCTACCTCTACACAAAGCTGGGGTCCCAAGGCTGAGGGGCAGATGGTAACCAATTGGAATGGTCAGCAAGTTGGTTTATCAACTTATGACAATGTCGATAATTACATGCAGCAAGGTACCAATATCAACAATAGCATTTCCTTCCAGCAGATGTATAAAGGTGCGTCAATTTATACTTCTTACAACCGTTTGGAAGATGAGGGTATTGTGCCGGGAACCAAACTTTTGCGCAATAATTTAACTGCCCGGGCAATCAGTAAATTTGGTTCAAATGATCGTTGGGTAACAGATACCAAAATTCAGTATAGTAACACGAAAGCTAATAACAGACCAATCGGAGGCAGGGATAATAGCAGCGCTTACACACTTTATATGCTGCCCCGCTCGATGAATATTACTGAGTTCCAGAATGCAACCAATAATGCAGGCAATATGCTGTGGTTTCAGGGAGCCGGAAGTCAGGTTAATCCCTATTGGAGCAACCGTTATAATTTAAATCAAGATTCAAGAGACAGGTTCATTGTAAATGGTTCAGTGAAATATAATTTCAATAGCTGGCTAAATGCAGAGGTTAAGGGAGGTGCCGATTTATATACAACAAATACCCAATCCAATGTATACGCGGGGAGTCCTATTGCAGCTACAGGCCGTTACGGAATGGGAAAACAAACTTTTTCGGAAACAAACTTTAGCACATTGATCTCCGCCAGAAAAGATAATCTTATTGGCAAATTCGGCGGTATGCTTTCTGTGGGAGGTAACTTAATGCAATCTGACTTCACTTCTTTAAGTTCAAGTGTAGGTTTATTGGTTGTACCAAACCTCTTTTCACTTAATAATGGCGTAAGTCCTGCCGGAGTTAGTGAAGGAATTTCAAGACGCAGAATTAACTCCGTTTACAGCAGTGCTCAAATTAGTTATGATGATTATCTTTTCCTGGATGCTACTTTCAGAAACGATTGGTCATCGACATTAAGCCCTGAAAACCGTTCCTTTTTCTACCCTTCAGTTAGTTTATCCTATGTATTCTCTGATATGTTAACTACTATGGGTGCACAATTACCAAACTGGTTCAGTTTCGGTAAGTTAAGAGCATCATATGCACAGGTTGGAAATGACCTTGCTCCTTATCAATTGTACAATACGTTTAACATTGGTAAAGATCCTAACGGGAACACAACTGCAGGAAGAAACAGTGTACTTTTAGATCCAAACGTACGAAGTGAGCTCATCAAATCACTTGAATTCGGAACCGAAATGAGGTTTATACAGGGCCGTATTGGATTAGACTTCTCTTATTACAAAACAAATGCTACGCGCCAGTTGATTGATTTGCCTATGGATGCCTTGAGTGGTTATACCGCCAGGAAAGTAAATGCAGGTGATATTCAAAACACAGGTTTTGAGTTGGTGGTTGATGGCAAGGTATTTGGCAAGCCGGGCGGCTTAAATTGGAATACCTCATTTAACTACTCCCGTAACAACAATACTGTAGAAGAATTATCATCAGGTGTTACCCGATACAACCTTGGTGGCTTCGATGATGTTGCTGTTTTGGCCGTAGTTGGTCAGAAATATGGAGAAATTTATGGTACAAGGTACTCGAGAGTAAAAGACCAGACTAGTCCGTTTTTTGGTCAGGTCCTGTTAAATGCAAATGGAGTACCAACCCGGGATCCGGAAATTGTAAAACTTGGAAACCAGCAAGCGAAAGCACTTATTGGCTTCACAAACAGCTTTGAATATAAAGGTGTTGGACTGTCTTTTCTTGTTGATGCCAGAATTGGTGGAGAAATATTCTCAGCTACCCATGTTGCCCTACAAGCCAGCGGTGCAGGAAAAGTTACTGCTCCGAATGGCTTGAGAGAGAGTTTTGTTCCGCAAGGGGTAGTAAGCAATGGTACCGGCGGCTATACAGTAAATACCAAAGCTGTAACTCCACAGGAATACTGGCTGGCAGTTGCCACTGCTAATAACTTAGGGATAACAGAAGCGAATATTTATGACGCAAGTAATGTGCGCCTGAGAAATGTTCAATTAAGCTATTCATTATCCCGTAAGCTTTTGGCTAATTCTCCGATAAAAAGCGCCAAGTTTGGAGTTTCAGCCAACAACGTATGGTTAATTAAAAGCCACATGAATGGTATCGACCCCGAGTCGGTTTACGCCACCAACAGCAATGCGACAGGGTTCGAAAATGCAGGTTTACCCACTATGCGTACTATCTTAATTAACCTGGCATTAGGATTTTAACATTCAAAAACAAGAACATGAAAACAAGATATAAAGGAATGAGCCTGCTGATCACAGTATTAGTAATGGCCACATCATGTAAAAAATTCGATGAAATCAATACCAATCCACTGGCGGCAAGTGCAGATCAGGTACAGGTAGATTATTTCATCAACAACAGTATCATAAGTGCACAAATGGATCCGCATATTGCGGAGCGTGTTTTTATACTTTACTGGAAAACAGCAGGAAGGCAGCAAATGGGCGGAGGTATTTCGAGCGGGGGTTATAACGATGGCTGGTCGTCTGATTATTATAGCAGTTATATGTCAGGTTGGTTAAACGCTGCCAATTCGGCTATACAAGTTGGGAATGATCAAATCGCGAAGGGCACTAATAAGTTATATACAAAAAACTTAATACAAGTTGCAAGGATATGGCGTGCATATTTAATGAGTGAGTTGTCTGATAATTTCGGGCCTATTCCAATCAATAGCTTTCAGGGCACCAATCCTGAATTTGCCAGCGTTAAAGATGTGTATTATCATTTACTTGATGAGTTGAAAGATGCCAGCTCGAAATTAGATATGGCAGTTGTTAATCCGGACATTGTTAAAAAACAAGACCCCGCTTATCAGTATGACTATAATAAATGGAAAAGATATGCAAACTCCCTGCGTTTGAGGTTAGCCATGCGTTTATCAGAAGTGGATGCTGCGAAAGCTAAAGCTGCTTTTGAAGAAGCTGCCAGTGGAGAATTATTATTAACTGCCGACCAGACGTTTAAGGTTGCAGAGAAAGGTGGATGGGATGCTCTAACCGGCGTAATGAGCAGAGAGTGGAATGCTCAGATTATGAGTTCAGCTTATCGCAACTTAACAATGAATTTGGGCGGTATATCAACTGCTAATCAGGTAAGTGCAGCTTTACAAGCATCTATAAAACCAGATGATTATATCGGCCTGCGCCTTCAGGATCATTTTACAATGAAGACAAACGATCCTTTTGCAGGATATTGGTTAGATGGATTGCCAAATAAAATAGATCCAAGAGCTTTTAAAGCATTTATTATACCGGGTGATTTTACTAACCCGAATTTTAACAGCTATCCGTCATGGGATAACACGGCAAAAACAACTACCAATACTCTGACAGATGGAACCAATGTGATAAAGACAATCGACGCGAAATATACCTGGAATGCGTTTACAAGCGGAGATTGGGGAGTTCCGGGATCCAAAAATAACGTGAGGGCTTTTAATGGTACTATGCCACGAACTTCAAACGAATTCAGAACAAGTGCAAGTTCAAGAATATTCTTTGCCAACTGGGAAACGTATTTCCTTTTAGCTGAAGGTGCTGTGAGAGGCTGGGCTACACCTATGTCGGCAAAAGCTGCTTATGAGGCTGGTGTAAAAGCCAATTTAGATCATTGGGGAGTTGGTGCGCAAAGCACAGCTTATTTGGCTTCTACAGCCTATAACAACAACGGTACTTCGGTAAGCTGGGATCATGTAGCTGAGCCACCGGCAACACATACAATGAGTTATAAAGATGGTTATACTGATGCTGCCGGTACGGTTCAGATTAAATATCCCGACAATACAATCTATAAAGCCGGTGCGGTAAAGAATGATCTGTTAACTAAGATCATTACACAGAAATTTATTGCGCAAACACCATGGTTACCTTTAGAAACCTGGAGTGATCACCGCAGACTTGGGCTTCCGTTCTTTGAGAACCCGGCTGTTGAAAATCCATTGGTTACCCTACCTAATTTAACATCAGGTAACTTTATGACCAATAGCGTGAAAAATTTCCCGCAACGTTTGAGATATCCTTCTGGTTTGAAAGACAGTAATGCTGCCGGATATAACCAGGCAGTAGGATTTTTAGGGGGAGAAGATGGCGTACTTACTCCACTTTGGTGGGCTAAGAAATAGTATTATATCCTGTTGAAAATTGGCCGCTGAAATTTATTTTTAAGCGGCCTTTTTTTTTTGCGGAGAATATAAAGTGGATTTGTAAAGACCTATCTATCCCTTTAAGCTCCCTCCTCAGAATTTCCCTGCACAATACCCAAATACTCACTGTTCGATATCCTCTCCCGATCATCCGAAATAAATGCGATCCAGGCATGCCATTCTTCTTCAGGTAACTTGGCCTGCAGTTTCAAAACCTCACGGCATTCTGATCTCCTTGCACCGCTTGAAATACCATCGATCTGCTTGTCTTTAATGTTATAAATGAGCAGCATCACCTGATCATCTTTCTTTGGCTGAATAGCCCGCGAGTATGGCGGATTCAGCGAATGGTCGCTCCAGGTAAATATGAATTCTCCATCCTGATAAAAAACTGCCGCATCCTCAGCACCCGGCAAAAGACCTGAAGTCACTTTTGCTTTGGAATAGTCCAATAGCCCGCTTTCATCAAAGGCTTGGAGCAAATGATAAGAATTCGCAGAATTGTATGGCGTATTACCGCGTTGTTTCGCTTCCAGATTAAAACCTATGCGGATAAAACCGGAAATGGGCTTCAGAAACTGCTGCACCTGAATAAAGCGATTGCGATGCACATTCTGCAGTGCTGATCCTTTCTTATTTTTCGTGGAAAGTCGCGGAAGTCCTCTGATCACCCACTTACCCATACGATAATAACCTACCACGCTACCTGCCTTTCCGCTGAAGCCGCTATTGGGCCCTCCTGATAGTATTGCCATAACCAGTTGTTAATGAATTATATAAATATAATTATTACCAGGTCCTAAAACAAAACATAAATTTCTCATCTGTCAGACATCTTTTAAACAACTATTGGTCGTCTATAATTGTCATAGAGACGACCAATATACGACGAAGAGACGACTAACAGACGTCGAATAATAGGTATTGATATAGATATGTCTAGCATAAACCATTCCTGAGAGTAATTTATCAAGTGGATTAAGTAAGGGAAAGTCTGAATGAATCCGCTTAAATGCTTCCTGATTCTTTAAGCTTAATTAAATTATCAACCAAAACATCGATTAACTTACCTCTTTGGCTAATCATTCGGTCGGCTAAAGCAATTATTTTTTTAATATTCTTGGGACTTGCAGCGTCCATCTCCTCATCAATACTTTGCAAATCGTAAGGTTCTAACCTAACATAATGATCGGGTAAACCCAAAAAGTTGAATATCTGCTTCATATAAAAGTGAGATGTTTCTGTTGCACCACTCATAATCATATCCAGCAATGCAGGTACAACAAACAGGGCCTTGGTATCTCTCAATACATCACTGTCATACGATTTTTTGGAATTTCCCGTTCCCAGAGACATGATGTAGATATCTTTGGGAATCAACTCTTCCGGCTCCTTTTTAATCTCAACAAAAGCACTTAAGGATGGGTTAGTGGCAAAGATGCCTCCATCCAGCAGAGGATATCTTATCCCCGCCAGGGAATAAATTTCGGCAACACTGAAAAATGTCGGTGCCGCTGAGGTCGCCCGGCAAACATCCCTGATATAAAAGTCTCTGCTGTTTCCCCGTATTTTGGCAACCTTCTGTCTGAATAAATGGGCTTTTCTCAGCTCGATATTATAAGCGGTTAATATACAAGGCTTAATGAGTTCACTCAGTTTAACATCCTCAAAATAGTTTAGTAAAATCCCTTCTAAAACCTTTCCGTCATACCGTTCCTTCACCCATCCAAACTTTGATAAGATTCTTTTTAAGCCTGTAATTTCAAATATCTCCGAACCGTGTTTAATGTATAAATCCAAAGCTTCGCGGGCAGAGTAACGAGGATAATTGGGATCATCTTTTGATGGGCAAAGTAGCAAACAGATTAAAATGCCTCCAGTACTTGTTCCTGCAAACAAATCGAAATAATCAGCCAAAAACGCTTTTGGATTACCCGTTTTTTGTTTCAGACGCTCTTCAAGTTCAACCAAAACCATTCCGGGGATAATCCCTTTTATTCCACCGCCATCAATAGATAAAATAGTTTTCATTTAAATAATCCTTTTCAGTAAAACTGAAACTAATAAAATATTTTCATTACTAATAATTCCTTTAGCAGGTGTAGCATTAATACATAAATTCTAACATCCATTATACCTAAAGGTAAATTTTAAATTTAGTGATCAGTATGTTTTTTCGGCACCATTAGAATTCATCCAATACGCAATAGATTCTAGGAACACCACTAAGAAGATTGGAACAAAGAAGATCTTTGGAAACAGATATTCTTTTTTTCAGAAAATGATTAGACAAGTGTAAACTAATATACCATTGCCCTTATTGATTAATACAACGAATCACAATTTATTTGTCCTGCCAATAACATGCAGTAGCACCACACTTGAATGAGGATAACCCAGGGTACTTCCCGGCTTGACATACAATAAATTTTTCAGGTAAACATCGATAATACCTTTTGCTACCCTGGTTTTAGTTTCAATAAATTCAGGCATGTGGCGGGCGTTGAACCTTTTAAAAGTGATTTTTCCCCGATGATCAACGATGGCATAGAATGAATAGGTGAAATCCCGGTAGGCCTTATCGATATATATTTTATATTCCGGATTGAGGTATGATTCAAAGCGATCAATCTCCCCTAAGTTCGGATCACCATGAGGTTCAATTTTCACAGTTCGGATAATACTGCTTTTGCTTATAAAGCTAGCCGGGTTTCGGGCCGAAAATGCACTGTCCGGATGAGTCCCAGCCTGAATAGCCCTGTATTTTACATATAGACTGTCCATGGAATCAGGCCGCCTCAATAACTCTACTGTGGTCTTAATCTTGTTCCTGATGTAATCATCAGCATATAAGGTCATGTATACATCTGAAGCTCCTTCACTGATCTCCCGGCCATAAACTTCAATGGCCTTCAACACAATACTATCACGACTTACATGCTTAACCCGGTACCATTTTCTGGCAAATTGAAATAAATCATCATGGCTGTGAAATATCCGGTACGGCATGAATTTCTGTTTCTCTGAACTGAATATCTTCACAGAATCGTCTCCCGTAAAATAAATCTGCCATTCGGGTTCAAGCTGAAAACCGTTCCTATCTACAGACAAGCCGGATGTGAACTCTCTGCGCACCTCTGAATACCTGATTTGTTTAACATTTTCGAATGAGGGGACTGGTTCTTTATTAACGCTTGCTATATAATAACAGGATGAACAGCACAGTAAGAGGAGTAGTCCGGGAAATATTGTCTTCATATAATTCGAATTAGATAAAATTATTTTCACTAAACTACAATTGTAGTTGCATAATTACAAAAATAGTTTTATACTTGTTTTATGAAACGACTAAGCGAAAAAGAAGAAGCCGTGATGAGGGCTGTCTGGAAGCTGGATAAAGCCTTTGCAAAAGAAGTCAGGGAAGAAATGCCTGAACCTAAACCTCATATAAACACCATCGCCACGATGATGAAAAGGCTTGTTGATAAAGGCTTTTTACAATTTGAGGACTTTGGAGCCACTTACAGATATTATGCCGCATTGACAAAAAAGGAGTATACCACTTTGTATATCAGACCCTTTCTTTCTAAACTATTTGGCGGCTCTATCAAGGATGTAGTGGCATTCTTTGCCGAAGAAGAAGAAATTTCAGTCGAGGAACTAAAGGAAGTAATTAAGATGATAGAAGACAAAGAAAAATAAAGCGATGGAAACATTAGCCTTATATCTGTTCAAAGTGCATCTGGCGGTTGCCCTGCTTTATGGCTTGTATTATATGACGGTAAGAAATGAACTTTTCTTCCGGCTGAACCGTTTCATTTTGCTCGGGATACTAATAATTTCCTTCAGCCTGCCCTTGCTACCTTCCTTTACTTTTGACACAGGCGTGGCGGATAGTTCAGGAACTATTTTTACAAATGTTGGTGGTACCGATCTGATCAGAGGAAAAGAAGTCGGGGTGTTTGAGGACGAGGTTCAGATGAAACGCCTGTATGGTGTAATTACAAGTCTGCTTGCATTCTACTTATGTGGCGCAGGCTTTTTTCTGCTAAATTTTATAAGCCAGGTTCTGAATGTACTTAAAGTAATTGCTAACTCGGATCAAGCTTTTGAGCTGGATATTAAATACCGGGTCCATTATAATGATATAGTCCCCTTCTCTTTCTTTAATTCGATTGTGATGAATCCCGATCTGCATGATCGTGAAGAGTTTAGGCAGATTATTGCACATGAAAATGCCCATTCCAGGCAGTGGCATAGCATAGATATTCTGATCGCTGAACTGGCTAATGCTATTTTATGGGGTAATCCGCTGGTGAGATCCCTGAAAAGAAGTATCAGAATGAATCTGGAGTATCTGGCAGACCAAAAAGTGCTCAGTCAGGGTTTCGATAAGAAAGAATATCAGTGGAGTATCCTCAGGCCCTATCTCAGACAACATGCTATTCCATTGACAAATAATTTCGGCTCAATACCTAAGCTGAGAATTGAAAAAATGAATGCACCAAGCAGTTCTTTTATTAAACTGTATAAATATGCCTTTCTGATTCCAATAATTGCCTGGGTCAACCTTGCCATTGCACCTCTTCAAGCTTCGGCTTTGAACAGGATCTATGCGATGCATCTGATTGATGAGCATGAATACCGAGATTATCTGGGTTATTATGAATTTGAACATGATAAAGGAAGCTTTGTTCAGATTCTGATGAAAGATGATGACCTGGTAATGAAAACGATGTGGAATAATGGAAAAATCTATTTCCAAAAGCAATCTGAAAGTAATTTCGTCGATATGCAATCAGGGATCCGCCTTAAGTTTCCAAGAAACTGGGATGGCACGGTCAGCGGCCTCGTAGCATTCGGAGAAGACAGATGGCGGAAAGTATATGAATACAAACCAGTATTAAAAAAATCCAGTGAAGGCACGGTAATCAGCAGAACGGCCTCAGGCGGGATGCAGGTAATGGTCTATGCAGTTGACCCATGGGTTAAGGTAAAACACTATACAAATAAAAGGGCATCCAGTCCTTAAGTTCTCAAAACCACATATCTGAAACAAATTGAAAGGCTGATTTTCAGCCTTATTGCTAATCCTTTGCCTAAAATTAATTATGAAAAAACTCGTAATCTGTTTATTGTTAATGGTGGTAAGACTGTCCTTAACTGCGCAATCTACCTACGGAATCAAAGGCATGGTTGCTGATTCAGCATCTCAAAAAAGCCTTGACTATATTACCCTTGGTTTGAAGAACGATAAGAGTGAATTGCTGAAAACCGGGCTAACAAAAGCAGACGGATCTTTTTCATTCAGCGATATTGCACAGGGGAAATACAGCTTATCGATAATTGCAATGGGGTATAAACCCAGGAGCATCAGTATAGAATTGATTGAAAACAAGGACATCGGAACTGTTTACTTAAGTCAGCAGTCAACCAGCCTCAATGCCGTTATAGTTACTGCTGACAGACCTCTTGTAAAAATGGATATAGACAAGATCAGCTATGACCTCCAGTCGGATCCAGAAAGTAAGGTAAACAGCGTACTTGAAATGATGCGCAGGGTTCCGCTGCTTTCCCTGGATTATGAAGACAATATTCAGTTAAAAGGAAGTGGGAATTACAGAATATTAATTAACGGAAGGCCATCAGCTATGCTTGAAAAAAACCCCAAAGATATTTTAAGGAGTATGCCGGCATCTACAATACAAAGTATCGAGGTTATTACCAATCCACCGGCTAAATATGACGGAGAGGGCCTAAGTGGAATCATTAATATCGTCACCGTAAAGAAAATTGACAATGGCTATAGCGGAAGCATAAACATTAATCAGCGTTTTCCTGCCGGAGGCCCGGGTTTAGGAAGTTCCTTTAATTTAAAACAGGGCAAATGGGGCATCTCGGCAAATCTTGGGGGTAGTTTTTTTCGTGATCCCCTGAGTATAAACTCTAACATAAGACGAATAACAGGACCTGAACCTTCTGAACTTCGTCAGAATGGCGCCAGAACATTTAATTCAAGGAACGCATATTCCAGCACTCAGATTAGCTACGAAATCGACAGCCTGAACCTTATTAGCGGACAGTTTGCATATAACCTGGGGGCTTTTGACCTAACTGGTCATCTAATTTCAAAATTCAATAATCTATCAGGTCTCCTTGAAGCTTACCGTGTTGCGAATGACAATAAGGGAAACCGGAATGGAACGGATGTTTCCCTGAATTATCAGCTGGGTTTTAAGCGCAGCAAAATAAGCCTCGTGACACTTTCATACCGGTATCTGAAATATTTTGATGAGCGGGATATGATGGTTGGATTAAGCGAACAATTCAATTACTCACTTCCTGATTATTTACAGTTTAATGGAGGAGGGTCAAGGGAACAGACCTTCCAGGTCGACTACGTTCAACCTGTCAAAAAAATAACAATAGAAAGTGGAGTAAAAGGAATTTTTCGCAATAACAATAGTGATTTTAGGTACAGTTCTAAAGATCTCTCTGGACAGTACATTCTAAATCCCCAGTTGAGTAACCAGTACAATAATCTACAGAATGTATTCAGCTTTTATAATTCATGGCAACTGAATGTAAAAAGCTGGGGACTAAAAGCCGGGATACGTCTTGAACAGACGGTAATCCAAGCTGACTTTATTTCTTCTGCCAGCCGGATAGATCAGGATTATCTCAATTTGCTACCATCCCTATCAGTAAGCCGCACATTAAAGGATAAAAGCAGTCTGAGCTTCGGCTTTTCACAACGTATTCAGCGACCGGGAATCTGGGATCTCAATCCTTATGTAGACCGTTCCAATCCCAATCTTGAACGCACAGGAAATCCAAATCTCCGACCGGTTGTTTCAAACAACTTCCAGGTTAATTTTAACAGATCAAAAAAGACATCATTCAGTATAGGTTTAAGTCAAAATTTTTCAAACAATGCAATACAATATATAGTGTTGCTGGATCAAGCGACCAACATCAATAAGCTCACCATGAGTAATACAGGAAGTAATAACTCAACAGGAATGAATATGAACATTGGCCATCCAATCACTCCCAGGTGGAATTTTAACTTCACTACCAACCTGAATTATGTATTTGTAAAGGGGTACATAGATGGTGCTTTTACAGAGAATGATGGTATGAAAGGAAATTTCTCTGCATCTACTGGTTATCGTTTTGAAAATGGCTGGCGGATTAATTCGAATATGAACTATATGCTATATCCCGAAATATTGCTTCAGGGGAGCGGAATTTCTATATTCTCTTTTGGATTAAGTGTAAACAAAGATATTCTTAAAGAAAAACTATCACTTTCTGCATCAGTGAATAATCCCTTTACAAAATACATGCATTTTCCCAATTACATTAGAGGGCTAAATTATGAGATCGAAAATGTTGGCCGGGGATATTTCAGATCATTCTCTTACAGCTTTAATTACAAATTTGGAAAATTAAAAGGCCAGATCGCTAAAAACAAGAGAGGTATTAATAATGATGATGTGTTGGGTGGATCCCGGCCTCAAAATTAATGCCTGTTATCTAAATTCATAGAGCCTCCCGGGAAACATCCATTCATCAATGAATACCGAATTTTCATTATTTTGATATATCCACAACTAAAAATTATGAAAAAAATCATCATGCTATTTGCTTATGTAGCATTCACTTCTGAGATCAGCAATGCTCAGCAGCAAATTCTAAAGAATAAGCTACCAAAAGATTCCATTAAAAACTCCCTTATCATCGCCAGAACTCCTGATCCTGTTTTAGGCCACGCACTCCATAAATCACCGCAGGACTTCCGACTTCCAGTGCCCCCAAATCCGGCGCTTTTCGGCTGAAATTATCGTTTATGTTTGGAATAATAACACCGGCATCTACTGCCTTCCCATTAGGATTAAGTTTAAAATTAAGATCTACTCCGAAATAAACAGGGCTAGGCTTATCTGATTTAGCTGCCTGAACCGGTTTCTGAAGGTTCTCAAAAACATCATAATCAATGGTTATACCATGAGCTTCAAGACCACTTGCCTGGCTAAGGCTATTTAAAGTCTTAAATCCTTCCCGCTCTCCTTTGGGAGATAACCATACATATTGATTTTCAGGACTTTCAGCACCACGATTTGGCCGGTAGCCATTATAATCCGCTATCGAATAAGGAGTTGTATAAGGAAAAGCAGCAACAATTGTTGGCCCATCTGAGCCAAGAAACAAATTATTCCGGTAGTTCGAATTTGGATGTCCGCCTCCGGCATTGTTCTCTGCAATGAAGGTATTATGATAAGCGATAAGACCCGGTACCCCACCGTGAATTTTAAGCGCACCTCCCTGCCCAATATTATACATTACATTTCTGATGTAATAGGCAGGGCCTCCAAATACAGGCTGTGCACTGATTCCACTCTCTGCAGCATTTATTCCCCGATTCCTCATGACACGAATATTGTGCACACCACCATCCGCTTCAATAAAGTCATCGACCATCAGGTGTAGATCATTGTTATAAATATCGATCGAAACTGCTTTTAAGTCCTGCTCTTTCTCTGGGGTACCATAAGTCGATACACCAATTGCATCGTGGAAGAAGGCAATGGAGTTGTTGGCAATTACATGCCCGGGGCCATATATAATGATCCCATAGTAAGAATCCATAAGATGCGTTCCGTAAGGAATCAGGCCTTCACGGTGAGCGGCCCAACCGTACATCCTATAACGGTCATCGCGACCAATCATGACATTATCCTGAATAAGAAAGTTCTTTGAACCGGCATATTCTGTCCGAATGCCTTCACCAACATCCTCGAAACGACAATTCCGTATGGTCAGGTTGCTGGCGCCAGCCAAATGTTTACGACCAGCGTCAAAAACTCTGCCCACATTCCTAAAAGTGAGCCCCTGAAAAATATGATGTTCGGTTGCCATTACATTAAACAGATTGGCGGCCCCCGCTCCATCAAAGATAACCTCACCATCCCCCGCTGCCTCTATTACAATTGGGCGCTCAGCAGTCCCTTTTGCGGTGAAAAAATAAGTCCCATCGAATGGAATATTATTCCAGTCAGGATAATTAAGAAGAACTCCCTGATAAAGTCCGCCATGTATTTTAATAATATCTCCTGGTTGAACTTTATCTTCACTTACAACATACCAATCACCCTTTGTGTCTTTTGAACCGTTATAGGCCGATACTAAACCCGGGTAATTCGGCTCTAATTTCTCACCGGTATAATATTGGGAATATACATGCCTTACTCTTCCTCCGCTCGCAGCCTTAGGCTCAGCACGAGTAGAAACCTTAACTACCTTAACAGATTCACCTTCAACCCCGTCAGGGTCTTCTAATGTAAATCGGGCCTCATAACTGGTATTGGAATTAAGATCCAGAATACTTCCGGCAAACATATGGGGAGTTGTGTAATCGATTCCTGCTCTTGTAATATGTTCGCCCCCAATTCTAAGAAGAGGCATTCCCTTCTTCCATTCCTTAGCCGATGCTGCGATTCGATACTCGACCTTTACTGTGGCATTACGGTTTACATCACCTTCTATATACCATTCGAATCCCAGGTTTTCAAGTGTGGGTGGTTCAATAATAAATTTTCCAACCGTAACCCTGTTCTGAGCTTTTGAAAGATTTGGGAGAAGAAAAAACAGGATAAAAAAACTTCCAATCAGGATTTGGAATACACTTCCCGGAAGCTGGTCTACTTTTCTTAAGCCCTTCTTCTGAATATTACACCTTTGCATATTACATAGATTAAATGGGTTATTAATTGTTTTAGAAATTGCAATTAAGTTTTATAAGATTTAAAAAAAAACATATAAGATCCCACCCTCACAATCCTTCTGCGTCTACAGCTGCAATCTGATGCAGTTTTTAGTAAGCCATCATACGGTAAGATTAAAATATTTTATATACAGTCCCCTTCTCTTAGTTTTTAACCTGCTAGTCATTATTCAATGAGAATTATTTCGGGGACTCTAACTAATGAAGTCAAAAACCCTACATTTTCTACAATACAGATAACGCAATAATGGCACGAGTTTGCTGCCCGTGCCATCAAAATAATTTCATTTTGCAATAGATAAATTCAATTACTTTAGTCTCGACTGATATTCAGAAATCACATCTTTATATGTATTCAGGATTCTGTCCCATGGCACAAAAGATTCATCTTGTTTCACGCTTGTTTTTGCTTCCCCACTGTATTCACTAACTAACTTAATCGTGTATTTTAATGGTAATATATCAGCCTGCTTAACTATTATTCTGGTTCTGATTGTATTGTTCTGGAAATTCTTCACATTCCAACTGGTGCGAACATAACCTGTCTCTCTGTCCGCCAGTTCAATATTGTCAAAATAGTTCATGGTAATCTGGCTTAGGATCTTCCAGGCTTCTTCTTCCGGTCTGCCGGTTTCAATTGTAAAGTTAACATTGGCCTGGTCGCTCTGGACTGAGCTGGTAAATGCCTCATCAACAGCTAGAATCAAATGTTCTGAAACAGGTGGAGGCTGAACTCCATCCTCATTACAGTAGTTCTTTTTTGATGGAACAAATCCCGCTTTTTCAACAATTACCTCAACACACTGACCGAAAGGTATCCTAACTTTATATTCTCCGGTACCCATCACACGACCATCTATTTTTACAGTAGCATCCTCAGGTGTTGTTCTAACAGCAACAAGGCGTTCTTTAAGGATTATATTCTCAGTTAATGGTGGTAAAGGCTGTCCATCCTTGGCACAATATTGCTTCTCAATAGTGATGAACCCTTCCTTTACATATTGCACAGTTATGCAGGTTTGTACTGGAATAACAACTTCAGCATTACCTTCCCCAATTGCCTTGCCATTCACGATTACCTTAACATCAGAAGGAACAGTTTTGACAAACATAGACCTGTCTGTAAGTGCAATTACTTCATCTATCGGTGGCACATCCATACCCTGTCTGTTATGATATGTCTTATGTTTGGTGAAAAAACCGGGTTTTTTCACTTCTACAGTTATGGTAGCATCTTTTCTAACCTCAACCCAGGCTGTACTGGCCGATTGAACAGCCCCCTCGATATATATCTTAGCATCATAAGGCTGCGCATTAACCCGCACGAGCCTGGTATCCAGCACAATGCGATCTTCCTTCGGCAGAGCAACACTTTTAGAGTTTACATAAGTCTTTGAAAAGGGTTTATATCCATCCAAACGAACCACAATTGTAATAGGTTCGTCTTTATCAATCTTAATCATCGCACTTCCTGTTCCTATATTTATTTCTTTTTTATCAGGACCTACTTTATAAATAGTTGCCTCACTAGGGCTGCAAATGATTGTGAGACTTTTATCAGCCCGGACTTGACCGGTAAAAAAAAGCAATAGAAGAATTAGGTATAGCTGTTTCATAAATTCTATAATTTAGCAAATATTTAATTTCTAAAGAAACATGGTATTGTTAAAATTAGCAAATGTTTTATTTAATATACTTAATAGAAATTAAATTCCAGGGAATTAAAAGCTTTAAAAAATCATAATATCCAAAGAATGATCTAAATTTGATCTTAGCTTATAACCTGACAGGAAGTGCTTTAAACCTGTTTTCAGGGAAACAGCGAAACGATTAAGACACTCCTTCTGCTCCTTTGGATTCAATCTGCAGCAACTTTTTGGATCCAAGCTCCCTGTAACAATCCGGAAGATCAAAATGCTTTAATATTCCAGGTACCAAAGTTGATAAAGGCCAGTTGAATTCAGCATTTTCAGCAATATCTGTATAGCTTGTCAATGCCTGCTTAAGCGTCACTTGTGTAACCTTATCTGAAAGCACTGCAGCAAATGTTGCCGGAATAGTTCCCCAGCCTTTTGCAACTAAATGAATCTCTTCATGCCCGCATGATCTCAGCAAGTCAATAATTCGCAACAGATCGTATGTTTTTTGTCCGCTATAGGTAGAGTTCAGCATGATACTATGTGCCGAATAGAAATAATCATTTCCGTATGCGCCGAAGAAATCATCTGCACAGGTATTGGGCTTAGATTCACCTACCCCTCTAACATCACATGCATATACTGCAGATTCTGGTTCAGTAATAATCAGATCTTTGATTAATACTTCTTTCCTCAATTCCTCATCTGCTGAAAGATGGGATACATACAATATTGCCCGCTTCACCCCTGCCGGCGGACGGGACAATAATTCAGTATCCGACAAGCGATAAACTGGAATTGTGATTCCTGCTTCTGTTTCAACAGCATAACATGCCGAGAATTTTTTAGGAAACTGCCTTCCCGGTAAAGGTCTTAAAATACGGTACTCAGGAATTCCGGAAACTTCTGGCAGTTTAAGAACGCTTCTGATTTTCTTTTTCAGCTCTTCGCCAGAAGGTAATCCTCTTTGGGACTTAAAGTTTCGAGAATACTCCCGGGCATAAGCTGTCAGGTTGCGTGGATTACTTTCTCCAACCTGTCCATTTGGCGTACAGGATAACAATTCAATTTCTTCAAGGCTTAGCGCAGGTTCTGATTTGGCATCTGAAACCTTAGTCACTTTATTGAACCAGGAATACATTGCCTCACGGTTATGTTTCGAAAAACCGTGGTATTCTGGTCCGGCAAAAAACTGAATATTTTGCTCAGCACCAAGCAATTTATAGATCTTTTTAAGTTCTTTAACCGCATGATCGGTTCCCCGGACATCAAAAAAATCCTTTTCCTGCCCCAATAAAATAACGGGCTTGGGAGCCATTGCAGCGATAAAATCGAGGTGGTCGAGTCCGAGGCTTATTGCGCCAGGAGGACATTGCTCTATGTCGGCAGGAAGCTCATTCTTCAGATTGGTTTCAAATCCAACCACAAAACAACTTGGAGCTGCCATAGTCAGACGGGATTCCACCCCGCAAAACCAGGTAGCCTGGGTACCCCCACCCGAATTGCCGGTCACCCCAATATGTTTAGGATCTACTTCAGGTCTGCTTAGCAAATAATCCACACAGCGGATACAATCCCATGTAAACCATGAACTTAAATGCTCCCCATTCAGCAACATTTGCTTTCCGGTATAATTATGTTCAGGCACTCCAATTCCATGGAGTGGTTTTAAGTCTTTACTCAACATTTGCACACGTTCCCCTTGTCCAATTGGATCGAAGATCAATACCACATAGCCCTGCCGGGCTAGACCCTGTGCAAATGACTGATAGATGGGGGTGGCTTTCGCCGGATCACCATGTCCGCAGGTACCGATCACAGCAGGTAAGGGGCGATTCTTCCCTTTTGGAAGATATAGATTGGCCGTAACCGGAAAGCCGGGGCGGCTGTCGAAAATTACTTTCTCAATTTTATAAGTATCGCGTTCAATTGTTCCTGTTATACGTGAATTTAAAGGAGTCTTCTCCGGCCATGGACCAAAACATTGGGCAATCTTAGCACGCACATCCTTCACATAAGCTTCTGCATCCTGTTTAGTTTTCAGTGACGCGCGGCGTTTGCGGGATTTGGCAAGAGATTCGCCAACCCGATCTAAAAAATAATCCTGCATCATCCGCGGGAAGCGATTATATGTCTGCAGTTCAGCCGCCTGTGCTGTTTCGCCTAAAGATTGAGCATCTGCGGCAATAGCAGGCAAATTACCCACCCCTGTTAAACCAATTCCGGCTATCCCCGCCAACTTTAGAAAATCTCTTCGCTTGTTGTTCATTTGTTTATTTTTTGTTTTTCATCCGGCAGGCATGTGATTTCTATAATCCAGTTCAGCACGTAATGTGGAAATGAATTTACTAGTTTGATCTTTAATTTTAATACCAAATTGAATTTTGCTGTTTTTATTAATTTTCAGGAATAGCTGCTAATATTCTGAAAAACTCAGGGATTAAAGATTCTACCTATGCGACATTTTCATTGCCCGAACTTGTGCCCTGTATTGAAAAGGTGTTTTATCAGTAATCAGCTTAAAATGTCTGTTAAAATTAGACACATTCATAAAACCACTTTCATAAGCAATAACCGCCATACTATAAGTAGACTCAGAAAGCAATTTACAGGCATGGCTAACCCGGATTTCAAGCAGAAAAGAAGAGTAACGCTTCTTTGTTCTTGACTTGAAATAGCGGCAGAAAGAATTCGGACTCATGTGAACGACATCAGCAATTTCCTGTAATGTGATTTGCCTCAGAAAATTATTCATAGTATAATTATAGATCCTGTTCAAGCGCTCATCGTCCGATTTGTTGAAAGCATTTTTAAACATGAACTGAGATAAGGCTTCCTTCTCTCTTGAAGAAGCTATCAGATGCAATAGCTGAATTAATAGAATTACCTTCTCGGTATTCCGCGCATACCTTATGGAATGCAGAATGCGCTTCGCTGATTGCAGAGTGTCTCCTGTGATTTCTAAGCCATGTCCTGCCTTCCTCAATAAATCAGCAATTGCTGCATTTTCAGGCAGATTCAGAAAAGAACTTAGAATATCAGGCAAAAAATGAACAACAATAGCCTCTGTATCCGGATTTTCTATACTCAGGTCACCCTGTGTCCGAAACATATGGGGCAAATTTGAACCAATTAGCATTAATTCGTCTTCTTTGAAATTATCGATCCTATCACCTATAAATCGTGTACCAGAGCCCTTAATTATATAAATAATTTCAATTTCCCTATGATAATGCCATTGCTTATAGAAATTCCATCCAATCTCAAGTTTAACGCTGAAAGATTCCTGGCTGCTGAGTGGTATTGCAAGTAGGTGCGGATCCATTAATACTAAAGTAGCATATTAAATATCAAAAATAGTAAATTTTGGTTAAGATAGTATCAAAAATTGCTAATTATAAGCTAAGTATCCTAGAAGATTCAGTATAGATTTGCTGACATAATTCAATAATCACATGAAATCAACTAGTCTGATCCTCAATTTAAACGAGGTAGGAATGCAGGATCTTGAAATTGTTGGCGGCAAAAACGCCTCTCTGGGTGAAATGATCCAAAACCTTTCAAAACTGGGTATAGCAATACCCGGGGGCTTTATTATTACTGTTAAAGCTTACAGGGATTTTATCAGTTATAATAAACTCGATCAGATAATCCCGGAGCTTATTGCAGAAATGAAAGAGGATGACATAGAATCACTCGGACTGACAGGAAAGAAAATCAGAACTCTGATTGAGAATGGTTCTTTCCCTGTTGAATTATCTCAACAGATTGCTCATGCTTATCAGGCACTTTCCGATCATCACGGTCAATTTAATGTCGACGTTGCTGTACGTTCTTCTGCCACAGCAGAAGACCTGCCTGATGCTTCATTCGCCGGCCAGCAGGAAACCTATCTCAATATTTGTGGTGAGGCGGCATTACTTGTTGCAATTCGTAATTGCTTTGCTTCCCTGTTCACCGACAGGGCTTTGAGCTACCGCGAAAACCTGAACTTTGATCATTTTCAGATTGGCCTGTCTGTTTGTATCCAGAAAATGGTACGCTCCGATCTGGCGGCTTCAGGTGTCGCATTTTCTCTTGATACCGAAAGTGGCTTCAGGGAGGCTATTATTATCAATGCATCCTACGGACTGGGGGAATTAATTGTACAGGGAGCAGTATCTCCTGATGAGTTCATCGTATTTAAGCCTGCTCTGAAAAAAGGATTCCATGCCCTGATTGAAAAAAAACTGGGCAATAAAAACAGAAAAATGGTTTATGGCAAGACCAAAGAGGAGCGTGTTAAAACCATTACAGTAGAACCGGCGGCACAGGAAATCTTCTGCATAAGCGACGAGATGGCTCTGCAACTCTCGAAATGGATTCTTTTAATTGAAGATCATTACTCAGCAAAAAAAGGAGCATGGTGCCCTATGGATATAGAATGGGCTGTTGATGGTATCAGCGGAGAGTTATTTATCGTTCAGGCAAGACCCGAAACTGTACACTCCCGTAAGAAAACAGGAATGATTACTGAATACAGCATTTCAGACAAGTGCCGCGAAGAAAAGGTAATTCTTAAAGGAATAGCTGTTGGTGATAAAATTGCAGGAGGAAAAGTTCATATTCTTAAAGATCTGAAGGCTGGAGAAATTCACCTGGCTGATTTCCGTAAAGGAGATATCCTGGTTACCGACATGACCGATCCCGATTGGGAGCCGATTATGAAACATTCTGCAGCAATTATTACGAATAAAGGAGGCAGGACATGCCATGCAGCTATAGTAGCCCGCGAGATGGGCGTACCAGCAATAGTAGGTTGCGGCAATGCAACTGCTATTCTTCAGAACGGGCAGCTGATTACGGCATCCTGTGCCGAAGGAGATGCCGGTATAGTTTACGAGGGATTGATACCCTTTGAGAAACAAGAATTTGATTTATCGGAGTTACCCGAAACGATGACGCCACTTATGCTCAATGTTGCCTCACCTGATACCGCATTTCATTACTCCCATTTCCCGAACAAAGGAGTTGGACTTGCACGTGAAGAGTTCATTATCAATAATTATATCAATGTGCATCCAATGGCATTATTGAGGCACCGGCAATTGAATGATCCTGAACTGAGTAACAAAATCAATTCGCTGATCAGAGGATTTAAGAATGAGGAAGCCTTCTTTATCGACAAACTCTCTTATGGCATTGCCCGTATCGGTGCAGCATTTTATCCAAACAAAGTAATCGTGCGGTTCTCAGATTTCAAAAGCAATGAATACATGAACCTCCTGGGAGGCAAGTATTTTGAACCTACGGAAGAGAATCCGATGATCGGATGGCGGGGTGCATCCAGGTATTATTCGGCAGAATATAAAGAGGCTTTCGGACTTGAATGCAAGGCAATTAAAAAGGTACGGGAAGAAATGGGTCTCGATAATATCATTGTAATGATCCCCTTCTGCAGAACACCAAAAGAATTACAAAGGGTGTACGAAGTGATGGAAGAATACGGATTGAAAAGGGGAGAAAATGGCCTTGAAGTCTACCTTATGGCAGAACTTCCTTCAAACATTATTCTTGCAGAACAATTTGCAGCCCATATCGATGGATTTTCTATCGGCTCGAACGATCTTACACAACTGGTACTCGGACTCGACAGGGATTCTTCACTGGTTGCCCATTTATATGATGAACGGAATGAAGCAGTAAAATCTATGATCAGTTCAGTGATACGGACAGCCAAAAGAATGGGTGTCAAAGTTGGTATCTGTGGACAAGGGCCTTCTGACTTTCCGGATTTTGCGAAATTCCTGGTTGAAGAAGGAATTGACACAATATCGGTTACACCTGATTCCTTTTTCAAAACTGTTCAGGCCATTTATGAAATTGAAAATAAACTCTCAATCGAGAATGAGGAACCTCTCATAAAAGAAGACCGTTGGTTAAGTGTTGTTTAATTTTCGCCAAAGGGGTGCCATGCAAATGGCCCCCTTTACCCTGCCTTAATTATTTAAGAGGGTGATAAAATATTATGGAATCAATATAGTAAAGGGTTTAAATCAAATACAAAAACTCAATCCATTTATAACTTGGAATCAAATTAAGAACGAAGTTATTTATGTACTATCAAGGTATTCAGCATAATGGAAGGCTCTTTCAATATTTGGCTAATGAATCGTTTTATGTTGGTATATAAATTGCACTACCATTTCGAGAAAAACCCGATATGGAAGACAAAAACGAACTTGAACCAGCATTCTTTTGTGTGCCGGATATTACAGGTTTTACAAAATTCATCGCTACTGCCGATATAAACTTTACTAAAAACATCATCCCGGCACTTCTCCGCAAACTCATAGATGCAAATATTCTGAAAATGAAGATTGGAGAAATAGAAGGTGATGCTATATTTTTCTATAAAAAGGGCAGATTGCCTTCTGTAGGCAAAGTTGCAGAACAATGCAAGATTATTTATCAGACATTTTCTGATTTTATAAGTTCAGTAGAACAATCGGATCCTGATAATTATAATTTATACCTCGCAGATAGCCAGCTGGGACTTAAAATAATAATCCATCATGGCAATATCAGTACTGCCAATATTAAAGGTCGTATTAAATTGCTTGGAACAGATGTAATTATTGCCCACAAACTTCTTAAGAATGCCATCGCAGACTACAACTATATTCTTTTAACAGACAAATACCTGTCCAAAATAAAGGACAGGCAAAATCTTGAACAATGGTTCGATTGGGAGAAACTTCGCACCGGTATGGAGGTTTATGAATTTATGGGCGAAGTAGGATATCGCTATATCACTCTCGATGAAATAACCTTTATGCTTGATGTCAAACTTTCTCCAGCATTAAGATCTAATAAGAAAACAACATAATAACGACAAATCCTACGGCGCATAACACCATCCCAAACATAAAAATGTTATAAGACCAGCTTAAGTATCTGTACTTCTTCACCAGCACACTACCCAGATAGTATATATCTACAGACATGCTGTTATATAATTCGTTCTTCTCTTTCTTGAGCTCTTCTATACGGTCAACGAATTCCTTCAACTGTAGCTGAGCAAAATTTCCAAAGAATAAGATACTGCTATCTTTTTTGCTTAGTTCGTACTTTTCTTTATTGGTAACATTTGGCCTGGCCGATAAAATGGCAAAAACCACCGTAAGTAAACTGGTTAAGAGCAGGAATGCCATTGGGAAAACAAATCTTACACTATTGAACTCACTCTGTGTTGAAAAAGTAAATCCTGTACCAAAGAGTGTGATTACAATTGACATAATGATCGTATTAATACTGATCATCATATTCGCCTTATTATCAGCTATTGATGTCAGATTAATATGGTAATCATAAACAGAACGGTAAAGGGTTTCAATACCTCTTCCTTCTTTTACCGGCTTTGACTGAGTCTTTTCTGCCTCTTTAAGCAATCTGGATTGTTTCTCTTCTATTTTCCTTCGCTGCTCAATGATATTCTCTAATCTCTGCTCATTATATTTTAATACAGCCTCCTCCGTTTTAAAATTAGTATCAATAAGAAATTTGAGCTGAATCTGCGCCCATTCATCTTCTGTATAGGTCTTATCGAGAATACGCTCCCACTCTATCTGCAACAGTTCGGCACGAAGGTTAAAATCCTTGCTGCCTAAACTAATATAATCAGCATCATGAAGAATTTCCTGCATGGAGCCGTCAGGAACAGTCTGAAATTTAGTAGATAAAATCAATGTCTCTATCTCTTTTATACTATCATCCGGATAGTTTCCACTCAGATAAGCCTTCATTAATTTCACACTTTCTTCTTCGTGTCCCAGGTAGGCGTTTATGTATCCGGTATCATGAAACCAGGCCGCCAGCAGGAGTACCTCATAATCACGACTTGTCATATTGTATGACTTTGAAAGCTTTTTACATGCCTTTACGGTCATAATTGTATGATTAAAATTATGATAAACATAATCACCCGGAAGTTTATCCCTGAACAGGTTGAAAACATACTCCTCAGCGTCTTTAACAACTGTATTGTTCTTCATATGTTGTAGTTTATTTTTTTTCATAATAAATCCTGCACGGGCTTATACTGATATTTTGTATTGTACTAAGTTCATGCAGGTTCTAAATAAATCAGATAAATAATTATCTAATAAGAAAAAACTATGCCATCATGTGTTAATAATATTTTTTTCTGCTCAGTTTGGTATGATTATAGCAAATAATCAATACTAAACTTCTTAAAAATGATCAAACCTCTTACTTTCCTACTAGCATTAGCACTTACCTCATGCAATAACCCCATTAAGGACAAAATAACGGATGGAGAAAAATCTAATGAAAAAGTTATAAGTCCGGAAGAAAGTACAGTTCATGATTTGCCTAAAGATCTGAATGAAATTTCGGGCATTACATTTCTGAACGATTCTGTATTGTTAGCGATACAGGATGAAGAAGGAATACTTTTCTATTATAATATAAACCAGAACAAAATCATAAAAAAACAAACCTTTGCAGATAATGATGATTATGAAGACCTGGTAATAGCAGGTAACGATATCTATACTATTACCAGCAAAGGACTTATTCATCAGATCAAAGATTTCGAATCAGAAAAACCGGTTATTAAATCATTTAAGACGCCATTTTCCTCAAAAAATGATATTGAAGGACTAGCATATGATGCTAAAAAACATCGTTTGCTTATTGCGCCAAAGGAAGCCGGACTGGATAAGGACAAAACAACCAAGGAGATCTACGCTTTTGACCTCAAAACAATGACTCTGCAGTCGGCTCCCGTGTATACCATTCATCTGGCTGAAATAGAAGCACAGTTTAAGGGAGATGCCCTGGAGGAAAGCTCAAAGAAATTCCTAAAAGCTCTGGGTAATCAAAATATGAGCAAGGTTTTTCGTTCATCTGCCTTAACAATCAATGAAAAAACAGGAGAAACATATATTCTTTCGGCAATTAACGGACTTATACTTGTTTTAACTCCTGAAGGTGTCCTTAAAAAGCTTATTCAACTTTCCGGCCCTGAGTATAAGCAACCTGAAGGGATTGCTTTTTCACCTATGGGTAAGCTTTACATTTCCAATGAAGGGGGTAAATCAGGAATAGGAAATATCATCGAGCTTCAACATGAGAACTAAGTATTTAATTGCAATTCTTTTTCTGGTTAACACAATACTGCTGAATTCCTGCACAAGCTTAAAGCCCTATTATGATAAAACCCAGCGGGGTTGGGAAACTGCAAACAGCCCCGATACTTTAAAGCTAAAATATTCTGTTTTCCTTATCGGGGATGGTGGTGTTCCCGAAAAGGACAGACAGGAACCGGTGTTAAAGCTTTTACAAACCCAGATCTTTCATAAAGATACTACAAGGATCCATTATGTTTCTGACACAGGAATAGTAAATAATTCTCATCCCGAAGATGTAGTCATCTTTCTTGGTGATAATATTTATGAGACCGGATTGCCTGAAACCGATGCCCCTGATCGTGAGGAAAAAGAGCGCAGGATTAAAGAGCAGATGAACGTAGTAAAAGATTTCAGGGGACGCAAAATATTTGTACCAGGGAACCACGACTGGAACGAAAGCCGTATCGGTGGCCTGGCGGCAATAAACCGGCAGGAGGAATATATTGAACAATATCTTAATTCTGGTGATGTATTGATGCCCAGCAATGGCTGCGGTGGTCCGGTTGAAATCCAGTTAAATAATGACCTGGTTGTGATTGCGATCGACTCTGAATGGTGGCTCACAAAGCATGACAAATCACTTGCACCCGACAATGGCTGCACTACCTCAAGCAGGTTGGAAGTAATACAGCAGATTCAGGATATAATTTTGCGTAATAAAGGAAAGAATATTATTCTGGCACAGCATCATCCCCTGTTCAGTAATGGCAGGCATGGGGGATACTATACGCTTAAAGACTATCTGTTCCCCCTTACTCTGGTAAGAGATAACTATTACATTCCATTGCCTGTAATTGGTGCTATCTATCCGCTCATGCGACAATATGGTGTATCAAGGCAAGATCTGTCAAATAAAGATTACCAGCAACTCAAAAGGGGACTTTTATCCATTTTGGAAGAAGAGCAAAACATAGTAATTGCCAGCGGACATGAACATGCCTTACAGTTTAACAAGTACAAGGATATAAATCATATTATAAGCGGTGCAGGGGCAAAATCATCGTCAATGACAAAAGGGAATAATGCATTATTTTCATACGGCGGAGGAGGAATGAAAGGTTTTGCCAGGTTAAATTATTACAATAATGGTCAGGCATGGCTCGAATTCTGGGAACCTGTTGGGGATGGATCAACAGGTAAAATAGTTTACAGGACGCCACTCTATGCCATACCGGCAAAAGCAGAAGAAAAAAGTGCGGAAGAAAAAATAATCAGTTATGCCGACAGCAGCAAAACAATTATAGCTGGCGATGCCTTTAAGGCAGGGAAGTTTAAGAGATATCTCTTTGGAGAACATTACAGGGATACCTGGGCAATCCCAATTAATGTGAAATATCTTGATCTGAAGACATTCGGTGGCGGTTTAACTCCTATTAAACTTGGGGGTGGCAAGCAAACCACTAGTCTTCAGTTACAGGGTGCAGACAAAAATGTGTATCAGTTTCGTACTGTAGCCAAAAACCCAGCTGCATTATTGCCCGAAGGATTTCTAAAAACATTTGCCGAGGATCTGATACAGGATCAGATCTCTTCGGCTCATCCATATGGGGCTTTAATGATACCCGATATGGCAAAAGCAATTGGAATATATCATACTAACCCGGAATTAGTTTACATGCCCTGCTCCACTTTACTTGGTCCGTATATACAGCAGGTTGGAGGCAAACTGGGGATCATTGAAGTAAGACCTGATGAAGACCTTTCTGATTTCAATTCGTTCGGAAATGCAAAAAATGCAGTGGGCACTCCAAAAATGTACGAAAAACTTAGAAAAGACAACGATAATGAGATTGACCAGATCATGTTCCTCAAATCCAGGCTTTTTGATATTCTGATCGGTGATTGGGACAGGCATGAAGATCAGTGGAGATGGGGTGAATTCGAAAAAGAAAAAGGTGTTCTTTACCGTCCAATCCCGAGAGACCGCGATCAGGCCTTCACCAAATTTGACGGACTGATTCCCAGTCTGATAACGAAGGTATTACCAGATATTCAATCCTTTGAGAGCAAAATAGGAGATCCTGCGGAGCTTTCCATTGCCTCCAGAAATCTCGACCGAAATCTACTCAATGAATTATCACTCGACGACTGGAAAAGGATAACTATTCAGCTACAAGCAGATCTTAGCGATGAAATAATTGAAACAGCGGTAAAGAAAATGCCCGCAGAAGTATTTAAAGAAGCAGGTGCAGAAATTATAGCCAAACTTAAATCCCGGCGCGGACAATTGCTTTCAGTGGCAAGTGAATATTATAAAGTATTGGCTAAGGAGGTTACTGTGATCGGCTCAGATAAAAAAGAGTTCTTTAGGATCGAACGATTTGAAACAACAACCAGACTTACTATTCACAAGATCGATTCAAATGATCATGTGAGCCGTCCTTTATATTTCAGAACGTTCGAAAATTCTGAAACCAGTGAACTTAACCTGTTTGCTTTAAATGGACGTGACAGCATACTGATAATTGGCTCTACCGGAAGCGGTGGTATAAAGATACGTGTTGTTGGAGGAGAAAAAAATGATGCATTCATTGATAATTCAAGTGGTGGCAGAACATTTTTCTATGATCTGAAGACTGAAGACAACACAATAAAAACAGGTCCAAACACCGCACTACGCCTGTCTGATGAAACTTATATAAATGAATACAAAGAAAATACCTTTTACTATGATAAAAGCGGAATAAAGCCCTCTTTGGATTATAATGCTGAGGATGGACTTTTCATTGGCGGTGGATATGGAATGAAACACTATGGATTCAGAAAGTTTCCCTATAGCTATGATCAGAGCCTGACCGGAAATTACGCACCTAAGACAAGAGCATATTCCCTGCGTTATGATGCAAATTTTTATTCATTGTTTGCGAGAGACATGGATGTGGTTTTAAAGGCTCATTTAAATGCCCCAAAATATACTTCCAATTATTATGGAGAGGGAAATTCTACAGTAAATATTGATGATAATATTGATTATTACAGGATTCGAACCAAAAATCTAAGCATTTCAGCATTTCTTCAATACCGGTTTACAAACGCATTCAAAGTTGGAATTGGTCCCGGGTATGAATTCTTCAGGGTTGAAAAGCCTGCCGACCGGTTTGTCAGCACCCTCTCTTTTCCAGACAGGTTAGACATTGAAAGGCCTTCCAGGTATGGAACAATACGCAGCTTTGCTAACATTGATTTCGTAAATGATAAATTGTTCCCAACCTCTGGTGTTCGTTGGAAAAATGAAATCAATCTTTTCAATGAACTTGGAAACACTAAGAACCGCTTTATGCAATTAAAAACCGATTTGTCATTTTATGCTACACCTAATTTTAATTTTCCGGTAACTGCAGCAATAAGAATTGGGGCATCCGCAAATATCGGTGATTATAAATTCTTCCAGGCAAATTCTTTAGGCAGCAATACAAATTTAAGAGGCTTCCGAAATAATCGCTTTTCAGGCAGGTCATATCTTTATCAGAACACCGAAGTACGGTTTAAAGTCACCCACTTTAGAAACTATGTTTTTACAGGGGATATGGGACTATTCGGGTTTTTCGACTCAGGCAGAGTGTATTCAGATCTTCCTGATGGCAGTACATGGCACAAAGGATACGGCCCGGGAGTTTGGCTTAACTTGTACAACAAGATTTTGGTGTCAAGCGGATATGGCTTCTCAAAGGAAGGACATTATCTTACACTTAAAACCGGCCTGTCATTCTAAACTGATTAAGTCAGGTCTAATAAAAAATGCACCATAAAAATGGTGCATTTTTTATTAAGGCGATAATATATTCTATTTTGACTTTACCCTTGCAGTAGAGTTAGTCTTCTCTGCCAGTTGCAATGCACTATAAGCGTTTACAATTCCACCCGAAACAGAAATCTCACTCAGCAATACTTTTTTGTTGTCACCATCTTCCTTGATTTTAACTTTCTGATCTACTTTAACAACAGAGTTCATTATGATATCCTTTATCTGGACGGCTGTAAAATGTGGGTAGTGCGACCAGATCATCGCAGCAAGGCCTGAAACAACTGGTGCAGCCATACTGGTACCATCATTCTCTTTATAAGTTGACCCTGGCATCGTAGAATTGATCTTAACACCTGGTGCAAATACATCTACTGTTTTACCACCATAATTAGAAAAAGATGCCACAAGTTCTTCATCATTCTTCCATCCCGATGCCCCTACCTCTATCCAGCCCTGAGCGGTACCCATTGTAACCCCGGTACTGTCGCTGAACAAACGATTGGGAAAATTATCTTCCTTCTCAGTATTCTTTCCATCATTACCGGCTGCATGTACAAGTAGTACGCCTTTAGAGATCGCATGCCTAACAGCATCATCAACTACTTTCTTATCCCAGGCATAAGCCTTTCCGAAGCTCATATTGAGAATCTTAGCTCCATTGTCTACCGCATAGCGGATAGAATTAGCAACATCTTTATCGCGCTCATCACCATCAGGAACCGTACGGATAGCCATAATTTTTACATTATCAGCTACTCCATTTATACCCAAATCATTATTGCGAATTGCCCCAACTATACCGGCAACATGAGTACCATGTTCAGCATCCGGTCCTTTAACATTATTATTTCCATAATAACGCTCATAGCTATTGGCATAATCATCGCCAACTGAATCCTTTCTTGGATCAAAATCAACATTAAGGTGGTACTTAACCTGTGTGTCATAATACTTTATACCATCTTTAAGCTCATCATAGAATTTCTTGAAGTCACCTTTCTTCAATTCAGGTTTAATGAACTTAACCACTTGTGATTCTACATCATTTGCAGCCTTATAGTCTCCAAAATCATCTGCTGTAGGATTATCCTTACCCATTTTGATCAGGATTTCATCCAGATATTTCTTGATCATCGTCGTATTCTGAAGTCCGATTTGAGCAGATTGCAATTTTGCCATATAATCAGTCACCAATTTTTTATAGGTCTGAAATTCCTTTCTTTCTTCTTCAGTAAAAGGGGTAGTATTCAAGGCAGAGGCATATTTAGGCTGCAGTTTATTGATAAGACGGATAACCTCCATGTTATCATAATGGATATTGGCTTTAGGAGAACCTATAAAATTCCAGCCGTGTATATCATCAATATATCCATTTTTATCATCGTCGATACCATTCCCAGGAATTTCTTTCTGGTTAGTCCACAATACCTTTTTGAGATCTTCATGTTCAGTATCAATACCACCATCAATAACTGCCACAATAATCGGAGATGATCTTTTACCTTTCAGAATTTCCGTATAAGCCTTCTCTGTACTGATCCCAAAAACACCGTCAGATTTTAAGTCGAGATTTTGCCAGTTGGCGACAGGAGATTCATCCTCAGCGCTTTGGGCAAATGATACAAGAGGTAATGCGATTATCGCAAGAGTATATAATATTTTATTTAATGAATTCATTTTTCTCTATAAATTAAATTCTATGTTCAAGATAACGAAATATTGTGCCTAATGTTATGATAAGGCTAATCAAGCTAAAATAATACAAAAAACCTTTCGGAAAGAAGTATTAGGAAGATTATCTATTTAATTACGAAATTTTAACGTTTTAGTGATAGAAATAAAAGGAAAAAAGGCTTAAGAATCAATTCATTTCTCTAATACGAAACCATGATATTCTCTATCCATCGGAGAATTAAATGAAATTAAACTAAAGGAGTAATTGTTTATTTTGGAAAGCAGGTTCCGTGTCCTATCAGTCCTGCTAGCCGGGCCTGAGTACGTCAGGATTGACAATTAATCGAATTAATTCATATAATTTTTACTGTTTTCAGCATTTTACTAATCAGGGAATCATCAATAAATGCCCAATATTTTCTTTGATCACGCCCGGTCCAGGTATAATGACTATGAAAATCAAAAATATGGATATCCTTAATATTTTGGTAAATGATATTTTTCTTCGACTCTTTAGGGATAATAACTTGCTTGAATAAAACAACCTGACATTCATATTCTTTAGTTGAATAATACCCTTTTAATTCAGACAGATGCATTAGAAGTAGTTCAAGATTATTGCCTTCACAAACTCTATGGTGATACAGAAGGATGTACTTCCGTTTACCTAAAAATGCCTTCAATTTGATTGCCCGCTCAACCACCTTTTGCCAGTACTTCTGATTTTTAATAACATCCTGACTTGGAAATTCAATGCCATTTTCATGCAAATGATGATAAGTATTTTGAAGGATTAAATCAGTTTTAAGTCGGGGGACAGGTTTTCCATTTAAATCACCGTATTTGAGAAATTCACCGCTTACAAAATTTTCATAGTTGTTTCTCTCCAAATCCAATATATACTCAATATTAGATCTGCAATGTGAAAATGGTGTTGTGAAAGACTTAAGACCGTACCTGCTTAAAATATTATCGGTTAAACAGTTTTCACCAAATGAAAGGTAGATTCTATTTGTTCTTCTTCTATGAAGGATATTAGATATTCCATGAAACAAATAGGATAGAAACATGAACTGTAATTAATTGAAATTGGCAAGATTCAGTTTATTTATCAAACCTAACAAATTGTTTCCTGAATTCGTCAGGATGTTATTCAGTTTTCTGTGTCTTTGCGTCTTTTTGAACTCCACAAATTGATTTTCCGGGAATTTTGAAAAGCTTATGGGGAAGGATCAGGTTATGTAAACTTAGTATAACAAAAAAGCCCCAATCTTACGAAAGGGGCTTTGTTTAAAATTGGGCACCGACCTACTCTCCCACCTGTTACGGCAGTACCATTGGCTCTGGCGGGCTTAACTTCTCTGTTCGGAATGGGAAGA